>NZ_JAIUHQ010000005.1:0-329055 GCF_020165215.1 Mesorhizobium sp. CA15
GACTATACCGACAGCATCACGGTGGCCACCGCGGACGGCACCAGCAAGGTGCTCACCGTCACCATCCACGGCACCAATGACGCGGCGGTGATCACCGGCACGAGCAGCGGTTCGGTGACCGAGGACGCCGTGCTGACCGTAAACGGTGCTCTGACCGTCAACGACCCTGACGCAGGCCAGAGTTCGTTCCAGGTGCACAACGGCAGCAATCCGATCGCGGGCACATACGGGTCATTGACCATCGATGCCGCCGGCGACTGGGTTTATACGCTCAACAATGGCGCCGCCAACGTTCAGGCTCTGAACTCCGCGGATCATCCGCATGATCAGATCCATGTAACGTCGGTAGATGGCACGGACCACGTCATCGACATCACGGTGAACGGTGCCGACGAGCCTGTGACCAACCATGCGCCGAGCGCCCCGGTTTTCGTCCCAAGCTCGGCGCCATCGGCGGATGGACAGGCTCCGAGCCTAGGCTCGTTTGTTTCGACCGATCCCGATGCTCAGGACACCGTCACATTCACGAGCACTTTCACGCCCGGCCTCAACAGCAATGGCTCGGTCTCCGTTGCCAGCAACGGCTCGCTAATTGTCAACGTGCCTACAGGGCAGACACTGAACGGGACGCTCACAGTCACCGCGACCGACAACCATGCCGCTTCCTCGTCGCCGCTAACTTTCAATGTCTGGATCGGCAACGGCAGCAGCGGCGGAAGCGGGGATGACGGAATCGTTCTCAGCAGCACGAACCCCAACATCGCGGACGGTCGTGCCGGCGCCGACGGGCTGACAGGCTCCAGCGGCGTCGACTACATCTTCGGCGGAAGCGGCAACGATACGATCAAGGGCCTTGGCGGCGCCGACTGGTTGAGCGGCGGAGCCGGGGATGATCATTTCCGGTTCGAGGCGGTGAGCGATTCAACCCGTGCGGCCTTCGACACCATTCTCGATTTCCAGCACGGGACGGCGGCAACGGGTCACGACTTCATCGACTTTGCGAGCGCCCTTGGCCTAACGGCAACCGGCACGGTCTCGGGTGGAAATCTGGCCGCTCATACCGTTGCCTGGCAGAGCGACGGGAGTGGCAACACGATCGTTTATGCCAATACCGGAACCTCGGCCGAGAGTGTGGCGGGCGGAGCCCACATCATTGAAATCCATCTGATGGGGGTATCCACGCTCACTGCCAACGACTTCAACCTGAGCGCCTGACAACCATGAAAAGTGACAGAGGGCGGCAGATAAGATGATGCAAGGCCTCTCTCCCCTAAAGCTTGCTCTCTCCCGCTGCCGCGGCGGTTTCGCCGCGGTGGCGGGGTTCAGCTTCGTCATCAACCTGCTCGTGCTCTCGACCTCGATCTACATGCTGCAGGTCTATGATCGCGTGCTGACGGGACGCAGCGTGGAAACGCTCGTCTATCTGACGCTGATCACGACGGCGGCGCTGGCTGCAATGGGCGCGCTCGAATTCTTCCGCTCCCGGTTGCTGGTGCAGCTCGGCACCTGGATCGACCGCATGCTGTCGCCGCAGGTGCTGGGCCGCGGGCTTGAGAACGCGTTGCGCGGCTCCTCCTACCGCACCGAGGCGCTGCGCGACCTCGCCACGTTGCGCGGCTATCTTGGCGGCGGCGGCATCATGGCGCTGTTCGACGCGCCATGGATGCCGCTCTATCTCGGCTTCGTCTTCCTGCTGCATCCCCTGCTCGGACTTCTGGCGCTGGGCGGTGCGATCATCTTGTTCGGCCTCGCCCTTGCCAACAACGCGCTGACGGCCAACACGCTCAAGCAGGCCAACGCTGCTTCCGCGCGCGCCTACCAGGCGGCGGATGCCGGTTTCCGCAATGCCGAAGTCATCGACGGGATGGGCATGGGCGGGGTGCTCGCCCGACGTTGGGACGCGGCCAATGCGTCCGTGCTCGCGCTGCAGACAACCGCCAGCGACTGGGCCGGCCTGATCAATGCATTCACCAAGCCGTTCCGGATGTTCCTGCAGGTCGCGGTGCTGGGGCTCGGCGCCTGGCTGTCGCTGCGCCACGAAGTCTCGCCCGGCGCCATGATCGCGGCGTCAATCATCATGTCGCGCGCGCTCGCGCCGGTCGAGCAGGCTATCGCCACCTGGAAGCAGACCACCGCCGCGCGCGAGGCCTGGCGCCGGCTGGACCGGCTGTTCGAGACTCCGTCGCTGCGCCCGCCGGGGATGGAATTGCCGCGTCCCCAGGGGCAGCTCTCGGTCGACGCCGTCACATATATGCCGGCTGGCGCAAAGGAGCCCGTGCTCAGGAACCTCTCCTTCGCCGTGCCGCCGGGCCAGGTGCTTGCGGTGATCGGGCCGTCGGCCGCCGGCAAGTCGACGCTTGCCCGCCTGATCGTCGGCATGCTTTCGCCACAGCAGGGGCGGGTTCGGCTCGACAGTGTCGACGTGTTTGCCTGGAACCGCGCCGATTTCGGCTCCTATGTGGGCTATCTCCCCCAGGACGTCGAACTCTTTCCCGGAACCGTCCGCGAGAACATCGCCCGCATGGAGCAAGGCGATCCGGCCGAGATCGTGGCCGCCGCCCGGATGGCGGGCGTGCACGAGATGATCCTCAGGCTCCCAAATGGCTATGATACCGAGATAGGCGAGCAGGGTTCGGTGCTCTCCGGGGGGCAGCGCCAGCGCATAGGGCTTGCCAGGGCGCTCTATCGCCGTCCGGCGCTGCTGGTGCTGGACGAGCCGAACTCCAATCTCGATGCCGTCGGCGAGGAAGCCCTGAACCAGGCGATTGCCGCGATGAAGGAGGCAGGTTCGACCGTGGTGATCGTCGCCCACCGCCCGTCGCTGATGGTGAACGTCGATTGCGTCCTGGTGTTAAACGAAGGCCAGTCGCAGATGTTCGGCCCGCGCGACGTCGTGCTTGCGCAACTGCGCCGCCCCGAGCAGAACTCGGCTGCGCCGCAGGTCCGAGTCGTGAGCTCCGAAAGGACCGGATCGTGACGGAAGCCACCTTGTCGTTGGAAATGCCGCCGCCACCGCCCGCCTGGCCGGCGGTGAGCGCCCATGTCTTCGGCGGCCTGACCGTCATCGGCCTGCTGTTCGGCGGCTTCGGCCTCTGGGCAGCCACCGCGCCGCTGACAAGCGCTGCGGTCGCGCCCGGGGTAGTGAAGGTCGACAGCAATCGCAAGACCGTACAGCACCTGGAAGGCGGCATCATCCGGGAAATCCTGGTCCGGGAAGGAGACCAGGTCAGGCAGGGCCAGATACTGGTCCGCCTCGACGGGCTCGACGCGGAATCCGACCGCGATGCCGTGCGCGGTGAACTCGATGCGGCGCTCGCCGGCGAAGCCCGCCTGATCGCGCAGCGCGACGGCCTGAGCACGATTCCATTCCCGGCAGACCTGTCGGCCCGGCGAAGCGAACCGACCGTCGCCGAGGCCCTTGCCGGTCAGGAGCGTATCTTCCAGGACCAGGCCAAGGTTCAGGCGTCGGAGGTCGAAGTCTGGCAGCAGCGGATCGCCCAGTACCATGCCCAGATGTCGGCGCTCGCTGCGAGAGTTGCGGCCTTCGAGATCCAGTTGCCGTCTCTGCGGGAAGAGTTGGCCGACGCCCGCACGCTTCTCAAGAAAGGCTATGGGGTGAAGTCCCGCGTGCTCCAGCTCGAACGGCAGATCATCGCAGCACAAGGCGAGGCTGAGTCGAACCGTGGGAACATAGAAAGCTTGCGGCAGCAGATCGCCGAGGCCAATGCGCAGATCGACAATGGCCGGCTTTCGTACATCAAGAAGGCGGCTGAGGACCTTCGTGACATCCAGACCAAACGCTCCGAGCTCGAAAAGGCGCTTCAGAAGACCGACGCGCGCGCGGCGCGCCGCGATGTCGTTGCGCCGGAAGATGGGGCGGTGATGAACCTTCGATATTTCACGCCGGGCGGAGTTGTACCTCCCGGCGGGATTATTCTCGATCTCGTTCCCGATCAGGACAAGATGGTGCTGGACGTCAAGCTTCAGCCCCTGGATATCGATATCGTTCGCCCCGGTCTGCCGGCGACGGTGCGGCTGGTCGCCTATAAGCAGAGAACCACGCCCACGGTGAAGGGCGCCCTTACCCGTGTTTCGGCCGACGCAGAGATCGACGAGCGCAGCGGCGCGACTTTTTTCCGGGGGACCGTCGAGGTGGGCGCCGATGAGCTTAAGAAGCTTCCGCAAGTGAAGCTATATCCGGGAATGCCGGTGGAGGTCTCCGTTGTTACAGGCAAGCGAACCATGCTCGAGTATCTCTTCCAGCCGGTCGCCGACAGTTTTGCTCACGCCTTCAGAGAGGAGTGAGAAAGGCGGCCAACCTCCCTTGGCCGCAACACAGGGTTGGGCGCGATAGCGCAGCAGTTCATTCATTGGGGGCGGTTGCGATCCACCCCAGTCGATTGCCGCATTGCACAATTCCGCCCGGCCTGCACAATAGGCGCATGTCCGCCGGTTCGTTGACCATCCTTGTTATCGACGAGAACCGCATCCGTGCCTCGATCATCGAGGCCGGATTGCGGGACGCCGGCCATCGCCATGTCACAGTCGTCCATGACGTCGCCGGCATCGCCCGGCGCATCGCCGAGATCGAGCCGGACGTCATCGTCATCGATCTCGAAAATGCCAACCGCGACATGCTGGAGAACATGTTCCAGCTGTCGCGCGTGGTGAAGCGGCCGATCGCGATGTTCGTCGACCGCTCCGACCAGGCCTCGATCGAAGCGGCCGTCGATGCCGGCGTGTCCGCCTATGTGATCGACGGGCTGAAGAAGGAGCGCATCAAGCCGATCCTCGACATGGCGATCAGTCGCTTCAATGCTTTCTCGCGCATGGCGCGCGAACTGGAGGAGGCGCGCAGCGAGCTCGAGAACCGCAAGGTCATCGACCGGGCCAAGGGCATATTGATGAAGTCGCGGGGCTTAAGCGAGGAGGCGGCCTATGCGCTGCTGCGCAAGACCGCCATGAACCAGAACCGCAAGATCGCCGACATCGCCCAGAGCCTGGTGATGGCGGCGGGATTGCTGGGACCGCTGGAGGGCGAATGAGCATGTCGGCAGCGCATCAGATCACCGCCGGCTTCATGCCGCTCTTCGACAGCGCCGTCCTGGTCGCAGCCGGCGAGATGGGCTTTGCCGCGCTCGAGGGCATCGAGCTCAAGCTGCATCGCGAGACCTCCTGGGCCAATATCCGCGACCGCATCGCCATCGGCCACTTCGATGTCGCCCATATGCTCGGCCCGATGCCGCTCGCCTGCAGCCTCGGCCTCACGCCGCTTGCTTCCGAGACCATCGTGCCGTTCTCGCTCGGGCTCGGCGGCAACTGCGTCACTGTTTCCAATGCGGTGTGGCAAGGCATGGCGGCGCATGGCGCAGCACCTGACCTCGATCCGGCGCGCGCCGGAGCAGCGCTCGGCGCACTGATCCGCGAGCGGGCGGCCGCCGGCCGCGAACCGCTGCGTTTCGCCGTCGTGCATCCGCATTCCGGGCACAATTATGAGCTGCGCTACTGGCTCGCCGCCTGCGGCGTCGATCCCGACCGCGACATCGAGATTGTCATCGTGCCGCCGCCCTTCATGGCCGATGCATTGGCCGCCGGCCGCATCGACGGCTATTGCGTCGGCGAGCCCTGGAACAGCGCCGCCGTCGCGGCAGGCACCGGCCACATCGTCACCGTGAAGGCGCTGCTGTGGCGCAACAGCCCGGAAAAGGTGATCGGGGTGCGCAAGATGTGGGCCGAAGAGAACCCGGACGCGCTGGCGGCGCTGCTGAGGGCGCTGCATCATTCCGCCCGCTGGTGTCAGGACCCGGCACACCGCGGTGAGCTGGCGGCGCTGATGGCGAGACCCGACTTCCTCGGCCAGCCGGAGGCGATCCAGATGCCGGCCCTGACCGGGCAGCTTCAACTTGGCGGGGGCGCGGCACGGCGCGTCGAGGATTTCTTCCTGCCCTTCGACAAGGCGGCCAACTTTCCCTGGAAGAGTCATGCGCTCTGGTTCTACACGCAGATGGTGCGTTGGGGGCAGTTGCCGCATACGCCGCAAAACCTCGCCATCGCCCGCGACTGCTATCGGCCCGACCTCTACCGCGCGGCGTTGAGGCCGCTTGGCGTCGCCTTGCCAGGCGCCAATGCCAAGGTGGAAGGCGCGCTGAGGATGGCAACGCCGGTCGGCTCAGCGGGGGCAAGCCTGGTCCTTGGCCCCGACGGATTTTTCGACGGCCAGATCTTCGATCCGGACCGGATAGACGCCTATATTGCCGGCCAGCGGCGCGCCTGATCATTTGCGCGCCATTCTTGTGCATTGCACAAAATTTATGCGCAATGCTGGTGCCATTGATCAATGTTTGACCGCGTCGCCGCTCGGCGCGGTCGAAGGGCAAAGCTTCCACGTCATTGATTTTCCTTGAAATTCAGCTTTCGAGCGAAACTGGCACGCTTCGTGCTTTGAAATAATCGAGCCCGTTCGCGGGCAATGGAACAGGCGTCCAATGGCGGGCGCCACAGGCAAAGCTGCCGCTCAGGTCAATGCGCGATCCCGGATTTACGGACGCGCGAGGCTTGGACGGCGGCTTTTTTCGTTTTGGACCGGAGACGACGATGACCAAACGGATCGCAACGACATTGCTCAGGGATTTCACCCGCCGCGATTTCCTGGCGAGCAGCGCGCTGACCGCGGCGCTGTTCACCGCGGCGCTCCTGCTGTTTCCAGCCAATCACCAAACCGAAGGCAAAAGCCCGCAAGTGAGTGCGCAAGTCCCGGCCTCGCCCCGCTGACCGATGCCACGCCTCTGATCAACACAACGAGCGGCGCCTCCCACGCCGCAAACCGGAGCTCAAGATGACCGCAAACCTCCCAGCCGCGCCCAGCCAGGACAGTGCTTCAAGGCAGGCGCTCGTGATGTCCACCATCGCCTTCACCGTGTGCTTTGCGGTGTGGACGATCTTTTCCATCATCGGCGTGCGCATCAAACAGGAACTCGGCCTGAACGAGACCGAGTTCGGCCTGCTCGTCGGCACGCCGATCCTGACGGGCTCGCTCGTGCGCATGGTGCTCGGCGTCTGGACCGACCGCTATGGCGGACGCCTGGTCTATACAGCGACCATGCTCGCCGCGGCGATCGCGACCTTCCTGCTCGCTTTCGCCCACACCTACGGTCAGATGCTGCTTGCCGCTCTCGGCGTCGGCCTTGCCGGCGGCTCCTTTGCCGTCGGCGTCGCCTATGTCTCGCGCTTCTTCCCGGCCGGAAAACAAGGCACCGCGCTCGGCATTTTCGGCGTCGGCAATGTCGGTGCCGCTGTCACCAAGTTCCTGGCGCCGTTCGTGCTGCTCGCCTGGGGCTGGCAGTCGGTGGCGTTGATCTGGGCCGCGGCGCTGGTCGTCATGGCCGCCATCTTCTGGTTCACAACCGGCGACGATCCGGTCATCCGCGAGCGCCGCGCCGGCAAGGCGGCGCCGGCAAGAAGCTTCTGGCAGGAATTCGCGCCGCTGAAGAACCTGCGGGTCTGGCGCTTCGCGTTCTACTATTTCTTCTCCTTCGGCGCGTTCGTGGCGCTGTCGCTCTGGCTGCCGCGCTACCTGATCGGCGTCTACGGTTTCGGCATCGCCACCGCCGGCATGATCGGCGCCGCCTATTCGATCCCCGCCAGCATCTTCCGCGCCTATGGCGGCGTGCTTTCCGACCGCATCGGCGCCCGCACCGTGCTCTACTGGACCTTCAGCGTCTGTGCCGTCGCGACACTCGTTCTGTCTCTCCCCTCGGCAGACTATGTCGTGCGCGGCATCAGCGGGCCGATCCCCTTCCATTTCGAGATCGGCCCGCTCGCCTTCATCGCCGTCGCCTGCGTGCTCGGCTTCTTCATGAGCCTCGGCAAGGCGGCCGTCTACAAGCACATCCCCGCCTATTATCCGCAGAGCGTAGGCGCGGTCGGCGGCGTCGTCGGCATGATCGGCGGGCTCGGCGGCTTCATCCTGCCGATCGCCTTCGGCGCGCTGAACGATCTCACCGGGGTCTGGTCGAGCTGCTTCATGCTGCTCTTCCTCATCGTCGTCTCCTGCCTGGTCTGGATGCACGTCACCATCCGCCGGATGGAGCGCGCCGCCGCCGTCAACAACGCATCTCTTTCCTACGCCGCCGAATAGATCGGAGCAGAGCGACATGACCGAGAAACTCGTCATCATCGGCAACGGCATGGCGCCGGGCAGGATGCTGGAGCACCTGCTGGAAGCCGCGCCCGACCGCTACGCCGTGACCATCTTCAACGCCGAACCGCGCGTGAACTACGACCGCATCATGCTGTCGCCGGTGCTTTCGGGCGAGAAGGCGTTCGAGGAAATCGTCATCCATGGCGACGGCTGGTACATCAAGCACGGCATCACCCTCTACAAGGGTCACCGGATCGTCGCCATCGACAGGGAGGCCAAGACCGTCACCTCGGACCACGGCGTCACCGAGAGCTACGACAGGCTGGTCATCGCCACCGGCTCGGTTCCTTTCATCATTCCGGTTCCGGGCAAGGAATTGCCCGGCGTGCTCAGCTACCGCGATCTCGACGACGTCAACGCCATGCTGCTTGCCGCGCAGTCGCGCGCCAAAGCGGTCGTCATCGGCGGCGGCCTGCTCGGCCTAGAAGCCGCGGCCGGTCTGAAGGAGCGCGGCATGGACGTCACCGTGCTGCACGTCATGCCGACGCTGATGGAACGCCAGCTCGATCCCGCCGCCGGCTACCTTTTGCAGAAAGCCGTCGAGGCGCGCGGCATCAAGGTCATGACCAAGGCCAACACCAAGGCCATTGTCGGCAACGGCAAGGTCGAGGGTGTCGAGCTTATGGACGGCACGATCATTCCGGCGACGCTGGTGGTGATGGCGGTCGGCATCCGGCCGAGCACCGCTTTAGCCAAGGAGGCTGGGCTCGAGGTCAATCGCGGCATCGTCGTCGACGACCGCATGCGGACTTCCGACCCCGCCATCATGGCGCTCGGCGAATGCGCCGAGGTCGGCGGCCATGTCTACGGGCTGGTCGCGCCTCTCTACGAGATGGCACGGGTGGCGGCAGCCAAACTGACGGACAGTGAGGACAGGCGCTTCGTCCACTCCGACACGCCGACCAAGCTCAAGGTCACCGGCATCGACCTTTATTCGCTGGGCGACTTCGCCGACGGCGACGACCGCGAGGAGATCATCCTGCGCGACGCGTCGGCCGGCATCTACAAGCGTGTGGTGCTGCAGGACAACCGCATCATCGGCACCGTCTTGTTCGGCGAGACGGCCGACGGCGCGTGGTTCAACGACCTCAAGAAGAAGGCGACCGACATCTCGGAGATGCGCGACACGCTGATCTTCGGCCAGGCGTTCCAGGGGGGCGTTTCCTCGGACCCTTTGGCGGCCGTTGCGGCACTGGCGGATGATGCGGAAATCTGCGGCTGCAACGGCGTCTGCAAAGGCAAGATCACCGGCGCGATCACGGCCAAGGGGCTGACCGGCCTCGACGACGTGCGCGCCCACACCAAGGCCTCGGCCTCGTGCGGCTCGTGCACGGGTCTCGTCGAGCAGCTGCTTAAGCTCACGCTGGGTGACGCCTACAATCCGGCAGCGGTGCAGCCCATGTGCGGCTGCACGAGCCTTGGCCATGACGACGTGCGGCGCCTGATCAAGGCAAAGGGCCTGAAGACGATCCCCGCTGTCATGCAGGAGCTGGAGTGGAAGACCTCCTGCGGCTGCGCCAAGTGCCGGCCGGCGCTCAACTACTATCTCGTCTGCGACTGGCCGGACCAATATGCCGACGACTACCAGTCGCGCTTCATCAACGAGCGCGTGCACGCCAACATCCAGAAGGACGGCACCTATTCAGTGGTGCCGCGCATGTGGGGCGGGGTCACCAGCGCCGGCGAATTGCGCGCCATCGCCGACGTGGTCGACAAGTTCGATATCCCGATGGTCAAGGTGACGGGCGGCCAGCGCATCGACATGCTTGGCATCCGCAAGGAAGACCTGCCGGCGGTATGGGCCGATCTCGGCAAGGCGGGCTTCGTCTCCGGACATGCTTATGCTAAGGGCCTGCGCACGGTGAAGACCTGCGTCGGCTCGGACTGGTGCCGCTTCGGCACGCAGGATTCGACCGGGCTCGGCATCCGTATCGAGAAGTTCATGTGGGGTTCCTGGACGCCGGCCAAGGTGAAGATGGCGGTCTCGGGATGCCCGCGCAACTGCGCGGAAGCGACCTGCAAGGATGTCGGCGTGGTGTGCGTCGACTCTGGCTACGAGATCCACTTCGCGGGCGCCGCCGGCCTCGACATCAAGGGCACGGAAGTGCTGGGGCTGGTGAAGACCGAGGACGAGGCGCTGGAGGCGATCGTGGCGCTCGTCCAGATGTATCGCGAGCAGGCCCGCTATCTGGAGCGCATCTACAAATGGGCCAAGCGGATCGGCACCGCCGAGATCAAGAAGCAGATCCTGGACGATGCCGAGCGCCGCAGGACGCTCTTCGACCGCTTCGTCTTCAGCCAAAAATTCGCGCAGGTCGATCCGTGGTCGGAGCGCGTCTCCGGCAAGGACAAGCATGAGTTCAGGCCGATGGCGTCGGTCGGGTTCGCGGAGGCGGCGGAGTGACCTATATGAACTGGATCGCCATCGGCTCCATCGCCGACATCCCGCCGCGCGGTGCGCGTTGCGTTGCGACACCGCAAGGCAAGGTCGCCGTCTTTCGCACGGCAGACGACAAGGTGTTTGCCATCGACGACCACTGCCCGCACAAGGGCGGGCCGCTCAGCCAGGGCATCGTCCATGGCGCTGCCGTGACTTGCCCGCTGCACAATTGGGTGATCTCGCTGGAGACAGGCAAGGCGCTTGGCGCCGACGAAGGCTCGGTCCGGACTATACCGGTCAAGGTCGAGGGCGAACGGTTGTTCATCGCGCTCGAAGCGCTGTCCTCGAAAGCGGCCTGAGGCATGCAAGAAGCACGCGAGGTGAGGACCACCTGCCCCTATTGCGGGGTGGGCTGCGGCGTGCTCGCCGAGGTCGCCGCGGACGGCACGACGACCGTCCGCGGCGACCCCGATCATCCGGCCAATTTCGGCAAGCTCTGCTCGAAGGGCTCGGCTCTCGGCGAGACGCTCGGCCTCGAAGGCCGCTTGCTGCGGCCGGAAATCGGCGGCAGGCAGGCGAGCTGGGACGAAGCGCTCGACCTCGTGGCCGCGAAATTCTCGCAGGCGGTAGCCGAGCACGGCCCGGACTCGATCGCCTTCTACGTCTCGGGCCAGCTGCTCACCGAGGACTATTACGTCGCCAACAAGCTGATGAAGGGCTTCATCGGCTCGGGGAATATCGATACCAATTCGCGGCTCTGCATGGCCTCGTCCGTTGCCGGCCACCGCCGCGCTTTCGGCGAGGACATCGTTCCCGGTGTCTATGACGATTTCGAGCGCGCCGACCTCATCGTGCTCACCGGCTCCAACACCGCATGGTGCCATCCGGTGCTCTACCAGCGCATGCTCGCGGCGCGAAAGGAACGCGGGACCAGGATCGTCGTCATCGATCCTCGCCGCACCGCAACGGCGGACGAGTGCGACCTGCATCTGGCGCTCGATCCTGGCACGGACGTGCTGTTGTTCAACGGGCTGCTCGCGCATCTCGCGCAAACCGGAAAGACCGATGCCGGTTTCATCCGCGACCATACAGCGGGCTTCGATGCGGCAGCCTCGCTCGCCGCCGCCGATGCGCCGTCGGTCGCGCGTGTCGCGAAAGGGTGCGGACTGGCGGCAGCCGACGTCCACGCCTTTTACGATCTCTTCGCCGAGACCGAGCGGACGGTCACCGTCTACAGCCAAGGCGTCAACCAGTCGGCGCATGGGACCGACAAGGTCAACGCCATCGTCAACTGCCATCTCGCCACCGGCCGCATCGGCAGGCCCGGCATGGGGCCGTTCTCGGTCACCGGGCAGCCGAACGCCATGGGTGGGCGCGAGGTCGGAGGGCTTGCCAACCAGCTCGCCGCGCACATGGATTTCGGAGACGAGGCCAATATCGACCGGGTTTCCCGCTTCTGGAATGCGCCGAACATCGCGCGGCGCGGCGGCTTGAAAGCCGTGGACATGTTCCAGGCGGTCGCGGACGGCCGCGTCAAGGCCTTGTGGGTCATGGGCACCAATCCCGCAGTCTCGATGCCCGACGCTTCGCGTGTGCGCGCTGCGTTGTCCAAATGCGATTTCGTCGCCGTCTCGGATGTGACCCGCACCGACACCACGCGCTATGCCGACGTGCTGCTGCCGGCCGCCGCCTGGGGTGAGAAGGACGGTACGGTCACCAATTCGGAACGGCGCCTCTCGCGCCAGCGGCCGTTCCTGCCGCCGCCCGGCGAGGCGAAAGCCGACTGGCGTATCATCTGCGAGGTCGCCGCGCGCATGGGCTTTGGCGAGGCCTTCGCCTACCGGACGCCGGCCGCGATCTTCCGCGAGCATGCAGCACTCTCCGCCTTTGAGAACGACGGCAAGCGTCTGTTCGACCTTGGCGGCGTGGCTGATCTCAGCGATGAAGATTATTCCGCCTTCGTGCCGCGCCATTGGCCCGCGTCGGAGCGAGGCGGCCACCAGATGAGATTGTTCGCCGACGGCCGTTTCGCGACACAAGACGGCCGCGCGCGTTTCGTGCCGGTGCGGCAGGAGGCGACGGCCTTCACGGTCGACGCGGACTATCCGCTTGCCCTGAACACCGGCCGGCTGCGCGACCAGTGGCACACCATGACGCGCACCGGAAACGTGCCGCGTTTGATGGCGAATGCGCCGGAGCCCGCGGTCGATCTTAATCCGGCGGACGCGGCCGCGCATCAGCTCAAGGATGGCGATCTCGCTCATCTTTCAACCCGCTTCGGCTTTGTCCGCGCCAGGGTGCGCGTGGCCGACGCACAGCGGCGCGGCCAAGCCTTCATGCCCATGCATTGGAGCGGCCAGTTCGCGGCCAGGGCAGCAGCCGGCCTCTTGTCCTCACCGGTCACCGATCCGCATTCCGGCCAGCCGGAGCTCAAGCATGTCCCCGCCAGGATCGCGCGGGAAGAGGCTGGCTGGGCGGGTGTGCTCATCACGCGGCGCGATCTTAGGCCGACCGGTTTCGTCCATTGGAGCCGGCATGCTGTCGAGGGCGGATGGGTTTACGAGCTCACCGGAACCGAGCCGCCGGACCAGGGCATTCTCCTGGCGCGCAAGCTGCTCGGCGCGCAGCGACGGGATCAGCTCCTGGAATACACCGACCGTCGCGGGCTCGCCTATCGCGCCGCCGCCATCGACGAAGGCGGCGCCATGGCCGAAGCCCTGCTGGTCGCCGCTCCGGACCAGTTGCCCATGCGCGACTGGCTGGTGTCGTTGCTCGCCACGCGCCAGCCGCTCTCGGCTACAGACAGGCACGCGCTTCTGTCCGGTCGCTCGCCGGTGCCCATCCCTGCGATCGGGCGCGTCGTGTGCGCCTGCTTCCATGTCGGCGCCAACCAGCTCGCTTCGGCGGTCGCCGCGGGATGCGACAGCCTCGAAGCGATCGGCTCGACGCTGCGCGCGGGCACCAATTGCGGCTCATGCCGCTCGGAGATCAGGGCGATCATCGACGCCCGCCGTGTGCAGGCTGCCGAGTAACCCATGCGTGTCGCCGTCGCCGGCATCGAAACGTTCTACTCCGGGTCTTTCTGCACTGGTCCCGCATAGGGCTACAGCGCGGTTTTGGCTCAGACGCCCGCGATCGCCAAGAGCCATGCCAGAATGTCGAGCAACAGAAAGAGCAGCGCGATCTGCAGAGCCACCCGCAGGCGCTGGATGATTCGCCAGTTGGCGGCCATGTCCGCCTTGATGCGAAGAGCAAGGGCGCGGTGCATCGCCGACATAGATGCCGGCCCGTCGCCATCGACATATTGATGCAGCAGTTCTTCCGGATCGAAGCGGAATGAGTATTGGTGGTAAGGCCAAAGCATGAAGACGATGAGCCCGCCGATGCTGAACAGCAGCGACACCGCAATCCATTCCCAAAGCCCGAGCCCGTCGGAAAGGGCCGCGCCGCCGAGCAGCGAATTCGCGAATGCTGTGGCGAAGATCAGGCTCCCGGCGCGGGTGCTCATGTTCTCCACCACGGTCTGCTGATGGGTGAGACCTCTCACCGCCTCCTGGTAGATGAACGCAAGACGAGGGTCATCGTCGGCGGGACTGTTTGCAGCAGCACGCGAACGCTCGGCCATAAGGGGTGCCTCTCCGATGCGACAGGGATGAGCCGCTTATTTTGTGCATGTCGTTGCCGCAAAACCGCTGCACACTTTTGCGCGACATGCCTTAGCTCAAATACTACCGATCCTCGATGATCCTCAAATACGCCGCCGTCACGAACAGCACGATGAAACCGAACAGGATGCGGCGGCCGCCTTCGGGCATCTGCAGGATGGTGAGCAGCGTCGTCAGCACCGTCAGGATCAGCGCGCCGACGATGGTGCCGGTGTAGCCGCCGCGGCCGCCGAAGATCGAGGTGCCGCCGATGACGGCCGCCGCCACCGAAGGCAGCACCAGCGGCTCGGCGAGCGACAGCGAGGGCGCCTTGATCAGGCCGATATAGAGCAGGCCGGTGATGCCGGCGAGCAGGCTGGAGAGGACATAGAGCGCGGTGATCACCTGCCAGTAGCGGACGCCTGACAGGCGCGCGGCGCGTTCGTTGTCGCCGACGGCATAGAGCAGGCGGCCGAATCCGGTGCGGTTCAGCATGAAGACGATCAGCACCGCCACCGGCACGAACAGGAAGAGCGCGTTGGGAAAGCCGTAGGTGAGGCCGGTGCCCAACCAGTTGAGGAAATCCGGGATTTTCGCGCCGGACGCGATGACGGTGCGCTGGTAGACCTGCAGGAAGCCGGTGCCGATCAGGCTGGTGCCGAGCGTCATGATCAGCGGATGCACCCGAAACACGCCGACGCCGATGCCGTTGACGAAGCCGATCAGCACGGCGGGCAGCATGGCCAGCAGGAAAGCCACCGCGGGATCCTGGTTGACGATTTGCGTCGCCATGATGAAGGCGCTCATCGTCGCCACGGTGCCGACCGAAAGGTCGATGCCGCCGGTCAGCATGGTCATGGTCTGGCAGCCGGCGAGGATCGCCAGCGGGATGGCGAATTTCGCCGTGTTGGCGATCCAGCGCTCGTTGACGATGCCCGGACGCAGGACCTGCAGGATCGCCACGAGGATGATCAAAAGGATGATCAGCGGGATGAGCGGCCGGTCCGCCATGAAGCGCTTCAAGCGGCGCCCGAACGAGACCGGCTGGGGCATGGTCGCGATGTCGGTCATGGCGTTGCTCCTACCGGACGGCCGCGGATGGTGATGAAGGCGCCGAACATCACGACCGCGACCATGATCGCGCCTTCGATGATGGCGGTCACGTTCGGATCGATGGCCAGAAGCGTCAGATCGGTGCGCACCAGCCGCAGCACGAAGACGGCGATGATCGGCCCGAGCAGGCCGCCCTTGCCGCCGCCGAGCGCGACGCCGCCCAGCACGACGGCGGCGACGCTGGCGAGCAGATAAGGCCCGGGAATGGGCGCGCCGATGCCGGTGCTGATGGTGAGAGACAATCCGCCCATCGCGGCGAACAGGCCGGAGAGCGCATAGGCGACGATCCTGGTGCGCGCCACCGGCACGCCGCTGCGAAAGGCGGCGAGCTCATCGCTGCCGATGGCATAGATGGAGAGGCCAAGCCGCGAGCGCCTGAGCGGAATCCACACGATGCAGAGGCAGACGACGAGCAGCACCAGGGCTTTCGGGACCCAGGCGTCGGCCCAGTCCGGCAGGCCGGGGATGGGCGCGGTGCCGATGACGCTGGCCTTCAGCCACTCGGCGGCGGCGCCGCCGGGCGCACCAAGCACCAGCAGCGCCGCACCCTGGAGCACGAACAGCATGGCCAAGGTGACGACGATGTCGGGCACCCGCGTGACGACGATAAGCACGCCGTTCAGCGCGCCGAGCACCAGCCCCATGGCCAGCACGAAGGGCACGACGAACAATGCATATTCCTCGCTGGCGCCGTTCATCATCGAGGCGGCGGTCACGCTGGTCAGCGCCATCATGGCGGCGACCGACAGATCGATGCCGCCGGCGATGACGACGACGGTCTGGGCCGCGACGGCAAAGGCGTAAGGCAGAACCGCCCGCGCCAGCGAACCGAAGTCGCCGCTGCCATAGCCCGGCTGGATCAGCTTGGTGACGACGAAGACAAGGATCAGCAGGGCGAACAGGCCTGCCACCCAGCCTTGGTTGCGCAAGAAGCGGCTCATGACGCGGCCTCGGCGCTGGAACCGGGTTTGACCTCGGCAAGGATGCCGACATCGGCCCTGGCGCCGCGCGGCAGGCCGTAGGCGGCCCGCATCAAAGCCGCTTCGTCGGCGTCTTCGACCGGGAAAGTGTCGACGACGCGGCCGCCGAAGATGACGATGACGCGGTCGCAGACACGCTGCACCTCTTCCATCTCGGATGTGTAGAACAGCACTGACTTACCCTGGCCGGCGAGCTCGCGCAGCAGCTTGTAGATCTCCTGCTTGGTGCCGACATCGATGCCGCGCGTCGCGTCGAAGCAAAGGATGGTGCGAGCGTTGGCGGCGATCCAGCGAGCGATGGTCACCTTCTGCTGGTTGCCGCCGGACAGGCGCTGCACTTCGCCCTGGGCGCGGGTGTCGATCTGCAACCTGCCGATGGCGCCGGAAACCACCACCTGCTCGCGGCGCATGCGGATGGGGCCCCATTTGCGCGGCGCCGCGCTGAAGGGCAGCGCGATGTTCTCGCGCACCGAACGCTGCATGGCCAAGGCCTCGGCGCGGTCGCCCGGCACATAGGCGATGCCGGCCTGGATGGCGTCGCTCGGATGCGAGAATTTGACCGGCGCGCCGTCGACGTCGATGCTGCCGCCGGTCGGACGGATCGAGCCGGCAAGCGCGGCGAAGAGCTCGTCCTGGCCCTGACCTTCGAGTGCAAAGACGCCGGCGACCTCGCCATTGGCGAGATCGAAGGAGACGTCGTTGAGCTTGGTGCCTAGCTGCAGGTTGCGGACCGACAATCGCGGACGACCGTCGCCGGCAACCGCCCCTTCATTCGCCGCGCGCGCGGCGACGCGCGTCTTCTCGATGCGGGTGCCGAGCATCATCTCGACTATTCTTTCCTCGATGCCGGGCTCAATGTCGACGACGCCGACGGTTGCGCCGTCGCGCAGCACGGTGGCGCGGTCGCAGAGCGCGGAGATCTCGACGAAACGGTGCGAGATGAAGATGACGGAGCGCCCGGCGTCGCCCTGGCGGCGCACGACCTCAAGCACCTTCTCAGCGAGGTTCGCCGGTAGTGCGGCGGTCATCTCGTCGAGAAGAAGCACGTCGGGCTCGACGGCGAGCGCGCGCGCCAAGTCGAGCACGCGCAGGATGGCCAACGGGATATGACGCGCCGTCTCGCGGATATCGAGGTCGGGAATGCCGAGCTCGCGCACCCATGCACGGAACGGCTCGACCGGCGTGCCGGTGAGCCGCAGATTGGACAGGACATCGAGGTCGGGGATCAGCGAAGGTTCCTGGTAGACCGGCAGCAGGCCGGCGCGGCGGGCGGCGGCGGGCGAGCGGACATCGAGCTGCTGGCCGCGGATCAGGATGCGCCCGGCGTCCGCCTTGATCGCCCCCGTCAGGATCTTCACCAGCGTAGACTTGCCGGCGCCGTTGGCGCCCATCAGCGCATGCACCTCGCCCGGCAGCACGGACAGCGAGGCGTTACGCAGCGCGGCAACTGCACCATAGTTCTTCGCTACGCCGGTGGCGTCGAGGAGAGGGCTTTGCGGCAACGGGTTTGTTGTCAAATCGTGTGGTTCTCGTTCCAAAAACCGATGCAGGCCGCGGCTGACCTCCTCCTTCTCCCCTTGTGGGAGAAGGTGTCGCCGAAGGCGACGGATGAGGGGTGCTCCAGCGGAGTGAGACGTTGGCGTTCCCTGGAATACCCCTCATCCGTCTCGGCGCTACGCGCCGATCCACCTTCTCCCACAAGGGGAGAAGGCAGAAGAGGATTTCGTCGCTTATTCGCCCGGGCCCTTGCAGGCGATGATCTGATCCTTGGTGTAGGTCGTCCAATCCGGGATCGAGATCGAGACAGGCCATTCGGGGCTGAGCGAGGGGTCGACGACGCTCTTCAGCTTGGCCTTGCCTTCGTCGGTGGCGTTTTCCCAAAGCTGCGGCTCGACCAGGACGGTCTGCTGCGCCGGCTTCTTGCCGTCGAGGATCTGCAGCGCCAGCGTCACGCCGGCGCCGCCGATCGAACCGGGATTGGTGACGGCCGCGCCCACCAGGCCCTTGACCGAGCTCAACTGACCGACGAAGCCGGCATTGTCGGCGCCGACCACAGGCACCATCGGCGCCTGCTGCTCGACCAGCGCATCGACGATGACGTTGTCGATGCCCGAGGTCCAGATACCGTTGATCGGGGTGCCGGTGGCGAGGAAGGACAGGATCTGCTGCTTGGCCTGATCCTGCTGCCAGCCGGTGAAGACTTCCTGCGCGACCTTCACGTCGGGGAATTCGGCGAGCGCCTTCTTGAAGCCTTTGTCGCGATCCGAGTCGGCCGAAGCACCGGCGGCGCCGCGCATGTAGAGCACCTCGCCCTTGCCGCCCATCTGCTGGAACAGCCACTTGGCGCCGAGATAGGCATATTGTTCCTGGTTGTTGGAGATGATGTAGGCGGACGGCTCGGTTACCGCCTGGTCGACGGCGACGACGACGATGCCGGCCTTGGTGGCTTCCTCGAGGCCGGCCTTGATGCCGGCCGGATCGGCCGGGTTGACGACGATGGCGTCGACCTTGGCGCTGATCAGGTTGCGGATGTCCTCGAGCTGGCCGGCGGCGTCGGTGTTGCGATGGGCGATGTTGAGCTTCGCCACCTCGCCGGATGCGAGCGCCTGCGCCTTCATCGCGCAGATCATTTCCTCGCGCCAGCCATTGCCCTGCACGGTGTTGGAAATGCCGATCGTGTACTTGCCGGCGGCGGCCGAGGCGCCCACCGAGGCAAGCAGCGCGGCGCCGGCAAGGAGCGAGGCCACGGTCAGATGTCTTTTCATTTCAGTACTCCTCCACATTGATCTTTTCAGTTCGGTTCCAGGCTCTGATTCAGTCGGAGCCAAGCTTTTCGTCATTTGATGAAGGGGCGCAGCACGTCGTGGGCCAGCAGGAAGCCGCGCTTGACCTTTTCATCCGTCCCCTCGAAGCGCCGGTCCTCATGCTCGATGACGACCGGTCCGTCATAGCCGGCCCGGTAGAGGCCCGAAAAAATCCTGCTCCAGTCGATATCCCCAAGCCCCGGCATGCGCGGCACCTGCCAGCCTATGCCAGCCGAAAGGATTCCGCGCTCGTACAAACCATCATGATCAATCATCAGGTCCTTGGCATGCACATGCAGCATGTTTGCGCCGAACTCGCGGATGAAGCGCTCCTTTTCGATCATCTGCCAGACGAGATGCGAAGGATCGAAGTTCATGCCGACATCGCCGCCCCAGGCTTCGAGGATGCGGCGCCAGACATAGGGCGAGTAGGCGATATTGTGCCCGCCCGGCCATTCGTCATAGCTGAAAATCATCGGGCAGTTCTCGAAGGCGAGCTTGACGCCGTGCCCGCGGGCGTGGGCGACGATCGCCGGCCAGACTTTTTGCGCATCCTCCCAGTTGGCATCGATGGTCTTCGAAGCATCGCCGCCGCAGAAGGTGTTGACGAGCGGCACGCCCATGCGGCTGGCAAGCACGATCACCTTCTTCAGATGGTCGATCACCGCTTCGCGATGCGCTTGGTCGGGATGGAGCGGATTGGGATAGAAACCGAGACCCGAGATGGCCAGGCCCTTGCCGGCAAGCTCGGTGGCGATGTCCTTGGCCTCAGCGGCTGAGACGTCCACGTCGATATGGCTGGTGCCGGCATAGCGACGGCTTGCGCCGGAGGTCTTCGGCCAGCAGGCGATTTCCAGCGCCTCGAAGCCGGCCGAGCGCGCCCAATCGGCGACTTCGCCGAGCGGTGTATCCGGAAACGGTGCTGTCAACAGTCCAAGCTTCATGATCCCTCCCGGTTGCTAACTATGCAGATCGCGCCGGCTGCTTCAACCGCGCATCGGTTGGCCCAGCGCAGACCTGACCGACAAAGCCCATCGGATCGCCCGAAAGCAAACCATCGAGCCCGGTGGCGACATGGGCACGGAATTTGGCGTTGGCGGCCAAGGCCGGATCGAAGATAGCGTCGATGGCGAGGATCGAATCGACGAGCGCTTTGCTGTCGGCACCGATGCGGTCGGCGATGGCGGCGATCTTGTCGGCAAAAGGATCGGACACCTGCCAGGCGCGGCCGAAGCGGGAAGAAGCCTTGATCAGATAAGCCATCCAGCCGGCGACCGGCAACGAGAGGAGCGCAATGCCCTCGCCCTTCGCCAGCCGGTCGCGGATCGGGTTGAGCAGGCGCTGCACGATCTTCTGCGAACCGTCGGTGGCGATCTGGTGGTTGCGATGTCGGATCGCCGTGTTGGTGAGGCGCGACAGGCTCTGCTCGACATAGGCCGCCGGCTGAATGCCGGGCACGGGCGTCAGCGTCGGCAATGTTTCCTCGGTCAGCATGCGCCGGACGAAACAGGCCAGAAGCGGGTCGGCCATCGTCTCGAACGTGTGCTCGAAGCCGCCCAACACCCCGAGATAGCTGAGCGTCGTCTGGGCACCGTTCAGCACACGCATCTTGAGATGCTCGAATGGCGTAACGTCGTCGACGAAGGTCGCGCCGACAATGTCCCAGCGGGGGACGCGGCCGGCGAAGCGGTTCTCGATCACCCATTGGCGGAAGCGCTCGCCGACGACCACGGCGCTGTCGCGGTAGCCGAAGCGCTGCTCGACGGTGTCGATGTCGGCCTGGGTCGTCGCCGGCGCGATGCGGTCGACCATGGCCGCGGGGAAGGCGACATTGGCTTCGATCCAGTCCGCCAGCTTGCCGCCGCGCCGTTCGGCGAATGCGCGTACGACATTGCCGAGGATGATGCCGTTGGTCGGGATGTTGTCGCAGGACAACAGCGTCACCGGCCGGCTATGCCTGGCCATGCGCAGTTCCAGCGCGCGCGCCAGGATGCCGGGAACGCTGCGCGGCGTCTCGGGATTGGCGAGATCGTGCGCGATGTCAGGATGGTCGAGGTCGAGCGCGCCGATCGAGGGGATGTGGCAATAGCCTTTCTCGGTCACCGTCATGGTGACCGTCTCGATGTCGGGCGAGGCGAGCACATCCAGCGCCGGCGCCGCGCTGTCCTGGCTGTCGACGACGCGAACGATGCTGCCGATGACGCGCGCCTCGACCTCGTCGTTCTGGCGGATGAGCCGCGTGTAGAGACCGTCCTGGCGCCCCAGCGTGCCGGCCAGCAGGGGAGGGCGGATGTTGATGCCGACCAGTCCCCAACGGTCGAAATCCTTCGCCAGAAGATCGTCGGTGTATTCGGCCTGATGGCAACGGTGGAAGGCGCCGACGCCGATATGGGCGATGCCTGGCTTCAGCGCAGCGCGGTCGTAAGCCGGCGTGCGGACCTCCGACGGTAGGCGGCCGAGCAGGGCAGGGCCGAGGTTCTCGGCGCTCACCGATTGGCTCCGATCACCCATTGCTCCTGGTCGATCAGCGCCCCGGTCATGGGACCTGCCGCGTCGGAAAGCAGGAAGACGGCAAGATTGGCTATGTCGGTCACGGAGAAAAGCCGGCCGAAGGGCTGCGTCGCATTGGCCGCGTCGAGCCAGCCCGGGCCATGGCCGAGCGTCTCGGCCTGCATGATCCGTTCGGCCGGCGTATCGGTCCAGCCGACATTGATGCCGTTGACGCGGATGCGGTCGAAGCGATGGGCATTGGCGGCGTTCTTGGTTAGCGTCGCCAGCGCACCCTTGGTGGCGGAATAGACTGCGAGTTCCGGCGAGCCGCAATGCGCGTTGATCGACAGGATGTTGACGATCGAGCCGCCCTGTCCGCGTTTCTTCATATCGGCGATTGCCGCCTGCATCAGGAAGAAGGGCGCGCGGGCGTTGACGGCAAACAGCGATGCCCAATCGTCGAGGCTGGCGTCGATAAAGGAGGCGCGATCGGTCAGGCCGGCGGCGTTGACCAGGCCGTCGATGCGACCGAAGTGGTCGATGCAGGCTTGCGCCAGCCGCACCGGGGCCTCGGGATCGCCGAGATCGGCAGCAGCGAAGGCGGCGGGAGTGCCCATGGCCGAGAGTTCGGCGGTGACAGCATTGCCGCGCTTCTGGTCCCGCCCGGTGATCAGCAATCCGGCGGCGCAGGAGCGCGCAAGCGTCTCGGCGATCGCCCGGCCAATGCCTTGCGTCGCGCCGGTGACCAGCACCACCTTGCCGTCGAGACGAACCTCCATTCCTCCTCCCGGAACAAAGTTTCCATTTTTTCAAATATGGAACGACGGTTCTCTTTAGTCAATCGTGCTAGAGCGGTTCACCGTTTTCTATGGAACCGGTGAACCGCTCTATCTCCTTGTCTTTCGCAATTCCGGACGGAAGGTTACGGCGAAGACGCCGAACTTAACCGCTCACACTTTTCCTGGAATTGCTCTTGTCAGCCTGTCCGTTGCGCGACGACGCCGTGGACCAACGCCATGCCGACCGCGAGCGAGGCGGCAAGCGAGCGAAAGCCGCCGAAGTCCTGCTCGACCACTTCCAGCCAGGTGTCGGAGAGTTTTGCCAGCGGCGAAAAGGTGCTGTCGGTGATGGTGAGAATGCGCGCCTTGCGCTCATGCGCGACGGCGACGAGATCGGGCGTAATCGAGTTGTAGGGGCTGAAGGAGACGGCCAGCACCGCGTCGCGCGGCGTGATGCAGCCGACCTGGTCGAGCGCGGTCGAGCCGACATTGTCGACCAGCACGTTGCGCACGCCCTGCTGCGAGAGCGTCAGCGACAGATAGGTGGTGACGGGGAAGGCGCGCTTGCTGCCGATGACATAAATCAGCTCGGCCGCCGCCAGATGATCGATCATCGTCTCGAAAGCCGCGATATCGAAATCATTGCCGATGCGGCCAAGCGAGGTCTGGCAGGCGCCGATCATGCCATTGAGAAAATGCAGGTTGGCGTTCGGCTCCGCGGCCTTGTCCTGGCCGCCTTGCGTGTCCGGCCAGGAGCCCTTCATGCGGTCCTTGAACAGGAGCTGGAAATCGGAAAAGCCGGAATAGCCGAAGATCTGCGCGAAGCGCACCAGGGTCGAAGGCTGCACGCCGGCTTGGTCCGCCACTTGCGCGATCGTTCCCAACGCCACTTCGCTCGGATGCTGCCAGAGGAAGATCGCCACCTGGCGAAGCCGCTTCGGGAAATGCACGGTTCCCGACGCAAGCACCGCCCGCAATTCCTCGTAGGTTTGCGGCTTCGTGTAGCCAAGTGCTGCCAGCGAACGGCCTTGTTTGCGGGGAGCGCTTTCGCCGGCCTGGCCGGGTGAGGTTCGCACGCCGCTCATGGCATGGGCCAGGTTTGAAGTACCGCGCGGGAAGGTGAAGACCGCCAATTTTCTACGTTGGCGCCGCCGCTTATCCGCCTACCGGCACCATCTCCCCGTATGGTGACGGGGAGAAGGGGAGCGGCCGCAGCCTTGGCGCCTTTTCCGCGACACTGGCGATTGGCGAAACCGGTGATGAGAGCGCCCCTTTCTCCATCACCATACGGGGAGAGGATGCCGGCAGGCAGGTGAGGGGCGGCTCCAGCGCCCGGAAAAAGGGCAGCCATCCGACGCTTCATCACCCAGACCCTCCGTCTTTCCCACAAGCCTAGTGCGGCACGATCGTTTTACAAAACAAAATCTGGAAAAACTGTTCGAAACTGGTGGGAAGCCCCGTATAGTCGCGCGCTGCCAACGACAGTTATCCGCGAGGAATCGAAACATGGTCTATGCAACTGCCGACGGAACCTCGCGTCAACGCCTGCGGGTCGGCATGGTGGGAGGCGGCCGCAACGCCTTCATCGGCGCCGTGCACCGGCTGGCGATGCGGCTCGACGACCAGATCGCGCTGGTTGCCGGTGCGCTGTCCTCGGATCCGGAAAATGCCGCAGCCTCCGCCGCGGAAATCGGCATTTCGCCTGAGCGCAGCTATGCCGACTACCACGCCATGGCGAAGGCCGAAGCGGCGCGAGCCGACGGCATCGAGGCGGTCGTCATCGTCACGCCCAACCATCTGCACGCGCCGATCGCGACCGCCTTCCTCGAAACCGGCACCGACGTGATCTGCGATAAGCCGCTGTCGACGACGCTTGCCGAGGCCGAGGCGCTGGTGGCGCTGACAAAAGCGAAGCAGCGCCGCTTCGTCGTCACGCTCAACAACACCGGCTACGCCATGGTGCGCCAGGCGCGCGAAATGGTGGCGGCGGGCGAGCTCGGCCGCATCGTTTCGGTGCATGGCGCCTATATCCAGGACTGGCTGACCAGGCCGATCGACGCCGAGGGCCAGAAGCAGGCGGAATGGCGCACCGATCCGGCGCGCGCCGGACAGTCGGCGGTGCTCGCCGATATCGGCGTACATGCCTTCAACTTGGCAAGCTTCGTCTCCGGCTTCGAGGCCGAGGCGGTTTCGGCTGACCTCTTCACCGCCGTGCCGGGACGGCGGCTCGACGACAACGCGCATGTGCTGCTGCGCTGGGCGGGCGGGGCGCGCGGCACGATCCTCGCCAGCCAGACCTCGCCCGGCCACTACAATGACCTTTCGGTGCGCATCTATGGCGAGAAGGCCGGGCTCGAATGGTTTGGATCGCGGCCGGAGGAACTGCGCTTCTCGCCCTATGGCGAGGAAACCCGCACGCTGGTGCGCGGCGGCCATGGCTCGACGGCGGAAGCCCGGCGCGTCTCGCGCATGCCGGCTGCGCATCCGGAAGGCTATATCGAGGCCTTCGCCAATTTCTATCGTGATGCCGCCGAGATCATCCGCGCGCATCGCTCGGGCGGTGCCGTAGACGCCGGGCGCGCGGCGCAGGTACCCGACGTGGTCGACGGCGCGCGCGGCGTGAAGTTTGTCGCCGCCGCGGTGGAGTCGAACGCGGCGGGAGGGGCTTGGACGGCGGCGAGGTTTGGATGAACGCTGCGTCTCTTGCGTCCTTGAGACCGATCAATCGGTGTCGCGGCTTGCGGCCGGGCGACCGACCTGCCGGTGCTCGCCGCCGATCAGGTGTGAAAGCCCTTCGAGCGCCAGGCGCCGGAACATGGCGTCGACCTGGGACGGAGACAATTTCGGCTTTCGCTCGAACCACCAGTTCAACGCTGTAAGAAAAGCGCCGACGATGAATTGCACGACGAAGTCGCGCGGGATGGCATCGCCGTGGAGGGTAGGGGGCAATTCCTGCCGCACCATTTCCGACAGGATCAGGCGGATTTCGCTCTCCGTCACGGCGCCGCCCCGCCCGCCGATCATCGTGCGGTAATGGTCGGCATATCGGGCCGCATGCTCGAACATGGCCGTGCTGAAACCTAGCGGATCGTCGTGCAATGCTTCGGCTCCAGCGCGCGTCGCCGACTGCGCCTCCTTGAGCTCCTCCCGAAGCATCTGGAAGCCGCTGCGCAGCAAGTCCTCCTTGCCGGTATAATGCGCATAGAATGTCGATCGGCCGACATCGGCTTCGTCGATGATGTCCTGCACCGAAAGGGTCTCGTAGCCCTTGCGCAACATCAGCGCCAGCAGCGCCTCGTGGAGGGCTTTGCGGGTGCGGGCCGCCCTCCGGTCGATTTCCTGAGGCATGGGTTCGCTCCTTTGCTGTCGCCCGGATTGGGCGATTTTTCCGGGACAGCGGGCTCGGATTGTCCGGTAGCGAACGGTCCACCCGCTTCTTCCGTCGAAAATCCCGAACAAGCTGTCCATTATCCTACGAGCTGTTTCGAAACTACGCCAGCCGCGGTCGCTGTGCCGGTATCGGCCGGACCTTGCGCTGCTGAAGAAAGGACGTGACGAACATGCTCCATATGCGAAGCGAAGCACACACGGGGGCCGCAATCGGCCCTGAGGCCAACAGGGGTATCAGCTTTCCGCGCCTCTACGATCTGCTGGTGTTCATATTAACCCGTGGGCGCGACAAGGCCTATCGCGAGGCCATGCTCGATCTGGCCGGCCTGGCACCGGGTTTCCACTTGCTGGACGTCGGATGCGGCACCGGCAGCCAGGCGATTTCGGCCTGGCGCCGCGTGCAGCCCGGTGGATCGGTGGTCGGGGTCGACGTCTCCGAAAAGATGCTTGCCGCCGCGCGCCGCAAGGCGAGCCGGGCGGGCCTCGACATCGCGTTTCACCACGCCGATGCGGCCGAGCTGCCGTTCGAGGAAGGTCGCTTCGATGTCGTCACCTTCACGACCGTGCTGCACATGGTGCCGGAGGCAAGGCGCGGTTTTTGTCTGCGCGAGGCCGCGCGCGTTCTGCCCCCCGGCGGGCGGCTGCTGGTGATCGATTACGCCGGACCGGCGGGCGAGCGTAGACACCTGTCGGCAAAGCACGGCCTGCATGGCCAATTCGACCTGCACCGCCTTCGCGAACCGCTGGCGGCAGCCGGGTTCGAGCGCATAGAAGGCGGCCCGCTCAACTGGTTGGGCCTGCATTACCTGCGGGGCATCAAATCATGAACACTGCGGCCGTGCTGATGGCTACCCCTTGATTGCCGAGCCAACGATCGAATCGACGAAGAAGCGCTGCAGGAAGACGAAGAGGATGAGCGGCGGCAGCACGGCGAGCGTTGCGCCGGCCATCACCAGGCCGGTGTTGACGGCGCCGCGGTTGTAGCTGAGCAGCCGGCTCAGGCTGATGACGATCGGATAGGCGTCGGCATTGCCCTGCAGCACGGTCAGCGGCCACAGATAGCTGTTCCAGTGGTAGACGAAGGCGAACAGAGCCAGCGCCGCGATGGCCGGCGCCACGCTCGGCGCCACGATCTTGAACAGGATGAGCAGCTCGGAAGCGCCGTCCATGCGGGCGGCGTCGATCAACTCGTCCGGCACGCCGGCGATGAACTGGCGCATCAGGAAGATGCCGAAGGCGTTGGCGAGGTTGGGCACGATGATGCCGGCAAGGCTAGCGCTCAGCCCGATCGAGCCGACCATGCGGTAGAGCGGGATCAGCGTCACGATCGGCGGCAGGAACATGGTGGCGATCAGCAGCGAGAAGAGCAGCGAGCGGCCGGGGAAAGAATATTTGGCGAAGGCGTAGCCGGCCATCATGCTGGTCACCAGGATGCCGGCGGTGGTGATCGTGGCGATGACCAAGGAATTCCACATCGAGCGTCCGACATTGATCACGCCGGCGACCTTGCCATAGGCCTCCAGGGTCGGCGTATGCGGGATCCAGACCGGCGGCACCTGCATGGTCTCGGCCGGCGTCTTCAGGCTGGAGAGAACCATCCAGGCCAGCGGGAAGGCGGAGGCGACGGCGACCAGAAGCATTGCGGTCGCGAGCAGCGCCTTGCGGCCCGAAGGGCGCTTGCGGGTGAGCGATCGGGTTGGAGCGCTCATTCGCTGTCCTTGCGATTGGTAAAGGCAAACAGCGCCGAGACGCAGACGATCAGCGACAGCATCAGCATCACCGCCATGGCCGAGCCCAGCCCGCCCTGGGCGCGTTCGATGCCGACGCGGCGGATTTGGTAGGTGAGCACGTTGGTCGAGCCGACCGGTCCGCCTTGCGTGATCAGCGCCACCGGCTCGAATACCTGCACCGCATTGATGATGGCAATGACCGCGCTGAACAGAAGCGTGCGGCGAAGCAAGGGCAGGGTTATGAATCGGAACTGCTCGCGTCCGTTGGCGCCGTCGAGCGTCGCCGCCTCATAGAGGCTGCCCGGGATCTGCGTCAGTCCGGCGATGGCGAGCACCGTGAAATAGCCGACCTGCTGCCAGACATTGAGGAAGACGATGGAGACCAGCGCCGAGTGCGGCGAGGAGAGCCAGGGCTGCGGACCGATGCCGGCCAGGCCGAGCAGCTGGTTGAGCGGTCCCTCGCTCGGCGAATAAAGCTTCGACCAGACCAGCGCGACCGCGATCATCGGCACCATGTAGGTCGAAAACAGCACCGTGCGCAGCGCCGTGCCGCCGGCGACGTCGCGCTGGTAGACCAGCAGTCCGAAGACGACCGACAGCGGCAGGATGAGAACGACGGACAGCGCGGTGTAGATCGTGGTGTTGAGCAGGGCCGTCTTGAAATCGCGGCCGACCGAGGTGGGGCCGAAGATCTCGCGGAAATTGCCAAGCCCGACGAAGCTCGCCTCGGAAAAGGGCGTCTGCGTCGACCAGTCCTGGAAGGACAGCCACACGGTCAGCAGCATCGGCAGCAGCACGAACACGCCGATCAATGTCACGGCGGGCGCAAGCATGATGCCCGCCGAGGCACGAAAAGCTTTGGCCATTCACCTGCTTCCGATGGCTTCGGGTCAAAGACCCGAGCTTATTTCGCCGCGCGCTCCAGGATCGACGTGGCGTCGGCCTGCGCATTCGCCTGCGCATCCTTGGCCGAGACCTGGCCATACTGCAACGCCTCGAGCGTCTGCTGCAGGGATTCCGAGAATTCCTGGCCGCCGAGCACGACAGGGAAGGGGCGCGCATCGGCAAGAACCGAGACGTAGCCGGACAGGAATTCGGAGCCGAGCTTGTCCTTATGCGCCTCGATGTCGGAGGTGCGTGACGGCAGGATGCCCATCGACATCAATATGTCGGACATGGCCGAGGCGCCGTTCTTGCCCGACTTCGGGCTGTTCAGCCAGGCGAGGAACTCCCAGGCCGCCTTCTGCTCGGCCTCGCCGGCCTTGGCGTTGACGACGGTCATCCAGGAATAGGAGATCGAATGCGGCTTGTCGCCGCTCGGGCCGACAGGGATAGGCGCTGTGGCGATGTTTGCGAACTTGTCGCCCATGCCGGTCTTCAGCGCGCTTTCCCACCAGTTGGCCATGATGATCATGCCGGTCTTGCCGGAGACGAAATTGTCGAGGAACGGGCCCGTGGTGTTGGCGTCCGCCGTTGCCATCGCCGGATTGCTTGCGCCGGACTTTATCAAGTCTTCATAGAGCGCGAAGGTTTCGCCGGCCTGGGGACTGTCCAGCGCCGGCTTGCCGTCCTTGACCAGGTTGCCACCGTTGGAGACGAGCAGCGAGGCGAAAGGATGGACCACGCCCGCCGCCCATGAGTTGATCATGCCGAAGCCCTGCTGGCCCTTGGCCTTGTCGGTCAGCTTCGCGGCGGTGTCCTTGAGTTCGACCCAGGTCTTGGGCGGAGCGGCGATGCCCGCTTCCTTGAACAGTTCCTTGTTGTAGTTCAGCGCATAGACGTCGATCTCGTTCGGAATGCCGTAGAGCGTCCCGCCGACCGAGGCGGCGCTGACGACGCCCGCCGGCCAGGCGCTCTTCACCTCGGCTGCCACCTCGTCGGGAGCGGGGGCGACGAGCTTGTCCTTTGCCAGTTCCGGCAGCCACAGATCGTAGATACCGCCGATCGTCGGACCGTCGGAGGACCCGCCCTGCGAGCGCAGCGTGGTCAAGAGGTCGCCGAAGGGAACCGCACGCACGGTGACGGCGACATCCGGGTGCTCCTTGGAAAAATCCTTGGCCGCCGCTTCGAGCAGCGCCACCGTCTCCGGCGACCAATGCGTCAGGTAGGAGATGTTGACCGATTGCGCCCAGCCGGTCGCGGGCAGCGCAATAAGCCCCGCGGCGAATCCAAGCTTCGAGATCCAGGCAAGCGACATCGGCGTCCTCCACATAAGCCGTGACCAGAGTGGGTGACGTTATGACAACTTTGAGCAAAGGCGCAAGCCCCCTTGCGCGCGAAGGTTCGGAGCACGTTTGCAGATGAAAAACTAGATGGCGTCGATCCATTCAGATTATGTAAATAGATCAGCAGGATAAGATGCGTTTTCCTGGCCGATCACCGATCAATAAGCAGCCGTCGACGTCTTTGCGGCTCTTGCGAGCGGCATCATGTCGTTATAATGACATCTGAAAAAATGCTGACCGGAGCCGCCATACATGACACGGGTTCTCGCCATCGATCTCGGCGGCACCAATCTGCGCGCCGCGGTCCATACGGGCGATATCGGCGCCCTCGTGCCCCAGGTCCGTGAGCCGGCTCCGGCGAGCCTTGACGCGTTCGTGACGCACGTTCGCACGCTTGCGGCCGCAGGCGAGGCCGAAGCGCTCGGGCTTGCCGTGCCGGGACTTGTCGAGGGCTCCGCATGCCGCTGGATACCGAATCTGCCCTGGCTCGACGGCGTCGACGTCGCGGCGCTGTTTCCCGACCTTCGCGTGGCGGTCGGCAATGACGCGCAGATCGCGCTGCTCGCGGAAGCGGCGCACGGCGCGGCCAAGGGTGTTTCCGATGCGATCCTGCTTGCGATCGGCACCGGCATCGGTTCGGCGGTGCTGGCCAATGGCGGCATCGTCGCCGGCGCGCATGGCGGCGCCTGTTCCTTCGGCTGGGCCAGCGCCGACGTCCGGGACCACGGCGAGGATCGCAGCGGCTGGCTGGAACGTGTCGCCTCCGGCCGTGCGCTGGACGCCCTTGCCGCACAGATCGGACTGGCCGACAGCCGCCAGCTGATCGCCGCCGCCAAAGCGGGCCAGCTTGCCGCGCAGACCCTGCTCGAGGTGCCGGCGCGCCAACTCGGCACGGCGCTGGCCGGCGCGGTCGGGTTGCTCGATCCAGGCGTCATCCTGGTCTCGGGCGGCCTGGTCGATGCGCTGGATGTGATCGCGCCGCCTTTGCTTGCGGCGCTACGGCGTCAATTGCCGCCGCATCTGCGCGGCATCGAACTTAAACCTGGATTGTTCGGCTCCCGCGCCGGCCTGGTCGGTGCTGCGCTTGCCGGACAGGCGGGAAGCGGGTGGAGGCAGATCCGATGAGCGAAGCAAGCTTTCAGCAGCCGGACCGCAGGCGACCGGAGCCGCTCTGGTACCAGGTCGAGGAGGCGATCCGCGCCATCGTCAAGAGCGGCGAGTGGGCAACCGGCGACCAGATCCCGGCCGAGGACCGGCTCTGCGCGCTGTTCGGCGTCAGCCGCATCACGCTTCGCCACGCGCTGCGCAATCTTGAGGAAAGCGGACTGCTCAGGCGCGAGCATGGGAGGGGCACCTTCGTGCGCTCGGCGACGCTGGTCGCCGGCACGCGCGAGCTCACCTCCTTCACCCAGGAGATGGGCAATATCGGCGTGGTCGCCGGCTCGCGCCTGCTCGACTGCAGCCTGACGACGGCGAATGCGGCGGCGGCCGGCGCGCTGGAGATCGAGGAGGGCGATTTTGTCGTGCGGATCCGGCGATTGAGGCTGGGCAACAACGAGCCGATCGGCATCCAGACGGCGCAACTGGCGGCCGCGCGCGTGCCGGGCTTTCTCGATGCCGGCCTGCTCAAGGGCTCGCTCTACGAGGCGCTGGAGCGTCAGTACGGCATCGTGCCGGTCGAGGCGCGCGAGAACTACCGCGTCGGCGCGGTCAGCGGCGCCGACGCCGAGCTGCTCGACCTGCCCGCGGGCAGTCCCGCCTTCGTCGTCGAGCGCATCACCATCGACGAGCGCGGCCCGTTCGAATTCACCGTCTCGGTCATGCGCGGCGACCGCTACGAGATACGCTCGACGCTGCGCGCCGGCCGTCCCCCAAACACCAGAAGCTGACACGATCAACAGGAGTACCGAAGTGTCCGATCTCTACATCCCCCGTCTCGCCGCCCTCATCGAACAGGCATCGAAGGCCAATGAAGAAGCCTTCGGCCAGGCGGCGAGCCGCTTCGCCGACACGCTGCAAAATGGCGGGCTGGTCCATCTCTACGGCTCGGGCCATTCGGTGCTGCCGGCGCAGGAGATGTTTCCGCGCTATGGCAGCTTCGTCGGCTTCAATCCGCTGACCGACCCGCGTGTGATGTGGCACAACGTGCTCGGCGCAGGTGGCGTGCGCGAGCTTTTGTGGCTGGAGCGGACCGAGAAATATGCCGAGAAGTTCCTCGACCATCAGCCGCTGAACACGGGCGATTCCATCATCATCTTCGGCCATAGCGGCCGCAATTCCTCCGGCATCGACACCGCGCTCTATGCCAAGAAGCGCGGCATCTTCGTCGTCGCGGTCACCAGCAAGAACAATCTCGACAAGCCGGCCACGCATTCCTCCGGCAAGCGGCTGGCGGACGCCGCCGACCTCGTCATCGACACCTGCTCGCCGATCGAGGACGCGGTGGTGCCGATCGAAGGCTGGAGCCGCCCGGTGTCGGGCTCGTCGACGGTGCTGGCGATGATCATGGCGCATGAGCTGCTCGCCCGCACGGCCGAGCAATTGTCGAAGCGCGGCATCGAGCTGCCGGTCTTCGCCTCGCCGACCATTGCGGGCGTGACGCTGCACGACACCGACGTCATCTACGGCGTCTACCGCGAACGCATGATCGAGGCGCAGAAGAAGCACCTGCCGACCTTCCAGGCGACGATGCGCGGGGAATGATCAGGCTGCGGGAGGCGCATCAGGCGCCTCCCGCGAGCCGCTCAGATCCGGCGCCGCCTGGTTGCGGAATGCCTGGGCGGCGCGTCATTCTCATCGGGATTGGGGATCGGCTCCTCGTCGGGCAGCCGGTCCGGCTCCGGCTCGCGCACCGGTTTCGGTTCCGGGATGGGCGGCGGCGTGGGCACGGGCGTGGGAGATGGGTCCGGATTGGGGAGAATGGCCATCGCGTTTTCCTTCCGTTCGATGCCTTGGCAAGGCCTGCTGCGAATCCCAAAAACCGGGATGTCCTGCCCGACCTGAACTGATGGAGGTGACCGCTGCATTCGGACGCTTCGTCTGGAGCGATCGGCGGCGCAAGCTGGCAGAACGGCCACGCCCGCGGATGGTTCCAACACGATCGCGGCGCGCGACGGCGGCAGACAATGATCAAATGATTTCACCTGCCTGTTTCGGCTCTTGCCGGCGTCGGTCGGCGCCTTAAATCCCGTTGTGGACGGGGGCCATCTGCCGACACAGGAGACGGCCGTGAAGCACCAAACCCTTGATCAGATCAACGCCGTTGCCGACGTTCACACCGAAGCACCGGCTCTCATCGCCAATCGCGGTCAGCGCCTTGAGCGCTGGGCGCAGCTTCTTGAACAAAATCCCGGCCGCCGCCTCACGGCGCTGGCGGGCACCGAATACGCCTCTGCCGATGTGCGCCAAAGAATGCGTATCGACGGCTCGGCGATCACCATCGCTTTCGAGGATCCGATCTTCCGCGCGCAAGGCCTGCGGGACGACACTTACGGCGAAGCCAAGCGCTTCTTCGAAATGAGCGACTGGCAGCTGCATGAAGTCGTCTGTCATTGCCATGTCGGCGCCAACATGCCGGCCCGCTGGGCGGCCTCGCGCGTGCGCGCGGCGATCTCCCCGGGCGCCGGCATTCTTGCGTGGCTGAGAGCGGTGTTCATGCGCTAGAGCGGTTCCGTCGGCGGGATCGCGTCGGGCTCGCTGGCTGACGCAGACGAAGGAGAGGCGCCGGGCTCTCCTCCGCGTCAGCGATCGATTTCGCCGAACACGATGTCGAGCGAGCCGATGATCGCCGCGACATCGGCCACCATGTGCCCGCGCGACAGGAAATCCATCGCCTGGAGATGGGCGAAGGATGGCGCGCGTATCTTGCAGCGGTAGGGAACGTTGCTGCCGTCCGAGACCAGATAGACGCCGAACTCGCCTTTCGGCGCCTCGACAGCGGCATAGACCTCTCCGGGCGGCACGCGGTGGCCTTCGGTATAAAGCTTGAAATGATGGATGGTCGCTTCCATCGAGCGCTTCATGATGGCGCGCGGCGGCGGCGTGATCTTCTGGTTGGGCACCGCGACCGGGCCCCGGCCACCGGATGAGCGCAGCTTTTCCAGGCACTGCCGCATGATCCGCACCGACTGGCGCATCTCTTCCATGCGCACCAGATAGCGATCGTAACAGTCGCCGTGCTTGCCGATGGGGATGTCGAAATCCATTTCGGGATAGCATTCATAGGGCTGCGCCTTGCGCAGATCCCAGGCGGCGCCCGAGCCGCGCACCATGGGGCCGGAGAAGCCCATGCCCCAGGCGTCGTCGAGCGAGATCACGCCGACATCGACATTGCGCTGCTTGAAGATGCGATTGTCGGTGAGCAGGCCCTCGAGATTGTCGCAGACCTTCAGGAACGGATCACAGAAATCCCAGATGTCGTCGAGCAGCTTTTCCGGCAGGTCCTGGTGGACGCCGCCGACGCGGAAATAGTTCGCGTGCATACGCGCGCCTGAGGCGCGTTCATAAAACACCATCAGCTTCTCGCGTTCGGCGAAACCCCATAGCGGCGGCGTCAGGGCGCCGATATCCATGGCCTGCGTGGTGACGTTGAGAAGATGCGACAAGAGCCGCCCGATCTCGCAAAACAGCACGCGGATCAGTTGGCCGCGCCGGGGAACGGACAGCTCGAGCAGCTTTTCAGCGGCAAGGCAGAAGGCATGCTCCTGGTTCATCGGCGCGACGTAGTCGAGCCGATCGAAATAAGGCAGGGCCTGCAGATAGTTCTTGTATTCGATGAGCTTCTCGGTGCCGCGATGGAGCAGGCCGATATGCGGATCGGCGCGGTCGACGATCTCGCCGTCCAGTTCCAGCACCAGCCTGAGCACGCCATGCGCCGACGGGTGCTGCGGCCCGAAGTTGAGCATGAAGTTGCGGACCGCGGCTTCGGTCATGACGGCCTCCGCAAGAGTGAGGATCGAAGGCGAACCGCGGCCCGTCGGCCGCCGTTCGGCTGGGTCATGTCCCCAAAGGTCAGGCCGTCGTCTGGATGATCAGCGTCAGCGTGCCGTCACCGTCGATGTTAGCGGCGACGACCTGCGAGGAATTCAGTCCGTTCGCATGCAGAACCGACGTCGCCTCGGGCGAGGCGTCGACCGAGTTCTGCAGCTTGGCCAGTTCCTTGGCGGTCGTCCTGGTGACTATGGCTTCGGCCTGCGCCTTCACTTCCGAGGGCAGGTCCTCCATCGCCACCACGACGATGTTAGTGACGTTCTGGGCGGCATCGTCCTGGCCGGGCTGCGGCTGGCCGGGGATGGGTTCCTGGGCAGGGGGCGTCGCTTGCGGCGGCTGCGGATCGGCGCGTTGAGCGGAAGCGGGTTGCGCCAATGCCATTGCCGACAGCGTCAGGACCATCGTCAACATGCGCATCGTCTTTCCTTTCCATCTGGAAAACCTGACGACACAACCCAGGCGCCCGGCGATGGTTCCCGGATAATCGCCGGCGCGGCTGCTTAAAGAGCCCGCATTGTCCGCAACGTCACCGAATAGCGATGGCGTTCGACTGGCGGAATGCTGTGCTCCCACTCGTGCCTGGCCGGCCCTGCCATGAGGTAGAGCGATCTGGGCTCGACCTCGATCGTTTCACGGTCCCACGCCGCGCCGTTCTTGCGGCGCAGCCGGAAGCTGCAGGACGCCAGCAGGGAAACGCCGGCGACCAGCTCGAAATGCGGCTTGTCCCGATGCCAGCCTATCCCCGCGCCCGGGCGATATTCGTTGATCAGCACTTGCGCGAACTCTGTTGCGGGGATGCACGCAAAAGCGGCGACCTTGGCGCGAAGCGGCAGCAGGAAGTCCGGTATGGGCGGCGCTTCGACGACCTGGCGGCGTTCGTAATCGTAGCGCAAGCCGAAGCCGACGACCTGCCTGTTGGCAAGATGGCCGTGAAAATCGAACGGCTTGAAGGGCAGGCCCCGGATATGACGGACCAGCTCGTGTTCTTCGTCGCGGGCAATCAGGTCCGGCTGGTAGGAGAAGCCTACGGGCATGGGCGGCTGGCTTGCAGGCCCACCGAACAGATCGCCCTGGAAAGCGTCGCCGGCAGCTCGGTTTTTCAATGATGTCATGCGGCTCAGATAGGCAATCGGGCTCCTTGTGCAAGCCGGCACGGCGGAACCTCGCGGCGCACGAAGAATTAAGCGTTGGAAGCAGGAGGCGGCACATGCCTTCCACCGCGATCCAGAACATTCGCTACGATCCGTCGAGGCGGGTCCTCTCGGTATGGTTCATCCCGACCGGCAAGCGCTATGACTATGAGGACGTAGGACCCGAGGTCTACACGGCTTTCAAGGCGGCCTTCTCAAAAGGGCAGTTCTTCAACGAATTCGTTCGCGACCGTTTCAGATATCACCTGGTCGAGCATGAAGACTCGGCCTGCTCCGAAAAAATATAGAAATCAATGAAGTTAAATGGCGGAGAGAGCGGGATTCGAACCCGCGTTACGGTTTCCCGTAAACACACTTTCCAGGCGTGCGCCTTCAACCACTCGGCCACCTCTCCGTCTTGGCATCTCGCGTCGGCCGGTTTTGCCGCGCGGGTTGGGGAGATGCTCCCATGGGAAGTCCTCAACGGATATCTGGTGTGCCCTCAACCGGCAGGCAACCCTTCCCGGCACCGCTAGCCGTCTAGGCAAACAGGCGCGGGGCTCATCTAGTAGATCCTAAAGCGAATGCCAAGCCATATTGGCATTGCCGCGGCTTTTGCCGTGTATGGGCGCAAAGGCGGTTCAGGGGGCGATGCGTTCGAATGATGTGCACAGGCCGATGGCGGCGCGCCGGCGACGCTTGACTTCGCCTCCGCCCGGCTGTCGACTGCGCCAAATCTTTGTTTCGTGCAGTCCCGGTGGACGGTTGCGAGCTTTCCCTGGAACTGCAGGTTCGGTTTTGCAGTTCCCGCCGGAAAGCCGCGAGGCGGCTTTCCCGGAATTGCCTGGGCGAGGGGCATCGTCCCGACATGGCATCGATCGACCAGCAACCCGCGGGGCGGCCGGACGGCGGGCTTTCCCTCATCCCGGTGGCGTGGCTCGTCATCGTTATGGGGCTGTCGGCCTACGGGCTGATCTCCTCCTGGCGGCTGATCGGCGACTTCAGCCTGCCCGACAGCGTGTTCTTCCTGGTCTATGGCGGCCTTACGGGCGGCGTCATCACCATCCTGTGGGGGCTGTACCTGCTTGGCCTTGCCTTCAACCGGTCGGCTCGCTTTCCTCGCCATTACACGATCTGGCAGATCGCCATCATCATCTGGCTCCTGGTGCGCCAGGCCTATGTGTTGCTCGTGTCCGACTTCGTCTTCTCGGCCGAGGCGCTGGGCTTCACCGTCGCCGAGATCGCCATCGGCCTACTTTGCATTTACCTGCTGCGCAACGGGGCCGGCGCCGAGACGATCTACGCCAATCCGGAGACCGAGCGGCCGCCGGTCTTCGTCTCGATCCTTGCCGCGCTGCTCGGCATCATCCTTGGCGGCGCGATCGGCGCCTGCGCCGGTTTCTTCGCCGGTTCGCTGATAGCGGACCTAACGCATATGAGCTGTTTCGAGGGCGCCTGCGGATTTTTCGCGGCTTTTGTCGGCCTGGGCGGCCTGATCGTCGGCGCGGTCGCCGGCGGCATTTTCGCCATCTGGCGGGTGAACCGGCGCAAGCCGGCGCGGGCTCGCTAATTTCACGGGCCGCGATTGCGCGGAAACCACGCACGCTCTATGTCGATTGCGGAGCAGACGGGAGCGTTCCCGGGGAGAGCGTCGATGTTGCGTTTCATCTTTCGGCTGGCAGCCATGGTTGCGCTGTCGATCTCGGTGATCATGGCGGTGATCGATACGACACGCTCGGTCGCAGCCTCCTCGCTGGTGATGACGCCGCTCAATGCAAGCTGGCTCGCGGTCTCGCCCGATACCCGTGCGGCCTTCGAGACTTTCGTGCGCACCAAGGCAAGCCCGCTGGTCTGGGACGGCGCCGTCGCATGGGTGCTCGCACAACCAGGTTTTGCTGTTTTCGCGGTGCTGGCCTTCCTGCTCTACGCCATCGGCTACCGGCGCAAGCGCCGCGGCGCGGAATTCGCCCCAAGTCCCTGAAGGCTCTTGTTTTGACGCTGTTGCGGACGGACGGCCACGGCGAAATCGCCGGTAACCGCTTTTTCCAACAGGTCAAAATTCCACGTGAATTTTGTTTCGCGCCGTGCCAGATTGACCGCGAGCGGGAGGGGCAAAACACTTCCTGCCTGGCACCGCAAGCCTGCCGGAGAACCGGGCGGGCAGGCGGCGCATAACGGAAAAATAACCGACAGGGTGTGGATCACATGAAACGTATCGTTCTCGGCCTTCTGGCCGCAACCGCAATGGTTCTTCCGGCTTTCGCCGCGGATGTCCAGCCGGCCATCCTCTATGATCTGGGCGGCAAGTTCGACAAATCCTTCAACGAGGCCGCCTATCATGGCGCGGAGAAGTTCAAGGCCGAGACCGGCATCGCCTATGTCGAATTCGAGGTCTCCAACGCCTCGCAGCGCGAGCAGGCGCTGCGCCGCTTCGCCGAGGACGGCCGCAACCCGATCGTCATGGCCGGCTTTGCCTGGGAGGACGCGCTGAAGAAGGTCGCGGCCGAATATACCGATCTCAACTTCGCCATCATCGACGATGCCGTCGACCTGCCCAATGTCCGCTCGCTGGTGTTCAAGGAGAATGAAGGCTCCTACCTCGTCGGCATCCTGGCGGCGATGGCGTCGAAGTCGAAGAAGGTCGGCTTCGTCGGCGGCATGGACATCCCGCTGATCCGCAAGTTCGAATGCGGCTATGTCGGCGGCGCCAAGTCGGCCGGCGCGACGGACGTCATCCAGAATATGACCGGCGACACGCCGGCCGCATGGAACGACCCGGCCAAGGGCGGCGAGATCGCAAAGACGCAGATCGACCAGGGCGCCGACGTGGTTTACGCGGCTGCCGGCGGCACCGGCGTCGGCGTGCTCCAGGCGGCGGCGGATGCGGGCAAGCTCGGCATCGGCGTCGATTCCAACCAGAACGGCCTGCAGCCCGGCAAGGTGCTGACCTCGATGCTGAAGCGCGTCGACGTTGCCGTCTACAATGCCTTCATGGACGGCAAGAACGGCACCTTCAAAGGCGGCGTCGAAAATCTCGGCCTCAAGGAAGGCGGCGTCGACTACGCCATGGACGACAACAACAAGGCGCTGGTGACCGATGAGATGAAGGCGGCCGTCGAAAAGGCCAAGGCCGACATCATCTCGGGCAAGGTCCAGGTGCACGACTACACCACCGACAACGCCTGCCCGTATTGATCTGCGGCTGAAGCAAGGTTTGAACCGCCGGGCCAACGCCCGGCGGCTTCGCTTTGGAGAGGGAACGATGCGGCCGACGATCGAGGCCATGGCTGAAGGCGACGTCGAAGCAATCGCGGGGCTTCGCCTCGCGGCTTTCTTCGAAGGCACGGACCGGACACTCGACGAGGACATGGCCGGGTTGCGCGGGTTGATCGCCGGCGACGGCTCCGAGGCAGCCTTCGTTGCGCGCGACCGTGGCCGGCCGATCGGGAGCTGCCTGCTCGTCCGCAGCGAAATCAGTTCGCCGCACGACTTCTCGCCATGGCTGGCCGGGCTGATCGTCGAGGATGGATATCGCGGCAGCGGCGTCGGCACGGCGCTGGTCAGAACCGTTGAGGCTCGTGCTGTCTCGGCCGGTATCGGCAAGCTCTATCTCTACACCTGGCAGGCGCGCGGCTTCTACGAGGCGCTTGGATGGACGGCGGTCGAGACCTTCGAGCAGGACGGCGCGCCGATGCTTCTCATGTCGCGTGAGCTATAGCGTGCCGGCGAGATAGCCGAGCGCAAAGGCGGCCAGCAGGGCAAGCACAATAACAAAGCCAAGCCTGCCGCGCGGATGGAGGCCGACGCGATAGGGCTTGCGCTCGAGCCGGTGGATCATCGGCGGCGGCGGTTCGGCCTCGGCGGCAATGCCGGCGAGCCGTGCCTGCATCTGCGGCAATTCGGCAAGGCCCTGCGTGACCAGCTCCCAGCGATTGTCGCGCCCTTCAGGTGCCGCGGGATCGAAGGCGCGCAAGCGCTCGGCCAGCCGCAGCACCGTGTCGCGAAAGGCGGGATCAATCTCGAGGTCGCGCTCGGCGCGGGCGCGTTCCCTGTCGTTCATCAGGCCAAAGACATAATCGCCGGCCCTGGCGACGTTGTCGCTTTCACTGGACATGGCCGTCTTTCCCCATGGCTTCTCACCAATGCGGCGGCTTGGTCACCGGCACGTCGGAGGCGGTCTGCTCCTCCAATTCCAGGAAACGGTCGGCGAGGGCTGCGAGCTTGCGCTCCATGCGCTCGATCACCTTCCACTGTTCGGCGATCTGGCCGGACAGTTCCTCGATGGTCTTTTCCTGCTCGGCGGCGCGGATTTCCAGCGTCGTCAACCGATCGTCAGGCATGGCCATGCAAAACCGACCCTTCGAATGTGAAGCCTCCACCCAAGCAGATATTCGTGGGATGCCCGAATATCTGCTTAGGCCCTGTTGGTTCTCGCAGGTTCTGATCGCAAAACCGTGGACAGTTTTGCGGAACTTGCTCAGGTTCGAAATTGACAAGGGCGCGGCGATTTGTCGAGAGTGAACGGCCGATTGGCATAAGCGGGGCATCATGCTAGGCCTTTTGACCAAGCGATAAAAAATAACAGTGGGAACAGGCTGCATGGCGCAAGCCGCAATCGAGCTCATAGGCATCAACAAGAGCTTTGGCGCAGTGCGCGCCAACCGCGATATCAACCTGGAAGTGGCGCGCGGCACCATCCACGGCATCGTCGGCGAAAACGGCGCCGGCAAATCGACGCTGATGTCGATCCTCTACGGCTTCTACCAGGCCGACAGCGGCGAGATCCACGTCGGCGGCAAGCCGGTGTCGATCAACACCTCCAACGACGCCATCGCACTCGGCATCGGCATGGTGCATCAGCATTTCATGCTGGTCGACAATTTCACGGTGCTGGAGAACGTCATCCTCGGCGCCGAAAACGATGTGCTGCTGAAGAGCAGCATCGCCAAAGCGCGCTCGGAACTCGACCGGCTGGAGCGCGAATACGGGCTCGAGGTCGATCCCGACGCCGTCATCGAAGAGCTGCCGGTCGGCCTGCAGCAGCGTGTCGAAATCCTCAAGGCGCTCTATCGCGGCGCCGAGATCCTGATCCTCGACGAGCCGACGGGAGTGTTGACGCCGGCCGAGGCCGACCACCTCTTCCGCATCCTCAAGCAATTGAAGGATCAAGGAAAAACCATCGTGCTCATCACGCACAAGCTGCGCGAGATCATGGCGATCACCGACACGGTTTCGGTGATGCGCCAGGGCACGATGGTGGCGACCCGGGTGACGAAGGAGACCACGGTCGGCGAACTGGCCGAGCTGATGGTCGGCCGGCGCGTGCTTCTGCGGGTCGAGAAGGGCCAGTCGGACGCTGGCGCCGTAAAACTCTCGGTCAAGAACCTGACGGTGAAGGATTCGCGCGGCGTCACCATGGTCGACAATGTCTCTTTTGACGTGCGCGGCGGCGAGATCGTTGGCATCGCCGGCGTTGCCGGCAACGGCCAGTCCGAACTGCTCGAAGCGATCTCCGGCATCAGGCATGCGGTTTCCGGCGAGGTTATGCTCGACGGCAAGCCGATCGATCTCACCGGCAAGGCCGATCCCGGCGAATTGCGCGACCGGGGGCTTGCCCACGTCCCGGAGGACCGCCACCATGTCGGGCTGGTGCTCGCCTTCGAGGAGAACGAGAATTCGATCCTCGGCTACCACGACGACGAGCGGTACCTCAAGGGGCCGTTCCTCGACGTCGATGCCATCATGGCCGACGCGAAGGACAAGATCGAGAAATACGACATCCGCCCCGGCAATCCGCGGCTGAAGACGGCGAACTTCTCCGGTGGCAACCAGCAGAAGATCGTGCTGGCCAGGGAGATGGAGCAGGATCCCGGCGTGCTGATCGTCGGCCAGCCGACGCGCGGCGTCGACGTCGGCGCCATCGAATTCATCCACAAGCGGCTGATCGCCATGCGCGACCAGGGCAAGGCCGTGCTGGTGGTATCGGTCGAGCTCGACGAGATCCGCTCGCTGTCCGACCGCATCCTGGTGATGTTCGCCGGCCGTGTCGTCGGCGAGCGCGGCCCTGACGCGACCGAAGGCGAGCTCGGCCTGCTGATGGCCGGCGTCGAGCACCAGGAGGCCGCCGAATGAGCACGCCTTACGCCAAGCTGCCTGCCTGGGCCGATTATGGGTTGATTCCGCTGATCAATCTGTCGGTTGCCTTCATCGTTGCCGGCTTCGTCGTCATGCTGGTCGGCGAAAACCCGTTTCGTGCCGCCGTCATCCTGGTCGAAGGCGCCTTCGGCAAGGGCACGGGCATCGCCTTCACGCTCTTCTACGCCACGACCTTCATCTTCACCGGGCTGTCGGTGGCGGTGGCGGCGCATTGCAGCCTGTTCAACATCGGCACCGAGGGCCAGGCCTATATAGGCGGCCTCGGCATCGCGCTCGTTTGCCTGAGTCTCGACAGCGTGCTGCCCTGGTGGGCGATCTTTCCGATCGCGATCGTAGCCGCGGCGGCGTTCGGTGCGCTGTGGGGGCTGATCCCCGCCTATCTGCAGGCCAAGCGCGGCTCGCACATCGTCATCACCACCATCATGTTCAACTTCATCGCCGCCTCGGTGATGGTCTATCTCTTGGTCGGTGCGCTGAAGCCGGCCGGCTCGCAGGCGCCGCAGACGCGCAATTTCCTCGCCGGCGCCGAGCTGCCGAAGCTCAACTGGATCATCGAATTGTTCGGCGCCAAGATCCGTTCCGCACCCCTCAACATCTGCTTCCTGCTGGCGCTGGTCATGGCCTTCCTGGTCTGGCTTTTGATCTGGCGCACCAGGCTCGGCTATGAGATGCGCACCTATGGCCACAGCCCGAAGGCGGCGCGCTACGCCGGCATATCGGAAACCCGCATCATCATCACCGCGATGATGATCTCGGGCGCGCTGGCCGGTATGATGGCGCTCAACCCGGTGATGGGCGACCAGCACAATGTCGCGATCGATTTCGTGTCCGGCGCCGGCTATGTCGGCATCGCGGTCGCGTTGATGGGCAGGCTGCATCCGGTCGGCATCGTCCTGGCGGCGATCCTGTTCGGCATGCTCTACCAGGGCGGCGCGGAGCTTGCCTTCGAGATGCCGGCGATCAGCCGCGACATGATCGTCATCATCCAGGGGCTGGTCATCCTGTTCGCCGGCGCGCTCGAACACATGTTCAGGCCTTACATCCAGGCGCTGTTCGCCTCGGTCAGCCCGAAATCGGTCGGCATGCAGGCAGTGAACGGTAAGGGGGCCTGAGATGGACATGTTCAACGCCATCATCCAGGTGCTGGATTCGACCATCCGCCTTTCGGTGCCGCTGCTGCTCGCCTGCTTGGCGGGTCTTTATTCGGAACGGGCCGGCATCTTCGACATCGGGCTGGAAGGCAAGATGCTGGTCGGCGCCTTTGCCGGCGCTTCGGCCGCCGCCGTCTTCCATTCGGCGCTGATCGGCCTCGGCACGGCGGTGCTGATCTCGGTCGCTTTCGCCCTGGTGCACGGCTTCGCCTCGATCACGCATCGCGGCAACCAGATCGTCTCCGGCGTGGCGATCAATTTCATCGCCGCCGGATCGACCATCATCCTTGGCCAGGCCTGGTTCCAGCAGGGCGGGCGCACGCCGGCGCTGCAGCCGGCCGAACGCTTCGAGGCGATCATCTGGCCCGGCGCCGAGGCGATCAAGGACGTGCCGATCATCGGCCCGATCTATGCCGAGCTGATCTCCGGCCATTCGATCCTGGTCTATTTCGCCTTCGCCATGGTGCCGTTCACCTGGTGGGTGCTGTTTCGCACCCGCTTCGGTCTCAGGATGCGCGCGGTCGGCGAAAACCCGGCCGCGGTCGACACCGCCGGCATCTCGGTCGCTTGGCTGCGCTACCGCGCGCTGATCTGCACCGGCATCCTCACCGGCGTCGCCGGCGCGTATCTTTCCATGGTGCAGAATGGCGGCTTCGTGAAGGACATGACTGCGGGCAAGGGCTATATTGCGCTGGCCGCGCTCATCTTCGCCAAATGGAAGCCGGTCAACGCCATGTTCGCCTGCCTTTTGTTCGGCTTTCTGGACGCCGCCGCCATTCGTCTGCAGGGCTCGCCGCTGCCGATCATCGGCAAGGTGCCGGTGCAATTCATGCAGGCGCTGCCCTATGTGCTGACCGTCATCCTGCTCGCCGGCTTCATCGGCAAAGCCATCCCGCCGCGCGCCGGCGGCGTGCCTTATGTGAAGGAACGCTGAGGTCGGAGAATGCCGGGCGGGTTTTTCGTGCGGCGGCGACCGGTATTTGAACAAGATCGTGGGAGAGAAGAACCGAATGTCGCATGATCTGTTCGAGGCGGCGAAGACGGCGATGGCAAAGGCCTATGCGCCCTATTCGAAGTTCCCTGTGGGGGCAGCACTGCGCACCGAGGACGGGCGCGTCTTCACCGGCGCCAATATCGAGGTGGCGTCCTATCCGGAAGGCTGGTGCGCCGAGACGACGGCGCTCGGCCATTACATCATGGGCGGCGGCGGCAGGATCGTGGAGATTGCGGTGATCGCCGAACGCATGGCCAAATGCTCGCCATGCGGCGGCTGTCGGCAGCGGCTGGCGGAATTCTGCCGGCCGGACACGAAGCTCTATCTCTGCGACAACGCCGGCGTGGCCGAGACGGTGACCATGGGCGACATGCTGCCCTACGGCTTCAGGGGCGACATCTTGAAATGAAGAGCGGGTTGAAATGAAGGAAGCGCTGGATCATCTGGTCGAGAAGTTGGACGGACTGGCGCCGACCGCGGCGCTCGTGCTGGGCTCGGGCCTGGGCGGGCTGGTCGACCAGGTCAAGGATGCCAGGCGCATCTCCTATGCCGAACTGCCGGGCTTCCCGCGCAGCGGTGTTTCCGGCCATGCAGGCGAGGTGGTTGCCGGGCATTTCGCCGGCACGCCGGTGCTGATGCTGTCCGGACGCGCGCATTATTACGAGCATGGCAATGCCGCGGCGATGCGGCCGGCGCTGGAGGTGCTTGCCGGCATCGGCATCTCGCATTTGATCCTCACCAATGCCGCCGGCTCCGTCGATCCTGAAATGGGGCCGGGCTCGGTGATGCTGATCACCGACCACATCAATTTCTCCGGCTCCAATCCGCTGATCGGCGAGCCGAGCGACCGCCGCTTCGTCGGCCTCACGGAGGCCTATGATGCCGGCCTGCGCAAAGCGATCGAGAAGGCGGCGAAGGCAACGGGAACCGCGCTGCATCAAGGCGTCTATATGTGGTTTTCCGGGCCATGCTTCGAGACGCCGGCCGAGATCCGCATGGCCCGCGTCATGGGTGCCAACGCCGTCGGCATGTCGACCGTGCCGGAGGTCATCCTCGCCCGCTTCCTCGGGCTCAAGGTCGCCGCCTGCTCGGTCATCACCAACCTGGCGGCCGGCATGACCGGAGCGGAGCTCTCGCACCAGGAAACCAAGGATATGGCGCCCATCGGCGGCGCGCGGCTGGCGACGATCCTGCGGCGCGTCTTCCAGGACGGCTTGCCCGACTGATGCTGCCGCAGGAGATCATCCGCCGCAAGCGCGACGGCCACAGGCTCTCGGCCGACGAGATCGCGGACTTCATCGCGGGGCTGACGGCCGGCACCATCTCCGAGGGCCAGGTCGGCGCTTTCGCGATGGCCGTGTTCCTCAACGGCATGAGCCGCGAGGAAGCGGTGGCGCTGACGATCGCGATGCGCGATTCCGGCGATGTGCTCGACTGGTCCGACCTGCCGGGCCCGGTCACCGACAAGCATTCCACGGGCGGCGTCGGCGACAATGTCTCGCTGATGCTGGCGCCGATCGTCGCGGCCTGCGGCGCCTGTGTGCCGATGATCTCGGGCCGCGGGCTCGGCCACACCGGCGGCACGCTGGACAAGATGGATGCCATCCCCGGCTATGCCAGCCAGCCGGACGTGGCGCTTTTCCGCAAGACGGTGCTCGAGACCGGTTGCGCCATCATCGGCCAGACCGCCGATCTCGCGCCGGCCGACCGCAGGCTCTATGCGATCCGCGACGTGACCGGGACGGTCGAATCGGTGCCGCTGATCACCGCCTCGATCCTGTCGAAGAAGCTTGCCGCGGGCCTGGGCTCGCTGGTGCTCGACGTCAAGGTCGGCAACGGCGCCTTCATGGAGAAGTCGCGCGATGCCGTCGCCCTGGCGAACAGCCTTGTCGAGGTCGCCAATGGCGCCGGCTTGAGCGCCTCAGCGCTGGTGACCGGCATGAACGAGCCGCTGGCCTCGGCCGCCGGCAACGCGGTCGAGGTGAAGAATGCCGTCGATTTCCTCACCGGGCGATATCGCGACCGGCGGCTGGAGGAGGTGACGCTGGCGCTGGCGGCCGAGATGCTGCAGTCGGCGGGGCTCGTCTCGTCCAACCAGGACGGCATCAGGCGCGCCACCGAAGCGCTTGCCGGAGGCCGTGCGGCGGCCGTCTTCGCGCGAATGGTGTCCGTGCTTGGCGGTCCCGCCGATTTCATCGAGAACGCGGAAAAATGTTTGCCGACTGCGCCCGTCGAACTGGCCGTGAAGGCGGAACAGGATGGATTCGTGACCGGCATCGCCACGCGCGATATCGGGCTTGCCGTCGTCACGCTCGGTGGCGGCCGTAGCCATCCGGACGACAAGATCGATCATGCCGTCGGCTTGACCAGGCTGTTGCCGGTCGGCGCCGAACTGCGCTCGGGCGAGGCACTGGCGCTGGTGCATGCCCGTACCAATGCGGGGGCCGAGGCGGCGGCGGCGGCCGTGCGAGCTGCTTATACGATCGGCGGTTCCAAACCGCCCGCCGAAAAGACCGTGCTCAGGCGGATACTGCCGCGCTAGAGCAGTTCATCGTTTCGCGGAAACGGTGAACTGCTCTATCTTGTGTGGCTGACGCAATTCCGGACGGAAAACCGCTGCGCACTTTTCCTGGAATTGTTTACGTCGGATTTACTGAACGAGCAGCAGCGAGCCGTCCTGGACCTGGTATTTCTGCAACCGCTGCAGGAAGCTCATGCCGATCAGGTTGGTCTGCAGCGCCCTGTCGTCGAGCACCATCGCCTGGACGTTGTCGACCGAGATCTTGCCGATCTGCAGACGGTCGACCGTCACCACGGCGGCCTTCACCGCGCCGTTGGCGGTGTTCACCTGTCGATTGAAGTCGGACGGATTGAGCGAGACGCCGATCCGTCGCGCCGTCGAGGTGTTGATGGCGACCAGCGTCGCGCCGGTGTCGATCATGCCGTCGATCTGGCGGCCATTGAGCTTGAACTGCGACGTGAAGTGGCCGCGCGCATCGGCATTGACCAGCACCTGGCGGCCGAGCGGCATCGGCGCGGCTGGTTTGTTCGGGACCGAAGCGAGATTGACCAGGGGCTGAGCCTCCGGGGCTGCCGGCTGCGGGGCGACGACCGATTCCAGGAGCCCGTCCACCAGATGCGGGTTAGCCTGATAGACGATCGGAATAGAAGCCGAAGTTCCGGCAAAGATGCCGAGGATGAGAAGCTTGCGCAGCATGGATGCCCCTAAAGCGTTTTCACCGTTTCACGAAAACGTTGAACCGCTCTATCCCTTTGGTTTGGAGCAATCCCGAACGGAAAACCGCTTCACACTTTTACTGGAATTGCTCCCGAAGGCAGCATCCCTAAACCCGGCATGGTGTGCACGACTTTAACGCGTGCGGGAACCGCAAGCTTGCGTAAACGGCCGGTTAAAAAGGGCGCTCACTTTGTGCCGTACATGCGGTCGCCGGCGTCGCCGAGGCCCGGCATGATGTAACCCTTGTCGTTCAACTGCCGGTCTATCGAGGCGGTGAAGATCGGCACGTCCGGATGCGCCTTGGTGAAGCGCTCGATGCCTTCGGGGGCGGCAAGCAGGCAGAGGAAGCGGATGTTGGTGGCGCCGCGCCCCTTCAGCTTGTCGATCGCGGCGATCGCGGAATTCGCGGTCGCCAGCATCGGATCGACGACGATCACCAGGCGGTCGGCAAGATCGCTCGGCGCCTTGAAGAAATACTCGACCGCTTCAAGCGTCTCGTGGTCGCGGTAGAGGCCGATATGGGCGACGCGTGCGGCCGGCACCAGGTCGAGCAGACCCTCGAGCAGCCCGTTGCCGGCGCGCAGCACCGAAGCAAAGACCAGCTTCTTGCCCTCCAGCGTCGGTGCCTCCATCTCCTCGATCGGCGTCTCGATCATGGTCGTGGTCAGCTCGAGATTGCGGGTCACCTCATAGCCGAGCAGCAGCGAAATCTCGCGCAGCAGCCGCCGGAAGCCGGCCGTCGAGGTCTCCTTCTTGCGCATGATGGTCAGCTTGTGCTGGACGAGGGGATGGTCGACGACGGTGACGCCCTGCATGATGTGCTCCGACTGGTTCGGGGTAGTAGTCAGTAGTCAGTAGTGAGTAGTGAATAGTGAGCCGATTTGCGAGTCCTCGCCTCGGGGAAAGCTCCTGCCTTCAACCGCTCTATGCGCGCTCGGCCAAATGCATAACTACTGACTACCGACTACTCCCCTACTCACTCACCGCACCTTCGCGTCCAACCGGCTTAGCAGCACCGCCTTGGTCTTCTTGTCCACGAAGGCCGCTTCGATGGCCGTTCTGGTGATCCCGGCGAGTGCCTTGTCGTTCAAGGCGAAATGCTCGGCGGCGATATCGTATTCGCGCTTCAGCGAGGTCCAGAAGTAGGGCGGGTCGTCGGAGTTGAGCGTCACCTTGCAGCCGGCTGCGCGCAGCGCCGGAAAGGGATGGTCGGCGAAGCTGTCGAATACTTTCAGCGCGATATTGGAGCCCGGGCAGCATTCCAGCACCACGCCTTCGGCGGCGATGCGGCGGACCAGGTCCGGATTCTCGATGGCGCGAACGCCGTGGCCGATGCGGGAGGGGCGGACGTGGTCGAGAGCCGCCGCCACACTTTCCCAGCCCATCAGCTCGCCGGCATGGATGGTGATGCCGAGGCCCGCCTCGCGCGCGATCTCGAAGGCGCGGACATAATCCTCGAAGTCGCCGATGCGCTCGTCGCCGGCGACGCCGAAACCGGTCACCAGCGGGTGGCCGCAGCGCGCCGCGAAGCGCGCCGCCTGCTCGATCGCCTCGACCCCGACATGGCGCACGCCGGTGACGATCATGCGGCCCTCGATACCAGTCTTGGCTTTGGCGCGGGTCATGCCTTCGCCCAGCGCATCCGTATAGGCTTTTGGCGACAGGCCGGCCTTTTTGGCATGGTCCGGGGAGGTGAAGATCTCGGAATAGATGGCGCCGTCGCGGGCGAGGCTGGTCAGATAGTAGTCGGCGAGGCGGGCATAGTCCTCTTCCGTGCGAAACAGGTCGGAAGCGAAATCGTAAGCCGCGAGAAACGAGGTGAAGTCCTGCCAGACGAAGGAGCCGTCCTGGATGTAGGGCGAAGGGTCCTTGCCGTATTTGCGGGCCTGGGCGACGACGAGCTCGGGCGCCGCCGCCCCTTCGATGTGGCAGTGCAGTTCGGCCTTCAAAATCATGCGGTCATCCCGTCCGATGTGCTGCTCTCGCGCAGATTCTGGCCGGAAAATCATGCGTGGCCTTTCCCTGCCGGGTTTTGAAGGCGCGGCCGAAAACCGCGCCTTGGACAATAGCGTCGGCACCATCGATCGGCTATGGTCCCGCCGGTTTTATGGCGGATCAAAATAATGTCGGTTGAGAGAACCACGGCCGCGGGCGGCATGGAAACCTCCTATGGTTTCAGGAAGGTCGGGGAAGGCGAGAAGCAGCCCCTGGTCAACGACGTCTTCCATAAGGTGGCCAATCGATACGACCTGATGAACGATCTGATGTCGGCCGGGTTGCATCGGCTGTGGAAGGACGCGACGGTCGCCTGGCTCAATCCGCCGAAGCGTGCGGGCTGGAAGGTGCTCGATGTCGCCGGCGGCACCGGCGATATCGCCTTTCGCATCATCGAGGCCAGCCAGCGCCAGGCCCATGCCACGGTGCTCGACATCAACGGCTCGATGCTGGCCGTCGGCCGCGACCGCGCCGAGAAGCTGGGGCTTGCCGCAAACACCGACTTCGTCGAGGCCAATGCCGAGGAATTGCCGTTCGAGGACGGCAGCTTCGATGCCTATACGATTGCGTTCGGCATCCGCAACGTGCCGCGCATCGAGGTCGCTCTTGACGAAGCCTATCGGGTGCTGAAGCGGGGCGGACGGTTTCTGTGCCTGGAGTTCTCCGAGGTCGACATGCCGCTGCTCGACAAGGCCTATGAGGCCTGGTCGTTCAACGCCATCCCCAAAATCGGCAAGGCGGTGACCGGCGATGGCGAGCCCTATTCCTATCTCGTCGAATCGATCCGCAAGTTCCCCAACCAGCAGAATTTCGCAGCAATGATCACCCGCGCCGGCTTCGACCGCGTCACCTTCCGCAACTATTCGGGCGGCATCGCCGCCCTTCATTCCGGCTGGAAGCTTTGAGGCGCGGCACCTTGCAGCAGGCCCCTTTGAAGCAGGCAGGGCTATGAGCAGCGTCGGCGCCGCCTTCAGGCTCGCCAGGGCCGGCTGGGTGCTGGTCCGCGAGGGCGTCGTCGCGGCGCTGCCGGGCGAAGAGCTTTCCGGAATGCCGAAATTCGGCTGGCGCGTGGCGCGGCTTTTCACCCGCCGCCGGGCGCTGAGCTATCAGCGGGGCGACAGGCTGGCGCGGGCGGTGGTGCGGCTCGGACCTTCCTACGTCAAGCTCGGCCAGTTCCTGGCGACGCGGCCCGATGTCGTCGGCAACGACATGGCGCTGGACCTCGCGCTTTTGCAGGACAAGATGCATACCTTCCCGAGAGCGGAGGCGGTCCATGCGATCGAAGCCTCGCTCGGTCGCAGGATCGACGATCTCTATTCGAGCTTCGGCGAACCGGTGGCGGCGGCCTCTATCGCGCAGGTGCACGGCGCCGAAATCGTGCGCGAGGGTAGCGCTTCGCAGGTGGCGGTGAAAGTTATCCGGCCCGGCGTGCGGCACCGCTTCTTCCAGGATCTCGAAAGCTATTTCCTTGCCGCCCGCCTGCAGGAGAAATACATCCCCGCGTCGCGTCGCCTGCGCCCGGTCGAAGTGACCGAGACGCTGGCACAGACCACCAGAATCGAGATGGATCTGAGGCTCGAGGCAGCCGCGCTTTCCGAACTCGGCGAGAACACCAAGGACGATCCGGGCTTCCGCGTGCCGGCGGTCGACTGGGAGCGGACCGGACGCGATGTCCTCACCATGGAGTGGATCGACGGTATCAAGATGAACGATCTCGCCGGCCTTGCCGACGCCGGCCACGACCTCAAGGCGATCGCCGCCAATCTGGTCCAGTCGTTCCTCAGGCACACGTTGCGCGACGGCTTCTTCCATGCCGACATGCATCCGGGCAATCTGTTTGTCGAGGCGAACGGCACCATCGTCGCCGTCGATCTCGGCATTGCAGGCCGGCTCGGTAAGAAGGAGCGCCGCTTCCTGGCAGAGATCCTCTACGGCTTTATCGTGCGCGACTATCAGCGCGTCGCCGAGGTGCATTTCGAGGCGGGCTACGTGCCGCGCCAACACAATGTCTCGGCCTTCGCGCAGGCGATCCGCGCCATCGGCGAGCCGATCCACGGCCAGTCGGCGGAGACCATCTCGATGGCGAAGCTGCTGACGCTGCTGTTCGAAGTCACCGAGTTGTTCGATATGGCGACGCGGACCGAGCTGGTGCTTTTGCAGAAGACCATGGTGGTGGTCGAAGGCGTCGCCCGCACGCTCGATCCGGCCTTCAACATGTGGAAGACGTCCGAGCCTGTGGTCAGCGACTGGATCGCGGGCAATCTCGGCCCGCGCGGCATGCTCACCGACGCGCGCGACGCGGGCAGAGCCCTTGTGTCGCTGGCAAGGCAGGCGCCGGATCTTGTGGCCCGCACCGAGCGGCTGTCGCGCGAGATCGATTTGATGGCGGAAAACGGCCTGCGCTTCGACGAAGCGACCGCGCACGCGATAGGCAGGGCGGAAGCGCGCCACACCCGCTCCGGCCGCGTGGCGCTGTGGGTGATTGCGTTGACGCTGATCTACATAGCGTGGAAATTGCTCTGACCGCCACACGGCTTGTTACCGATTGATTGCATTGCTATCATTGCAAGCGTTAGCTGAAGCGAGTGCAATCACATGGCCAGCATCACGATCCGCAATCTGGATGATGAGGTCAAGGACCTGCTCCGGCAACTCGCAGCCGAAAATGGCTGCTCGATGGAGGAGCAGGCACGAGCGATGATACGCGCCGCGGTCGAAGGCCGGGCAGGGCAGGCCGACCGCATCGGTCAGATCGAAGAAAAGCTGCGTGCGCTGACAGGCTCAAAGGAGCAGGCGGCGCCAGTTGTCACCGCATCCGCGAAATCAGTTTCGCGAGGCTCGCTCTCCGGAAAGCGCATCCTGCTCATCATCGGCGGCGGCATCGCGGCTTACAAGGCGCTCGATCTGATCCGACGGTTGCGCGAGCGAGGCGCTTCGGTGCGGGTGGTGATGACGTCGGCCGCGCAGGAATTCGTCACCACGCTGTCGGTCGGCGCGCTTTCGGCCGACCATGTCTTCACCGAGCTGTTCGACCGCAATGACGAGCACGATGTCGGCCATATCAGGCTGTCGCGCGAGGCCGACCTGCTGGTCGTGGCGCCGGCAACCGCGGACCTGATGGCGAAGCTCGCCAACGGTCATGCCAACGACCTTGCCTCGACGGTGCTTCTGGCCACCGACAAGAAGGTGCTGATGGCGCCGGCGATGAACCCGAAGATGTGGGGGCATCCGGCAACGCGGCGCAATCGGGCCACCTTGCAGAAGGACGGCATCGCCTTTGTCGGCCCCGCCAAGGGGGAGATGGCCGAAAGCAACGAAGCGGGCGAGGGCCGCATGGCCGAACCGCTGGAGATCGTCGCTGCGATCGAGGCGATGCTCGACGAGAAGCCGAAACCGCTTGCCGGGCGCAGGATCATCGTCACCTCCGGCCCGACGCATGAGCCGATCGATCCGGTGCGCTACATCGCCAACCGCTCGTCCGGCAAGCAGGGCCATGCCATCGCGGCCGCCTTGGCTAAGCTCGGCGGCGATGTCAGGCTTGTCTCCGGCCCGGTCACCGTCGCCGATCCGGCCGGTGTTGCGACCACCCACGTCGAAACGGCCGCGCAGATGAAGCAAGCGGTCGAGAGCCTGCTGCCGGCGGATGCCGCCGTGTTTGTTGCCGCCGTCGCCGACTGGCGCACGGAAAACGCCGCCGGCGAGAAGATCAAGAAGGTTGCGGGCAAGGGACCGCCTTCGCTGCGGATGGTCGAGAACCCCGACATCCTCGCCGGCATCGGCCATCACGCGGAGCGACCAAGCCTCGTCGTCGGCTTCGCCGCCGAGACGCAGGATCTGATCGCCAATGCCGAGGCCAAGTTGAAAAAGAAAGGCGCGGACTTCATCGTCGCCAATGACGTCTCGCATGAAAGCGGCATCGGGCCGTCCGGCGTGATGGGCGGCGACCGCAACAAGGTGCGCATCGTGTCCAGGACCGGCGTCGAGGAATGGCCGGAAATGGGCAAGGACGAGGTGGCGGCGCGGCTCGCCGCGCTGATTGCGGAGCGGCTGCGGCAGACTGTCGTCGTCTGAGCCCGAGCGGCAAGCCGGTGCTTCTGCCGCGGCGCTATGACATTCCCGTCAACCCGCTACCAATCGCGGCCGGTTTGCCGCTGAGAATATCCTCAGCGCCGCCAGGCAGCCGAACACGCCGAGGGGCACGAAGGCCAGAAACAGCCAGCCGGCCACGCTTGCCGCCGCATCGCGGTTCAACCCCTCGGAGAAGCCGCTGGCATTGGCGACGATGCCGGCAAGCGCTGCGCCCACCGCGTAGCCGATGCGCTGCATGGTCGGCACGGCGGCCGAGGCGATGGTCTGCTCACCGTCGCGGGCCGAGGCGACGATGACGCGCGTGAGGAAGGGCCAGCAAACGCCGAAGCCGCCGCCCTGCAAAAGGGCGCAGAGCAGGATCAGCGGGATCGAGCCTGCCGGGATTGTGTAGGCGAAGCCGGCGAGGCCGGAGGCGATCATCAAGGCGCCGACGACGATGATCAGCCTCTCGCGCTCCAGCGGTGCATTGGCGATGAGGATCGACAGGATCGACCAGGCGATCGATTCTGCGGCGATGATGTAGCCGGTGGTCAGGATCGGAATGCCGTGCAACGTGGTCAGAAGCAGCGGCCCGTAAATGGTGAAGGTGCAGGTCGCCACGGAGAAAGCCGCAACCATCGTCATGCCGCTGCCAAGCGGCGAGCGCCATGAAAACAGAGGCGACGGGAAGAGCCGGGATTGCGGTCTAAGCGCATCCACGTGGAAGAAAAGCGCCAGGCCGGTCAGGCCGAGGAAGAGGAGCAGCGACGATCGCAACAGGGCGATATCGATGCCGGCGGCGGCGATCAGCACGACGCTGAGGGCGAGACAGGCAAGCGCGGGATAGGGAAAGGGCGGTGCCTTGCCGCCGCTCGCCTGCGGCTTCCTCGCTTCAGGCGTGTCGAGCACGACGAAGCTTGCCAGCGCCATCGCCGCGCCGCCGAAGGTGAATACGCCGAAAGCCCAGCGCCACGACAGGAATTCGGTCATGAGAGCGCCGAGCATCGGGCCGCTGAAGGCGGCGACGCCCCAGATCGCGGACATGATGCCGAAGAGCTGCGGCCAGATATTGCGTGGAAACAGGCGCTCGACCGAGACGAAAGCCAGCGATACCAGCGCGCCGCCGCCAAGCCCTTCGACCAGTCGCCCGACGAGGAACAACGGCATGGACGGCGCTGCGGCGCAGATCAGCGCGCCGGTCGCATAGAGCAGGGCCGCGACCATCATGTTGGAGCGCAGGGCGACATAACTGACCAGCCGGCCGGCCGCGGCGCCGGCGACGATCGCGCCGAGCTCGTAGATCGCCAGCGACCAGCCGACCAGCTGCACGCCCGCCAGTTCGCCGACCATGGCCGGCATCACCGTTGCCACCATTGTTTCGTTGGTGGCATGCAGCAGGATGCCGAGGCTGACGAAGCAGAAGCGCGCCAGGTCGCCGCTTGCCCACAGCGCCCGCCAATCCACCCTCTTGCTGGCCACCCTGTTGCTGGCCACCTTGTTGCCGCTCGCTGCCGTCACGCCGATCTCCTGCTTGTTTTGCTTACCTCATCCGCGTTGCGAACGAGGGGCAAGATCCAGTTCGGCAGGGCTTGTAGAACCTCAAGCGCAGTTGAGCTCAAGAGGCTTTTTCGCGGATTTCGAGGCAAGCCATCATTTGCGCCGAAGGGATCCGACTTTCCAAAGCACTCGGCCCGGAACGGATGTTCCGGGCCGAGTGCGGCGCAATGAATTTGAAAAGCCAAGGGCTCACTTATAGGAGTGGACGAGGTCCAGCGACGCTACGGTGACGGCCAGGTTGAGGCCGGTCTGTGCCTGGACGCTGAGCGGCTCCAGCATGAAGGCGCTGTCCAGGCCGCCGACCAGGACGTTGGCGCCGCCGCCGGTCACCACGCTCGCCTCGGCGTTGACGCCGTAATAGCTGCCAGCGAGATCGCCCGCGTCATGGCTGCGGGTGGCGGCAAGCACCGCCCAGACGAGCTGGCCCTGATGCGTCTTGCCGACGTCGACGCCGAGCTTGGAGATCATCCCGGTATAAATCTCGGCCGGGCCGTGATGGGAGGGGCGGAAGACGCAGGAGACGCCCTTGTTCGACGTGATGACATAGCCGACACCGCCGTCGATGGTGCAATCGAGCGTGCCGAGCCGGAGCGTGCCGGCGCTGACCGGAGAAGCGAGGACCGTGGCGGCAAGCGCGGCAGCGGCACAGGCAAGTGTCTTGATCATTGGAAAGTCCCTTTCGCGAAAATCTTGGCCCCGGCTTAAACGATCGAGGTGCACGGAGCGTTCCGCCGAAACTTTGACGCGAACATGGCAAGGGTTAACGCATTGCCCTGGGCGGTTAACGGATCGCTATCGGCGTCTCCGCAGCGCATCATCGCGGCCGCCGACGGCGACCGGGAACGACGCCTAGGCGCCGTGCAATACACCCTTCCGGCGTCGGCTTGATCAGCTGGCGTTGCCGCCGGTGCGCGACAGACCATCCTTGGCCGGCTGGTAGTTGGGGTCGAGGTGGACAGCCTCGCGGTAGGACTTCGCGGCCCTTCCCTTGTCGCCGCGCTTTTCGTAGATCAGCGCCTGGTTGGCCCAGGCCTCGGCGTTCTTGCCGTCGAGCTTGATGGCCATGTTGAAGTCGGAGAAGGCGTTGTCCTCGTCGCCTGTCGCCAGATAGGAGAGGCCGCGGCCGTTGTAGGGCTCGGCGGCGTCCGGCGCCAGCGAGATCGCGGTCGAGAAATCCTCGATGGCGAATTTGTGCTGGCCCTGGCTCTGATAGATCAGGCCGCGATTGTGGTAGGCGCGGGCATCGGTAGTGTCGAGTTGGATCGCCTTCTGGAAGTCGTTGAAGGCATCTTGGGTGCGGCCCGCCTTGCGGTAGAGATTGCCGCGGCCGATATAGGCTGCGTCGTAGTTGGCGTTGATCTGGATCGAGCGGTTGTAGTCGGCCAAAGCGGCTTCCTGATTGCCGAGGAAGCGCTGGATCAGCGCGCGATTCGAATAGGCCTGGTAGAAGTTCGGATTGAGCTGGATCGCCTGGTTGAAGTCCTTGAGCGCCGCCTGGTACTGGCCGCCGCGGCCATAGGCCGAGCCGCGCACGTTATAGCCCTCGGGATCCTGCGGATTGCGCTGGATGACCGCCGAAAGCGAGGAGATGTTCTCGCTCGACGCCTGCGCCTTGTCGATCGAGTTGAACTCGCCCGTCGGGGTCGTCTGGCATGCTGCAAGCGTCAGACCCGAAAGCAGGGCCGCCGTCAGGGCGAAGCCGCGAAAAGCGGTTTTGCGCTCCACGGTAATTGCGTTCATCTTTGTCCTCACTGCCGCAGCGCCGTCAGTCCGTTCCCTCTCCGAACCGGCTCCAATACATAAACAAAAAGGTGGCGGCGATTCCGCATCGCGCCACCTTTGGTATCCTTCGAAAAGGACGAAAAATAGGCGTTATGAGCGCGGCGAGCGCGATGCGCCGGCGGCACCAGCCGGAGCCGGGCGCGGGGTCATCGGCAGCAGGCCTTCGCGCTGGGCGCGCTTGCGGGCCAGCTTGCGGGCGCGGCGCACGGCCTCGGCCTTCTCGCGGGCACGCTTCTCGGACGGCTTCTCGTAGTGACCGCGCATCTTCATTTCGCGGAAAATACCTTCGCGCTGCATCTTCTTCTTCAGCGCGCGAAGCGCCTGATCAACGTTGTTATCGCGGACGAGTACCTGCACGGGCAATCCTGTCTTCGGGTTTGAAATCATTAGGCAAACAGCCATAGCTGACATGCCTCCGCGGCGAATTGCACCGCGAATTGTGGCGGCTGATAGCAGAATCAGGCTGGGATGTCCACCTCCGATTGCGCGAAACGGCGATCAAAAACCCGAGCGCTGCGCCCGCATGTTCGCTCGCGCTACGCGGTCGCCAGATGGTGGCGCGCAAAGTCCTCGAAAAACTCACCATAATCGCAGGTGATTTCCTCGCCTGCAGCGATGTCGCGAATGGCTGTGGCGCCGCCATATTGCGAGAAATCCGTGTTCGGCCGCTCCGAATGGTTCATGAAGCGGCCATTGTCCACCTCATAAACCATGAAGCCGGGCTTGTCCGGGCTCGGATAGGCATAGCGGTCGAGCAACTCGCGCAGATGCGGCGGCGCCGCCTCATATTTATCCATCGGGATCAGCCGGTCGAAATCCGGATCGAGGCGCCAGATCGAAGCGCCCTTACGGATCGGCTCGGCGGCGAAGACCCCGACCCCTTCGATGGCGCTCTGGGCAACATAGGTTCTGATCAGCAGCATCGTTCCGGTCCGATTTCGACGGAAACGAAAATCGTCAAAATGAACGGGAATGCAAGGCCGCATCGCAACATTTTGGCGGATGGGCATGTCTGTCGTCTGCCAAAATAGATCATGTCCGGTTGATCGAGACACCGCCATCGGCAAACAGCGCGGTTCCGGTGGTGAAGCTCGACGCATCCGAGGCAAGGTAAAGCGCGGAGCGGGCGATCTCTTCCGGCTGCGCCATGCGCTTCAAAGCATGAATGCCTTCGACGAAAGCGCGCGCCTCGGGCGTGGTCGTGGTTGCGCCGGGCGTGTCGGTGCCGCCGGGCAGCAGTGCGTTGACGCGCAGCCCTTGCGGACCGTATTCGGCAGCGAGCACCTGCGTCAGGCCGATCAGTCCGGCCTTGGCAGCGGCGTAGGCCGCCATGCCCGGCATGCCGGCGGTGTAGCCGACGAAGCTCGAGGTGAAGATCAGGGAGCCGCCGCCGCGCTCCAGCATGGCCGGTATCTGGTGCCTTGCGGCGAGGTAGGCGCTGGTCAGATTGGTGTCCATCGTCTCGTGCCAGGTGGCTGGCGCCATATCGGTCACCGGTCCCATCACGCCGACGGCGCCGGCATTGTTGAAGGCGATGTCGAGGCCGCCAAACCTTGCGACGGCGAATTCGACGACCGCCTTCGCATAGGCCTCCTCCCTTACATCGCCGGCAAGCGCGGCTGCCGTGCCGCCGGTCGCTTCGATCTCGTCGACAAGCACGTCGAGCTCGGCCTGACGCCGGGCCGCGACGACCAGGGATGCGCCTTGCTCGGCAAACAGTTTGGCGGTGGCGCGGCCGATGCCGGAGCTCGCGCCGGTGACGATGGCGACCTTGTTTGTAAGGGTGAACATGTCTTTGCATCCTTCCTCTGTACCGGGCTTGCCGGCGGTTGGATGCTGGTCGCAGATGAGGATTACGGCGGCCACCCGAAACCGGCAAAGGCGCCATTGCCCTACTGCCGCAACAGCCAAGCCAGCCGATCCAGCGAGAAGGCGTAGCTGAAGGCAATCAGCAGAGCCATGACGATGCCAATGGCCACGTGACCGGTCAGACAGAATCCCGCGGCGCCGCCGCACAGGATGACGAGTTCCAGCGCCAGCCTGAGGGCGCCTGGCACAGGCACCGCAGCTCGACCCGACCGGCTCGGATCATTGAGCACGGCGAAAGTGCCCCACAGCACCGCTGCGACGAGCGGCAAGGCGACGGCAAGAATCCAACGGCTGAAATCGACGGCAAAGCTCCAGCCGACCATGCCGAGCCCAAGCAGCGCTGCAAGTTCCAGCAGGAAGCGCAGGGTCAGATTCCACCAGGCATTACCCATTGTCGTCCCCCAGCATCACGCGACAGGAGTGTCGGCGAACGGAACCACGGAAGCCAGAGCAGACGCTTCGTTTTTTGACCGTGGCGCAAAACGGCAAGCGCCGTCGCAAACAGCGCAAGGATGGCGACGCGGTTTCGCTAGTGATACACCTCGCAAGCCGGGGCAGGGATGCCCGGCCGCAAATCCGCGAAAGCTACTGGCGCGAGGCTTAACGTGAAGAAATACTCGGTATTCGCCATTGCCCGCGAGGCGATGCGCGGCCACAGAGGCTGGGAAGAGCAGTGGACGTCGCCCGAGCCGAGGAAGGAATACGACGTCATCATCGTCGGCGCGGGCGGACACGGCCTGGCGACGGCCTATTATCTGGCGAGCGAGCACGGCATCACCAACATCGCGGTGCTGGAAAAGGGCTGGCTCGGCGGCGGCAACACCGGCCGCAACACCACCATCATCCGCTCCAACTATCTCTATGACGAGAGCGCCGGCATCTACGACCATGCGCTGAAGCTGTGGGACGGGCTCAGCCAGGAACTCAACTACAACGTCATGTATTCGCCGCGCGGCGTCATGATGCTGGCGCACAACGTGCATGACGTCCAGGTGTTCAAGCGCCATATCCATGCCAATCGCCTCAACGGCATCGACAATGAATGGCTGACGCCGGAAGAGGCAAAGGAATTCTGTCCGCCGCTCAACATCTCCAGGGAGGCGCGCTATCCGGTGATGGGTGCCGCGCTGCAGCGCCGTGGCGGCACGGCGCGTCATGACGCGGTCGCCTGGGGCTATGCGCGCGGGGCTTCGGCGCGCGGCGTGCACATCATCCAGAATTGCGAGGTCACCGGCATCAAGCGCGCGGCCAATGGCGCTGTGAGCGGGGTAGAGACGACGCGCGGCTTCATCGGCGCCAAGAAGGTCGGCGTGGTCGCCGCCGGCCATTCCTCCGTGATCATGAACATGGCGGGCGTGCGCATGCCGCTCGAAAGCTATCCCCTGCAGGCGCTGGTGTCGGAGCCGGTCAAGCCGGTGGTGCCCTGTGTGGTGATGTCGAACACGGTGCACGCCTATATCTCGCAGTCGGACAAGGGCGAGCTGGTGATCGGCGCCGGCACCGACCAGTATGTCTCGTATTCGCAAACCGGCGGCCTGCACATATTGCAGCACACGCTCGACGCCATCTGCGAGATGTTCCCGATCTTCACCCGCATGAAGATGCTGCGCTCCTGGGGCGGCATCGTCGACGTGACCCCCGACCGTTCGCCCATCTTGGCGAAGACACCGGTCCAGGGCCTCTACGTCAATTGCGGCTGGGGCACCGGCGGCTTCAAGGCGACGCCCGGCTCGGGCAACGTCTTCGCGCATACGATCGCGAGGGACGAGCCGCACCCGATCAACGCGCCCTTCACGCTCGAGCGCTTCCGCACGGGGCGTCTCATCGATGAGGCCGCCGCGGCGGCTGTGGCGCACTGACGATGGGCCAAATGACCCTTAAGCCGCTTTGCGATCAACCGGCCGGCGCCCGCGTCGGCCATGGCGAGTTGTAGGATCCACCGAAAATGCTTCTCATCCGCTGCCCCTATTGCGAGGAAGAGCGCCCGGAACTCGAGTTCCGCAATGCCGGCGAGGCGCATATTGCGCGCCCGACCAACATTGCCGCCGAGAGCGACGACGATTTCGAGAAATTCTTCTTCATCCGCGCCAACCCTAAAGGCGTCATCTATGAGCGCTGGCGGCACATGCATGGCTGCGCGCGGTTCTTCAACGCGGTGCGCGACACGGTCACCGACAGGTTCATCATGACCTACAAGGCCGGCGAGCCGAAGCCTGCGAAGCTGCCCGGAGCCTCAAAATGAACGCCGCCTTCCGCATTTCCGGCGCCGGTCGCCTCAGCCAGGCGAAGACTGCCTCCTTCAGCTTCGACGACAAGCCGTATATCGGCATCGAGGGCGACACGCTGGCCTCGGCGCTGCTCGCCAACGGCGTGCACCTGGTCGGCCGCTCGTTCAAATATCACCGTCCGCGCGGCTTCCTGTCGGCGGGCGCGGAAGAACCCAACGCGCTGGTGCAGATCGTGCGCGACGATGCGCGCAAGACGCCGAATGTGCGGGCGACAGTGCAGGAGCTCTATGACGGGCTGACGGCCAACTCGCAGAACCGCTGGCCGTCGCTTGCCTTCGACGTCGGCGCCGTCAACGACATCGCATCACCGATGTTTTCGGCCGGCTTCTACTACAAGACCTTCATGTGGCCGAAATGGGCCTGGAAGGATCTCTACGAGCCGAAGATCCGCGCTGCCGCGGGCCTCGGTGTTTCGCCGGACAAGCCGGATCCCGACCACTATGCCGCGCGCTACGCGCATTGCGAGGTGCTGGTGCTGGGCGGCGGCGCCGCCGGCATCGCGGCCGCGCTCGCCGCGGCCGAAACGGGCGTGCGGGTGATCGTCGCCGACGAGCAAGCCGAATTCGGCGGCAGCCTGCGCTTCGAGAGCGGCGCCAGGATCGACGGCCACGACGGCTATGCGTGGGCGCAAGCGGCGATCGCGAAGCTCAAGGCGATGGACAATGTGCGCGTGCTGTCGCGCACGACCGCCTTCGGCTATTACGCGCAGAACTTCGTCGGACTGGTCGAGCGGGTCAGCGACCATCTCAAGAGCCCGGGCCGGGAGCTTGCGCGAGAACGCCTGTGGCAGGTTCGCGCCAAGCGCGTCGTGATCGCCACCGGCGCCATCGAGCGCCACATGGTGTTTGCCAACAACGACCGTCCCGGTGTGATGCTCGCTTCAGCGGCGCGCACCTACCTCAACCATTATGGCGTCGCGGTCGGCAGGAATATCGGCGTCTATACGGCCAACGATTCCGCCTACGCCGCCGCGATCGACCTCAAGAAGGCCGGCATCAACATCGCGGCGATCGTCGACCTGCGCGACAATCCGTCGGGGGTAGTCATCGACGAGGCGAGGGCGCTCGGCATCGAGATCAATTTCGGCCGTGCGGTGGTCAGCGCCGGCGGCAAATTGCGCGTATCCTCAATGACCGTGCAGCCGAAGAATGGCGGCGGCGAGCGGACCATCCCGGTCGACGCGATCCTGATGTCGGCCGGCTGGACGCCATCGGTGCATCTGTTCTCGCAATCGCGCGGCAAGGTCGCCTTCAACGACGAGACCAAGCGCTTCGTGCCGGGCACCTACGCGCAGGACTGCGTCTCGGTCGGCGCCTGCAACGGTACCGACGGGCTGGCCGCCTCAGTTGACGAGGCTTACGCGGCGGGCGCCAAGGCGGCGAAGGAGGCCGGCGGCAAGGTTGGCAAGGGCGCCAAGCCCAAGGTCGACGCCGGCGAGAGCTGGTCGCGCGGTATGTTGGGCGCCGCGCCCGGTGCCGGCCCGGGCACGACGGTCAAGGCCTTTGTCGATTTCCAGAACGACGTCACTGCCAAGGACATCCGCCAGGCGGTGCATGAAGGCATGCACTCGATCGAGCACGTCAAGCGCTTCACCACCAACGGTATGGCGACCGACCAGGGCAAGACGTCGAACATGCACGGCCTGGCGATCGCCGCCGAGACGCTCGGCAAGCCGATCCCGCAGGTCGGCCTCACCACCTTCCGGGCACCTTACACGCCGGTGACGTTCGGCTCGATCGTCGGCCACGCGCGCGGCGCGCTGTTCGACCCGACCCGCCGCACGGCCACGCATGGCTGGGCCGCGTCGCATGGTGCAGTGTTCGAGGATGTCGGCCATTGGAAGCGCGCCTGGTATTTCCCCAAGGCAGGCGAGGACATGCATGCCGCCGTCGACCGCGAATGCGTGACGGTGCGCAAGGCCGCCGGCCTGTTCGACGCCTCCACGCTCGGCAAGATCGAGGTGGTCGGGCCGGACGCGGCGAAGTTCATGGAGCTGCTCTACACCAATCCCTGGGAGAAGCTCGAAACCGGCCGCTGCCGTTACGGCATCATGCTGCGCGAGGACGGCTTCATCTATGATGACGGCGTCGTCGGCAGGCTGGCGCCGGACCGCTTCCACGTGACGACCACCACCGGCGGCGCGCCGCGCGTCATGAACCACATGGAGGATTACCTCCAGACCGAGTTCCCGCATCTCAATGTGTGGCTGACCTCGATCACCGAGCAATGGGCTGTCATTGCCGTGCAGGGGCCCAAGTCGCGCGACATCATCGCGCCGCTGATCGAGGGCATCGACATGTCGGACGAAGCGATGCCGCATATGTCGGTGCGCGAGGGCAAGATCTGCGGCGTGCCGACAAGGCTGTTCCGCATGTCCTTCACCGGCGAGCGCGGCTTCGAGGTCAACGTGCCGGCCGATTACGGCGAGGCCGTGTGGGAAGCGCTGTGGGCCGAAGGCCAGAAGCATGGCGCGACCGCTTACGGCACCGAGACGATGCACGTGCTGCGCGCCGAAAAGGGCTACATCATCGTCGGCCAGGATACCGACGGCACGGTGACGCCGAACGATGCAGGACTCGACTGGGCGGTCGGCAAGAAGAAGACCGATTTCGTCGGCATCCGCGGCCTGACCCGGCCGGACCTTGTAGCCAAGGGCCGCAAGCAGCTGGTCGGCCTGAAGACCAAGGACCCGAAGGTCGTGCTGGAAGAGGGCGCGCAGATCGTCGCGGACCCGAAGCAGGCGATCCCGATGAAGATGATCGGCCACGTCACCTCCAGCTATTGGTCGGAGAATTGCGGACGCTCGATCGCACTGGCGCTCGTCGCCGGCGGCCGCGACCGCATGGGCCAGACGCTCTATGTGCCGATGCCGAACGGCACGATCGAGGTGGAAGTCACCGGCATGGTGTTCGTCGACGAAAAGGGAGAACGCCTCAATGGCTAAGGCCGCCGCCCAGACAAAAGCCGCTGCTGCTTCCACCTCCGTCGAGCGTCGGCCCGCGCTTGCCGGCCGCACGCTGTCGGTGCCGGGCGTCAAGGTCGAGATGCTGCCGCCGGCTGAACGCATCTCGCTGCGCGCCCCGCAGGCGTCGCTTGCCGCGCTTTCCAAGGCGCTCGGCCTCACGCTGCCGACAACGCCCAAGACTTCGGCGACCAAGGACGGGCGCACGGCGCTGTGGCTCGGGCCCGACGAATGGATGATCATCGACGAGGCGGGCAAGGATCCGCTCGCCGACTGCGCCAAGGTGACAATGCTGCATTCGGCGGTCGGCATCTCGCATCGCAATGTCGCGATTTCGGTTGTCGGACCTGCCGCCGCGGCGACGGTCAATTCGGGTTGCCCGCAGAACCTGTCGCTCGAGGCTTTCCCGGTGGGTGCTGCCTCGCGCACCATTCTCGGCAAATCCGAGATCGTGCTGCTGCGCAGCGCGGCCGATGCGTTCCGGGTGGAATGCTGGCGTTCCTTCTCGGACTATGTCTTTACTCTGCTTTCGGAAGCGGCAAGCGACGCGGCGAACTGAGCTTCGCGGCGTCGGTTTCAAGGAACCATCGCCAGTCCATGCCGTTTCTGCGGCTTGCGAGGGAGATTGCCGATGCCGTCCAAATCCGCGCCGAAGTCGTCCAAGAAGACAGCTGCAGTCCGCTCGCTGGAGCAGGAGCGGCGCCACGAGGTCGAGGAAGAGGAACTCGAGGAAGGCCTCGAGGACACATTTCCCGCCAGCGATCCGGTATCGATCACCAGCACTTCCATCCCCGGCGGACCGGCAAAGCAGAATAAGGCCAGGACCGCGGCAGGAACGAAACCGCGCAAGAAATAGGCTCGAGCAAGTTCTCAGGGGCGCGGGCAGAAACGAAAAAGGGCGGCCAAATGCCGCCCGTTTTCGTTCGAAGTCTTGCCAATAGTGCTCAGAGGCCGGGCACGAACCATGGGCTGACATCGATGCCAAGCCGCGGGCTCTTCGTCGTCTTGTTGGCGTCGGCCTTTTCCACCGAACCGGTCGAGGTGCAGTCGAGCTTCACGCTGGCGTTGGTCTGAGCGCAAGCCGCGGGGGCGTGCTTGGCCGGCTGGCTTGCGCCAGCGAAAGCGGTACCCGAGAAAGCCAGCACGGTGGCGAGAGCAAGGATGGTCTTCTTCATTTTCCGTCTCCAGTCAATCTTTTTCGTACATGTACGATACGGTGTACAAATACGGTTAATGAAGTCGGAATTCAAGGAGGAATCTGTACGTGTACGACAAAATTTTTTTGAACACAGGAATTCGGCGCCGCAAATCAAGCGAATCGATGCGAGCCGACGATCAAAGAGATCAGCAGTTGACGGGCGTTGCGGTCAGCGGCGGAATATCCTGCGCCTGCAACCCCGCTAGCGTGAAATCGCACATGCGCTTCACATAGGCCTGGGCGTCGCCGAATGGATACAAGGGAAAGGTAATCAACAGCGAAATCGTGCCGTGGCCCACGGTCCACAGCATGGTGGCGATGGCGCGCGGGTCGCCCTTGAGCCTGCCGGCGGCAACGCAGGCCTCGACGCGTTTGATCAGCACCTTCATGGCCGGATTGCCCTCTTCCGTTTCCGCGTAGCTGCGTCCTTCGGGCAGCTTGGTCTTCTCGGTCATGAAGACGGTGCGATATTCGTTGGGGTTGCCGAGCCCGAAGGCGGCATATTCGGTCATCACCGCCTTGAGCGCCTCGATCGGATCGTCGGCGGGATGCTCCTCGATGCGCCGCGCGAGCGTTTCGAAGGCGTCTTCGGCAAGCGCGAACAGGATGTCCTGCTTGTCGGCGAAATAGGAATAAACCGACATCGGCGCATACCCGACCCGCTTGGCCAGCTTGCGGATCGTCAGGCCCTCATAGCCCTCTTCCTGGACCAGCTCGTGGGCCGCCGCGACGAGTTCGGAGCGAAGCTCCGCCTTCTGTTTTTCGCGGCGTTTCTGAACGCTCAGCGCCAATATACGCCTGCCTTTGTGATTGGTTGCCTGACGAAATTATATACGCTGTACGGAAACGGACAAGAGCGCCTCCGGTTCCCTTGCGTGCACTCTCCGTCTTAACGCAATTGCGGACGGAAAACCGCTAAGGCACCTTTTCTTGAAATTGCTCAGATGGCGCCAATGCCGCCGTCGAGCGCCAGAGCGTGGCCGGTCATGAAGGAATTGGCCGGGTCGGCGAGGAACAGGATGCCGGTGGTGATCTCGTCGACCTCGCCGACACGCTTCATCGGCACGCCGCGCGTGAGCTCGGCCATCGCTTCGGCCTCGGGCGCTCCGGTGAAACGCACGAAGCCGTCGACCATCGCGGTGCGGGTGTGCGCCGGGCAGACCGCGTTGATGCGTATGCCCTTGCTGGCGTATTCCACGGCAGCCGAGCGCGTCAGCCCGACGACGCCGTGCTTGGCAGCGGCATAGACCGAAAGCTTCGGCGCGCCTGAGAGGCCGGCGACCGAGGCGATGTTGACGATGACGCCGCCCTTGCCGCTTTCCCTGAATTGCCGTTCCAACTGAGGAATCTGGTGTTTCATGGCATAGAAGACGCCGAGCAGGTCGACCTCCACCACGCGGCGCGCTTCCTCCGAGGTGACCTGCGGCAGGCGTGCGAAGGAGTGGACAATGCCGGCATTGTTGACGGCGATGTCGAGCCGGCCGAACTTTTGCACGGCCAGCTTCACCAGATCCTCCGAGAGCTTTTCGTCGGCGATGTTGCCGGCAAGGTGAGCCGTCTCGGCGTCGAGCGTTGCGGCGAAATCGCCAAGCGCAGACTCGTCGAGGTCGGACAGAACGAGCCGTGCCCCTTCCGCGGCGAAGGCCTTTGCCGCGCCGCTGCCGAGACCGCCGGTCGCGCCGGTGATCAGCACCGTCATCCCATCGAAACGGCCCATTGCCCGGCTTCTCCGCGTTCAGCTGTTCTCGTCAACCAGTTCCACCGCGAGCGCGGCGAGCAATTTTACCGCCTGGCCGTAGGTCCTTGCCTTTTCCGGATTGGAGGCGTTGCCGTCCAGCGCGCGGCGGTAGACGCCCTGGCAGATCGCCGCCAGCCGGAAGAAGGAGAAGGCGAGGAAGAAGGTCCAGTTGTCTATCTTCTCGATGCCGCGCCGTCTGCAGTAGGCCTCGACATAGGCTTCCTCGGAAGGCAGGCCGGCAGCGGCGCGGTCGATGCCACCGAGGCCGCGAAAGCCCGAGGCATGCGGCAGACGCCATTGCATGCATTGATAGGCAAGGTCGGCGAAGGGATGCCCGAGCGTCGACAGCTCCCAGTCGAGCAGCGCGATGATCTTCGGCGCGCCCGGCACGAACATCATGTTGTCCAGCCGGTAATCGCCATGGACAAGCGAGACGCGGCCGTCATCGGCAGGCATATGCGTTTCGAGCCAGGCAATCAGCCTGTCCATGTCTGTTATGGTTTCGGTTTCCGAGGCCTTGTACTGGCTGGTCCAGCGCGCGAGCTGGCGCTCGAAATAGCTGCCGGGCCGGCCGAAATCGCCAAGACCGACGGCGTCCACATCGATATCGTGCAAGGCGGCGAGCGTCGCATTCATGGCATCGTAAATCGCGGCGCGCTCGTCATTGCCGGATGCGTCCGGCAGCGATGGATTCCAGAAGATGCGGCCGTCGAGGAACTCCATGACGTAGAACATGCGGCCGATCGGGGAGTCCTCGCCGGAAAGATGCAGCATGCGCGGCACCGGCACCGCCGTGCCGGCAAGCGCCTGCATCACCCGGAATTCCCGGTCGACCTGATGCGCGGATTTCAGCAACTGTCCCGGGGGCTTGGCGCGCAACACATAGCGGCCGCTGGCGGCGGTCAAAAGATAGGTCGGATTGGACTGCCCTGACTTGAATTTTTCAATCGCCGACAGGCCGGCAAAACTCGGGATATGCGCCTCGAGGTAGGGCGCAAGGGCCGCCTGGTCTATGGCACCGGCCTCGCCGCTCATGCGTTCTCGGGTTGGCGCTCAATCAGCGTCAAGGTCAGCCAGCGCGCCGTCAGCGCCGGCTTCTTCGAGCCTTCGATCTCGATGGTCACGTCATGTGCGGTCTGCACCCAGCCGGACGGCCTGACCTTGACGTCCGCCAGCACGAAGCGGGTGCGGATGCGCGAACCCGTCTTCACCGGCGCCAGGAAACGCAGCGTGTCGAAGCCGTGGTTGACGCCCATCTTGCTGTTTTCCAGCGGCGGCATGGTCTCGAAGGTCATTGCCGACAAAAGCGACAGCGACAGGAAGCCATGCGCGATGGTGCCGCCAAACGGCGTCTCGCGCGCGGCGCGCTCAGGATCGCAATGGATGAACTGATGGTCGTCGGTCGCATCGGCGAACTGGTCGATCATGCGCTGCGTCACCGTTCGCCAGGGCGAGACGCCGACCTCCTTGCCGACGCTTGCCAGAAGCGTATCGAGACTGATCGGTTCCACACTGATGTCCTCCGCAACCCGCCCGGACCGCGATTCCTCGAACCGGGCACCTTATTCCTTGAACAAAGTCATGCCATGCTGCACCGACTGGCCGCCGTCGATAGGCAGGATGGCGCCGGTGACATAGCTTCCGGCTCGGCTGCACAAATAAAGCGTTGCGCCGGCAATGTCATCCGCCACGCCGATGCGGCCGAGCGGAACATGGTTACCGACATGTTTCGCCTGCTCCTCGGTCGCGGTGGCAAAGGCCGTCATGCGGCTCTGGAAAGGACCGGGCGCAAAGGCGTTGACGGTGATGCGGCGGGCGGCGAACTCGATCGCCAGCGTGCGCGTCAAATGATGCACCGCCGCTTTCGAGGCGGCGTAGGAATAGGCGTCGTCGGCCAGCGGCTGGGTGCCCATCACCGAGCCGAGATTGATGACGCGGGCAGGATCCTCGTCGCTCGCGGCGGCATCGAGAAGCGGCAAGAGCTCCCGCGTCAAATGGAAGACGGCGGTGACGTTGACGCCGAACACCTTGGCCCAGGCATGGTAGGGGAAATCCTGCAGCGGCGCGCCCCAGGAAATGCCGGCATTGTTGACAAGGATGTGCAGGCGTTCCGTGCGCGCCTTGACCTCGGCGACTAAAGCGGCGATGCCCGCTTCGCTGGACACGTCGCCGGCAAAGCCCTCGGCGTGGCCCGAGCCGCCGAGCGCATTCAATTCGTTGGCGACTTTCGCGCAATCCTCGCCCTTGCGCGAGGCGATCATCACCTGCGCGCCGGCGCGTACCAGCCCGGTCGCCACCATGCGGCCGATGCCGGTCGCCGCACCCGTCACCAGCGCGGTCTTGCCGGCGACCGAGAACAGCTTGTCCACATAGCTCATCGTGTTTCTCCGCATCCGGCCGGCCGGGACTCGCCCAAGGACTCGCGTTGACAAGGCTAGCCGAAGTACGGTCATCCTTGCCACGGGTAAAGGTTTATCTTCAGAAAGGCCGGAAGCGATGGCGGACATGAATCTCGGCATGACCGAGCGGCTGAAGCCGCTCCATCAGCGCGTGGCGGCGATGGTGCGCGACGAGATCGCGCCGCTCGGCGAAGAGTTCCTCGCCGAAGTCGGCAGGAATGGCGACCGCTGGGCCTATACCGCTAGGCAGACGGAAATCCTGGACGGCTTGAAGAAGACGGCGCGCGAGCGCGGCCTGTGGAACTTTTGGCTCACCGATTCCAAGCGCGGCTACGGCCTTTCCACCGTCGAATACGCCTATCTGGCGGAGGAGATGGGCAAGGCGCATCTCGGCGCCGAGACCTTCAACTGCTCGGCGCCTGACACCGGCAACATGGAGGTGCTGGAGCGATACGGCTCGGAAGCGCACAAGCGCGACTGGCTGGAGCCGCTGCTCGAAGGGAAAATACGCTCGGCCTATCTGATGACCGAGCCGGACGTCGCTTCCTCGGACGCCACCAACATTTCGATGCGCTGCGAGCGGCAAGGCGAGGACTATGTGCTGAACGGCGAAAAATGGTGGGCTTCCGGAGCGGGAGATCCGCGCTGCGCCATCTATATCGTCATGGTCAGGACGGGATCGGACGAGGAGCCGCAGCATCGCCGGCATTCGATGATCCTGGTGCCCTCCGACAGCAAGGGCATCGCCAAGCTGCGGCCCATGCAGGTCTATGGCGACGACGACGCGCCGCACGGCCATATGCATCTGAGATTCGACAATGTACGGGTGGCGGCGACGAACCTGATCCTCGGCGAGGGCAGAGGGTTCGAGATCGCGCAGGGGCGGCTGGGGCCTGGCCGCATCCATCACTGCATGCGCGCGATCGGCCAGGCCGAGATGGCGCTGGAGATGCTGTGCCAACGCTCGGTGCGGCGCGAGGCCTTCGGCCAGCCGCTGGCAAAGCTCGGCGCCAATTTCGACATCATCGCCGAATGCCGGATGGAGATCGAGATGGCGAGGCTCTTATGCCTCAAGGCTGCCTGGATGATCGATCAGGGGGACGCTCGCGCGGCCGCGCCCTGGATCAGCCAGATCAAGGTGGTGGCGCCGCGCGTCGCGCTGAAGGTCACGGACGAGGCAGTCCAGATGTTCGGTGCGCAAGGCATCAGCCAGGACACGCCGCTCGCCCGCTCGTGGACGCATTTGAGGACATTGCGGCTGGCCGACGGGCCGGACGCGGTGCACCGGCGGCAGGTGGCGCGCACGGAACTGAAGAAATACACGCAGGAAAAGGTCTGACGGCCATGACGCTTCCTTCGCAAATGCAGGGTCTGCTGCTTGTCGGCGACGGTTACACCAGGACGCCCTCGGCGGCCGCGCTGGAGGCGATGGAGCCTTACCTCCAGCCCGGCAGCATCGCGGTGCCGGCGCCCGGTCCCTCGCAGGCGCTGATCAAGGTCAGCCTCGCCTCGGTCAACCCGTCCGACATCGCCTTCATCAAGGGCCAGTACGGCCAGCCGCGGGTAAAGGGCCGGCCGGCGGGCTTCGAAGGCGTCGGCATCGTCGTCGCCACGGGCGACGATCCCTATGCAAGGAGCCTTGCAGGGAAACGCGTGGCCTTCGCCACCGGCGTGTCGAACTGGGGCGCTTGGGCGGATTATGCGGTTGCCGAGGCCGCGTCTTGCATTCCGCTTCTCGACACCGTGCGCGACGAGGACGGCGCCGCGATGATCGTCAATCCGCTGACGGCCTTGGCCATGTTCGACATCGTCAGAGAGGAGGGCGAAAAATCCTTCATCATGACCGCGGGCGCCAGCCAGCTCAGCAAGCTGATCATCGGCCTAGCGAAGGAGGAAGGTTTCCGCCCGATCGTCACCGTGCGTCGCGACGAGCAGATTCCGCCGCTGAAGGAGCTCGGCGCCGCCCATGTGCTCAACGAGAAAGCGGCGGATTTCGAGGCGGTCTTGCGCGAGGCGATGAAGGCCGAGCAGCCGCGCATCTTCCTCGACGCGGTCACCGGCCCGCTGGCTTCGACCATCTTCAATGCCATGCCGAAACGCGCGCGCTGGATCGTCTATGGAAGGCTCGACGCCGAGCCGACGGTGATCCGCGAGCCCGGCCAACTGATCTTCCAGCACAAGCGCGTCGAAGGGTTCTGGCTGGCCGAATGGATGCGCCAGTTCCGCGACAGGCTGGGCCCGGCGGTGCTGGAAGCGCAGAAGCGCTTTTCCGATGGACGCTGGTCGACCGACGTCACCGCGGTCGTGCCGCTCGACGAAGCGATGGCAAGGCTGCCGGCCGAGCTCGCCAAGCCAAACGGAAAGGTGTTCATCAGGCCGTGAGGCAATCCGAGCGCCCGATCGCAGCTGTTCAGACCAGACCAAAGCCTTGAACACAAAGCTGTGATCGGCCCGACAGCGGCGGAAAAAAGCCGCTGTTGCGCCGTCATTGCCTCGCGCCGGTAACAGCCACGTTCGGATGTTTTATTCCATTCGATGTGATATCTCGCCGGCGGTTAAAAACCAGGCGGCGATGGGAAAGCCGTCCTGGTCGGAATGCGGGGTGCGCTATGATGGTAACCAAGCCGGTTTTCGACCGTTTGGGGCTTTGGCTTTGGGCCGGGTCGTTTCTGCTTGTGCTTGGTCTGGCGCTATGGTCGCCCGATGCGCGTTCGGTGGTCCATATCTACAGGCATGGCAGTGAAGCTTTTCTGAATCGCCAACCGCTGTATCAGGTCGAAGTTGCCATGGGGTATCTATACGCTCCCGCCTTCGCCGTCCTGTATGTTCCCCTGCTGAAGCTCGGGCCCTATCTAGGCAATATTTTGTGGCACATGCTGGGCTTCAGCGTCCTGACCTTTGCCGCAATGCGTCAGGTGCGCAAGCTTGGCGGCCAGGAGCAGACCTGGCTGCTGTCCTTGGGTCTTTTTCTTGCCTTGCCGGTGGCGCTTGCAGCGCTTCGCAATGGCCAGGCGACGATCCTGCTCACAGGGGCGTGCTGGTTCCTTACACTGTCGACACTCGAGGGGCGCCGGTCCGAAAGCTTCTTCTGGGCCATGCTTGCGATCATCGCCAAGCCGACCGCGATCATCATGCTGCTTCTGGCGGGGGCGCTGCGTCCCCGGCTGATACCGGTGCTGGTGCTGGCGGTGCTCGTCGTGCTCGCGATACCCTATGGCTTTGCGTCGAGCGACTACGTCAACGCGCAGTATCATGATTTCTTCCGGCTTCTTACTTCGATGACGGTGGACCCGACCGGCCCCTTCGTTCCGGCCGACTTCACGGCGCCTTTCATGCGATTTGGCACCCCGATTTCCGAGTTTGACGCGACGATCGTGCGCGTCGTTGCGGGTTTGCTCACGCTTTGGCTGGTGATCCAGCTCGATCGCAGGCTGGACGCCAACATCAGCGGACTCGCCGTCTTCCTCGCCGCGGCATTCTACATGTGCGTCTTCAATCCGCGGGTCGAGCAGAACACTTACGCCATGGTGGCGGTGCCTGCCGGTCTCTCCATCGCCTTGCTTTGGCGGGAGAAGGGAGCCGGGGCCATATGCTGGTTCTTGGCGGCGTTCCTCTTCGTCACCGGACTGACCAGTGCCGACCTGCAACTGCACGATCTTTTCCACCCGTGGTTCCGGCCGATCAGCATCACCATAATTGGCTGCGTGCTCGTCGGCTGGTTCTGGACGCAAGACAGACAGAAGGCGCCTGCCGCCGGGGCCGTCGCGCATGGCTGAGATGCTCGACATCATCGCGCCGTTCTTCGACGAGGCCGAATCCGCCATCGCGTTTGTCGGGCTGCTCGACAAGCTGGAAGTGGCCGTGGCGGAGCGCTTCGGCATGACAGTCCGCAAGATACTCGTCGACGACGGCAGCCGCGACGGCAGCGCCGAGACGTTCGCGGCCACGCTCTCCGGCTCCTGGGAGATCGTGCGGCTCAGCCGTAATTTCGGCAAGGAAGCGGCGGTGCTCGCCGGGCTCGATCATTCCCGTGGCGACATGGTCCTGATCATGGACTCGGACCTCCAGCATTCCATGGATATCAGCCTGAGGATGATCGGCGAGCTGGTCGAGCATCCGCAGATCGATGTCGTCTACGCGCAGAACGACCGGCGCGAGGGGAGCTGGCGGCGCAGCCAGCTGGCGCGGCTCTTCTACAGGCTGATCAACAGCAGCCAGCGCTTCGATATTCCCGAGAATGCTGGAGATTTCCGTGTCATGCGCGGCGCGGTGGCGCGTGCCTTGACCAGCGTGCGCGACAAGCGCCGCTTCAACAAGGGTCTGTTCGCCTGGGCCGGCTTCCGCCAGAAGGCTGTGCTTTATTCGCCGGAAAACCGTGGTGGCGGCACGTCGAAATGGACAAGGTTCAACCTGATCGCGTTCTCGCTTGAAGGGTTCACCTCGTTTTCCGTGATCCCGCTGCGCGTCATCAGCCTCATCGGATTGCTCGCGGCATTCGCGGGTCTGGCCTATGGCGTGAAGGTGCTCTTCGAGGTGCTGTTCTATGGCATCGCCGTGCCTGGCTACCCCAGCATCATGGTCGCCGTCGTGCTTTTTGGAGGCCTCAACCTGGCGCTGCTCGGCCTGATTGGCGAGTATGTCTGGGTCACGCTCAGCGAAAGCAAGGACCGGCCCGTCTATATCGTGCGTGACGTGCTGCATGGCAATGCCGCCGAGCAGGTTGCCCCCGGCAAATGACCCGGCCGATCCGCCTGATCGCCGACGATTACGGGCTTGCGCCGGGGGTATCGAGCGCGATCCTCGACCTCATCGAGCGCGGCCGCCTGACCGGGACCAGTTGCATGACCGGGTTTGCCGAATGGGAAGAGGCGGCGGCGCGCATCAGGCCGTTGCGTCAACGGGCCGCCATCGGGCTGCACCTGACCCTCACCGATCAGACCGCCGCAACCGGCTCGTCCAGTTTGGCGCCAAATGGCAAATTGCCTGGGCTTGCCTCTCTTGCGCTGCCGGTCCGTCGAGGGCGCATCGACGAGCGGGACATTCATGCCGAGCTCGACGCCCAGTACGACCTCTTCACCGACGCGCTGGCCGGCCCGCCCGATCACATCGACGGGCACCAGCACGTGCATTTTCTTCCCGTGGTACGGAATTGGTTGCTCGCCCGGTTTGGAGGCAGCGCACACAAGCCGGCGCTGCGCGGCGCGCCGAGCCTTGGCGGCCTGGACGCGGCGGCCAAGATCGCGGCGATCGCCACGCTGGCCGCGGGTTTCAACAGGTCGATGCAGCGGGCCGGCTTTAACGTGATGACGCCGCTCTGCGGCATCTATGACTGGCGGCAGCCGCAAAAATTCGGTCCGACGCTGCGCGCGGCGGTCGACACCTTGCCCGAACAAGGGGTGTTCATGTGTCATCCGGGTCAGGTCGATGACATTTTACGGGCGCGAGACCCGATGCAGGGCGCGCGTGAGGTCGAGTTCACGATTCTCACTTCTGAGGATCTCGGCGCCAGCCTCGAACGGGCCGGAGTGCGCGTCATGGACGGCAAAGCATGAGCGCCGGTCAGCCGCGGCGTTCGACCGGCAACAAGGTCGTCCGCTTCGCCCTGGTCGGACTGATCAACACCGGGATCGATCTCACCGCATTCTTCCTGCTACTCAAGCTCGTGGTGCCGGCTCTGGCCGCCAATGTCGGTGCCTGGTTCGTCGCGGTGCTCTTCTCCTTCGTAGCGAACCGCTTCTGGTCGTTCGAGCGGGACCCGGATATCCGGCTGCATCGGTCCTTCCTGCGTTTCGTCTCGCTCGGGGCGCTGATTTCGCTCGGTGTTTCGAGCCTGTCGATCGCTGTACTGGCGGGGGTTGTCGGCGTCTGGCCGGCCAAGATCCTCGGCGTCGTGGTGGCCGCCGTGCTGAACTTTTTGGCGGCGCGCTGGTCGATCGAGGGCAGGATCGTAAAGTAGCTGCTCGGCCGGCTCCGCGTCGATATAGGCGGCGTGGGGACGGATTCAGATTTCAGGTCTGTCCGACCTGAAATCATCCGGCTCTATCGCAAGCTCTCCAGGTCTCGCATGCGCTTGGCGCCGGCGGCTTCCAATTGCCTCGTCACGGCGGCGATCAGCGTTTCTGCGACGACGAAGAGCGCGGCGGACGAATCCCAGGCCGAGGGCACGGCGGTGCGTCCGGCGATCACGTGTCGGGCGAAGCGGGCGATCGGCGAAAGCCATTGGTCGGTGAAGAGAATGATCTGCACGCCGCGGTGGTGAGCTTTCTCGGCGAAGCGCACGAGACTTTCCTGGTAGCGGCGGATGTCAAAGATCACCAGGACGTCGCGCTTGCCCATGTCGATCAGCCGGTCGCGCCAGATGCTCTCCTGGCCGGCGAGGTGATAGACATCCGGCTGGATGATGGCCAGGTGAGCGGCCATGTAGCGCGCCAGCGGATCGGTGAAACGGCCGCCGATGAGGAAGGTCTTGCCGCGCCGCTCGGCAAGTCTCGTGGCGATGTCCGCCAGCTGTCTGTCGGTGAGGTGCCGGAAGGTCTCGCGCATGTTGTCGAGCGTTGCCTCGAGCATCGGCGAGATGGCGCCGCCGGCCGAGCTTGGATTGAGCGTGCGCGAAGCGGGCGACTGCAATTGCGCCGCCAACTCATCCTGCAGCGCCGACTGGAATTCGGGGTAGTTCTGGAAGCCGAGCCTGGCCACGAAGCGCAGGATCGTCGGCGAGGACACGCCGGCCGCGGCCGAGAATTCGGCGACTGTCTTCAGCCCGGTCAAGGGATAGTTGGCAATCAGCGTCTGGGCGGCGCGGCGCTCGCCGGCCGGCATCGTCCCGATGCGGTCCGAGATCAGTTCGGCAATGCTGGAAATCATGGTTTTCCCCCGCCCGTTGGCCGCCCGCCGCCGTTTTCCCGAATTCGCGTTTGACAAAGCCGGTCAAACTGTATGAAATCATTCATAGGGACGCAATGAGACAAAATACGTAACATTCGATACAGCGCCCCCAGGGGACGGCAGTATGGAGAGAGGACGGCCCGCCAGCCTTGCACCGTCTGAAACCGTGAGGGTGACGAACCCCGGCGGCTCAAGCCCCTTTGTCTTCACCTGCGACCACGCTTCCAACGTCCTTCCCGCCGAATTCGGGACGCTCGGCCTGCCGGTCGAGGATCTTTCGCGCCACATCGCCTGGGATCCGGGCGCGCTTCCCGTCGCCCGCCGCATGGCCGAGACGCTCGATGCCACCTTGATCGAGACCCGCGTGTCGCGGCTCGTCATCGATTGCAACCGGCCGCTCGACGCGCCGGATCTCGTGCCGCCGATTAGCGAGACGACGGCCATCCCGGGCAACACAGATCTATCCGACAAGCAGCGCGCCGCGCGCGTCGACCTTGCCTGGCGCCCGTTCCACGACACAATCGCCCAGATCATCGACGAGCGGCTGGCGCGCGGCCAGGAGACGCGGCTGGTGTCGGTGCACTCCTTCACGCCGGTCTACAAGGGCAAGAGCCGGCCGTGGCATATCGGCATCATCCATGACGAGGATCGCCGGTTGGCGGCGCCGCTGATATCGGCGCTGCAGCGGCTCTCCGGCGTCACCGTCGGCGTCAACGAACCCTATTCGCCGGCCGACCGCGTCTATTTCACGCTGGAACGGCACGCGCGTTCGCGCGGCCTTGCCTGCGCGATGATCGAAATCCGCAACGACGAAATCTCCGGCGAGACCGGGCAGCGGAAATGGGCGGATCTGCTCACCGGCATATTCTCGAATCTGGAGCCTGACGAGGCCAGGGGCTCCCGACAACGCGCAATGGGAAAGTCAGTAGGAACGGCCAGCCAAGAACGATAGGGGAACTCCAACATGACAACAGACCACGCAGAGAAATCGGAGGATGTAAAAATCCTTCACAGCATGGGCTATGCCCAGGAATTGGCTCGCCGCATGAGCGGCTTCTCCAACTTCGCCATTTCCTTCTCGATCATTTGCATCCTGGCGGGCGGCATCACGTCGTTCCCGCTGGCCATGGGCACCGGCAGCGGTTTCGAAGCGACCATCGGCTGGGTTATAGGCGGTCTGTTCGCTCTTGTGGTCGCGGCTTCGCTCGGCCAGATCGGTTCGGCCTATCCGACCGCCGGCGGGCTTTACCATTGGTCGTCGATCTTGGGCGGGCGCGGCTGGGGCTGGGCGACGGCCTGGATCAATCTGCTCGGCCTGATCTTCGTCGTCGCTTCGGTCAATGTCGGCGTCTACCTGTTGTTTTCCGGGCTCGTCGCGGGACCGATCCTTGGCCTGGACACATCGACCTGGGGTTTCTGGCAACAGACGACGGCGGTTGTCATCATCACCGTCACCCAAGGCCTGTTCAACCACCTCGGCATCAAGACGACGACGATGTTGACCGACTTTTCAGGTTACCTCATCCTCGTCGTTGCGGTCGTGCTGACGCTGACCTTCCTGATCTGGGGCGCGCATGGCTTCGAGCTGTCGCGGTTCACGACCTTCGTCAACACGACCGGCGATCCCGGCGGCGGCTATGTTCCGACAGCCCGCACGGCGTTCGTGGCCTTCCTGATCGGCCTGCTTTACCCGCTTTACACGATCACCGGCTTTGACGCCTCCGCGCACACTGCCGAGGAGACGCACAATGCCCGCGTCGCAGTGCCCAGGGGCATGATCCACGCGGTTCTGTGGTCTCTCGTCTTCGGTTTCGTCATGGCGGTCTCCTTCGTCGTCGCGAGTCCCGATCTCGTGGCGACAGCCAAGGACGGCGGCAATGCCTGGTTCAACCTCTTCAACAACCTGCCCGCGCCGACCTGGCTGAAGGATCTGCTCGGCATCTGCATCGTGGTGTCGAATTATCTGTGCGCGCTGGCCGGACTCACGTCGACCTCGCGTATGATCTTCGCCTTCTCGCGTGACGGAGGTCTGCCGGGGTCGTCTTTGTGGAAGCAGGTTTCGCCGACGTGGCGCACGCCCGTTCCGGCCATCTGGCTCGGCGTCGTGCTGTCGATCGCGGCCACGCTCTATTCGCCAGCCTTCGCGGCGTTGGCAGCAGGCTGCGCTCTCTTCCTCTACGTCTCCTATGCCATGCCGGTGGCGGCAGGCTTGCTCGCGGAAGGCAAGACCTGGACGGAGTTCGGCCCGTTCCGTCTCGGCGTCTGGTCAAAGCCTTTCGCCATCGTCACCGTGCTCGGCGTTCTGGTGCTGATGTATGCCGGCATCCAGCCGCCCTTCGACATCCTGATCAACTATGCCATCGGTTTGATCATTCTGCTGGTAGTTCTGTGGTTCGGTATCGAATCGCGGCGCTTCAAGGGGCCGCCGATCGGTGCCGACATTGCTCGTCGCGCGGCGGAGATCGCGGCCGCAGAAAAAGCAGTCGGCCAGACAGCGGGCTAACGGCAAACACAATATCGCCCGGTCGGCTCAGGTCGATCGGGCATCAAGGCGCAGGACCGGCCAGCCAAGAACCATAGGGGAATTCCAAATGACGACACCGGGTTATACAGACGTCGACAAGGCGGAGGACGTGAAAGCCCTCCACAGCATGGGCTATGCCCAGGAACTGGAGCGGCGGCTCAGCCGCTTCTCGAATTTCGCGGTTTCCTTCTCGATTATCTGCATCCTGTCCGGCGGCATCAATTCGCTGGCCCAGGCAACATCGGGCGCTGGCGGCATCGGCATCGGCATCGGCTGGCTGGTCGGCTGTTTCGTGTCGCTCACCTTCGCGGTTGCCATGTCGCAGATCAGCTCGGCCTATCCGACGGCCGGCGGCCTCTATCACTGGGGCTCGATCCTCGGCAATCGCGGCACCGGCTGGGTGACGGCATGGCTCAACCTGCTTGGCCTGATCACCGTGCTGGGCGCCATTAATGTCGGCACCTGGACCTTCTTCGTCGGCGCCTTCGGACCGGCTCTCGGCATCGAGGGCACGCTGACCAACCAGATGATCTTCCTGGTCGTCATCACCGGCGCCCAGGCGCTGATCAACCATCTCGGCATCAAGCTGACAGCGAAACTGACCGATTTCTCGGGCTATCTCATCTTCTTCGGCTCGATCCTGATCGCAGTGGTCTGCCTGCTTTCGGCCGAGACCTGGGATTTCAGCCGCCTCTTCACCTTCCATAACTACTCCGGCGACGCCGGCGGCGGTGTGTGGCCATCGGTTTCGAACGCCTGGGTGTTCGCGCTCGGCCTCCTGCTGCCGATCTACACGATCACCGGCTATGACGCCTCGGCGCATACGTCGGAAGAGACCATCAAGGCGGCTTCTTCGGTGCCGCGCGCGATGGTGATGTCGGTCGTCTGGTCGGCGCTGTTCGGCTACTTGTTCCTGGCCGCCTTCGTGCTGATGATCCCGAACATGGACGACGCCGCCAAGCAGGGCTGGAACGTGTTCTTCTGGGCTTTCGACCAGCGCGTCAGCCCCGGCCTCAAGGAGTTCGTCTACCTCGTGGTGTTCATCGCGCAACTGCTGTGCGGTCTTGCCACCGTCACCTCGGCCTCGCGCATGATCTTCGCCTTCTCGCGTGACGGCGGCCTGCCGGGCTCGGCAGCGCTTGCCAAGGTCAGCCCGACCTACCGCACGCCGGTGGCGGCGATCTGGACGGCCTCGATCCTGTCGGTGCTGTTCGTGTGGGGTTCGACCCTGGTTTCGGTCGCCGGCACCTCGGCGTATACGATCGTTGTGTCCTGCACGGTCATCTTCCTGTTTCTGTCCTTCATTGTGCCTATCGTGCTCGGCATGATGGCCTGGGGAACGCCGAAGTGGGACAAGATGGGCCCGTGGAACATGGGGCGCGCCGTGTTCATGCTGTTCGGCGTTCTCTCGATCGTGTCGATGATCCTGATCTTCGTCATCGGCATCCAGCCGCCGAACGACTGGGCGCTCTACATAACCGTCAGCTTCTTCGTCCTGACGGCGATCGTCTGGTTCGCCTTCGAGCGCAACCGCTTCCAAGGCCCGCCGCTTGGCGACATTATCGCGGCGCGCCAGGCAGCGATCAAGGCGGCCGAACAGGCGGTTGGCGAGACCGGCCACTGATACTTCGCTTCATGGCCATGGCCGGCGCAACGCCGGCCATGGTTTTGTTTCTCCCTTTTCAATCGACAAGCGCTGGAGTGCCAAAGGAATGGCCGGGAATTTCTCGTTCGATCAGTTGAAGAAAGCGGTCTCTAACGGCGAGATCGACACGGTGCTGGCCTGCATCGTCGACATGCAGGGTCGGCTCTCGGGAAAACGCTTCTTGGCTCAGTATTTCGTCGATTCCGCGCATGGCGAGACGCATGGCTGCAACTATCTCTTGGCCTGCGACATCGATATGGAGCCGGTGCCGGGCTACAAGGCGGCGAGCTGGTCGAAGGGCTATGGCGACTTCGTCATGAAGCCGGACCTGTCGACGCTGCGGCGCATTCCCTGGCTGGAGAAGACGGCGCTGGTCATCTGCGACGTGCTCGACCATCACGACCATGAGGATTTGGCACACTCACCCCGCGCGATTCTGAAGAAGCAGGTCAAGCGCCTGCAGGAGCGCGGCTATATCGGCTATTTCGCCTCCGAGCTCGAATTCTATTTGTTCAGCGAAACCTACGATTCCGCGCGCAAGAAGCACTGGCAGGGGCTCGACAGCGCCTCGCCCTATATCGGCGACTACCAGATCGGCATCACCAGCAGGGAAGAGGGCGTCATGCGCCGGCTTCGCAACGAGATGGAAGCCGCTGGCATTCCGATCGAGAATTCCAAGGGCGAGTGGGGTCCCGGCCAGGAAGAGATCAATGTGCGCTATGCCGAAGCGCTCGAGATGGCCGACCGCCACGTCATCCTGAAGAACGGCGCCAAGGAGATCGCCGATTCCGAGGGCAAGGCGATCTCCTTCATGGCCAAGTACAATTACGGGCTGGCCGGCAATTCCAGCCATATCCACAATTCGCTGTGGAGCGCGGACGGCAAGACGCCGCTGTTCTTCGACAAGACGGCCGACTGGACGCTGTCGAGCCTCGGCCAGCAATGGGCGGCCGGCCAGCTCAAATACGCCAAGGAGTTCACCTGGTTCCTGGCGCCCTACATCAATTCCTATAAGCGCTTCCAGGCCGGCACCTTCGCGCCGACAAAGATCATGTGGAGCGAGGACAATCGCACCGCCGGCTTCCGGCTCTGCGGCGAAGGCACCAAGGGCATCCGTATGGAGTGCCGTATCGGCGGCGCCGATCTCAATCCTTATCTCGCCTTCGCGGCGCTGATAGCGTCGGGTCTCGCCGGCATCGATGAGAAGCTGGAGCTGCAGAAGCCGTTCGTCGGCGACGCCTATCAGGCCTCGCGTCTGCCCGAGATCCCGAAGACGCTGCGCGACGCCACCGAGACACTTTCGAAGTCGAAGATGCTGAAGCAGGCCTTCGGCGACGACGTGATCGAGCACTATGTGCACACCGCCCGCTGGGAACAGTTCGAATATGACCGCCGCATCACGGATTGGGAGCTGCACAGGGGCTTTGAGAGGTACTAGGGGGCTGGGTTAGCGTCGGCGCCGCCCTCACCCTTCCCCTTCCCCCGGGAAGAACGGGGAGAGGGGGTCGCCCGCGCAGGAGCTTCTCCCTTCTCCCCGTCACTATACGGGGAGAAGGTGCCGGCAGGCGGATGAGGGGCGGCGCCAAGCCAAGTGATTTTCGATTGTTGTAAAACTGCGAGGAAAAAATGACCGAAACGGTCAAACTCAAATCTCCCATCGACGGCTCGATCTATGCCGAGCGGCCGGTCGCGAGCGACCAGGCGATCAACGCGGCGGTCGAGCGCGCCAGGGCGGCGCAAGAAAAATGGGCCGAGACGCCGGTCGTCGAGCGCGGCAAATACATGTTGGCGATGCTGGAAGCCCTGGTTGCGATGACCGACGAGATCGTGCCCGAGATCGCTTGGCAGATGGGCCGGCCGGTGCGCTATGGCGGCGAGTTCGGCGGCGTCAAGGAACGCACCAACTACATGGTCGAGATCGCCGAGGCCGCGCTGAAGCCGGTGCTGGCCTCCAACCCGAAGGACGGCTTCCGCCGCTATGTGAAGAAGGTGCCGCTCGGGGTCGTGCTGGTGATCGCGCCTTGGAACTATCCGTATCTCACCGCGGTCAACACGATCGTGCCAGCACTGATGGCGGGCAGCGCCGTTATCCTCAAGCATGCCGCGCAGACGCTGCTGGTCGGCGAGCGCTTCCAGCAGGCTTTCGACAAGGCCGGCCTGCCAAACGGGCTGTTCCAGAACCTGGTCATGAACCACGCCCAGACCGAGAAGCTGCTCAGCTCCGGCAAGATCGACCATGTCAATTTCACCGGCTCGGTCGGCGGCGGCCGCGCCATCGAGAAGGCGGCGGCCGGCACCTTCATGACGCTCGGCCTCGAGCTCGGCGGCAAGGACCCCGCCTATGTGCTGCCCGACGCTAAGATGGATCATGCGGTCGCCAATCTGGTCGACGGCGCTTTCTTCAATTCCGGCCAGTGCTGCTGCGGCATCGAGCGCGTCTATGTGCACGAGAAGGTCTATGACGAGTTCGTCGAGGGTTTTGTCGCCGAGACCAGGAATTATGTCGTCGGCAATCCGCTGGAGCAGGCGACGACCATGGGGCCGATGGCGCAGCCACGCTTCGCCGACCTGATCCGCGAGCAAAAGGCCGAGGCGCTGCGCAAGGGCGCCAAGGCCCATATCGGCATGAAGGTCGAGAACGACAGGCCAGGCTCGCCCTATCTGGCGCCGGAAGTGCTGACCGGGGTCGACCACCAGATGAGCGTCATGCGCGAGGAAAGTTTCGGGCCGATCGTCGGCATCATGAAGGTGCGCAATGACGAGGAAGCGATCGCGCTGATGAACGACAGCCCCTACGGACTGACGGCGTCGATCTGGACGCGCGACACGGAGCGCGCGGTGGCCATCGGCGACCGCGTCGAGACCGGCACGGTGTTCATGAACCGCTGCGACTATCTCGACCCGGCGCTGGTCTGGACCGGCGTCAAGGACACCGGCAAGGGCGCCGCACTCTCGGCCATCGGCTATGACAATCTGACCCGGCCGAAATCCTATCACCTGCGCGAAGCAATCTGACTTTTTGAAAGACAAGACATGTCCAAGCTGATCTCCAAATGGAACTACCCCACCACCGTCCGTTTCGGCGCCGGGCGTATCAAGGAACTGCCGGACGTGCTGGCTGCCGCGGGCATCAAGCGCCCGCTCTTCGTCACCGACCCGGGCCTGGCAAAACTTCCGGTCGTCGCTTCGACGCTGAAGATCCTCGACGACGCCAAGGTCCCCTACGGCGTTTTTTCGGAGGTGAAGCCGAACCCGGTCGAGTCCAATCTCACGGCCGGCATCGCCGTGTTCAAGAAGGGCAAGCATGACGGTGTCATCGCCTTCGGCGGCGGCTCGGCGCTCGATCTCGGCAAGCTGATCGCCTTCCAGGCCGGGCAAACGCGCCCGGTATGGGATTTCGAGGATGTCGGTGACTGGTGGACCAGGGCCAACTCGGACGCGATCGCGCCGATCATCGCGGTACCGACCACGGCGGGAACCGGCTCCGAGGTCGGCCGCGCCGGCGTCATCACCAATGAGGAGACCCACACCAAGAAGGTCATCTTCCATCCGAAGCTTTTGCCGGCGATCGTCATTGCCGATCCGGAGCTGTCGGTCGGCATGCCGGCCTTCATCACCGCCGGCACCGGCATGGATGCGCTTGCGCATTGCCTGGAGGCCTATTGCGCGCCGGGCTATCACCCGATGGCCGACGGCATCGCGGTGGAAGGTATCCGGCTGGTGTTTGAGAACCTGCCCAAGGCTTTCGTCAACGGCAAGGATCTGGTTGCCCGCGCCCATATGATGAGCGCCGCCGCCATGGGCGCTGCCGCCTTCCAGAAGGGGCTGGGCGCCATCCATTCGCTGTCGCATCCGATCGGCGCGCTCTACGACACTCATCACGGCATGACCAATGCCGTGTTCATGCCTTATGTGCTGGCCTTCAACCGCGAGGCGATCGACGAGCGTATCGCCAGGCTCGCCGCCTATTGCGGCATCAAGGGCGGCTTCGACGGCTTCGCCAAGGCGATCGTCAAGCTGCGCAAGGAACTCAAGGTGCCGCATGCGTTGCCCGGCCTGATCAAGGGCCTCGACATGGACAAGAAGCGCAAGACGCTGATCGCCGACATGGCGGTGGTCGACCCGACCGCCGGCGGCAACCCGGTCAAGCTCACCAAGAAGGCGGCGCTGACGCTGCTCGAAAATGCGATCGCCGGCTCCGTCTGAGAGCCGGCTTTCAATGCCGAAGAGTTGACTGAAGAGGCGTTCCAAAGGGGAAGGGAGAGGGCAAAGGGCAAGGTGAATAACCATTAGCCGGAAAATTAAGCGCGGGCTAATTGCTACAGTCCGTTAAAAAGAGTTAACTTTTTTCGCCGCGGGGATCGGGTTTCAAAAAGCCTTCATCCGGCTGTCACACGAAAACGATACCCGCATCGCAGGCGCTAAACGCGCCAGTTCAACGGAGAGAACACATGTTCAAGTTCACGGGGAAAGTGCTTTCCCTCTCGGCCGCGGCGCTCTTTGCGTCGACGGTGATTTCGTCCGCGGATTCGCTGGACGATCTCGTCAAGGCCGCGAAGGCTGAAGGCCAGCTCACCACCATCGCGCTTCCGCATGACTGGTGTGGCTACGGGGCAGTGATCGACGGTTTCAAGGCTAAGTATCCGGGGATCACCATCAACGAGCTCAATCCCGACGCCGGCTCGGGCGACGAGGTCGAGGCGATCAAGGCCAACAAGGACAACAAGGGCCCGCAGGCGCCTGACGTCATCGACGTCGGCCTGTCCTTCGGCCCGACCGCCAAGAAAGACGGCCTACTGATGCCCTACAAGGTGTCGACCTGGGACTCGATCCCGGACAGCGCCAAGGATGCCGATGGTGCCTGGTACGGCGATTATTACGGCGTGCTCGCCTTCGAGGTGAACAAGGATCTGGTCAAGGAATCGCCGACCGACTGGGCTGACCTGCAGAAGCCGGAATTCGCCAACTCGGTCGCGCTTGCCGGCGATCCGCGTGCTTCGAACCAAGCCATTCAGGCCGTTTATGCTGCAGGCCTTTCTGGTGGCGCCGCTGCTGGTGAAGCCGCGGGCACCGCCGGCCTCGAATACTTCAAGAAGCTCAATGCGGCCGGCAATTTCGTGCCGGTCATTGGCAAGACGGCGACGCTCGCCCAGGGCCAGACGCCGATCCTCGTCACTTGGGACTACAACGCGCTTTCGGGCCGCGACACGCTGAAGGGCAACCCGCCCGTCGACGTCATCGTGCCGAAGACCGGCGTCGTCGCCGGCGTCTATGTGCAGGCGATCAGCGCCTTTGCGCCGCATCCGAACGCCGCCAAGCTGTGGATGGAGTATCTCTATTCCGACGAAGGCCAGATCGGCTGGCTGAAGGGCTACTGCCATCCGATCCGCTTCAACGATCTCGCCAAGAACGGCAAGATTCCGGCGGACGTGCTGGCCAAGCTGCCGCCGGCGGAGTCGTACGCTTCCGCCGTGTTCCCGACGCTCGACGAGCAGGGGAAGGCCAAAGAAACCATCACCAAGAATTGGGACGCCACTGTCGGCGCCAATGTGAAGTAACAGGGTGATATCGACCGGGCGGCCCTAGCCGCCCGGCCTCGTTTCAGAACGGTAACCGGCGCATGACCGATCTCTCGCTCTCCAACAAGGCTATTGCGGGAAAGACCGCGCCGCCGGCAGAGGCTCGGAGCCTGAGGCTGCCTACGCAGTGGCTTGGCGTCACGCCTTTCTTCATCTTCGCCGTGATGTTCCTGATCCTGCCCACGCTCTATCTGATGCTGGGCGCTTTCCAGAATGAGGCAGGCGAATTCACCTTCGCAAACATCGTCGCGCTCTTTTCGGCCAACATCGTTGCCGCTTATTGGATCTCGATAAAGGTCAGCCTGGCGTCATCACTCATCGGCGCCTTAGCCGGCCTTGCCATCGCCATCGCCATCGTGCGCGGCGGGCTGCCCGACTGGATACGTTCAGCGACACTGACCTTCTCGGGCGTCGCATCCAATTTCGCCGGCGTGCCGCTCGCGTTTGCTTTCATCGCGACGCTTGGGCGGGTCGGTCTCGTCACTGTCTTGCTCAACACGCTGGTCGGCCTGAACCTCTACGCGCATGGCTTCAACCTGCTATCGTTCTGGGGTCTGACGATCACCTATGTCTATTTCCAGATTCCGCTGATGGTGGTCATCATCGTGCCCGCGATCGACGGGCTGAAACGGGAATGGGGCGAGGCCGCCGCCACGCTCGGCGCCACCCAGGCGCAATATTGGCGCATGGTGGTCATTCCGGTGCTTTGGCCGAGCTTCCTGGGCACCGTCATCCTGCTCTTCGCCAATGCGTTCGGAGCAATCGCAACCGCCTATGCGCTGACCGGCTCGTCGCTTAACATTGTTCCGATCCTGCTCTATGCGCAGATCCGCGGCGACGTGCTGCACAATGCCCATCTCGGCTATGCGATCGCCTTCGGCATGATCTTCATCACCGGGCTTGCCAACATCTTCTACATCTGGTTTCGGACCCGCTCGGAGAGGTGGCTCAAATGAAGGCTGGCAAATTCTGGGCCTGGGCCGTCTTCGTCCTCGGTGCGGCCTATTTCTTCATACCGCTGATCGCGACAGTCGAGTTCTCGCTGCGCATGCGGCGCGGTGTCTATTCCTTCGATGCCTACAAGGTCGTGCTGGGCGACAGCCAGTTTCAGGCTACCTTCATATTTTCCGTGGTCGTCGCCATCTTCACGATTCTCCTGGGTGTGCTGATCGTGGTGCCAACCGCCTATTGGATCCGCCTGCGCCTGCCCCAATTGCGCCCGGTGGTCGAGTTCATCACCTTGTTGCCGTTGGTTATCCCAGCCATCGTCATCGTTTTCGGCTATATCAGAATGTATGGCTCGAATTCGCCGCTGCCGTTTCTCGGGTCGAATTTGGGAGCGAACGCGCTGCTGGTCATCGGCTACGCGGCACTCGCGCTGCCCTATATGTACCGGGCCGTGGACACCGGTCTTCGCACTATCGACGTTCGCACGCTGACGGAGGCTGCGCAGATTCTGGGGGCAGGCTGGGGTACGATCATCACTCGGGTTATTCTGCCCAATGTGCTGATCGCGGTGCTGTCGGGCGCGTTCCTCACCTTCGCCATCGTCATTGGCGAATTCACCATGGCCAGTCTGCTCAATCGCCCTGCCTTCGGTCCGTATCTGCAGAACCTTGTGGCTAATCGCGCCTACGAACCGGCCGCGCTGTCCATCATCGCCTTCGTGATAACCTGGGGCTGCATGTCCCTGATCCAGATTCTGTCGCGTTTCGCGCCAAGATCGGCGAACCGCCCCAACTGAGCGAAGAGCATCGAAAGAAAAAAGCCATGGCCGAGCCGTTCCTCTCCATCCAGCATGTGCGAAAATCCTTCGGCGCCACAACAGTGGTCGAGGACTTCAATCTCGATGTCGCGCCGGGCGAATTCGTCTCCTTCCTGGGGCCGTCCGGCTGCGGCAAAACCACGGTGTTGCGTATGGTCGCCGGCTTTGAGGAGCCCTCGGCCGGCAAGATCGTCGTCGGCGGCAAGGACATAACCAGGCTGAAGCCCAACCAGCGCAATGTCGGCATGGTGTTCCAGGCCTACGCGCTGTTTCCGAACCTGACGGTGGCGCAGAACATCGCCTTCGGGCTGAAGGTCGGTGGCATGCCGAAGGCCGATGCCGACAGGCGCGTCGCCGAGATGCTCGACATCATCAAGCTGCCGCAGATGGCCGATCGCTATCCCTACCAGCTTTCCGGCGGCCAGCAGCAGCGCATCGCGCTCGCGCGGGCGATTGCGCCAAAGCCGAAGCTGCTTTTGCTCGACGAGCCGCTGTCGGCGCTCGACGCCAAGGTGCGCGTGTCGCTGCGCGAGGAAATCCGATCGATCCAGAAGAAGCTCGGCATCACCACCATCTTCGTTACGCATGATCAGGAAGAGGCGCTGTCGATCTCCGACCGCATCGCGGTGATGTATGGCGGCAAGGCCGAGCAGGTCGGCACGCCGTTCGAGATCTACAACCGGCCGGCCACCAAATTCGTCGCCAATTTCGTCGGCACGCTCAACGTGCTGGAAGGCAAGGTCACCGACGCCGCGTCCGGCAAGGTGCAAGTCAACGCCCAGGAAGTGTCGCTCAAGGGCAAGCTCAACGGCTCGAAGTCAGGCGACACGCTGTCGCTGGCGCTGCGGCCCGAAGCCATCTCGCTGGGGCGCCAGCCTGGCCACGACACCAGCCTGTCGGGCGAGATCGCCGAAGTGCATTTCCTCGGCTCCGTCATCCGCGTGCGCGTCGGCATCGGCGGCAACACGGTATCGCTCGATACGTTCAACAACTCGGCGACACCGCCCCCTGCCGTAGGCGACAAGGCGGACATCTCGTTCTCGTCGGGCGATATGCTGGTTTTGCATTAGGGAAAGAGTGAATGGTAATAAATGGTGAATGGCGATCAGCACTCTACAGCTTGAGATGTTCTGATGATACCCATTCACCATTCACCATTCACTTTTGCAGTGCCAAACGCCTGGTTCCATGGCTACGATGAGCCATGGCGCTGTTCGAACTCACCCTTGTCCTGCTGCTCATCGCCGTCGCGCTGACGGCGGTATCGCGATGGCTGGAGGTACCTTACCCGTCATTGCTGGCGCTTGCGGGCGTTGGGCTTGCCTTCGTGCCGGGCGCGCCGACGATCGAGATCGATCCGGAACTGGCGCTGGCGCTGTTCATCGCGCCGGTGCTGCTCGACGCTGCCTATGACACCTCGTTGCGCGACCTGAAGCGCTACCGGCTGTCGCTTGCCCTGCTGGCGCTTGGCGCGGTCGTCTTCACGGCGGTGGTCGTTGCCTTTGTCGGCTGGAAGATGGCCGGCCTGCCGATCGCGGCGGCGATCGCGCTCGGCGCCATCGTCGCGCCGCCGGACGCAGTCGCGGCAAGCGCGGTGCTCAATCAGTTCAAGGTGCCGCACCGTCTGACTGCGATCCTGCAGGGCGAGAGCCTGCTCAACGATGCCACGGCGCTGCTGATCTACCGGATATCGGTTTCAGCCGCCATCGGCACACTCATGCTCAAAGACGCAGTGCCCGTCATCCTGCTTGCAACGGTCGGCAGCGTTATCGCCGGCTATCTGTTCGGCCGAGTGTCGCGGCTCACGCTGACACGCATCGAGGACGCGGCAAGCAGCACCGTGGTGCAGTTCGCCGGAACCTTCGCCGTCTGGATCATTGCCGACAAGCTCGGCCTCTCCGCCATCATCACCATCGTCGTCTATGCCATCACCATCGCGCGCACCACGCCGCGCCGCATGTCGGCCAGACGCCGCGTCAGCGCCTATTCGGTCTGGGAATCGGCGGTGTTCGTGCTCAATGTGCTGGCGTTCGTGCTGATGGGCCTGCAGGCACGGTCGATCATCGGCCGGCTGGCCGGCGATGGGCAAGGCGAGGCATTCGTCTTCGCCGCGACGGTTCTTGCCGTCGTCATCGTGGCGCGCCTCGTCTGGGTGGCGGGGTATGTCGCGATCATCCGATGGTTTGCCCGCAACGACAGCGAGGAAGAAAAGCAGGATGCGCCGACATTTGCCGGTGCCGCGCTTGTCGGCTGGTGCGGTATGCGCGGGCTGGTGACGCTGGTCGCCGCCATTGCCTTGCCGGCCGGCTTTCCCGGGCGTGACCCGATCGTGCTTGCCGCTTTCGCGGTCGTGCTCGGCACGCTGGTGCTGCAAGGCATGAGCCTGAAGGTTCTGCTGCGCTGGCTCAATTTCCCGCGCGATACGACGATCGATCGCGAGGTGGCCGAAGCGCGCGTCGCCATCATGCAGGCCGCGCTCGATGTGCTGAGCCGCAAGACCTCGTCGGCTGCCGCCGTCGTGCGCGAGCAGTACGAGGCGCAGCGGCGGATCGCCGAAAATCCCGACGACGCGCAGGCCGCGACGGAATACGACCGGTTGCGCCTCTACGCCATCAAGCGGCAGCGCGACACGCTGGAGGAACTGCGCAGCAACGGCACGATCGGCGACGAAGCCTATCACCGGCTGGAGGAGGAGATCGACTGGTCGGAACTTGCGGCGTCGCCCGCCGGAAGCTTCCAGCCGCTGACGACTTATTAGAGCGCCGGTTCGCCGATTTCCACTGGACTATTCCGCTTGCCCCGCCGGTGCATTGCAACGCAAGGGGCGGGGCGCTACTGCGATCACCAGAAGTGAGCCGGTTAATCAATGAAGCTGATCAGCTACAATATCCAGTATGGCTACGGCAGCGACGGGCGCTACGATCTCAGCCGCTGCGCCAGGCTGGTGGACGGCGCCGACATCGTCGCGCTGCAGGAGGTGGAGCGGCATTGGCAACGCAGCAACGAGGACGACCAGCCCGAGATCCTGTCCAGCTTGCTGCCCGGCTATTACTCGGCCTACGGCCCCGCCTTCGACATGGATGCCAGCGAGAAGCGTGATGGCCGCGTCGTAAACCGGCGGCGGCAGTTCGGCACGATGGTGCTGTCGAAGCTGCCGATTGTCTGGTCGCGGCTGCACACTTTGCCGCAGCGGCGGACGCTGAGGCCGCTCAACACCCGCAATGCGGCGCTCGAATGCATGATCCGCACGCCGGCGGGACCGGTGCGGGTGCTTTCGTTGCATCTGGCGCATATCGCGGCTGAAGAGCGGCTGGAGCAGATCGATTACCTGCTTGCCGAACATCGCCGCGCGCCGTCCGACGGCGGCCCCTGGAGCGGCGTCGACGACGAGCCGCAGCGCAACTGGTCGAACGGCCAGCCGGAACCGGAAAACCCGTTGGCGGCGATCTGGCTGGGCGACTTCAACATGGAGCCGGGCAGCGCCGAATACCGGCGCATCGTCGGCGATACGCCCTACCATCACGGCGCTGCCTATATCGACGGATTCGTCGATGCCGCGGCCGTCGCCGGCGAGCCGGGGCCGGATTTCCACACGCACGAAAAGATCATCGACGGCAGGCTGGCGAAACGACGGCTCGATCATTGCTTCGTCGGCGGCATGCTGGCCGGGAGGGTGCGTTCTGTGAGCGCCGATATCGGCGAGGTGGCTTCCGACCATTTCCCGCTGAGGGTCGATATCGATCTTGAAATGCCAGGCATCGCCTCCGGCCTGGCGGGCAGGTGAGGCAGGCATGACGCTGTTCGTCGTCCTGGCGGTGCTTTCGGCGGCGGCCATGCATGCGATCTGGAACGCGTTGGTCAAGGTGCATCTCGACCGCTTCCTGTCGATCACACTGATGACGCTCGGCATGGGCTTTGCGGCGCTGGTCGCGCTTCCCTTCGTCGAGGTGCCAAAGGCCGAAGTTTGGCCCTATATCTTCGCCTCGTTGATCTTCCACATGGGCTACCGCACTTTCTTGATCGGCGCCTACAAGGCCGGCGATTTCGCTCAGACCTATCCGCTGGCGCGCGGCACCGCACCATTGCTCTCGGCGCTCGGCGGCATCGTGCTGATCGGCGAGGTCCCGGCGCCGTTCGCCATCCTCGGCATCGTGCTTCTGTCGGCGGGCACGCTGGTCATGTCGTTCCGGGGCGGGGCGCATCTGGAGAAGCTCAATCTGCGCGCGGTCGGCTTTGCGCTCGGCACCTCGATCTTCATCGCCAGCTACACACTCTCCGACGGCAGCGGCGCGCGGCTGGCGGCAACCGCGCAAAGCTATGCGGCCTGGCTGTTCGTCTGCGACGCGACGTGGGCGCTTTTGCTGTGCATCTTCTTTCGCGGGCTGCGGTCGCTGCCTGTGCTGGCGCGCGACTGGAAGGCCGGGCTGTTTACCGGCGTGCTCAGCGGCGCGGCCTATTGGATCGTGATGTGGGCAATGACCAAGGCGCCGATCGCCTCGGTCGCGTCGCTGCGCGAGACCTCGATCCTGTTCGCCATGCTGATCTCGGTGCTGGCGCTGGGCGAGAAGATGACCGTCTGGCGCGCGGCCGCGGCGCTCGGCATCGTTGCCGGCGTCGCGGCGCTCAGAATGGGTTGAAGACAGACCCTCAGCCGAGGACGGTCATCACCTGGCCGCGCTTTTCCGGACTGAAGCGGATGACGACGATGATGCAGACGGCGACCACGCCGGCAAACAGGGCCAGCGCATAGCCATAGCTGCCTCCCGGCGCTTCGGCGATACCGGCCTGATAGGGACCGCCATAGGAAGCGGCGAGATTGCCGGCCTGATAGATGAAGCCGGGCAAGGTCGCCCGCACCGAGCCTGGCGACAATTCGTTGAGATGCACCGGGATGACGCCCCAGGCGCCCTGCACCGCGACCTGCATGATGAAGGCGCCGATCGCCAGCATGAAGGGCGTGGTCGTGTAGGCCCAGAGCGGGATTGCCGGCAGGGCGATCACGCAAGCGAGCGTGATGGCGTTGATGCGGCCGATTCTTTCCGATAGCGCGCCGAAGGCCAGGCCGCCGACGATGGCGCCGATATTGGCGACGATGGTGATCCAGCTCACCGTGTGCGTGTCGAAGCCGTGCTGCTTCTTCAGGAAGGTCGGATAGAGGTCCTGCGTGCCATGGCTGAAGAAGTTGAAGAACATCATCAGCACCACGGCGTAGAGCGCGATCCGCCAGTGCTTCCGCAGCGTTTCCAAAAGGCCGGGCCGCGTCTGGGCGCGGCCTTCGACGAAGGCCGGCGATTCCGGCACATGCGAGCGGATGAAGAGCACGATCAGCGCCGGCAGGAAGCTCAGGAGGAACATGGCGCGCCAACCGAAGGTGAAGTCGCCGATCTTCTGCCCGTAGAGCAGCCCGTAGACCACCGCTGCCAGCAGATAGCCGGCCGGATAGCCGCATTGCAGGATACCCGAGACCGTGCCGCGCGCGCTCGGCGGAATGGATTCCATGGCGAGCGAGCTGCCCAGACCCCATTCGCCGCCCATGGCGATGCCGAACAGGGCACGCAGCGCCAGGAATATGCCGAGATTGGGCGAGAAGGCGGCCAAGGCGCCGATCACCGAATAGCTGACGATATTGAGCATCAGAATGGGCTTGCGGCCGTATCTGTCGGCAAGCACGCCGAAGAAGAACGCGCCGATGAAACGCGTCGCCAGTGTCAGGAACAGTGCTTTGGAGACCGCCGGCACGTCGGTCTGGAATTCAGCGGCAATATCGGTGAGCAGGAATGTCAGAAGGAAGAAATCAAAAGCGTCGAGCGTCCAGCCGAGGAACGATGCGGTTACGGTTTTCTTCTGCTCGGGGGTGAGGTTCAAGGCAGTGCTCCTTTTGCATCCCCCGAAAGCACGATATGTTCCAGGGCGGGCAAAAGAGAACGGGACGGCCGCCGGATTTGAGCCGGCGAGCGGTCACATTTGCGTCACCTCCAGATCGATGACCATCAGCCCGTCGGTGCCGCCTTCGAGCGCGGCGACCAGGCGCGCGCCGGCGCGCTGATGCGCCTCGTGAACGAGGTAGGCGTCGCGCGCGGCGGCATCGCGGAAGTCGATGGTGAAGCCGTGGTCGAAGCCGCGCCCGAACGGCTCCGGGCTGACATTGGCGCTGAACTGCACCCTGTCCATGCCTTCGATAACGGCGCGCAAGGCTTCGAGATCAGCGTGAATCGCCGCGCGCTCGATTTCAGGGACGTCGTCGCGAAAGCGGACAAAGACGCAATGCCGGATCATCGTTGATGCCTCATGCCGCCTGGTTGCCCTTGAACACGGCCGGCGGCAGCGGCTCGCGGCCGAGGATGAGATCGGCGCCTTTTTCCCCCACCATGATCGTCGGCGCATTCGTGTTGGAGGAGGGAACGCGCGGCATCACCGACGCATCGCAGACGCGCAGACCTTCGATGCCGCGCAGCCTCAAATCCGGCGTCACCACGGCCATCGCGTCGTGGCCCATGCGGCAGGTGCCGACGGGATGATGATCGGTCTTGGAACTGCGGCAGGCATAGTCGAAAAGGTCGGTGTCGCTCTGCAGGTTCGGACCCGGAAGCACCTCGCGCAGCACATAGGGTTGCAGCGCCTTCTGCCGCATGATCTCGCGGGCCAGCCGCAGGCCCTTGATCGACATGTCGCGGTCGTAAGGATCGGACCAGTAGTTCGGATCGATCAGCGGGTGGTCGGCCGGGTCGGCGCTCTTCAGTCGCACCGTGCCGCGCGAGCGCGGGCGCAGGAAGGCGGAGTTCAGCGTCACGCCCGGATTCTTCAGCTTCTCGACGCCGGCCTCGATGCCGGAGCCGAGGCCGAGATGGAACTGGATGTCGGGCGAGGCGGCGGTCGGGTCTGCGTACCAGAAGCCGCCGGTCTCGAACAGGCTCGAGGCGACGGGGCCCTTCTTGAGCAGCAGATATTGCAAGCCGGCCCACATCGTGCGGTGCAGCTTGGCGTAATTGTCATAGGTGTGGTCGCCGGTGCATTCGGCGATGACGAACAGGTCGAGATGGTCCTGCATGTTGGAGCCGACGCCGGGCAGGTCATGCACCGGCGTGACGCCGACCGATTTCAGATGATCGGCCGGGCCAATGCCTGATTGCATGAGGAGCTTGGGCGAGCCGATCGCGCCCGACGAGACGATCACCTCGCGTTCGGCGCGCAGGATCGTCTTTTCGCCACCCGGCTTGTCGACGATCTCGACGCCGACGGCGCGGCCCTTCTCGACGACGACCCGGGTGACGAGCACATCGGTCCTGAGCGTCAGGTTCTTGCGGCTGCGGATCGGCTTCAGATAGGCCACGGAGGCTGATGAACGCCGCGCATCCTTCTGGGTCAGCTGATAGTAGCCGACACCTTCCTGGCTGGCGCCGTTGAAATCCGGATTGAACGGTATGCCCATTTCCTGCCCGGCGCGGAAATAGGCCTCGCAGATCGGCAGCGGCGAGATCGGGTTGGAGACGCCGAGCGGCCCCTGGTCGCCATGGAAATCGTTCGCGAAGCGCTGGTTGTTCTCGGCCCGCTTGAAATAGGGCAGCACATCGCGATAGCCCCAGCCGGCCAGTCCCTCTTCCTTCTCCCAGGCGTCATAGTCGCGGGCATTGCCGCGCGTGTAGATCTGGGCGTTGATCGATGAGCCGCCGCCGACGACCTTGGCCTGTGTGTACCAGAAGACGCGGTCCTTCATGTGCCTCTGCGGCACTGTCGACCAGCCCCAGGAGGCGATGCCCTTGGTCATCTTGGCAAAGCCCGCCGGCATGTGGATCAGCGGATGCCAGTCCTTGCCGCCGGCCTCCAAAAGCAGAACGGAATTGGACGAATCCTCGCTCAGCCGGTTGGCGAGAACGCAGCCGGCCGGACCGGCGCCGACGATGATGTAGTCAGCCATGGTTCCTCACAAGCGTGGCACGGAGAGCGCGCCGTCGACATCGATGACCGATCCGGTCGAAAAGGCGAACTTTTCGGAGGCAAGCGCGGCCACGACGGCGCCGATGTCGCTGGCCTCGCCCCAGCGTTTTGCCGGCACCAAGCCGTCCTCGATCAGCGCATCATACTTGGCTGAAACGCCAGCCGTCATATCGGTTCGGATGATGCCCGGCCGGACCTCGAACACGCCGATATTTTCGGGTGCGAGCCGCAGCGCCAGGTTCTTCACCCACATCGAAAGCCCGGCCTTGGAGATGCAGTAGTCGGCACGTTCCGGCGAAGCCATGGCGGCGCTCACCGAGGTGATGGTGATGATCGATCGGACGGCGTTTGCGGGTGCCGCAAGCATGACCTTGGCGACGGCCTGGCTGAGGAACACTGTACCGCGCAGGTTGATATCCAGAGCGCGGTCGAAATTCTCCGGCTTCAGCTCCAACAGATCGCCGCGCACCACGGCGCCGACGCCGGCGTTGTTGACCAGGCAATCGATGCGGGCGAAGGCGTTGATTGCGGCTTCGACAAGTTTCGAATGGCCGGCGAGATCAGCGATGTCGCATTGGGCGTAAGCGAACTTCGCGCCGCGCGTATTGATGTTTTCGGCAAGTCCGGCTGCAGGCTTCTCCGCAAGATCGGCGATCAAAATGTCGAAGCCGGCATCCGCCAGCGCCTCGGCGCAGGCGAGCCCGATGCCCCGCGCGCCGCCGGTGACGATGGCTGCCGGGCGGGTCATGAGGCAAGCTCCGTCTTGCGGATATGGTCGGCAACCCGCAGCGCCTGCGCCGCGATCGACAGCGCCGGGTTGACGGCGGCCGATGTCGGCAGGAAGCCGCCGTCGACGACGAACAGGTTTTGATGGTCCCAGGCGCGGCAGAAGGGGTCGAGCGGCGATGTTGCCGGGTCGTTGCCCATCTTCACGGTGCCGCATTGGTGCGACGGCGTGCGCTTGTCGAAGGGCCGCGACAGAACGATCGGATAGCCGCAGGCGCGAAGATTCTCGCGCATGACCTTGGTCAGGCCATCCAGCGACTGCATGTTGGAGCGCCGCCACTGCATGATGATCTCCTTGCCATCGACCATGATGCGGCTTTCGGGATCGGGCAGGTCCTCGCACATCAGGTACCAGTCGACGGCGTGGCCGGCCATGAAATCGAGCATGAATTTCGGCATCGTTTTCACATTGGCCTTGAGCATGTTGCCGTCGATCTTGCCGAGCAGCTGCACATTGCCGAGCGGCTTGCCGTCCTTGCCGTCGGACAGGTAGTAATCGTTGAGCATCAGCGTCTTCTGGTAGACGGATGTGTTGCGGCGGCGCGGGTCGATCGCCAGCATCGCGCTCGAATTGTGGTTCATGAAATTGCGCCCGACCTGGTCGGAGCTGTTGGCGAGGCCGTTGCCGGTAGCGGAGGGCGAGCGCAGCAGGATGGCGGCCGAATTGATCGCGCCGGCGGACAGGATGACGAGCTTCGGCGACAGCGTCTTGTGCGCGCCGTTCTGGGTGTAGTGGATGGCGGCGATCGACTTGCCGTCCGGCGCGGTTTCGAGCCAGTCGACATGCGCGCCGGTCTCGATGCGGATGTTCTTGTCTGTAAGCGCCGCCGTCAGCGGTCCGGTCTGGGCGTCGATCTTGCCCTGGCCGGTGTTGGGGAAGGCGTCCCAGCCCGTCCTGCCTTCTTTCAGCCAGGTCTCGATGTCGACGCCGAGCGGCAGCGAAGCGGGGTGCAGTCCAAGGCTCTTCAGTTCGGCGCGGGCGCGCGCGATCGGCGGCTCGTCCGGCACCGGCTTGAAGGCATAGGGGATCGAATGGAACGGCTCGGTCGGGTCTTCGCCCAGCGTGCCGCGAACCCGAAACAACTGCTCGGCTTTCGAATACCATGGCTCGAATTCGTCATAGGAAAACGGCCAGGCCGGCGAGACGCCGCCGAAATGCTCGAGCTCGGAAAAATCCTCCTTGCGGTAACGGATCAGGACGGCGCCGAAGAACTTCGAATTGCCGCCGACATAGTAGTAGTTGCCCGGGTTGAAGGCGGCACCGCCGGCCTCGCGCCACATCTCCTTCGGCCGGTAGTGCTCGTCGATGAAGATGGAGCGCGTCGAGCGCGCATGCGGCGTCGCGGGCAGCGGCTCGCCACGCTCCAGGATCAGGATCGAGGCGCCGCTGCCGGCCAAGCCGGAGGCGATCGTGGCGCCGCCGATGCCGGAGCCGATGATGACGATATCCGGGTTTGCCATAGCTTTTTAAAGGATGCGCTTCTCGGTCGCCGGGTCGAAGAACACCGCCTTGCTGAGGTTGAAGGCCAAAGGCGTGCTGGTGCCGGGCTGGATATTCGCATCAGCTCTCAGCCGCGCCACCACGCCCTTGCCGCCCAGATTGGTGACGGCAAAAGTATCCGATCCCGCCGGCTCCACCACTTCGATATGGCAGTCGGCGGTGGCGATGTTCGAACCGTTGCGTTCCGCACCTTCCGGGTCGGTCAGCGCTTCGGGGCGCACGCCGAAGATCACCGGCTTGTCCTTGAAGGCCGCAAGGCTGGTGGGCGCGCCGGGCATCGGCAGCACGATCGGCTGGCGCGCTTCGCGGTCCAGAACCACCGACAGCCCGCTGCCGTTAGCATCGATCTTGGCCGGGATCAGGTTCATCGCCGGCGAGCCCATGAAGTCGGCGACAAAGATGTTGGTCGGGTTGTTGTAGATTTCGGCCGGCGTGCCGAATTGCTGCACCTCGCCGTCGCGCATGACGGCGATCTTGGTCGCCAGTGTCATCGCCTCGATCTGGTCATGCGTGACGTAGACAATGGTCGTGCCGGTCGTGGCGTGCAGGCGCTTGATCTCGATGCGCATGTCGACGCGCAGCTTGGCGTCGAGATTGGAGAGCGGCTCGTCGAACAGGAAGAGCTTTGGGTCGCGCACCAGCGCCCGGCCCATGGCGACGCGCTGCCGCTGGCCGCCGGAAAGCTGGCTGGGCTTGCGGTTGAGGAGATGGCCGATCTGCAGGATCTTCGCCACCTTGTCGATCGCCGCCTGGCGTTCCGCCGCCGGCACGCCGCGCATCTCCATGCCGAAGGCGATGTTGCCGGCAACCGTCATATTCGGGTAGAGCGCATAGCTCTGGAACACCATGGCGATGTCGCGCTTCGAAGGATGCAGGTCGTTGATCGCGCGGCCGTCGACGCGGATCTCGCCCTCGGTGATCTGCTCCAGGCCGGCAATGGTGTTGAGCAGCGTAGACTTGCCGCAGCCGGAAGGGCCGACGAGCACCAGGAAGCCGCCCTTTTCGAGCTCGACATCGATGCCCTTCAGGATCTCGACATTCCCGAAGCGCTTCTTCAGCCCATCAATTTCCAGAAAAGCCATGGTCGTTCCTTCCGAATGTGGTCAGCCCTTGACCGCGCCCGCCATCAGCCCGCGCACGAAATAGCGGCCGGCGACGACATAGACGATCAGGGTGGGGAGCGCGGCAATCATCGCCGCCGCCATGTTGACGTTGTATTCGACGACGCCGGTCGAGGTGTTGACGACATTGTTCAGCGCCACCGTCATCGGCATCACGTCGCCGGAGCCGGCATAGGCAGAGGCGAACAGGAAGTCGTTCCAGATGTTGGTGAACTGGTAGATCACCGTCACAACGATGATCGGCAGCGAATTGGGCAGCATGATGCGCCGGAATATCTGGAAGAAGGACGCGCCGTCGACCTGTGCCGCCTTAACCAACTCGGTCGGGAAGGCCTCGTAATAATTGCGGAAGAACAGCGTTGTGAAGCCGAGGCCGTAGACCACATGGACGAAGACCAGGTTCACGGTGGAATTGCCGAGACCGAAGTTGAACCCCGTGGCGTTCTGCAAGGTAACACCAAAGCGGCCGAGGCTGCCGAGGATCGTGGCCATCGGCAACAGCACCGACTGGAACGGGATGAAGCAGGCGAACAGCATCATGGCGAAGACCAGCGTGTGACCGCGGAAGCGCCATTTGGTCAGCACATAGCCGTTGAGCGCACCGAGCAGCGTCGAGATCAGCACTGCCGGCACGACCATCTTGATGGAGTTCCAGAAATAGCCCTTCATGCCGACGCAGGTCAGGCCCGAGCAGACTTCGCTCCACGCCTTTATCCATGGCGCGAAAGTCGGCGCATGCGGCAGCGACAGCATGTTGCCGTTCTGGATCTCGTCCATGGTCTTGAACGAGGTGACCAGCATGACGAAGAGCGGCATCAGATAGAAGATCGCGAACAGCCCAAGCAGCCCGTAGATGACGATGCGGTTGAGCGTCCTGGCGCGGGCGCCGCTTGCGGCCTGGCCGGCGGGTGAAGCGACAGCGCTCATCGCGACTTCTCCCTGAGCTCGGAATAGAGATACGGAACGATGATGGCGGTGATGGTCATCAGCATGATCACCGCGCTGGCCGACCCGACCGCCATCTCGTTGCGCTTGAAGGTGAACTCATACATGAAGTTGGACGGCAGCCAGGCCGAGCCGCCGGGCCCGCCGCTGGTCAGCGCCACGACAAGGTCATAGGACTTGATGGCCAGATGCGCGAGCACGATGAAGGCCGACAGGAAGACGGGCCTGAGCAGCGGAATGACGATGCGGCGATAGAGCTGGAAGCTGGACGCGCCGTCGATCTGCGCGGCCTTCATGATCTCGCCGTCGATGCCGCGCAGGCCGGCCAGGAACATCGCCATGACGAAGCCGGACGCCTGCCAGACGCCGGCGATCACCACGGTGTAGATGACGAAATCCTTGTTCTTGATCCAGTCGAAATGAAAGCTCGTCCAGCCCCACTGATGCAGCGTCTGTTCCAGCCCGAGGCCGGGATCGAGGAACCATTTCCAGGCGACGCCGGTGACGATGAAGGAGAGCGCCATCGGGTAGAGGTAGATCGGCCTGAGCACGCCTTCGCCGCGGATCTTCTGGTCGAGCAGGATGGCCAGGAACAGGCCGAGCGCCAGGCAGATCAGGATGTAGAGGAAGCCGAATATGCCCATATTGGTGATCGAGGTGTACCAGCTCGACGGCGGGTCGCTCTCGAAGGTCCAGCGCCACAGCCGCTGATAGGCGCGGGCTCCGGTGACGGCATAGGACGGGAATGTCTTGGAATTGGTGAAGGACAGATAGATCGTCCACAGGATGAAGCCATAGACGAAGACGATCGTCGCCGCGAAACTCGGCGCCAAAACGATCTTCGGCAGCAGATCCTGCAGCCGCGACCGGACCGACGCGCCAGGACGGGCGTCATGCTCCGGTGTCAGCTTGATCCGGGTTTCGGCAACTGTGCTCATAGGCTCGTCCAGTACCGGTTGGTCGGAAACCGCCCGGCGCGAAACGCGCCAGGGTCTTTCCCGCACTTGTCGACGGGAGACCTCCCCCGCCGAAGCGGGGGAGATCCGAGTTCAAGCAACGGCTTACTTGGCGTCGTCGATCGCCTTGACCAGCTCGGTCACGGCTTCGTCGGAGGTCTTGATCTGACCGTGGACGAACTTCGACACGACATCCTTGTAGGCGTTCGCGACGGCCGGCGGGGCGCCGTAGCCCTGCGCCAGCGAGCCGAACAACGTGCCGCCCTCATTGGCCTTCTTCAGGTCGGCGATGCCCTTCTTGCCGCAAGCATCGAAGTCGGTATCAGGCACGTCGGTACGGGCCGGGACCGAACCCTTCACGACGTTGAAGGCCGACTGGAAGCTCTTCGACAAAGTGGCGGTGGCGAGTGCCACCTGAGCGGCCTTGCGGTCCTCCGGCACGTTGAACATGCCGAACATGTCGGAGTTATAGATCACCGAGCCGTCGGTGCCCGGGAAGCGGTAGCACAGGAAGTCGGTGCCCGGGGTCTTGTTGGCGGCGTGGAACTCGCCCTTGGCCCAGTCGCCCATGACCTGGACCAACGCGTCGCCCTTGATGACCATCGCGGTGGCGAGGTTCCAGTCGCGGCCCGAGAAGTTCGGGTCGACATATTTGACGAGCTTGGCGAGGTTGTCGAACGACTTCTTCATCGTGTCGGACTTGAGCGACTCTTCGTCGAGGTCGTTCATCGCCTTCTTGTAGAACTCCGGTCCGCCGGTCGACAGCACGACGGAATCGAACATGGTCGCTTCCTGCCAGTTCTGGCCGCCGAGCGCCAGCGGGGTGACGCCCGCGGCCTTGGCCTTGTCGAGCAACGCCACGAAATCGTCGAAGGTCTTCGGCTCGGTGCCGCCGATCTTGTCCATCACCGCCTTGTTGATCCACAGCCAGTTGACGGAGTGGACGTTGACCGGGGCCGCGACCCACTTGCCGTCATAGACGGAGAACTTCTGCAAGGCGGCCGGAACCGACTTGTCCCAGCCTTCCTTCTTGGCGGTCTCGGTGAGGTCGCCCATGACGCCGGCGGCGGCATAGTCGAGCACGGTGTAGCCGAGCATCTGCGATGCGGTCGGATAATTGCCGGCCGCAACCATCGCCTTCAGCGCGGTCATGGCGGCGTCGCCGCCGCCGCCGGCCACCGGCACGTCCTTCCAGGCGTAGCCTTCCTTGGCCAGATCCTGCTTCAGCACGTTCAGAGCAGCCGCTTCGCCGCCCGACGTCCACCAATGCAGCATCTGCACTTCCTTGACGTCCGCGGCGTGCGCCGAGAACGCAAAGCTCGTCGCAAGAGCCGTTCCGATAAGCAGTTTGCGCAACATGTACTACCTCCCTTGTTGCATTCACAGAACCGGCGGGTGTCCGCCGGGGTCTCCCAACTCAGCCGACCCACCATCCGGTGCGCTGGCCGCGATGAAACTGGATAGTCTTTTCCTCGGTATAATCCTCGACGGCGCGTTTGCCGAGTTCGCGTCCCAGACCGGACTGCTTGTAGCCGCCGAAGGGCAGTTCGGGATAACCTTCCATGAACGTATTCACCCAAACCGTCCCCGAACGCACGCCGCGCGCCACCGACATGCACGTGTCGATACCGGCGCTCCACACCCCTGCAGACAGACCATAGGGCGTGTTGTTGGCAATGCGCAATGCCTCTTCAATCGTTTCAAAAGTGAGCACGGACAGCACCGGTCCGAACACTTCCTCGCGCGCGATCGCCATATCCTCCGTGACGTCACGGATGATGGTCGGATCGAGATATTGACCGGCATTGGATGGAAGCCGCGCGCCACCGGCGAAAACGCTGCCGCCGTCGGTCTTCGCCGCCGTCACATAGCCGGCTACCTTTTCCATATGGTCGGCCGAGATCATCGCGCCGACCTTGGTGCGGTCGTCGAGCGGATCGCCGACGCGGACCTTCTGGGATAGCGCCTTGACCGCGTTGAGGAAGTCGTCGGCGATCGCCTCATGCACGATGAGGCGGCTGCCGGCATTGCAGCATTCGCCGGCGTTGAAGAAGCCGCCGAACACCGCGGCATCCGCAGCGGCCTCGAGGTCGGCGTCGGGGAAGACGATCTGGCCGTTCTTGCCGCCGAGTTCCATCGAGACCTTCTTCAAGGAATCGGAAGCGGCGGCCATGGTTGTCTTGCCGACACGGGTCGAGCCGGTGAAGGAGACCATCCCGACCAGCGGATGGACGACCATCGGCACGCCGACATCGGCGCCGTAGCCTGCGAGAATGTTGACGACGCCGGCCGGCAGCCCGGCCTCGAGCAGGATGTCGCCGAGCACGAAAGTGGAAGCGGACGTCATCTCGCTCGGCTTCACCACCGCCGTGCAGCCGGCGGCAAGCGCGAAGGGCAGCTTTTGGCTGACGATCAGGAAGGGGAAATTCCACGGCGTGATGATCGAGACGACGCCGATCGGCTCGCGCAGCACGACGCCCAGCATGGAGTCGCCGAGATTGGCGTAGCTTTCGCCATGCAGCGTGCGGGCAAGCGAAGCGGCATAGCGCCAGATGTCGATCGCGCCGCCGATCTCTGCGCGCGCCTGGGCGATCGGCTTGCCGGATTCCAGCGCGTCGAGCCGCGCGATCTGCTCCATCCGCGTCTCGATCAGGTCGGCAGCCTTCAGCAGAACCGCCGCGCGTTCCGATGCCCTCATGCGCGGCCACGGACCGGTCTCGAAAGCCTTGTGCGCGGCCTGCACCGCCGCCTCGACTTCCGCCGCGCCCGCTTGCGCATAACAGGACACGACGAAGCCGTGGCCTGGGCTGGCGCGCTCTATGCTGCGGCCGTCGCAGGCATCGACATGCCTGCCGTCGATCAGCAGCTTGTAGGCCTTCGGCGCCTCAGACGCCTCGGCCGGCATGGCAATGTTGAGCTGTGCGTTCATCATGTCTTCTCTAGGATCTCGAAAAGGCCGGCTTCTGCTTGGCCTTGAACGCACCGACGCCGGCTTTGAGGTCGGCGGTGAGCGCAATGAAACCGCTGGCCAGCGCCTCGGTCGCGGCCGCATCTTCCTCGCCCTCGGCAACGCCGATCATCAGCTTCGCGGCCTCCGTCGCCAGCGGACCGCGCTCGGCGATCTTTTCGGCCCAGGCTTTGGCTTCGTCGAAAGCCTTGCCTGTTTCGGCCAGTCGGTCGACGACGCCGTGCGCGAGCGCGTCGGGTGCCAGGAAAATCTCGCCGCCGATCGCCATACGGCGCACGATCTGTGCGCCGAAGCGGCGTACCGCGCGCTGCGTGCCCGACCAACCGGGAACGACGCCGATCGAGGTTTCGGGGAAGCCGAGCTTCACCTGCGTTTCGGCGACGCGGAAATCGCAAGCCGCGGCCAGTTCCAGCCCGCCGCCCAGCGCATGACCGGAGAGCACGGCGATGGTCGGCTGCCTGAGCCGCGCCAGCCGGTCGAAAACGCGGTGGCCGTAGCGCACCCATTGCACCTGGAAGTCGGCGGCGCTCATGGCACCCCACGCCTCGACGTCGCCGCCGGCGCAGAAGCCCTTGCCTTCGCCGCGGATAAGCACGGCGCGAACGCCCTCGGCCAGTTCAGCTTGGTCAAGCGCCGTCTCGAGCGCGCGCAGCATCGGGATATCGAGGGCGTTGAACTTTTCCGGCCGGCGCAGCGTGACGATGCCGACGGCGCCGTCCCGCTCGAAGGTGACAAGCTCAGCCATGCGCGCCTCCGAGCGAAGCGCCGCCATTGAGCGACAGGCCGATCGGCCGGTCCTGATAAAGCGCCGCAGGCGTGACCTTGAGGTCGTTCGCCACAGCGAGCGGGATCTCGGCCTGCGCCAGCACATCGCGTTCGAGGTCGATGCCGGGCGCCAGTTCCGTCACCATCAGCCCGTCCGGCGTCAGCTTCATCACGCAGCGCTCGGTGACATAGGTGATGTCCTGCCCTTGGGTGACCGCCCGCTTGCCGGAGAAGGAGATGTGCTCGACCTCCGCGACCACCTTCTTGATCTTGCCTTCCTGGTCGATGCGGATGGCGCCATCCGTCAGCGAGAGTTTCGCGCCGGCATTGAAGAAGCCGGAAAAGACGATCTTCTTCGCGCGCGCGGTGATGTCGACGAAGCCGCCGGCGCCGGCGGTCACATGCGGCCGCGCCGAGAGCTTCGAGACGTTGACCGAGCCGTGGCGGTCGATCTGCAGGAAGGACAGCAGCGAGGCGTCGAAGCCGCCGGCCTGGAAATAGATGAACTGGTGCGGCGAGGGCATGATCGCCTCGGCGTTCGAGGCGCAGCCGAACTTGAAGTCGAGCAGCGGCACGCCGCCGACCGCGCCTTGCTCGATCACCCAGGTGACCTTGCCGTGCTGGCCTTCCTCGAGAAGGATGCGCGGCACATTGGCCGAGATGCCGAAGCCGATGTTGACGGCCATGCCGTCGCGCAATTCCATGGCGACGCGCCGCGCAATCACCTTCTGGATGTTCATCTCGGGCGTGCGGAAGGTCGACAGCGGCCGGAAGATCTCGCCCGAGATCGCCGGGTCGTAAGGCGTCTGCGTCGTCTGCAACTGGTCGGGCGCCACGACGATATGGTCGACCAGCACGCCGGGCACCCGCACATCGTGCGGCTTCAGGGTGCCGTTCTCGACGACGCGCTTGACCTGCGCAATGACGATGCCGCCATTGTTGCGGGCGGCCAGCGCCTGCTCCAGCCCGCCGAGATAGGCGCCCTCATGCTCATAGGTGAGGTTGCCGCGCTCGTCGGCCGTCGTGGCGCGGATGATCGAGACGTTGGGCACGATGGCGCGGAAATAGAGCCATTCCTCGCCGTCGAACTGCTCAACCGAGACGATCGGCTCGCTGGCCGCGGCGTTCATGGCGCAACCCTGATGACGCGGATCGGCAAAGGTGTCGAGGCCGACCTTGGTCAGCACGCCGGGACGTTTGGCGGCGGCCTCGCGATGCATGTCGAACAGGATGCCGGACGGCACGTTGTAGGCGGCGATCGAATTGTCGCCGATCATCTTCCAGATCTCCGGCGGCTCGGCTGAGGAGGGGCCGGACGGATAGGAGCCGCAGAGCGTGCGCTTGAGCAGGCCCGGCTTGGCGAGATGGTCGATGCCCTTGATGCCGTACATGTCGCCGGCGGCGATCGGATGCAGCGTGGTGATCGCCTGCGGATGGCCTTCCGCGTCGAAACGCTCGCCGATCGCGGTAAGCACGGCGTCGGGGCAGCCGAGCCCGCTCGACGACGACACCGACACGACCATGCCATCCTTGATCAGGCTGGCGGCATAGGCCGCTGAGACGAGCTTGCTCACGCGATGCCCCCAAGTTGCGGGTCGATAGCGACGGCCTTGCCGGTGTTCGATGATTGCAGTGCTGCTTCGGCCGACGCCAGCGACCAGACGCCGTCCTCGCCGGTGGCGGCTGGCTGGCCTTCGCCGCGGATCGCGGCATGGAAGTGGCGCAGCGAGCGGGTGTAGAGATCCTCGCGGTCGAAGCTCAGCTCTTCTTCTCCGCTCGCGCTGCGCAGATGAACCGAGCCGACCGGCTTCTGCGTCATCACATTGGCGGCGATCAGCGAGCCTTCCGAGCCATGCACCTCGAAGCCGGTGCCGGCGAATTTCGTGGTGAAGCCCTCATGCGACTGCGCGATGACGCCGGACTTGAAGCGCCAGATGCACATGGCGCCGTCCTCCAATCCGCCGCCGGCCATGCCGGCGGCTTGCGTGAAGGCCGAAATCTCGACGGGGTCGTCGTCCAGCACGAAGCGCAGCGTGTCGGCATCATGCACGGTGATGTCGAGCACAACGCCGCCGCCGGCTTCGGGCTTGGTTATGCGCCAACCCTGCAGGTGTTCCGGCAGATAGACGGAATGAAAGACGCGCGCCGCGATCGGCTTGCCGATGCGGCCGGCGGCGATCGCCTCCCGCATGGCGCGGTGCGCGCCGGCATTGCGCAAATGGTGGTTGGTGGCGAAGACGATGCCGGCAGCTTTCGCGGCGACAACCATCTCACGCGCATCGGCGCTGGTCAGCGCCAGCGGTTTCTCGCACAGCACATGCTTGCCGGCCTTGATCGCGGCAAGCCCCTGTTCGAGATGCAATTCGTTGGTGGTCGAGATGTAGACCGCGTCGATGTCCGAGTTGAGTAGCGCGTCGAGAGACGAGACGGCGCGTGCGATGCCGTTTTCCCTCGCATAGGTCTCGGCCCGTTCCGGGCTGGAACTCATCACGGCGGCGACCTCGCCGTCGGCCTGCGCGCGGATGGCATCGATCATGAACTGTCTGGCGATCGTGCTGGCGCCGATCAGTCCCCATCGCACGCTCACGCCGCGTCTCCCACTTGGCTGTTGCGGTCCGGGCCGCTGCTTTCCCGCACGACCAGGCTGACGGCACCGATATGGTTCTCGGCGCGCGTGGTGCGCGACTGGATCATCTTCAGCATGACGTGCGCCGCGCGCTCGCCGAGGCCTGCGGTGTCGACGGCGACGCTGGTCAGCGCCGGGCTGTAGTGCTCGGCCTCGGCGACGTCGTCGAAGCCGACGACGGCAAAGTCTGCGCCCGCCTCGAGACCGCGTTTGCGCAATGCCAGCATGACGCCGAAGGCAACCGCATCGTTAAAGCACAGCGCCGCGGTCGGTGGTTGCGGCACGGCAAGGGCCGTCTCCAGGCAGGCTATGCCGCCCTTGCGGCTGGTTTCGCCCTCGACGATCAGCCGGTCGGAAGCTGGGATGCCGAGCGTTTCGCAGGCTTCAAGGAAGCCGCCCAGGCGCTCCTGATAAACAACGAGATCGGATGAACCGCCGAAGAAGGCCAGGCGGCGATGGCCCCTGCGGATCAGATGTTCGGCGGCAAGCACCGCGCCGCGATGATTGTCCGGCGCGATCACCGGAATGCGGCTGTCCGGCAGCCTGCGCATGGTGAAGACGATCGGGACGCCGGCCGTCTCGATGCGGCGGAAGGTACCAGGCGTGGTGCCGCGCGCCGGCGAGACGATCAGGCCGGCGACGCCCTGTTCCATCAGCGACTTCAGCACCTCTTCCTGACGCACCGGGTTTTCCGCCGTGTTGGCGATGAAGGGGACGACGCCCGCCGCCTGGAAGACGCGCTCCATGCCGACCGCCAACTCGGCGAAAAAGGGGTTGGTGAGATCGTTGATCACCATGCCGATGACATTGGAATGGGCCTTGCGCAGATTGGCGGCGCCGCGGTTGTAGACATAGCCGACATCCTCGATCGCCTTGCGCACCTTGACCGCGGTTTCAGGCCGGATCAACCCGCTGCCCTGCAGTACGAGCGATACCGTCGATTTGGACACGCCGGCCTCGCGAGCGATGTCCAGGATCGTCGCCTTGGCCCGGCTGGCCATCCTCGTCATGTCCTCCAAGTTTCGAGAAAATCTATTGGAACGTTCTAATCATCGATCCAAATCCGAGTCAATCACGATTCCGCTGAGATTCGAAAAATTGATTGGAGCGGTTCAAAACGTCAATGAATGTAAGGGCTATCCGAAGGAGACACAATGTCTTCCGGCTTGGATGCCGTGAATCTAAAGGTTCTTGATTTATTGGAACGTTCCATTTATAGCGACCGCACGGGAGAGTTCCATGGACATCACCTTGCCTGCGGCAAACGGCGACCGCGTCAGCTACCGGCTTGTCGGCAAACCGGTCGAACCGATCGAGGGCGCACGCTTTTCGCGCATCGCCTATGCCGCCGCCCATGTCGTTGCCGATCCCATCGCCATGACCGATCCGGGGTCGCGGCCAGCGGTCGACTGGAACAGGACGATGGCGTTCCGCCATCATCTGTGGCGGCTCGGCTTTCGCATCGCCGAGGCCATGGATACCTCCCAGCGCGGGATGGGTTTCGACTGGGCGAGCGCGAAGGAGCTGATTCGCCGCTCGATCGCGGAAGCCAAAACGGTGCCGGGCGCCGACGTGGCGTCGGGGGCGGGGACCGATCACCTGGCGCCGGCGGCGGCCAAGACGCTCGACGACGTCATCGGCGCCTATGAAGAGCAATTCGCCTTCATCGAAGGCGGGGGCGGCAAGGCAATCATGATGGCGAGCCGCGCGCTGGCGGCGGTGGCCAAAGGGCCGGACGATTATGCCCGCGTTTATGAGCGCATGCTGTCCCAGGCATCGGGCAAGGTCATCCTGCACTGGCTGGGCGACATGTTCGATCCGGCGCTCAAGGGCTATTGGGGCAGCAACGATTTCGATACCGCGCTCGACACGGTCGTCGCCATCATCGAGCGGCATGCGGGCAAGGTCGAAGGCATCAAGATATCGCTGCTCGACGCGGAGAAGGAGGTCTTGCTGCGCAACCGGCTGCCCGACGGGGTGGTGATGTTCACCGGCGACGATTTCAACTATCCCGAACTGATCGCCGGCGACGGCAGGAAACACTCGCACGCGCTGCTCGGCATCTTCGACGCCATCGCGCCGGTGGCAAATGCCGCGCTGGCGAAGCTGGCGGAAGGTGACAAGGCCGGCTATGACGCGCTGATGGCGCCGACCGTGCCGCTGTCGCGAAAAATCTTCGAGGCGCCGACCGAATACTACAAGGCCGGCATCGTCTTCATGGCCTGGCTGAACGGGCATCAGGACCACTTCACGATGGTGGGCGGCATGCAATCGGCGCGCGGCATATGCCACTACGCGGATGTCTTCCGGCTCTCCGACCAGGCCGGGCTGCTGGCCGACCCCGATCTTGCCATCGCCAGGATGAAGACCCTGCTGGCGGTCGCGGGCGTTTAAGCCGGTCCCCGTGCGAGGATTTGCGTTTCGGCGATAAATCGTATTCGCTTGCCGAAAAGTAGGCGCGGGCGCACATGGCAATGGCGGACAAAGTCGCCCCGGCAGACAAGGTCGCCCTGGCAGACAGGGTTGCGCTTGTCACCGGGGTTACCGGGCAGGACGGGGCTTATCTGGCTGAGCTGCTGCTCGGCAAGGGCTATGTCGTCCACGGCGTCAAACGCCGGTCGTCTTCCTTCAACACCGAGCGCGTCGACGACATCTATGTCGATCCGCATGAGAGCGGCGCGCGCTTCTTTCTGCATCATGGCGATCTGACCGACGCGACCAATCTGATCCGCCTCGTGCAGGAGACGAAGCCCAGCGAGATCTATAATCTCGGCGCGCAAAGCCATGTCCAGGTGAGCTTCGAGACGCCGGAATACACCGCCAATGCGGATGCGCTGGGGACGCTCAGGCTTCTCGAAGCGATCCGCATTCTCGGCCTCGAGAAATCGGTGCGCTTCTACCAGGCCTCGACCTCGGAGCTCTATGGCGAGGCCATCGAAACTCCGCAGAACGAGAGCACGCCATTCCGGCCGCGCTCACCCTATGCGGCAGCCAAGCTTTATGCTTACTGGATCACGGTCAATTACCGCCAGGCCTATGGCATGTTCGCCGCCAACGGCATCCTGTTCAATCACGAGAGCCCGACGCGTGGCGAAACCTTCGTTACCCGCAAGATCACGCGCGCCGTTGCCGCGATCCATCACGGCCTGCAGGACACGCTCTATCTCGGCAATATCGACGCACGTCGCGACTGGGGCCATGCGCACGACTATGTCGAGGGCATGTGGCGCATCCTGCAGCATGACGAGCCGGACGATTTCGTGCTCGCGACCGGCGAGGCGCATTCGGTGCGCGAATTCGTGGAACTCGCCTTCGCCGAGGCCGGACACCGCATTCGCTGGCAGGGCAGCGGCGCCGATGAAGTCGGCATCGACGCAGCCACCGGCGCCGCGCTTGTGCGGATCGATCCGCGCTACTTCCGGCCGACCGAAGTGGATACGCTGGTCGGCGACGCCGCCAAGGCAAGAAAGGTTTTGGGCTGGTCGCACACCATCGGCTTCAAGGATCTGGTAGCGGAAATGGTTCGGGCCGATCTGATGCGCGCCGCCGGCGCTACTTGGCGCAACGGCCGTTCAACCTAGGACTCCGCGCTTATGGACAAGAGTTTCGATCTCAAAGGAAAGCGCATTTTCGTTGCCGGCCATCGCGGCATGGTCGGCTCGGCCCTGGTGCGCCGCCTGGCCGGCGAGGATTGCGAGATCGTGACCGTGGCGCGCAGCGAGCTCGACCTTCTCGACCAGGCCGGCGTGCGCCGCTGGATGGAGGCCCGGCGGCCGGACGCCGTGATCATGGCGGCCGCCAAGGTCGGCGGCATCCTGGCCAATGACAGCTTCCCGGTGGATTTCCTTTACGAAAACCTCGTCGTGCAGACCAATGTCGTCGAGGCCGCCTTTCGCAGCGGGGTGCAGAAGCTCCTGTTCCTGGGCTCGTCCTGCATCTATCCGAAGCTTGCGCCGCAGCCGATCCCGGAAGACGCGCTGCTCACCGGCCCGCTCGAACCCACAAACGAATGGTACGCCGTCGCCAAGATCGCCGGGTTGAAACTTTGCCAGGCCTACCGGCGCCAACATAGCGTCGACTACATCTCGGCCATGCCGACAAATCTCTATGGTCCGGGCGATAATTTCGACCTCGACAGCAGTCATGTCGTGCCTGCGCTGATGCGCAAGGCGCATATGGCGAAGCTAACCGGTCAAAAGACCCTGCAGGTGTGGGGTTCGGGCCGGCCGATGCGAGAATTCCTGCATGTCGACGACGCCGCCGACGCCTTTGTCTGGCTTTTGAAGACTTATTCCGGCGACGGCCACGTCAATGTCGGTAGCGGTGAGGACATCACCATCGCGGAGCTTGCCGGCACCGTCGTATCGGTCGTCGGCGCCGGCGCCGAGATCGCGTTCGATCCGACGAAGCCGGACGGGATGCCGCGCAAGCTGATGGACGTCTCGCGCCTGTTCAAGACCGGCTGGAGGCCGGCCTATTCGCTTCGAGATGGATTGGAACAGACCTATGCCTGGTTCCTCGACCATGTCGAGAAAGGCGATATCCGTCTTGGCGCTGCATGATTCTCAATCGAAACTCATCGCGGCGACCAGGGAGGACGGTTTGGGCGGCCGGCTTCTGGCTATGGTCAACGCCAAGGCGCTTGCCGACTCGCTCGGCTATCGCTTCGGCTTTGCATGGAAGCCGATCCATGACGATAAATTTCACTCGGTCGAGAAAGTCGACAAGATATTCTCCGCCGGTTTCATCGAGAAGCACTGGCTGGGGGAGACGGTCGAACCATTGGGTTTCGATGTTCTGGACGAGGTAGCCTTTAGCCGTGCCAGTCTCGATGCCGCGGCGGCACGGCGAAGGTTTCGCGGCTGGATCTGCAACGAGTTTGAGATACTGGATCATTTTCAGGGCGGACCCCAATTCGTCCGACGATCGGAGACATTGCGAGGTTTCGGTTTTTCCAGGGCCGTGAACCAGGCGCTCGACGCCGCCGACAGATGCCCGTTTCCGGGGCCGATCGCCGCTGTGCATCTTCGCAGCGGCGACATCGTGCGCGGCAAGTATCGCTTCATGCTGCATTTCAGCGACAAGGTAGTGGCCTCGACCTTGGTCAAAGCTGTCGCGTCGGAGCTTTCGTCAAAAGGCCTGACAACTCTTCTGATCGGTCAGGATCGTGAAACGCTCGAATATCTGCGGTCCGAAACGGGAGCCTTGCTGGGCGACGATCTGGGATCGGCGGAATTCGCAGATGAGACGCTCAAGGCATTCTTCGAGATGAGGCTGATGGCGCGGTGCCAGAAAATCTATGCAGGCGGCAGCGTCTATGCGTCCGTCGCATCGACGATGGGCGATGTCGGTCTCGTCCATCCGAAAACCTTGTTCGACAGTTCGAGAGCCGCGGAAATGATTCTGGCTGAACTCAGCCGACATCAGGGCGATTACCACCCGCTTGAGGCGGCCTTCGGCTATCAAACCGCGTTTCTTGATCTCGAGAATCAAATCAATCCCGCGCGGGCCAGAGACATCCTGGAAAAGGCTCACGCGCTGGATCCGCACAACGACGTCTATCCGCTCAAAATCGCGGCGGCTTTTTTTCGCGAACGCGACTATCGGTCCGGCGAAGCCGTTTTGAAAGCGCTCCTGACAAGTCAGTTCGAAGCCTCTCCCGCAATGCCGTTGCGAGCGATTGGCGTGCTGGTCTGCCGAACATGGCGCGGTGATGTCATGTCGAAGGATTTCGAGTCCTTCTTCGCGGCGGCCGCAGAGGGGCATCCCTACGCCGCGGCGTGCTCGGCGCATATCCTCCATGCAACATTCGGGAAGGTGAAGCCGGCTCTGCGGATGATTGCAAGATCGCTGGAGGCGGAACCGGCCAATGCCTTGTTCAAGAGAATCAAACGGCACATACGGCCATTGACGACGCCTCAGTCCGGTCCTCTGGCGAAGGCGCGGCTGCGACTCTGGAAGGCGGGGATCCGAATATAGGGACCGCCGCTGCGGTCTTTGCCGCGGCTGCATTAGGGAGATCAAAAGCGGTAGTTCAGACTCAGAGAAACCGTATGGGTGCTAGGCTTGACGAATGTTGGACCAACCAACGCGCTGTCGTCTTGGAAATTATGATCCGAGAAATGCGCGTAGGCGTAATCAAGGCCGACAACCCATTTGTCATTGAGCGCGTAGTCGGCGCCGACACCGATCGTCCAGCCGATATAAGTCCTGTCAAACTTGGTATCGCCAAAACCGAGAACGCTATATCCGGTATCGTGCAGGTGCAGGAAGGCCACGCCGCCCTTAACGTAGGGTAGGAAATTGCCCATCGCATATCCGGCCTTCGCAACGATATCGCCTTGCCAATCGGCAGCGGTCTCGAACGTTTCAGTGTCGATTGTCGGCACCGTCTTCTTGTTGAACACCGCAACCAGGCGGGCCTCCGCTCCGAGAACGAAATTGTTGTCGAACTGGTATTGATAGCCTACTTGGCCGCCAACCGATGCCGAGGTGCTATCACCATCGTATTCGCTAGGATCGTTATTGGGGATCGTCACATCGCCCTGGAGAAAATTGACGCCGGCCACTGCGCCAATATAGGCGCCTGTCCAATTGTAGGACGTGGGCTCGACCGACAATGCATCCGCAGCAAAGGCTGACGAACAAAACCCAACAAGCATTGCCGACGTGAGTAGAACTTTCCTCATGATTCGCCTGTCGCTCCCGATCCGCCATTGCACCTAAGGGTTGATAGCATGGCTTTCAGGGGTTGCGCTGTAACACAGCGGCAACAGTGGCGCTGGAGGAGCTTGGCCTGACGTGCCGCACGCGACCGGAGGCTAGGCCGGGCGGAGGCTGCAATATACCCAGCCGGTGTGCTCGGGGTCCACTGGCGGAGATCGGCTAATTTAATGGTAGGATGGTGGGCGTGACAAGGATTGAACTTGTGACCCCTGCAATGTCAATGCAGTGCTCTCCCGCTGAGCTACACGCCCATCCGAAGCCGCGCATACACCACTTTTGATCCGGCGCGTCAATAGCGGGAATGTGGAAAGACGGCTTCCGTTTGTCGCATCGGTGCGGCGCATCGTCGATGCCTGCCGAAGTGGCTCAGGCCGCCTGCAGCATCTTCTCGACCTCGTTGACGAGATCGCGCAGGTGGAAGGGCTTCGACAGCACCTTGGCGTCCTTGGGCGCCTTGGAATCCGGATTGAGCGCGACTGCGGCAAAGCCTGTGATGAACATCACCTTGAGGTCCGGATCGATCTCGGTGGCGCGGCGGGCAAGCTCGATGCCATCCATCTCCGGCATGACAATGTCGGTCAGGAGCAGCGAAAAAGGCTCTTCGCGCAGCCGCTCATAGGCGCTGGCGCCATTGTCGAAATCGCTTACCTGGTAGCCGGCGCGTTCCAGCGCCTTGACGAGGAAGCGGCGCATATCGTCGTCGTCTTCCGCCAGCAGAATGCGTGCCATCATATCCCGTCCGAATCACCCGCCCCAAGCCTGCCGCCGGGCAAGGCTGTTAACCATGCTGTATATGAGGATGTGTCGGTAAACATCAAGTGAATGAAGGGCGTCCCGCATCCGGTTCAAGCTGCGGTTTCGTCGCCCGAAATGCTGGACATGCCGCACGCAAGGTGGCAAGTTTTACGTCATGATGCAGTGCTGTTTCCTGGTTCGTGCAAATTGAAAACGGCAGCCGAGGATTTTTCGGTCGTCCCACCCTTCGAAATCCGATCGGGCGCCGAGCAGCGCGTCCCTTTCCTGTTCAACTCACCGCATAGCGGCCGCCACTATCCGGAGCGCTTCCTGGCCATGGCGCGGCTTGACCGCAACGCCATCCGCCGGTCGGAGGACTGCTATGTCGAGGAGCTTTTCGGCGGCGCCGTGCCGCTCGGCGCGCCACTGCTGGCGGCCAATTTTCCGCGCGCCTATCTCGATGTCAACCGCGAGCCGTGGGAACTCGATCCGCGCATGTTCGCGGAGCCGGTCCCGTCCTTCTGCAACATCCGTTCGGCGCGTGTCGCCGGCGGGCTGGGCACGGTGCCGAAGCTTGTCGGCGAAGGCCTCGATATCTATCCCGGCCGCCTGCCGCTGGCTGAGGCCGTGGCGCGCATCGAAGCGGTGTACAAGCCCTATCACGAGACGCTGAAGCGGCTCCTGGCCAGAACGCATGCCAGGTTCGGCTATGCCGTGCTGATCGACTGCCACTCGATGCCGGCCAGCATACGCGTCGGCGACAACGGCGTGCGGCCCGACTTCATCATCGGCGACCGGTTCGGAATTTCGGCCTCGCCGGCGCTCACCGAGATGGCCATCGGCCTGCTTGTCCGCATGGGCTACACCGTCGCGCATAACAAGCCCTATGCGGGAGGGTTCATCACCGAACATTACGGCAGGCCGGCGCGGCATCTGCATGCGTTGCAGATCGAGGTCAATCGCGGGCTTTACATGGACGAGCGGACGTTCCAGAAATCGGCCGGCTTCGACGCCTTGGCCTGCGACCTGACCCGCTTCTCGGCCGACCTGATGTCGATGCCCGACCACCATTTCGTCGATTTGCCGCTTGCGGCGGAATGACGGCGCGGTTGGCGCGCCGAGTTCTTGCATACGCAATTCCGGACGGAAAACCGCTTCACACTTTCCCGGAATTGCCTGAAAAAAAGACCGCATCGTTTTCACGACACGGTCGAAGTCTAGGGAGGAAACGCCCAAGGAGGGCATGGACAGGAAAACCTGTCCGATGACAAAATTATTGTGCGCCGCACAAATGTCAATCGACAGCGGGCTTTTTTAATTCAATATGATGTGGAAATTCCGCTTCGGCGGTTCAGATGTGACATTCGGGCAACAGAAAACGGGCGTCTGACCGGTCTTCAGCGCGCCTGTTCGGCGAGAAACAGGCAGCCGGCAACGGCCGCGATGGGGGAGAGCGACTTGGATATCAGCACCGATTTCATGCGGCGCATCGCGCATGCCGCCGCCGCCGAAACCCTGCCGCGCTTCCGCAGCCAGGGGGCGGTCACCAACAAGCTTGCGGGAAGCTTCGATCCGGTAACCGAGGCCGATCGCGAAGCCGAACGCGCGATCCGGGCGCTGATTTCGTCCGAATATCCCGAGCACGGCATCCTCGGCGAGGAGCATGGCAGCCAGAATCTCGCCAGCCGACATGTCTGGGTGATCGACCCGATCGACGGCACCCGCGCCTTCATTTCCGGCATCCCAGTGTGGGGAACGCTGGTCGGGCTGACCGTCGACGGCGAGGCGGTCGCCGGCATGATGTCACAACCCTTCACCGGCGAGCTGTTCTACGCCAACGCTTCCGGGTCGCATTATGAGGGACCGGGCGGCCCGCGCCGGCTCGCGACCCGCAAGACGACCGAACTCGCGCAAGCGACGCTGTTCACGACTACGCCGGCATTGTTCCAGGGCGATGCGCGCAAGCGCTATGACCAGTTCGAGACAAAGGTGCAGCTCGCCCGCTACGGCACCGATTGCTACGCCTTCGCCATGCTGGCGGCCGGCAGCATCGACATCGTCGCCGACCCGGGCCTGAAGCCCTACGACATCGTCGCGCTGATCCCGATCATCGAGAAGGCCGGCGGCGTCATCACCACTTTCGAAGGCGGGCCGGCAGAGAAGGGCGGCGACATACTGGCGGCAGCGACGCCCGAGCTTCACGCGGCAGCGATGGCGGCGCTGCGCGGCTGAGCACCAGGCGGCCCAAGAGACCGTTTCATGCAAAGCCGGTGCAGACTGCGGCGCGCTCTAGCTCTCGGTTGACGAAGGGTCTGCAAGGCGCAAGCCCCACAGAATGAGCGCGAAAGCAATGAGGCCGGTTGGCGCCGACGAATATCCGATGCCCTTGATCGCCGTCTCCTGAAAGGCGCTGCCGTGGAAGGCTCCGGCCGCCAGGGGCATCGTCTCGTTGCCGGCACCCCAGACGCTCGCCATCACGTAGGCGGCCAGAATGGCAAGAGCCGAATAGATCAGAAGCCAGAACGCAACCCGCGATGCGGCGGCGCTGAGATTGAGCCTTTCCCAAAGGAGACCCAGCGCCAGCAGGAGAACGGCCTCCAGGCCGCTGAGCGTATGCGCCGACAGCCCCAGGCGCGGTGCGGCGAGGTACGGGATTGCAAATCCTTCGAACGACGAAAACAGCAGCAGGGCGACGCCGATCTGCAACAGGCGATGCCCCTGACGTGACAGCGATGCGTTCATGTCCGTTCCTCCTCCCGGCACTCTCAGCTGGCGCATGGCGCCCGGAAGGTATCTAGCGCTCCGTGCCTTGGCGGAAACGAGGTGTCGCTCCCGCGCGGGCGCGCCTTCCAGTCAGCCGTTTGTGCCCGCGTTTGCCGCAGGATTGGGAATGACTATGCAGCTGACAACGCCGGCAACGCTGGCAGCTTTCAGCCGAGATTTGGCGGACGGAGCGCCGAGGTCGCGAACACATTGGCCATGAAGCTCGTGTGCCGGCCGTAACGCGCCGCCAGCGGCGGCCCCCCACGACCGGGCGTCAAGTGGCATCGCCGGTGCCGGGAATGAAGGCGTCGAAAGCGGCCAGGAGCTGCTCGCGATATATGTCCTTCTCCTGCAGGATCTCGTGTTGCGCGCCGTCAATCATCAACAGCGAGCCGACGCGCAGTTTCCTGGCATAGGCCTCCACCGCCTTGGTCGAGACCACCCGGTCGGCGCCGGCGGCGACGATCAGCATCGGCACCTTCACCCTTGCCATGAAATCCGGATCGCTGACGGCTTTCGCGGCCGCGGCGGCGGCCCTCAGCCAGCGGATGGTCGGACCGCCGAGCGCGAGCTGCGGCCAGGCCTCGTAGATACCGACATTGCGCCGGTAGCGCGCAGGATCCGAGGTCACCTTGTTCACCTCGAAAGCGGGCGGCACTTTCGGGCGCGGACCGAGCGCGGCATAGAGCCGGCCGAGACCCAGCGCGCAGAAAACCGTGCAGACGCGCCGGACCGTGGCGATCGAGACCGGCAGGTCCGGCACCTCGAGAAAAGGAGCCAGCAGCACCATGCGTCGCACCCGGTTGACCATCGACGGCGAGGCAAGCAGCGCAATCACCGCGCCCGTGGAGTGCGCGAGGATGTAATAGGGGCCGCGGCAGTCGGGCAGCACGATTTCTTCGAAGAATTGCTCGAGATCGCGCGTATAGTCACGGAAGCTGCGGACATAGCCGCGCTGGCGGTCACGCAGCAGGCGGCTGGAATCGCCCTGGCCGCGCCAGTCGAGGATGGCGACGCCGAAGCCGCGATCGGCGAGATCGCGGATGGTCTCGAAATATTTCTCGATGCATTCGTTGCGCCCGGTCAGCAGAACCACCGTGCCCTGCAGCGGGCGGCTGACGGCGGCAAAGACGCCATAGCGGATCTTCTTGCCGTCGCGTGTGGTGAAGAAGCCGCCCGCGGCATTCTGCGGCGCGGGATTGTCCTCGGTCAGATGGAAAAGATCCGTCATGCGGCGTCGTTGCTTGTTTTTTGCCCGGACGGGCGAGGCGTCGGCATGGTGATAGACGGCCAGGCGGCAAAAGCAAAGGCGTTGCGAGGATTTACGCGGTTGCCGCGCATGACCCCCGAAAATCGGAATCGAATTCGGAAAGGATCATGCGCGAAATCAAAAGGGCTACTGCGTCCTTAGCGCGTCCAGAGGACGCGCGGCGCTGTAGCGCGGGGAAGGCCGGAAGTGCCTGCGGTGCACTTCCGGCCTCTGTCGATCCGGGAGGAAGGGACGTTGCACCCGGTTCGGCCTCGTCGCGGCGCAGGGAAGGGGGGCGCCGCTTGTCTCTCTGTCTTGACGCAATTCCGGACGGAAAACCGCTTCACACTTTTCCTGGAATTGCTCGAACTTGACCAAAGCCTAATGCCGCATGACTGAACGGATGCCGAAGCCGTGGTTCATCCACCGTTCATGAACGTGGCTGCATTGCGACCAAGGAAACCTTGAAATGGCTTTTTGAGCTTCCCAAATGAACGCTGTGGCCGCCGATGTCGGGGCCGCTGGCCTATCCGGAACGCCTTTCGAGGGTTTCGCACAGGGTCATACGCAAACCATGTTGCTCAAAAGGAGAACACTCATGCGTCACGTTGATTTTTCCCCGCTTTATCGTTCGACCGTCGGCTTCGACCGGCTGTTCACCATGCTCGATTCACTCGGTCAGCCCGAGACCGCGCAGACCTATCCGCCCTATAATATCGAGCGCACGGGCGAGAATGCCTATCGCATCTCGATGGCCGTTGCCGGCTTCTCGGAAGACGAGATTTCGATCGAAGCCCACCGCAACGTGCTGACCGTCAAGGGCGAGCGCAAGGAAGAGAACAACAGCGAGGGTTCCGAGCTGCTTTACCGTGGCATCGCCTCGAGGTCCTTCGAGCGCCGCTTCCAGCTCGCCGACCACGTCGAAGTGGAAGGCGCCACGCTGAAGAACGGCCTGCTCTTCGTCGATCTCAAGCGCAACATTCCCGAGGAGCTGAAGCCGCGCAAGATCGCGATCACCTCGTCCGCGGACAAGGCCAAGCAGATCGAAACCAAGGCCGCCGCGTAACCCGCGGGGCCCGTAGTAGACAACGTCTCCCTCCCGAGACGAAAGCGGCGCCGCGAGGCGCCGCTTTTTATTGTGCCACCGGCAACGCGCCGTTCTGGCTCTTTTGAAGCATGCAGCGGCGGATCATGAAGGGCGATGTCCGATTTTTCCCTGCTGCTGACACTCACCGTTGCAATCACTTTCCTGCTCGCCGGTATCGTCAAGGGTGTCACCGGCATGGGCCTGCCGACGCTGGCCATGGGATTGCTTGGCACCATCATGCCACCCGTGACCGCGGCGTCGCTGCTGATCGTGCCGTCCTTCGTCACAAATGTCTGGCAGCTTTTCGCCGGCCCGAGTTTTTCGGCGGTCCTGCGCCGGCTTTGGCTGATGATGGCGGGCATTCTGATCGGCACGATCGCCGGCTCGCGGCTGCTCGCCAGCGACAATGTCAAATGGACGACGGCAGGTCTCGGCGCGGCATTGATCGTCTATGCCGCCTATAGCCTGCTCGCGCGGCAGCCTGTCGTTCCCGAGAAAAGCGAGCGCTGGTCGTCGCCGGCCGTGGGTTTCCTCACCGGCCTGGTCACGGGCGGCACCGGCGTCTTCGTAGTGCCTGCCGTGCCTTACATCCAGGCGCTCGGCTTGAGCCGGGACGATCTGATCCAGGCGCTCGGTCTTTCCTTCACCGTATCGACGATCGCCCTGGCGCTGGGCCTTGCCTCGCATGGCGTCTTCGAGGCGGGACATCTGGCGATGTCCTCGCTTGCCGTGCTGCCGGCCCTGCTCGGCATGTGGCTGGGGCAAATCCTGCGCCGGAAGATCAGCCCGGCAATTTTTCGCCGCTGGTTCCTGATTTTTCTGGTCCTGCTCGGCGTCGAGTTGTTGCTGCGGCCCTTTGTGGCCTAGCTGCAGCGGCCTACTTATTATTTGCCGCAAGAACGGCTTCGACATTCCGCCGGTGAACGGCTTCGTATGGCGCGAAATACTCGGTCGCCGTGGTGGCGAAAATCTCGGCGCCGAAGGTCCGCAGATCCTGCTTGGCTAGGTCGGGGTCTTGCCGGCAGGCAAGCAGCTTTCGGACGTAAGCCTCGGTGGCGTCGATGAAGCTTCTGTCATAGCCGCCGGCTTCGATCGCCTCAAAGGAACCGTGGTTGGGCAGAATTCGATCGAACTGCCAACTGGACATGCGCCCAAGGTCGACCAAATGCTCGCTCAGGCGCTCCGGCTCCGACACATAGGTGACGGAGTCTTCCAGCGTGTCGCCTGCCAAAAGCAGGCCGGCGTCGGGCATCAGCAGCACCGTGCCGTCATGGTTGTGGATCTCGACCTGGCGCAGTTCGACGGGGACCCCCCCGACCGTCAGGCTGAGGCTGTTGTCGAAAACCCTGTTGGGCAGCACAAGCGGCTTGATCGGCGGATTACCGTCCTCGATGTCGGCCCGGCCGCGTTCGAGCGCCAAGGCGGTGAGGCGGTTGGCGATGATGTCGCAATCCTCAAACACCTCGTTGCCGGCGATATGGTCGTCATGCCAGTGGCTGAGCACGACGCGGATCGAGGTCACGCCCATCTCTTGGAGGGTTTTTCGGATGAAGCGGGCATGGGGCAGGGATATGTGCGTGTCATAGACAAGCGCCTGCGAGCAGTCGACGATCGCATAGGTGCAGATGCCAAGCGTGTAAGCGCCGTCGTCGAGCCAGTTCGGCTCGTGCGACCAGATGCGAACGCCTTCGATGCGGCCGTCATAGAAGCCCAGCACGTTCGGCGCCGGACGGACCAGCCGCATCGTCGAGCCGAGAGGCGGCTTGGTCATCTGGCTGCTCCCGAGTGCCGCAAGCTCAGCCAAGCAGCTGGCCGAGACGGTCGATCTCTTGGGTCGTGGTGGCGAAGCTGGCGACGAAGCGGTAGATCGCTTCATTGTCGCCGAGGTGGCCATCGAACCCCTGCGGCACGCCCCATTCGTAGAATTTGGCGCCGGCCGCTTGCAGCTTTTCCGCGGTGGCCCGACCGAGGATGGCAAACACTTCGTTGGCCTGCGGCAGCCAGGCGAGCTTGCCGGCCGGCGCATCCTCGATCGTCTCGGCCAGATGCGCGGCCATCGCATTGGCGTGGCCTGCCATCCTCAACCACAGATCGTCGGTAAAATAGGCCTCGAACTGGGCCGAGATGAAGCGGGCCTTGGAAAAAGTCTGTCCGGCGCGCTGGCGCAGCAGGCGCAGATCCTTGCCGACGTCCGGATTGAGAACCACGACCGCATCGGCCATCCAGCAGCCATTCTTGGTGCCGCCGAAGGATATAAGATCGACGCCGCTCTTCCAGGTCATTTCGGCCGGGCTGACGCCGGTCGCTGCAATCGCATTGGCGAAGCGCGCGCCGTCCATGTGCAGCGGCAGCTTGTGGCGGCGGCTGACCTCGGCGATCGCCTTGACATCGTCGACGCTGTAGACCGTGCCGACCTCGGTCGCCTGGGTCACGGTGACCGCCATCGGCTGGCCGGCGGGGGCCAGGTCCTGCGAATATCGCTTGATGGTCCGGTCGAGAGCCTCCGGGGTCATGCGCCCCAGCGGTCCCGCCACCGGCGCCATGCGCGCGCCGCCGGTGTAGAAACCCATCGCGCCGAACTCGTCGACATTCATATGCGCTTCGTAATGGCAAAGCGCGATGCCGCCGATGCGGTTCAACGCAGCCATCGAAAGCGCGTTGGCCGCCGTGCCGGTCGCGACGAAGAAGACCTGCACCTCGCGCTCGAAGATCTCGTTGAAGCGACGATAGACGGCGCGGTCCAGATCGCCGTCGCCATAGGCGGTCGCGATGCCTGCGGCATGGCGCGACAGGTTGGCCGAAATGTCGGGATGGACGCCCGCCCAGTTGTCGGATGCAAAGAACATCGAGAAATCCGTATCGTGATTGGCGAAAGCGGCGGGACTTGACCGCTTCGGCAGTCGAAGCGCAAGGGCCAATCGTCGGCAAAGCGGTGAAGCCAGCAATCGACGCCAAAATGCCTGGATCAAAGCTTGCGTTTCCGGCGCCTTTCACGAAATTTTGTGTCGTGGCACGCCCAAGTTTTTTGTGAATCGGTCTTGTGCGACTGTCTGATTTCTGCCATAAAAAATTTAGGACAGTAGTGCTGTCTTATTTTGTCGCACAAAACAGGCCGGACTGGCGTATCATCGCTGCCATTCCGGCCATTGTCGCGAGCGGCGGGTAGACGGCCCGGCTCTGGCCTGTACGATACCGGATGCGAACCGGGCGTATAGCCGTTTGGTTCGGTGGATTTCGCGAGACGTGCAGCAACATGAAGGGGAAGCATCATGCTTCCCAAGGCAAACCAGCGTCCTGAGACAGTCGGGGCCAAGGTGGAGAACGGAGGATAGGACGATGACGGAACTGACGCCATCTGCGATCAACGGCCGGGCCGCGCAGACGAAAGCGGCAGCCGTTAAAAATACCGTCCTGGCCAAAGGGCTGCGAACCGCCAACGGCATGACCGCGCAGGGCCTCTATGATCCGCGCAACGAGCACGACGCCTGCGGCGTCGGCTTCATCGCCAACATGAAGGGCGTGAAATCGCACGGGATCGTCGAGGACGGCCTGGCGATGCTGGAAAACCTCACCCATCGCGGCGCCGTCGGCGCCGATCCGCTGGTCGGCGACGGCGCCGGCGTGCTGGTGCAGATCCCGGACGCTTTCTTCCGCGAAGAAATGGCGGTCGTGGGCGTCGAGTTGCCGCCGGCCGGCCAATATGGCGTCGGCCACTGGTTCATGCCGCAGGACGCGGCGCTGCGCGCCCATATCGAAGAGATCATCGCCGAATCCGCGCAGTCGGAAGGGCTGCCGCTTATCGGCTTCCGCGACGTGCCGGTCGACAATTCGTCGCTGTCGAAGGCGCCGGATATCGTGGCGTCCGAGCCGTTCCATCGGCAGGTGTTCATCGGCCGCACGGCCGACATCCCGGACGACGAGGAATATGAGGCGCGGCTTTACCTGCTGCGCAAGGTGATCTCGGGCCGCATCTATGCCGAGAACGACAACAAGGATGTCGGCGCCTATTGCGTGTCGCTGTCGGCGCGCACCATCGTCTACAAGGGCATGTTCCTGGCCTATCAGGTCGGCGCCTATTACAAGGACCTCAGGGATCCGCGTTTCGAGACGGCGCTGATCCTGGTTCACCAGCGCTTCTCGACCAACACCTTCCCGTCATGGAAGCTGGCGCATCCCTATCGCATGGTCGCGCATAACGGGGAGATCAACACCGTGCGCGGCAACAACAACTGGATGGCGGCGCGCCAGGCCTCGGTCGATTCCGAGCTGTTCGGCAACAACATTTCGAAGCTCTGGCCGATCTCCTATGAAGGCCAATCGGACACGGCGTGCTTCGACAACGCGCTCGAGTTCCTGTTCCAGGGCGGCTACTCGCTCACCCACGCCATGATGATGCTGATCCCGGAAGCCTGGGCCGGCAACAAGCTCATGGACGCCGACCGCAAGGCTTTCTACGAGTACCATGCGGCGCTGATGGAGCCGTGGGACGGACCGGCGGCGGTGGTCTTCACCGACGGCCGCCAGATCGGCGCCACGCTCGACCGCAACGGCCTGCGCCCGGCGCGCTATATCGTCACCGACGACGACCGCGTCATCATGGCGTCGGAGGCCGGCGCGCTGCCGGTGCCGGAGGAAAAGATCGTGCAGAAGTGGCGGCTGCAGCCCGGCCGCATGCTGCTCATCGATCTCGCCAAGGGCCGCATCGTTTCCGACGAGGAGATCAAGTCGGAGATCGCGACCAGGCACCCCTACAAGACCTGGCTCGCCAACACGCAGCTGATCCTGGAAGATCTGAAGCCGGTCGAGCCGCGCGCGCTGCGCAAGGATGTCAGCCTGCTCGATCGCCAGCAGTCCTTCGGCTACACGCAGGAAGACACCAAGCTTCTGATGGCGCCGATGGCCACCACCGGCCAGGAAGCCGTCGGCTCGATGGGGACCGACACGCCGATCTCGGCGATGTCGGACAAGTCGAAGCTGCTCTACACCTATTTCAAGCAGAACTTCGCCCAGGTCACCAACCCGCCGATCGACCCGATCCGCGAGGAGCTGGTGATGAGCCTGGTATCGTTCATCGGACCGCGGCCCAACATCTTCGACCTCGTCGGCACGTCGCGCCGCAAGCGGCTCGAGGTGCGCCAGCCGATCCTGACCAATGGCGATCTGGAGAAGATCCGCTCGATCGGCCACACCGAGGACCGTTTCGACACCAAGACGATCGACATCACCTATGGCTCGAACGAGGGCGCCGCCGGCATGCAAGGCGCCATCGACCGGCTCTGCGAGCGCGCGGAGGCGGCGGTCGCCGGCGGCTACAATATCATTATCCTGTCTGACCGCCAGGTCGGCCCGGACCGCATCGCCATTCCCTCGCTGCTGGCGACGGCGGCCGTGCACCATCACCTGATCCGCAAGGGCCTGCGCACCGCGGTCGGCCTCGTGGTGGAATCCGGCGAGCCGCGCGAGGTGCATCATTTCTGCTGCCTGGCAGGTTACGGCGCGGAGGCGATCAATCCCTATCTCGCCTTCGACACGCTGCTCGACATGCACAAGCGCGGCGAGCTGCCGGAAGAGGTCGACGAATACGAGGTGGTCTCGCGCTACATCAAGTCGATCGGCAAGGGCATCCTCAAGGTGATGTCCAAGATGGGCATCTCGACCTACCAGTCCTATTGCGGCGCGCAGATCTTCGACGCCATCGGGCTGAAGTCGGACTTCGTCGAGAAGTATTTCACCGGCACGGCGACGCTGATCGAAGGCGTCGGCCTGGATGAGATCGCCACCGAGACGCTCAGCCGCCACAGCGACGCCTTCGGCAGCGATCCGGTGCTGCGCAACAATCTTGAGGTCGGCGGCGAATACATGTTCCGCATGCGCGGCGAGGCGCATATGTGGTCGCCCGATGCGGTCGCCAGCCTGCAGCACGCCGTGCGGCAGGGCTCATGGGACACGTTCAAGGACTATTCGGCGCAGATCGACAGCGCGACCGCGCGCGCCCAGACCATTCGCGGCCTGTTCAAGATCAGAACAGCGGAAGAGACCGGCCGCAAGAAGGTCGCGATCGAGGACGTCATGCCGGCGGCCGAGATCGTCAAGCGCTTCTCGACCGGGGCGATGTCGTTCGGCTCGATCTCCAGGGAAGCGCACACCACGCTGGCGCGCGCCATGAACGCCATCGGCGGCAAGTCCAACACCGGCGAGGGCGGCGAAGAGGCCGACCGCTATCTGCCGCTGCCCGGCGGCGGCAAGAACCCGGAACGCTCGGCGATCAAGCAGGTCGCCTCGGGCCGCTTCGGCGTCACGGCGGAATATCTGGTCAATTCCGATGTCATGCAGATCAAGGTGGCGCAGGGCGCCAAGCCCGGCGAGGGCGGCCAGCTGCCCGGACACAAGGTCGACGCGACCATCGCCAAGGTCAGGCACTCGACGCCCGGCGTCGGCCTGATCTCGCCGCCGCCGCATCACGACATCTATTCGATCGAGGATCTGGCGCAGCTGATCTACGATCTGAAGAACGTCAATCCGGCGGCCGATGTCTCGGTCAAGCTGGTGTCCGAGGTCGGCGTCGGCACGGTCGCGGCGGGCGTCGCCAAGGCGCGCGCCGACCACATCACCATCTCGGGCTATGACGGCGGCACCGGCGCTTCGCCGCTGACCTCGCTCAAGCATGCCGGCAGCCCGTGGGAAATGGGCCTTGCCGAAACGCATCAGACGCTGGTGCTCAACGGCTTGCGCTCGCGCGTCGCGCTGCAGGTCGATGGCGGCCTGCGCACCGGGCGCGACGTCATCATCGGCGCGCTGCTCGGCGCCGACGAGTTCGGCTTCTCGACCGCACCGCTGATCGCGGCCGGCTGCATCATGATGCGCAAGTGCCACCTCAACACCTGCCCGGTCGGCGTGGCGACGCAGGACCCGGTGTTGCGCAAGCGCTTCAAGGGCACGCCGGAGCACGTCATCAACTTCTTCTTCTACGTGGCGGAAGAGGTGCGAGCGCTGCTTGCCGACATGGGCTTCACCCATATCGACCAGATCATCGGCGACACCGATCTCCTGGAAAAGCGCGACGTCATCCAACACTGGAAGGCGCGCGGGCTCGATTTCTCGAAGATGTTCTTCAAGCCGGACGCGCCGCATGAGGCGCTGCACTGGACCGAGCGGCAGAAGCATCCGATTGACGACGTGCTCGACCGCAAGCTGATCGAGCTGGCGAAGCCGGCGCTGGACGCCAAGCAGCCGGTCACCATCGAGCTGCCGATCCGCAATGTCGACCGCTCTGTCGGCGCCATGCTGTCGGGTGAAGTCGCCAAGCGTTTCAAGCACAAGGGCCTGCGCGAGGACACGATCAAGGTGAAGCTGACCGGCACCGCCGGCCAGTCCTTCGCCGCCTTCCTGGCGCGCGGCGTCTCCTTCGAGCTGGTCGGCGCCGGCAACGACTATGTCGGCAAGGGCCTGTCGGGCGGCCGCATCGTTATCCGGCCGCCGCAAGAGGCCAAGATCGTCGCGGCGGACTCGATCATCGTCGGCAACACGGTGCTCTACGGCGCCACCGAAGGCGAGGCGTATTTCGCCGGCGTCGCCGGTGAGCGTTTCGCCGTGCGCAATTCCGGCGTGGCGGCCGTCGTCGAAGGCGTCGGCGACCATGGCTGCGAATATATGACCGGCGGCATCGTCGTCGTGCTCGGCAAGACCGGGCGCAACTTCGCGGCCGGCATGTCGGGCGGCGTCGCCTATGTGCTGGACGAGAAGGGCGATTTCGCCGAGCGCTGCAACATGGCGATGGTCGAGCTCGAGCCGGTTCCGGAAGAGGACGACCTGATGGAGAAGCTGCTCCATCACGGCGGCGACCTCGACCACAAGGGCCGCGTCGACGTGTCGGGCGACATGACCAGCCATGACGAGGAACGGCTCTACCAGCTGATCTCAAACCACGTGCATTTCACCGGTTCGGTACGCGGCCGCGAAATCCTCGACGATTGGCAGAACTTCCGGCCGAAATTCCGGAAAATCATGCCGGTGGAGTATCGCCGCGCACTGATCGAGATGGAACGCATGCGCATGAGCGTGGCGGCGGAATAAGTTTTCGGGCACGGCCGGGAAGATGACTTTCCGGCCGGCATCCTCACCAACAATCCTGACCCGCGAGCATGACCCCGAAAAGTGGGAACCGATTTTTCGGCGAAGATCATGCTCCAATAAGGTGCGGTTGCCATGGCAGCCTTATGGGGTTAACGGGTGCGCTGCAAAAGCGTGCCTTCGGACAGCAGGGACTGGACTATGGGCAAGGTAACAGGCTTTCTCGAGATCGACCGGCAGGTGCACAAGTACCAGCCGGCCTCCGACCGCATCCGGCATTTCCGCGAATTCACGCTGCCGATGTCTGACAAGGAGGTTGAGAAACAGGCCGCGCGCTGCATGGATTGCGGTATTCCGTTCTGCCATGGGCCGACCGGCTGCCCGATCCACAACCAGATCCCGGACTGGAACGACCTCGTCTACAATGGCGACTGGGACAGCGCGATCCGCAACCTGCACTCGACCAACAATTTCCCGGAGTTCACCGGCCGCATCTGCCCCGCGCCTTGCGAGGAAGCCTGCACGCTGAATCTCGAGGACATTCCGGTCGCCATCAAGACGGTCGAGCAGGCGATCGCCGACAAGGCATATGAGACCGGCCACATCCGGCCCTATCCGCCGGAGAAGAAGACCGGCAAGCGCGTTGCCGTCATCGGCTCAGGCCCGGCCGGCATGGCAGCGGCGCAGCAGCTCGGCCGCGCCGGTCATGACGTGCATGTCTATGAGCGCGAAAGCCGCCCCGGCGGGCTGATGCGCTACGGCATACCGGACTTCAAGATCGAGAAGCACTATATCGACCGGCGCATCGAGCAGATGCAGGGCGAGGGGGTGACCTTCCATTGCGGCGTCAATGTCGGCGTCGACATGAAAGCGGCCGATCTGCTCGGGGAATTCGACGCCGTGCTCTATTGCGGCGGGTCGGAGACGCCGCGTCCGGCCGGCATTCCGGGCAGCGATCTCAGCGGCGTCTATGACGCCATGCCCTATCTGGTGCAGCAGAACCGTCGCGTCGGCGGCGAGCCGATCCAGTCGGTGGCCTGGCCCTCGCACCCGATCATTGCCGGTGGCCAGCATGTCGTGGTCGTCGGCGGCGGCGACACCGCGTCCGACTGCATCGGCACCGCCTTCCGCCAGGGCGCGGTGCGCGTGACGCAGCTCGACATCCGCCCGCAGCCGCCGGAGAAGGAAGACAAGCTTGCCGTCTGGCCCTACTGGGCGACGAAAATGCGCACGTCCTCCTCGCAGGCCGAGGGCGCCGAGCGCGAATTCCAGGTGGCGACGCTCGAGTTCATCGGCGAGGAAGGCCAGCTGACCGGTGTTCGCTGCTGCGAGGTCGACGACAAGCGCAAGCCGATCGCCGGCAGCGAGTTCGTCATCCGGGCCGATCTCGCCTTCATCGCCATCGGCTTCGCCGGTCCGGCGGGCGGCAGCCTGATGAAGGAGCTCGACGGCAAGATCAAAGTCGTCACCGACAGCCGCCGCTCGAACAATGTCGAGGCCAACGATCGCGACTACAGGACCAGCGTCGACAAGCTCTATGCGGCGGGCGACGTGCGCCGCGGCCAGTCGCTAGTGGTGTGGGCGATCCGCGAGGGCCGCCAGGCGGCGCGCTCGATCGACGAGGCGCTGATGGGATCGACGGTGCTGCCGCGGTAAGGCTTCAAAGCACTCACTGACCCGTAAGCTTCTTGAAGCGCCTAACCGACCAGCAGCTTTACCGCCCAGTAGAGGCCGATGGCCATCTGGATCGCGAACGCGGAAAATCGAGCCTTGACCGCGTTTGGACTTGTCGACGCCAGATGAATGGCCGACTGGATTAGCCGCGCGGCGATAAACCAGTATGCAAGGGGGTCGGTGATCCCCGTCCGCGAAGTCATCATGGCCACGCCCATGAGGCCACCGAATATCGGGAGTCCCTCAATGCAATTAGCGTGGGCTCGCGCAAGCCGCTGCAAAAAGGGCGAAAGACTTGCGTTATCCGGCGTGAAGCCATTTGCCGGGATGCGGCCGCTCACCACAAGATGGGTGCGCAGGATCTCCATCCATACAAGCAGGAGGAGGGTCCAAGTTACGAAGCCAAGCAAGGCATAGCCCGTCGCCGACATGTTCGCCCCCCTGTAATCCCAGCGGGATAGAACAATGCCATTGTTCGGCCTGGCGTGAAATCGCTTTCGCGCAGGACGATCTAAGGGTGATCTCATCCCGACGAATCCGATGGACGTCGATTAAGGGCTGGCGGGCGTGGAGTCCGACTCGACGGCTGCTGTCGCCGGCTGCGTCTTCGGCGGCCACGAAAAATCGTCGGCGCGGCCGGGCGAGGCGGCGGGCGCCTTGCCTTCGACGATCAGTTTTTCGCCTGGCAGGTTCGGATCGGCCCTGGCCGGCTGCGCGGCGCCGAGCAGCTCGGTGCCGCCGTCGAGCGCCGGGTCGCCGAGAAGCATCGGCGCGGTGCGGTCGACGATGACGGGCGCCGCGGCCGGCTTCGGCGCCTCAACCGGAGCTCCGGCCGGCGCCGACACGGTCGTGACGCTTCCCGGCGCCGCCAAGCCCAGGATCTTCGCCAGCGGCTTTTCCGTATAGAAGGCGAGCTTGCGCTTGCCGGCCTTTGTGACGTTGATGCCGTCATCGGAACGCAGGCGAACAGGCTGGCCGTTGATGTCCGGGCCGGAGGTGACGAAAGCGCCGTTCTCGTCGACGAAGCCGTCCCAGACGTCGACGAATTCGCCGCCATGCTTTTCGGCGACCGAATGGTAGATGTCGTTGAAGGCGAGCATGTCCGAGTTCATCTTCGACATACCGAAAGCCGGCATGCCGACCCACAGGAACGGCACCTTGGTGTCCTGGATGGCCTTGCCGAGCGCATCGGCGCGGCGCTCGTATTCCTTGGTCCAGTTCTCCGAGCGCGGCTGCTCGCGCACCTCGCCGACCCGCATCTGCTGGCGGTCATTGGAGCCCAGCATGACGATCACGGCCGACGGCTTCTCGGTCTCGATCAGCGACTTGATCTCGACCGGCCAGTTATAGAAATCGTCGCGAACGAAGCCCGACGACCCGTTGGCGCGGGCGACAATCCTGACGGCGGGATTGTCGGCAAAGGCGGTGTCCAGGCCCTCGGCCAGCCCGCCCGCCAGAAAATCGCCGACCACCAGCACGACATGGGCGTCGTTCGTCTTCTCGACGATCGGCGTTTCCGGCTCGGCCGGCGGGCGCGGCTTGGATTTCTTCTTCGGTTTCGGCCTTGATTTCTGGATTTCGAATGGTGGCTCGACGCGTTCGCTGCGGCGCGGGAACAGAAGGTCACGCAACGACCAGCCGCGGCTTTCCTCCTGCGCGAATGCCGGTGCGTGGAAAGCGCCCGCGGCAGTGACGACGAGCACGGCCAGGGCGAGAAACAGGATCGGCGCCCGGCGAATGCCCTGCCTGATACGCGCAACCGAAACCAAACACCTCTCCATCCCTTGGCGCATGACCGAAAGACGTGGGAAAGTCATGCGCAAGCCGAAGCGCTACAGCATCCTTGCCGTCTTTGAGAGGATGCTGGCGCTTCCCCAGGCTTTACTGCTTGCGGAGCCATTTGAGCACTTCCAGGCTCGGATAGCCATCCTGGTTCAAGCCGACCTTGGCCTGGTAGGCCATGATGGCGGCTTTCGAGCCATCGCCGATCTTGCCGTCGAACTTGCCGTCATAGTAGCCGTGATCTGAAAGCCGCTTCTGCAGTTCCTGCCGTTCCTCGAAGCTGAGCTTGGTGAAAGGCCGCTGCCAGTCCTGAACCAGGCCGGTGCCGCCGGCGATCTCGTCGGCCAGAAGGCCCACGGCCAGAGCGTATTTGTCGGCGTTGTTGTAGGCCTTGATGACAGAGAAATTCCTGATCATCAGGAAGGCGGGTCCACCTCGGCCGTCCGGCACTTTCAACGTCGCCTTGTCGGTCAGGTTCTTGAACGGCTTGCCGCTGGCCCTGACGACGCCGAGCGCCTGCCATTGGGCGATCGTCTTTGCGCCGCCGGGCAATTTGCCGGCTGGTATGGAGACCTCATAGCCCCAGGTCTTGCCGGCCTGCCAGCCGTTCTTCTTGAGCAGATTGGCGGAGGTCGCCAGCGCGTCGGGGATCGAACTCCAGATGTCGCGCTTGCCATTGCCGTCCATGTCGACCGCATAGCGCTGGTAGCTGGTGGGGATGAATTGGGTCTGGCCCATCGCACCTGCCCAGGAGCCCATCAGATGGCTTTCGTCGATGTCGCCGGTCTGCAGGATCTTCAAGGCCGCGATCAGTTGGGTGCGGGCATATTTCGACCGCTTCGGATCGCCATAGGCAAGCGTCGCCAGCGAGCGGACGACGTTGCGCATGATGTCGTCGCGCTTGAGCGTCTCGCCATAGTTCGATTCCATCGACCAGATGGCCAAAAGGATGTTGCGGTCGACACCGAACCGCGCCTCGATGCGATCGAGCCACGGCCTCCATTTCTTCGCCATCGCCTGGCCGTTGGCGACTGCCTGGTCGTGCACGCGGTTGTCGAAATAGTCCCAGGCGGGCGCGGTGAATTCCGGCTGGGTGCGGGCCTTTTCCAGCACGACCGGGTCGGGCTCGATGCCTCTCATGGACCGATCGTAGACCGCGCCCGAAACGCCGCCCGCCACCGCGGTTGCGCGGAAATCCGAGACCCACTGGCGGAATCCGGCATCGGCGAAAGCGGGTCCGGCGGGCATCAGCAAGGCCAGCGTGAGGCCGGCGGCCGTCGCCAGTGCCGTCAGGCGCCTCGCGGTGTTGCGAACGGACATCATTTCCTCCTTCGTCAAATCAGGAAGATCATTCAACGCCGAACCGGGTTAGCATTTGGTTTACCATAGGTCCCGCGGGGAACGAAAAGAGGTGTCGCGGCTTTTAGTTCTCACGTTCACTGCTCGCCCTTAATCCAACATTCCGGCGTGAAAATGATTTCCGTCGGGAAATGTTTGGGGGATTGCGGAGCGTGCCGCCGAGCGGATAATTGGCTGAAACGCAGGGGGTGTCAGCATGAAGCGCGTTCGCAAGGCAGTTTTCCCGGTCGCCGGCCTCGGCACGCGGTTTCTTCCGGCCACCAAGGCCATCCCGAAGGAAATGCTCACCGTCGTCGACCGGCCGGTCATCCAATATGTGGTCGATGAGGCACGTGAGGCCGGCATCGAGCATTTCATCTTCGTGACCGGACGCAACAAGGCGGTCATCGAGGACCATTTCGACGTCCAGTTCGAGCTGTATGACACGCTTGCCCAGCGCGGCAAGGACGATCAGCTCGCCCGCCTGCAGCGGCTTCAGCCGGCGCCGGGACAGACGAGCTTCACGCGCCAGCAGGTGCCGATGGGCCTTGGCCACGCCGTCTGGTGCGCCCGCGAGCTGGTCGGCGAGGAGCCGTTCGCCTTGCTTTTGCCGGACATGATCATGCAGTCGGAAAAGAGCTGCACGAGGAGTATGGTCGAACTCTATGCCGAGACCGGCAACAATATCGTCGCCGTGCAGGAATGCGATCCGGCGGAAGCGCATAAATACGGCATCGTCGGCCGCGGCGAGGACGCGCATCACGGCTTCCGCATCACCGGCATGGTGGAGAAGCCGAAACAGGGGACCGCGCCCTCCAATCTTTACATCAACGGCCGCTACATCCTGCAGCCGGAAATCTTCGGCATCCTGGAGAGCCAGGAGCGTGGCGCCGGCAACGAGATTCAGCTGACCGACGCGATGCTGAAGCTGGAGAAAGAGCAGCCCTTCTACGGCTATCACTACAAGGGGCGCACGTTCGATTGCGGCTCGCCGGAAGGTTTCGTCGAGGCCAATGTCGCCTTCGCGCTCTGGCGTAGCGACATGAACGGAAGCATGGCCGGCGTCATCCGCACGCTGCTGGACGAGGTGCGGCCGGTAGAGCGGCGCGGCGCCGCGTCCTAGCCTATGCCGATATTCAGGTGAGGCCGGTCTGCGAACGGCAGTTTCCTGCGCTTCCGGTGCTCACGTACTTTGAGTACGCTCCGCTCCGGTTCTCGGAAGCCACCGTTCTCGACTCGGCCTGACCTGAATCTCGGCATAGGCTTGGCGGTTGCTGCCCTTCAGCGCTGGACCTTCAGGCCGAGATAGACACTGTTGGTCGTATAGTCCCGGCCAGGCAGATTGCTGGTCAGCTTCTCCGTCCTTACCCTGGTGGTGACCCCGGCATAGCGGTTCAACCACCAGGTCAGCCCGGCCTCGGCGCTCAGGATCAAATCGTGGCCGTCGGAGCCGGTGTAATCGCGCCAGTCGAGGCCGAGCGCCGAGTTCGCCGTCAGATTGGCGCGGATCTGGCGCTCGCCGGTCAGACGGCCGGAGTAGAGGATATCGCCGCTCTCATTAGCCGTCGTGGTTGTTTCGACCCTGGTCTTGCCGGTCAGGCCTATAGTGGTGCCGCGCTCGGGCGACCATTTGAGGTCGGCATCGATGCTCGGACCCGCTACCGCCGGAAGGCGGTTGTCGTCGATCGCCTCGCGCAGCCAGCCGACGGAAAATTCGCCGGACAGCTTCTCGCCCATGTCGAGCTCGAGCCCGGCGCGCGCGCCAAGCCTGGTCGAGGATCGCTTGAAGCCGTCGGTGTCGACGCGCAGGTCATAGAGGCGCCGCCCGGCCTCGACTTCCGTGAACGGCGTCAGCGCCGGCGAAATCTCGTAGCCGGTGCGCAAGATTGCGGTGTAGAGCGTGGAGTCGCGGTCCTTCTGTGAAACGGTGGTGCCGTCGGAGAGCTCGGCATCGCCGTAGAAATCATGCGAGACCGCGCCGGTCAGCGCGTAGCGCATCTTGCCGACGCTCTTTTCGAGACCGACGCTGCCGTCGACGGTCTGGCGCAGCGGCTGTTGGGTGACACCGGCGATCGCATCCGGCGAGGAGGCCGATTCCGGCGCGGCCTCGTAGCCCAGCTTGGCGATGGCGCGCAGCTCGTTGTCGAGGTCGACATTGAGCTGGCCCTCGATACGGGCCTGCGCGTCGTTGATCTTCTGGCCAGAGACGGTGTTGCGGAACTGGCCGTAGCCGGTGATCAAAGCCGAATTCTCGCGCCAGTCGGAGGTCGCGGTGAAGCGCAGCGCCGTCTCGGACAGAACCGCCGATTTGCCGGTGCTGCTGGAATCGGCGTTGGAGGTCGCGGTGAAGCCCTGCTCGAGTGTCGGCCGGAAGAGAAAGGTGCCGACCTTGATGCCCGGCGCGGCGAAGGGATCCTCCTCCGGCTTGACTTTCCGGCCTTCGATGGAGGCGGTGCGCTCCTGACCGGGGTCCAGCTTCTGCTTGTCGACGCTGTCGATGGTGACGGCACGGCGGTTGCTGCCGTCTTCATCGCCGGTGGCGGTGGCGTCGGTCCGGTTGCCTGTGCCGGCGGTCGCGGCGGTGGTCGTGCTGTCCGTCGCTTCGCCGGTTTTCTTCTTGGCCTTTTTCTTGTCGGCGGTTTTGGCACCGGCCTTGGCGTCCTGAGCACGCTGCTTTGCCGTCGAAGGTCGGCGGGGTTTTACCAGAGCCTTCGTGTCGGCCAATGGATCGTCCGTTGCCTGCGGCTGATCGAAGATGCTGTCCGTCGCGCCCGCCGTCTGATCGTCATCGGGAACGGCGCCGGGGCTTGACGGCTGGTAGGTCGTCGATGCCGTGTCCTGGACGGCAGCGGCGGCGGGCGGGGTCTGCCCCTGCGATCCCTGCGCCCGCCTGGCCTTGCGCTGCTGGTCGGCGAGTATGGCCGATTCGGAGACCTCGCCGCGCAGCTCGGTTTCCTGCGAGAATGCCGGCGCGGGACGCAGCAAGGCAAGCGCGCTTGCCGTCAGCAGCAGTGCTGCAACGGCAAGGCTTTTCCGACCGATTTTCGTTTCTGGCTGGCCCCCGGACATCGTCACCACTGCTTGCGCGGCGCGGTTGCGCCATCCTTACCGAACCGTAAATGCGGATGGTTAACGGAGGGTTGAGAGAGCCGCCTCTGGGCTCCCAATCGGAGGTTGAAGGCAATTCCGTTGGACAGGGGCGCGGCAAAGCGCTAATCGCTTGCGCCATGCATGCGGGGTCCCCAGAAAGAAAGCAGCCGGACAGGCAGGCCGTGATCGAATCGGCGCTGAGAACGGTGGCGACGGAGCAGACCGGCGTGGCGGCCCTGGCCGCCGCGCTCGCAAACGGGCTGACCGAGCCTTTTGCCGCCGCGATCGACCTGATCTCGCGGATCGAGGGCCGCGTCATCGTCACCGGCGTCGGCAAGAGCGGCCATATCGGCGCCAAGATCGCCGCGACGCTTGCCTCGACCGGCACGCCAGCCTTTTTCGTCCATCCCGCCGAGGCCAATCACGGCGATCTCGGCATGATCGCCAAGGACGACGCCATCATCGCCATGTCGTGGTCGGGCGAAAGCAAGGAATTGATGGGCATCGTCGCCTATTCGAGGCGTTTTTCCATCCCGCTGATCGCCATTACTTCCGGCGAGAGCTCGGCGCTGGCGCGTGCGGCAGATGTGGTCTTGCTGCTGCCGGTCGTGCCCGAGGCTTGTCCGCACGGGCTGGCTCCGACGACATCGACGCTTCTCCAACTCGTACTGGGCGACGCGTTGGCCATCGCTCTGCTCGAAGCGCGGGGCTTCACGCCGGATCACTTCCGAACCTTGCACCCCGGCGGGCAGCTTGGCGCCAACCTGACCCTGGTGTCGGAGATCATGCGGACCGGCGATCAGGTGCCGCTCGCCCTGCTCGGCACCAAGATGCCGGAAGCGGTGATGACGCTGTCGCAGAAGAAAGTCGGGTGCGTCTGCATTGTCGATGCGAGCGGCAAACTGGTCGGGATCGTGACCGACGGCGACGTTGCACGCAATCTGCATCGCAATCTGGCCGACGTGACCGTCGATGAGGTCATGACCCGCACGCCCAAGACGATCGATCCGCAGACGCTGGCGGGCACGGCGATCGCCATGCTCAACGAGCACAATATCGGCGCGCTGGTCGTGACCAAAGACAAAATGCCGGTGGGCGTAGTTCACTTCCACGACCTGCTGCGCATTGGCGCAGCCTAGCCACGCACTTTTCCAGGAATTGCCTTAGTCTCAGCCCGTCCGATACCTGTCTCGGTTCAAGCCGCCTCGACCGTCAGCTCCAGGTCGGTGTCGGCGGCGCCGACAACGCGCACTTGCGTGCCGGCAGGGAGGTCAGGACCGGAAACGCGCCACAGCGTGTCGCCGAGCTTGATGCGGCCGCGGCCGTCCTTGATCGGCTCGGCCAGCGTCGCCAGCTTGCCCACCATCTGCGCGCCGCGGCGGTTGAGCAGCGGCTGGTCGGCATCGTCGTGGCGGCCGGCCATCAGTTTCTTGCCGACGAAAGCCGAGATCAGCGACAGGATCAGGAACGCCAGCACCTGCACCTGCCAGGTCCAGAAAGCGGCGTCCCATATCGCCAGCGACACGGCGCCGACGATGAGCGCGGCGATGCCGATCCACAGCATGAAGACGCCCGGCGCGACGATCTCCATCACCAGGAGCACGAAGCCCAGAACCATCCAGTTCCACGGGCCGAGTTCGGAAACGATACGGTCGAACATGGGAGCAGCCTCCTATGATCTCAGGTTTCGTTCGGCCGAACCAGCGGCGGGCGTGCGGCCTGCCGCTGCGCGCCGGCCGTACCTTCACTCCTGAAAACTTCCTTGGCGATCTCGCCGATGCCGCCGAGCGTTCCGATCAGCGACGAGGCTTCAAGCGGCATCAACACCACCTTGCTGTTCGTGGCCGAGCCGATCCTGGTCAACGCCTCGGTATATTTCTGGGCGATGAAGTAGTTGAGCGCCTGCACGTCGCCCTTGGCGATGGCTTCCGACACGACCTGCGTCGCCTTGGCCTCCGCTTCGGCCGAGCGCTCGCGCGCCTCGGCGTCGCGGAAGGCTGCTTCCCTGCGGCCCTCGGCCTCGAGGATCTGCGACTGCTTGAGGCCTTCGGCGGCCAGGATCTGGGCGCGCTTGTTGCGCTCGGCCGTCATCTGGCGGCCCATCGATTCGATCAGATTGGCCGGCGGATTGATGTCCTTGATCTCGACGCGGGTGATCTTGATGCCCCACGGATGCGCCGCCTCGTCGACGACGCGCAACAGGCGCTCGTTGATGGCGTCGCGGTTGGACAGCAATTCGTCGAGGTCCATCGAGCCCATGACGGTACGGATGTTGGTCATGGTCAGGTTGAGAATGGCGTTCTGCAGCCCGGCCACCTGATAAGCGGCCTGCGCGGCATTGAGGATCTGGTAGAAGGCGATGCCGTCGACACCGACGATGGCGTTGTCGCGAGTGATGATCTCCTGCGTCGGCACGTCGAGCACCTGCTCCATCATATTCATCTTGGCGCCGACGCGTTCGAAGATGGGGTTGATGATGTTCAGGCCAGGCGTCAGCGTCTTGGTGTACCGGCCGAAGCGTTCCACCGTGTAATTATAACCTTGCGGCACCGTCTTGATGCCTTTGAAAAGAAGGATGATGACCAAGAAGACAAGAACAATGATGGCAATATCGAAACCGCTGAAGCCCATTTCGTTTCTCCCTCAAAAGGCGGCGACCTCACGGAATCACTTAAGTGTGTTTCCGCAGCGTTACAATCAGGTGATCGGGAATATTGGTTAGCGAAGGCTTTTGCGCACCGGTTTCGAGCCTGTCGGTGAAACCGGTCACACCCAGCCGGAAAGCTCGCGCCGCGCCAGCGCTTCGATGACCGCCATGCCCTCGACGCTGTCGTTGAGGCAGGGGATGTGGGCAAAATTCTCGCCGCCGGCGTGATGGAAGGTTTCGGCGGCCTCGCGGCCGATCTCGTCCAGCGTCTCGATGCAGTCGACGGAGAAGCCCGGATTGACGATGGCGATCGATTTCACGCCGTCCTTGGCCAGTTGCTCGACGGTGACATCGGTGTAAGGCTGCAGCCATTCCTGCGCGCCGAAACGCGACTGGAAGGTGGTGATGAGCTTGTTCTCGTCCCAGCCGAGCCTTGCCCGCAGCAGCCGCGTGGTCTCCAGGCAATGCGTCCCGTAGGGATCACCCTTGTCGGAATAGGGCTTGGGGATGCCGTGATAGGAGGCGATCACCACCTCCGGCACGAAATCGAGGGTCGCCAGGTGCTGCTCGATCGAACGCGCAAGCGCGTCGATATAGACCGGTTCGTCATAATAGGGCGGCACGCTGCGGATCGCCGGCGCGCGCCTGATCTTCATCAGCGCGCGGAACAGCTGGTCGTTGGCGGTCGCCGTCGTCGTCGCCGAATATTGCGGATAGAGCGGAAAGGTGAGGATGCGGTCGCAGCCCTGGTCGACCAGCTTCTGAGTGACGCTTGCCGTCGAGGGATTGCCGTAGCGCATCGCCCAGTCGACCACCACATCGGGCAGGTCGGTAAGTGCGGCGGCCAGCTTCTGACCTTGAGCGCGGGTGAAAGTGCGCAGCGGCGACTCGTTCATCTCCCGGTTCCAGATACGGGCGTAGTTGGCGCCGGATTTTTTCGGCCGGGTCGTCAGCACCAGTCCATACAGGATCGGATACCAGATCGCCTTGTTGAGCTCGATGACGCGCGGGTCGGAGAGGAATTCGCGCAGGTAGCGCCACATCGGCCGGAAGTCTGTGCCGTCGGGCGTGCCGAGATTGACCAGCAGGACGCCGATCTTGCCCGGCCTGACCGGCGCGGCATGCGCCGGCGGCAGGCCGACGGCCTTTGCGGCTTTGGCATCGGTGGGGTCGGCAACGGTCATCAACAATCTCCGGTAGCGCCGCGGAACCTAGCGATGCCCTGCCGGTTTTCAATGCTGCGTCTGGCCGCACCTTATCGCGTCAGGACCTCAAAAAGGAACACCCGCCCGGTTGCCCGGACGGGTGCGATCAGTCCCGGCCCGAGCGTTACTTCGCGGCAGGCGGAATGGTCAGCGTCGCGCCGAGCGGCAGGCGCCGCGGCTTAAAGTCCTTGTTGGCTTCGGAGATGAGCTTCCACTTGGTGGCGTCGCCATAGGCTTTCTTGGCCAGGTCCCAATAGGTATCGCCGGCGGCAACGGTGTGGCTGGTCTCGGCCGGTTTCGCTTCGGCCTGCGTTGCCTGCGCCGGCTTGGCCGGCTCGGCTGCGGGAGCAGGCGTTGCCGGGGCGGTCTCGGCGGGCTTTGCCGGTTCCGCGGCCGGCGCCGCGGGCGCGCTCTCTGCCGGCTTCGCGGTCTCGGTGGGCGCGGCCGGAGCGGTTTCAGTAGAAACCGCCGGCGGCGTGCCGGCAATGTCGCTGGAACCGGAAGGCGGAGCGGGCATGGCGGGCTCGCCGCTTGCCGGCGACGTCTCGGCTGGTTTTGCTGCCCCGTTCGCAGGCGCCTGGGTGGCGGGGGCGGTCTCGGCAGGCTTCGCCGGTTCCGCAGGCTTGGCCGGCTCGGCCGCCGCCGTCGTTGCCGCAATCTCGGTGATGCGGCCGTCGAGCTTCGGCGTGTAGGGACGGCGGGCGCCGAGGTAGTCGGCCACCACTTGCTCCAGGCCGGGGCCGTAGTCATAGGCGTCGGTCGCCTTGTCGGCGAAAACCTTGTAGCCGTCGCCGCCCTGGCGGACGTAGTTGTTGGTGGCGACGAGGTACTGCTTGTCCGGGCTGATCGGCGTCCAGGCGCCGTTCTCCATCACCTCGACCGATTTGACGCGGCCGGCATTGGCCGCGACGGATCTGTCAAAGGAGTATTTGATGCCGGCAACCTGCGGGAAGCGGCCGGCACCGTCCTCGATCTGGCTGAGGCCGTTTTCAAGGCCCGCAACCAGGTCCTTGCCCGAGATCTTGAAAGTGGCCAGCGTGTTCTGGAACGGCAGCACGGTCAGTACCTCGCCCATAGTCACTGTGCCCTGGTCAATCGAGGCGCGCAGGCCGCCGCCATTGGAGATGACGATTTCGACGCCCTGGCCCTTGGTGCGGTCGAGAATGGCGTCGGAGACGAGATTGCCCATCTCGCATTCGCGCGCGCGGCAATTCTCGCGGCTGCCGTCGATGGCCTTGGTGGTCTCGGCCACCTCTTTGTTCTTCAGCGCCTCGATGGGCGCGCCGAGCTCCTTGATGCGGGCAAGAACGGCGGGATCGGGGGTGATCGACTTGTCGAGATAGATCGGCGCGCCGCTCGCCTCCTTGACGACGCCGTTGTCGTCGAACACGACCTTGAACTCGCCGAGATATTTCGAATAGGACGCCGCCTGCACCACCGGCACCTTGTAACCGTCGGGGTTGTCGACCATCGTCGGGTATGGTCCCTCGGCCTTCGGATCGGTGTTCGACAGAAGGGTGTGGCTGTGGCCGCCGACCACCACGTCGACACCCGGGATTTTCGCTATGACGTCGCGCTCGCGCCTGTAGCCGATATGGGTGACCGCGATGATCTTGTTGATGCCTTGTGCCTTGAGCTTCTCGACCTCGGCCGTGATCGACTTGACATCGTCGGCGATGGCGATGTTCGGGCCGGGCGAGGCGAGTTCCGGCGTGTCGTTGGTGACGGCGCCGACGATGCCGATCTTCTGGCCACCGACCTCGACGACGATCGAAGGCTTGATCTTGTCCTTGGCGCCGGACTTGTCGTTGGGCACGACATTGGCGCTGACGATCGGGAACTTCGCCTTGTCGAGATAGGGAACCAGCGCGGTCTCGCCGTCGTCGAACTCGTGGTTGCCGAGCGTTACCGCGTCGGGCTTGATCTGATTGAGGAATTCCTCTTCCGCCGCACCCTTGTAGGTGATGTAGAACAGCGATCCCTGGAAGCTGTCGCCGGCATTGAGCAGCAGCACGTTCTGGCCTTCGAGCTTCTTGCGCTCCTGAGCGATCGCCGTGATCAGCCGGCCGGCGCCGCCGATGCATTCGCCCTTGGTCTCTTCGTCGGCGGAGCAGGTCGACTCGTATTTGTTGTTGCCTTCGATGCGGCTGTGCCAATCGTTGAAATGCAGGATGTTCAGCGTGTAGTCGGCAAAAGACGCGCCTGCCGACAGGCCGAGCGCCGAGGCCGACAGGGCTAGGATCGCGGCAATCTTCTTCATCATCGTCTCCCGGATAAGCTGACTTCGAATATGCTTAACGCCTTCGCTTGACTGAAAAATAACAGTCAGCTCCGGTCATGTTCACATCGGGTTCCGGTCGATGCAAGCACAAATCAGGGAGATGTTTGCCGGCACAAAAAAGGACGGCGGCTTGCGCCGCCGGCCCTGTCGGCTGACGATTTGCGAACGCTCAAGCCCGACGCGTCAGCACGAAATTCTGGCCGCTGGCGCTGGTGCAATTGAGCTGGCTGATGGAGATCATCAGGCAGTTGAAGCTGACCGGCGTCTGGCGGATCAGCGAGGTGCCGTGGATCTCGACCGAGGTCGCTCCGGTCATGGTGTAGCTGCCTTCCGACAGCTTCTGGCCGGTGTCGGTAGCGACGGTGGTGAAGCTGCCCGCCGCGAAGGTCGACAGGCCGGTGCCCTTGGCGTCGATCCAGTTGCCCTCGACGCCCTTCGGCGCCGCCATCGAAGGCTGGTCCGCGGGGCCGGTGGTGGTGCAGGCGGCCGCAGCCAGAAGGCTTGCCGCGGCGCCTGCCGAAAACAGTTTGCGCGCAATGGTCATTTTGAAAATCCTCTCCTCAGTCCGCCGATACTCAATCGCCCGATTTCCGGGCGATTGCAAGGCGCAGAGGGAGAGCGTCTCCACCGTTTCGCGGAAACGGCGAACCGCTCTATCCCCTTGTTTTCACACAAATCCGGACGGAAAACCGTTTCACACTTTTCCTCGAATTGCTCCGGTAGGTCCGGCTGCTATCGGACCAGAATGTTGCGGAACTGCCACGGGTCGTCCTTGTCCAGGTCCTCGGGGAAGAGACCCGGCCGGTTATCCAGCGGCGTCCAGTCGGTGTAGTAGCCCCTGACCGGCCCGAGATAGGGAAGTTGCACTTCGAGGCAGCGCCGGTAGTCCATCTCGTCGGCCTCGACGATGCCGGCGGTCGGGTTCTCCAGCGCCCAGACCATGCCGGCGAGCACAGCCGAGGTCACCTGCAGGCCGGTGGCGTTCTGGTAGGGGGCGAGCTTACGCGCCTCGGCCAGCGACAGCTGCGAGCCGTACCAGTAGGCGTTCTTGTCGTGGCCGTAGAGCAGCACGCCGAGCTCGTCGACGCCGTTGACCAATTCGTTCTCGTCGAGCACGTGGTGGACGGGCTGCGACTTGCCGGCGGCGCCGAACATCTCGTCCAGCGACAGCATGGCGTCGTTGCAAGGATGGTAGGCGTAGTGGCAGGTCGGGCGATACTGGACCTTGCCCTTTTTCGAGCGCACGGTGAAGAAGTCGGCGATCGAGATCGACTCGTTATGCGTCACCAGCAGGCCGTATTGCGGGCCGGGCGTCGGGCACCAGCTGCGCACGCGCGTGTTGGCGCCGGGCTGTTCCAGATAGATCGCCGCCTTGGAGCCGTGCTTGTGCTTCTTGCCGTTCTTCGGCATCCAGTTTTCATGCGTGCCCCAGCCGAGCTCGGCCGGTTGCAGGCCCTCCGAGATGAAGCCTTCGACCGACCAGGTGTTCCAGAACACGTTCATCGGCTTCGGCTTCTTCGTGCGCTGGGTGTCGCGCTCGGCGATATGGATGCCCTTGACGCCGGCCTTCTTCATCAGCCTGGCCCAGGCCTCGCGGTCTTCCTGCGCGGGCTCGGAAAACTCGAGACCGAGATCGGTGGCGAGGTTGACCAGCGCCTTCTTGACGAACCACGAGACCATGCCGGGATTGGCGCCGCAGGTGGAGACCGCCGTCGGACCGCCGGGCTTGTCTTGCTTTTCTTTGATCATCGCCTCGCGCAGCGCATAGTTGGTGCGGCTGGCATTGTCGGCCTCGGTGTCGAAATAGAAGCCGAGCCACGGCTCGACGACGGTGTCGATGTAGAGCACGCCGAGCTTGCGGCACAATTTCATCAGGTCCACCGAGCCGGTGTCGACCGACAGGTTGACGCAAAAGCCCTGGCCGCCGCCATTGGTCAGAAGCGGCGTCAGCAGCTTCTTGTAATTCTTCTCGGTCACCGCGTCCTGCATGAAGGCGATGCCGCGCTCGTCGAGCAGCTTGCGGTCGGTGTCGCGCGGGTCGATGACCGTCATGCGCGACTTGTCGAACTTGAAATGGCGCTCGATCAGCGGCAGCGTTCCCCGCCCGATCGAGCCGAAGCCGATCATCACGACGGGACCGGTGATTTCACCGTAAACGGGCCAGTTTTCATTCGCCATTTTTTCGCACACTCCTTCAAACACGCGCAAAGCCGGGCCCTTTGCCCGACGGCCAAGCGCTACAACCACAGATCATTGTCATAAACCAGCGAAAAGCACCAATCGCCGGCCAGGCCAGACTGGAACCTTGGTTAAGGCGTGCAGGCCATGCCGCTGAGGAATTCGACCAGCCGGTCGCGGTCCGCGGTCAGGCCCTTGTAGTCGAGTTGTTGCTGGTCGAGAGCCAGGAGCTGCTCCGCGAAGGAGACGGCCAGGGCTGCCCGGTCAGGATGGCGAATGAGCAGCTTAAGCGGATCGAGATGGATGCGGATGGTGAAGAGGATGTCGCGCGACCGGGGAAGCTTGCGCAGCGTCTGGCGTTCGACGCGGATGAAGGCGTGGGCGTCGACATCGCCGTCGGCGAAGCGGCTCGGGCGGTTCGTGGCGCGGTCGATGCGTTCGACATTGGAGAGCGGATGATAGAGCGCATCGCCGGCCTGGATCGACCAGTTGAAGCGCTCGACCGCCTGGCCCTGCAGGCCGTCGAACATGCGGTTGATGAGCTCGGCCGGCCGCGTGCCGGGTCCGAATCCAGGCACCGGTTTGTGAATCTCCTGCAATGGCTTGCCGAATTTTTCCTGCAGCGACCAGGACGAAGGGAAGCAGAGCGAGCCGGCGGCGAGCCGCCAGCCGTGCTCGCCGCGGCGCATCAGGATCAGATCTTCCTGGACGAGCAGCGAAGCCTTGGCCAGCGGCGCCTCGCGCAGGGCAGGAGGCAGCCTGTCGCTTGCCATCTCGAAACCGATCGGCTCGACATCCTCTCCGTTGCGACGATGGGTGCCGGGATGCGCGGCTTCGAGATGCGCAACGAGCAGGTCCAGCACTTCGCGCTGAGCCTCGCTTGTGCCGTCTTCCTCGACAAAGACCTTTTCCGGGATTTCCGCATAGAGCCGTTGCTTTTCGGCCAGATGCGGCAGCAGCAATTCATCGACCTCGATCCAGCGGTCGAAGTCGAGCGGTTTCAGCCCGATGGTGAAGAGTTTCGAGGACCCGTCATAGGGCGTGTGGGTCGGCTGGCGGATGATCATGCCTGTTTGGGTGCTATCCAGTTTATGTCTCCGGCGCGGTCAGCCAAGCCGCGCCGGGATCAGCCCGCGCAGCGAGTTGCCGACGAAGATCGCCTTCGCCGCCTTCAGATCGTCGAAGCTGTAGATCGCTTCCACGGCGCGGCCTTCGTCCAGAAGCGCGCCGCGCAATATTCCAGGCAAAAGGCCGCAGTCGAGCCGAGGCGTGGCAAGCGGGCCGTCGCCGAAGTCGGCGAAGAGATTGGTGATCGTGCCCTCGCAGAGCTCGCCGCGCTCGTTGGCCAAAAGCACTTCGTCGGCGCGGGTGGCGAGATATTCGGCGCGCGCCTGCGTGTAGACCTGGCGCAGGCTTGTCTTGTGGCGCAACAGCTTGTTGGCCGAATCGAGCCGTATTCGCGCCAGCTGCAGCCGCCAGACCTTGTCGGCGGGCAGCGGTTCATAGACTTGAGCCGCGGCCGTCGCTTCGCCATTGCGCCGCAAGGCAAGGCGCACGCGCAAGGCAACTCCGTGTCCGCTAACGGTGTTCGAAAGCATTTCGCCGATCCGTTCAGGATCGCAGACGAAGCCGAGTTCGGCGGCGGACGCATAAAGTCTCGCAAGGTGGCGCTCGAAGCGCAGGAAGCCCGAGCCAGGCTCCCAGCGCATGGTCTCGATCAGCTCGAAGCCGGCACCGTTCCTGTCGCGAAGCGGGCTTTCAACAGGCACTCCCGATACTCCTCTTCGGCGGTGGAATCGAAGACGACGCCGCCGCCGACATTGTAGACGGCCTCGCCGTCGGCAAAGAGCGAAATGGTGCGGATCGCCACCGAAAAGCGCATCCTGCCGCCCGGCGCGATCCAGCCGATGGCGCCGCAATAGACGTCTCGCGGCGCGTCTTCCAGTTCGTGCAGGATTTCCATGGCGCGGATTTTCGGCGCGCCGGTGATCGAGCCGCAAGGGAAGAGCGCGGCGAAGACCTGGCGGATGCCGATGTCGGGCAAAAGCCGCGCCCGCACGCGGCTGACCATCTGGTGCACCGTCGGATAGGTCTCGATGCGGAACAGTTCCGGCACGTCGAGCGTGCCGACTTGGCTGATCAGCGAGATGTCGTTGCGCAAAAGGTCGACGATCATCCGGTTCTCGGCCTGGTTCTTCTCGTCGTTGCGCAGGAAGGCCTTCAGCCGGGCGTCTTCGGCCTTGGTCGCGCCGCGCGGCGCGGTGCCCTTCATCGGATGCGTCTCGATCATGCCGTCGGCATCGATCTCGAAGAACAGTTCGGGCGAGCGCGACAGGACGATCGGATCGCCGAGCGAGACCAGCGCGCCGTATTTCACCGGCTGGCGTTCGGTGAGCGCGTCGAAGGCCGCAAGCGGATCTCCGGACCACTGCGCACGGACCGGAAAGGTGAGGTTGCCCTGATAGCAATCGCCCTTGCGGATGTGGTTGTGAAGGCGCGCGAAGCGGCCGGCATAGTCCTCGGCCGACCAGGCTGCGCGGGCATCGAAGATTGGACCATTGCTGGCTGACGCCCGTGACTGCGGGACCTCCTCCTCGTCCGGCGCATCGAATACGCCGAGGCAAACCAACGGCGCGCGGCGGCCATCGGGCAGCAGCGGCACCAGTTTCGGCTCGAGCAGGTAACCTGCTTCGTAGGAGAAATAGCCCGCCAGCCATTTGCCGGAGTCGGAGGCGGCCTGGGCCCTTTCAAGCGCAGGCCCGAACTCTTCAGCCTCGTGCGCGACGATGATCTCATCCGGCCGATCGAAGACCAGCTGACGAGCGGTCGCGTCGTTGCGGAAAATGGCTGCGGGCAGGGACATGAGCCTCGGATGCGGACAATTCAGCCGACCGCTCTATATGGGGGTTCGGCGTGGCGCAATCGAGGGAACGGCGTCGAACGGCGTAAAGGCGGCTGGGCCAAAACAAAGACGGCGCCCGTGAGGACGCCGCCTTGCTTCAACAACCGGATTGTTCAGCTGTTGCTTGCGGTTCCGGCCGTCGGGAACTGGCGGGCGAATTCGGCCTCGTTGCCGGCGGCCAGCAATTTCGCCTGCTCGATCCATTTTTCGCGCGCGATGCGGCCGTCGAAATTGAGCACCTCCTCGATGCGTTTGACGTCGGCGGCGGTCCAGGCGGCGATCTGGGCGTAGGTGGTGACGCCCTGGCCTTTGAGCAGCCTTTCGTTGACCGGACCGATGCCGATGAGGCGGCGCAGATTGTCGGCCTTGCCGGGCGCTGCCGCGGGCGCTGCCGCCTTCTTCGGCGCGGCGGCTTTGGCCGCCGGCTTCGGTGCCGCTGCAGTCTTCGTTGCGGTCGGCTTCTTTGCAGCGGCGGGCTTTGCGGGCCCGGCCTTTGCCGCCGCCGATGTCGTCGACATCAGCGCCGACGGCGCCGGCGTGGCGGCCTTGTCGGCACCGGCCTTGGCGGAAGGCGTATCGCGCAGCCGGCTTTCGAGATCGGCGCGGGCACGGCCGCTGGCGTCGAGCTCGCCCTTCAACCGATCGCTGTCGGCGCGCAGCCTGTCGCGCTCGCTTCGCGTGCGGTCGAGATCGCCACGCACGCTGTCGAGTTCGGCGCGCAGACGGCCCCAGATGAACCAGCCGACCAGGATACCCACAACGAACCCCAGGAGCATGTAGAAAAAAGTGCTCATTTCCCTCTCCAGTCCGATCTGTCGGCCGAGGCCCGGAAAGGCGAGCTCACGGCAGGGATCGTCAAAGGTTCCGTGATCGGCGCAATCGCCGGCTTCAATCGAGCCATCGGCGTTGGCCTTGTCCGAAGCCGACGGCCGTCATCGCATTCGCCGTGGCGGCGCGACCAGCCATCTCTGGCCTGCGCGATGCGTCCGGCTGAGCTTGAGGCCGGACGCTATCATATGGCTTGTCGAAAGCCAGTTGAAAAATGCGCCGGAGAGTTATTCAAGAACAGCTATTTAGGGCAAGAATAGATTCTTGCTAATATGCGTTGCGGCTAAACTATTACGGTCGATGCCTGCGCCGTTGCTGTCGTCAATTGTCGAGCGCCTCCAATTCGTCGATCAGCGAACCGATCACGCCAAGGCCGATCTGCCAGAAAGCGGGATCGGTGGCGTCGAGGCCGAAGGGCGCCAGAAGCTCCGAATGATGCTTCGTACCGCCGGCGCGCAGCATCTCGAAATACTTCTCCTGAAATCCGCGCTCGGCATTCTGGTAGACGGCGTAGAGCGAATTCACCAGGCAATCGCCGAAGGCATAGGCATAGACGTAGAAAGGCGAGTGGATGAAGTGCGGGATGTAGGTCCAGAAGACCTCGTAGCCCTCGCGCAGCTTGATCGCGGGCCCCAGGCTCTCGGCCTGCACCTCCAGCCAGAATTCGCCGAGCCTGTCTGAAGTCAGCTCGCCGTTCTTGCGCTCGGCATGCACCTTGCGCTCGAACTCGTAGAAGGCGATCTGGCGCACGACGGTGTTGATCATGTCCTCGACCTTTTGGGCGAGCATGGCTTTGCGCTCGCGGCGGTCAGCGGTCTGCTCGAGCAGCGAACGGAAGGTCAGCATCTCGCCGAAGACGGAGGCGGTCTCGGCCAGCGTCAGCGGCGTCGAGGCCATCAGCGCGCCCTGGCCGGCGGCCAGCACCTGGTGCACGCCATGGCCGAGCTCATGCGCCAGCGTCATCACATCGCGCGGCTTGCCCATGTAGTTCAGCAGCACATAAGGATGCGCCGACGGCACCGTCGGATGGGCGAAGGCGCCGGGCGACTTGCCCGGCCGCACCGGCGCGTCGATCCATTTGCGATCGAAAAAGCCGCGGGCGATCTCGGCCATGTCGGGCGAGAAGCGCTGATAGGCGGAAAGCACCGTGTCCCTGGCGTCGTCCCAGCGGATCACCGCCTGCGGCGTCTCCGGCAGCGGCGCGTTGCGGTCCCAATGGTTCATCACCTCCATGCCGAGCCAGCGCGCCTTCATCGCGTAATAGCGATGCGACAGCCGCGGATAGGCCTCGCGCACGGCCGCGGCCAGCGCGTCGACGACGTCGCGCTCGACGCGGTTGGCGAGGTGGCGCGAGTCGGCGATGTCCTGGAATCCGCGCCAGCGATCGGAGATTTCCTTATCCTTGGCTAAGGTATTGGTGATGAGGGTGAAGGTGCGCAGGTTCTTGCGGAAGGTCGCCGCGAGCGCCTCGGAAGCACGGCGCCGCACCTCGCCATTGGCATCCTGCAGTCGGTTCAGCGCCGGCTCGAGCGTCAGCTCCTCGCCGTCGACGTCGAAGCGCAGGTCGGTCATCGTCTCGTCGAACAGGCGGTTCCAGGCGCCCCGCCCAGTGACCGACTTTTCGTGGAACAACTGCTCGACGCGATCCTCAAGCTGGTAGGGCTTGTCCTTCCTGAGGTCGAGCACCCAAGGCCGGTAGTGGCCGAAGTCCTTGTCGGCGGCCAAGGCGTTCTCGATCGCCGCATCGTCGATCAGGTTCAGCTCGAGCGCGAAGAACAAGAGATGGGCGCTGGCGTCCGTCATTTTTTCCTGGACGTCGCCATAGAGCTTGGCGCGCTGCGGATCGGCGGTGTTGCCGGCATAGACGAGCCCGGCATAGGAGACGATGCGGCCGATCAGTTCCTCGAGCGCCTCATAGGTTTTCAGCGCCTCGCCAAGCCGGCCGGCGCCGCCGCGCCCGGCCTCGGTGGCCAAAGTGCCCTTCCAGTGGGCTTCGAAGGCAATGGCGTCGCTGGCCGCCTTGGCGATGTCGCGCTTCAACTCGGGCGCTTCCATGCCCGAATAGAGATCGGCGAGATTCCACTCCGGCAAGTCGCCAAGCTCCGCCGCGCCCTGGCCGGACGCTGGGGCCGCAAGCCGCCGGCCAAACATCATGCGCATCGACAATACCTTCTTTGAACCAAGGCCAGAATCAAAGGGAAAGGAGAAGCCGGTCAAATCCTAAGCAATTCGTTCACCGGGTTTTTTGAAACCTTATTTAGAACCCTGTGCCAAGATGATCCATGGGATTTTCTCGGGCGGACAACTCAAACAGTCATGACAGGTTCCATACTCATAGTCGATGACGATCCGGTGCAGCGCAGGCTGGTCGAGGCCGCGTTGACCAAGTTCGGCCACACCGCGATCGTCACGGATAGCGGCGCCGCCGGCCTCGACGTGCTCGACGGGCCGAACGCGCGCGAGGTCTCCGTCGTCATTCTCGATCTGGTCATGCCCGGTCTCGACGGCATCGGCGTGCTGAAGGCGATGCGCGAGCGCGCCATCAACATTCCCGTCATCGTGCAGACCGCCCAGGGCGGCATCGAAACCGTCGTCTCGGCGATGCGGCACGGCGCCTTCGACTTCGTCGTCAAGCCGGCGTCGCCCGACAGGCTGCAGACCGCGATCTCCAACGCGCTCAAGGTGGAAGCCGTCGAGGACGAGATGAAGCGCGCTTCGCGGCGGCGCAGCGGCGGCCACCTCACCTTCAAGGACATGATCACGCGCAGCCCGGCAATGGACCGCGTGATACGCCTCGGGCAGAAGGCGGCGGCCTCCAACATCCCGATCCTGATCGAGGGCGAATCCGGCGTCGGCAAGGAGCTGGTGGCGCGGGCCATCCAGGGCAGCGGCGATCGTCGCTCGAAGCCCTTCGTCACCGTCAATTGCGGCGCTATCCCCGACAATCTGGTCGAATCGATCCTGTTCGGCCATGAGAAGGGCTCCTTCACCGGCGCAACGGACAAGCACATCGGCAAGTTCGTCGAGGCGAATTCCGGCACGCTGTTCCTCGATGAGATCGGCGACCTGCCGCTCGACGTCCAGGTCAAGCTTTTGCGCGCCGTGCAGGAAGGCGAGGTCGATCCTGTCGGCGGCCGCTCGACCGTCAAGGTCGATATAAGGCTGATCTCGGCCACGCACCGCAACCTTCTACAGCAGGTCAAGGACGGCAAGTTCCGCGAGGACCTATTCTACCGGCTGAACGTCTACCCGATCTTCGTGCCGCCGCTGCGCGACCGCCGCGACGACATTCCCTACCTGGTCCGGCATTTCATGGAAAAGGTCGCTCCGACAGATCCGCGCCGCCGCCTTGCCGGCATATCGGCCACGGCGCTTGCAATGCTGCAGGCCTATGACTGGCCGGGCAACATACGCCAGCTGGAGAATGCGGTGTTCAGGGCGTCGGTGCTTGCCGAGGGCGACGTGCTGACCGAGGAGGAATTCCCGCAGATCCGTGCGCAGGTGGAAGGAACGGTCAATCTCGGAGCGGAACCGGCATCCGCCATCGCCGATACGGTTGCGGACGCGACTCGGCAAGGGGATGAGACTGTCGCCGATGCTATGGGAGCCGGCTTGCCTGATGGCCAGGCGCCAGCCAGGCCGCAGCCGCGTTTCGGAACGCTCCGTGCGCTCGATGAGCGCGGCAATGTGCGGGCGCTGGCCGACGTCGAGCTCGAGATGATCAAGCTTGCGATCGACCATTACAACGGCCAGATGAGCGAAGTCGCCCGCCGTTTGGGCATCGGCCGCTCGACGCTCTACCGCAAGTTGAAGGAATATGGCATTGACCCCGAAGCTGGTCGCGTCGACCGGCTTGCCTCATGAGGGGCAAGCCTCGAACCAGCTTGCCTGCCTAAAATCCGAGTCAAATTGTCGCTTTTGACCTGAAAACGCTTGGTTTTTAGCGGTTGGCATTGCCGAGGATCACGCATTAACGCTAACGGTAACAGATCGTGTTCTGGGCGAGGCCGGATTCTTGATGTAAACCAGCAGTTTACCACGAAATGCTGTGCATCATTTTTGACGGGATATCGCCATGGTGTTACCGCATTTCGGCTTCAATAAACGATGATTAACCATTAGGATCGATATTCGGATGTGAAAACGACGCATCCGTTTGGTCAAATCCGGGGACAAACGGCAGCCTGCAAGGCCATTTGATTTGAACAAAGTCGAACGACACAACAACGGGCGGCATTTTCACATGAGCGTCTGGCCGAGGTGGCTGACGTTCGTGATTTTGGCCGTCGGTTTTCTGTCCGCGGCGACGTCGGGCGCCCGGGCCGAGGTTCGTACGCTCAAGCTCTATCACCTGCACACCCACGAGAAGGCCGAGATCGTCTACAAGCGCAATGGTCGCTACGATCCCGAAGGCCTGCGCAAGATCAACATCATCCTGCGCGACTGGCGCCGCAACGAGCCGACCAAGATGGACCCGCGGCTGCTCGACCTCGTCTGGGAAGCCTATCGCGAAAGCGGCGCGACCGACTATATCCAGGTCGTCTGCGGCTATCGCTCGCCGTCGACCAACGCGCTGTTGCGCTCGCGCAGCCGCGGCGTCGCCGAGAAGAGCCAGCACATGCTGGGCAAGGCGATGGATTTCTATATCCCAGGCGTGCCGTTGAAGAAACTGCGCAACATCGGCCTCAAGATGCAGGGCGGCGGCGTCGGCTATTACCCGACTTCCGGTTCGCCCTTCGTGCATATGGATGTCGGCAACGTGCGCCATTGGCCGGGCATCAGCCGCCAGGAACTGGTCAGCCTGTTCCCCAACGGCAAGACGCTGCATGTGCCGAGCGACGGACGCCCGCTGCCCGGCTATGAGCAAGCAGTGGCAGCGTATCAGGCCCGCAAGGGGGCCGGCACCCCGAACATCGAACTGGCCAGCGCCGGCGGCTCGACCAAGCGCTCCGGCGGCCTGCTCGCGGCCCTGTTCGGCGGCGGTGCCGACGAGGCCGACGACGCCGCCGACGAAAGTGCCCCGGCGCCCCAGCGGAAGGCCGTGAAGCAGGTTCAGGTCGCGAGCGCCGCCACGGCACGCGACAGCAATCTTCCGGGCATCGCGATTGTTTCGCCGAAGGATGCCAAGCGCGCCAGCATCCCGCAGATCGCGGATGACGGCGCCGACGAGCAACAGCAGGATACGCCGGAGACGATCATCGCCGCCCTGCCGCCCAAGGAAATCCCGCTGCCCGATTTCGCGCCGCGTCCGAAGGTTGATGTCGGCCAGCAGACGCCGCAGAACGTGCCGTTTGCCATGGCGGATGCCTCGGCGACGACGGAGCAGGCGGTTTCGACTGCGCAGGCGCCGGTGCCGGACAAAGTTCCGTTCGCCACGGCCAGCGCCGCCGAGGCCGCGGGCACCGATCCGGCCCAGGTAGCGGTCAACAACATCCCGCTGCCGACCTGGCGTCCCGACCGCTCGGCGACGCCGGCCGATCTGGCGCCGAAGGACAAGAGCGTGCTTCTGGCGCTGGCCGAAACGGCTTCGCAGGACAAGAGCGCGACCGACGCGTTCTCCGTGCTGCCGACCGCACGGCCGCAGCCCGGCAAGCAGGACGAGGTCAAAGCCGTCCTCGAACAGGCCAATGCCACCGTCGAGGCCGATGGCGTCGGCGGCGCCGAATATCAGCTTGCGTCGCTGACCGAGCCGGAGCCGCGCTCCGCATTCAACGATCCGTCGGGCGTCGATGCGGCCTCGCCGCGCCAGGCCATTGCCGCGCTCCCGGCCGGGAGCGATCCGGCGCAGGCGATTGGCGCCGGCGTGAAGACGACGGCCAAGGAAGCCAGGGCGTCAGCCCACGATCTGAAGCCCGGGCCCAAGGCCATGGTGGTGGCGACGCCGCCGCAAGCCGCGCGCTGGGCGTTGGGCAGCGGCGTCAACATTGCCACGGTATCCGACCCGACGACAGCGCCGCGCTATGCCTACAACATCGTGCATACGCCGCCGAGCGAAGTGTATACGGCCGGCTTCCAGGCGGATGGCGGGGTGCCGGACGCAAGCCGGTTCACGGGCAACGCGGTGAAGTTCCTCTCGGTCGCGCGCTTCCAAACGAAATAGGCGAGCCAGCGTGGCCGCTGAAAAGCCGCGTTGGCCCGCCAGCGCGGCTTTTGCTTTATGGGGCGGACCGATTACTTCTTGAGCTTGCTCGCCTCACGCGCCAGCGCCTCGATCTCGTCCCACTTGCCGGCCTTGATGAGATCGTCGGGCGCGACCCAGGAACCGCCGACGCAGATGACGTTGGGGAGGCTCAGATAGTCGGCGGCATTCTTGGCCGTGATGCCGCCGGTCGGGCAGAATCTCACGTCGGCGAGCGGCGAGGCGAAAGCCTTCAGCGAAGCGATGCCGCCGGACTGCTCGGCTGGGAAGAATTTCAGGAAACGCAGGCCGGCTTCGCGCGCGGCCATGATCTCGCCGGGCGTGATGGCGCCGGGCAGCAGCGGCACGGGGCTGTCCTTGGCCGCGTCGAGAAGCTGGCTGGTGATGCCGGGGCTGACGATGAATTTCGAACCGGCGCGGGCTGCTTCGTCGAACTGCTTGACATCGAGAATGGTGCCGGCGCCGACGATCGCCTCCTCGACCTCGGCGGCGACGCGGCGGATCGCTTCCAGCGCGTCGGCGGTGCGCAGCGTGATCTCGATCGCCGGCAGGCCGCCGCGCGACAAGGCACGGGCGAGCGGCACCGCGTCCGCGACATTGGCGATTTTCAGCACCGGGATGACCGGTTGACCGTTGAGAAGCGACAGGAGCTTTTCGGTCTTGCTGGTCATTTGCTGGTCTCCATTTCGATCGTTTTAAACCGATTAGCAGAAGGGATGTACCAAGTCCACGAAGGGCGGCGTGTCGCGATGCCGCGCAGCGGATCGCCGACGGCCTTTGAGCCTCCTCCGCCTTGAAACCGCTTTCACCACGGTCTAGTGGCATGACCATGACAACAGCCATGGAAATTCAGCCAGTCCGCGTCGCCGCGCTCTACAAATTCGCGCGGCTCGACGGATACGAGGCCCTTCGCGCGCCGCTTGCCGCCTTCTGTTGCGGGCGCGGCATCAAGGGCACGCTGCTTCTGGCGCGTGAAGGCATTAACGGCACCGTTGCCGGCAGCGAGGATGCGATCGCCGCGCTGATCGACCATATGCAAGCCATCGAAGGCCTTGCCGGCTTGGAAGTCAAATACAGCGCCGCTGCCGAAATGCCGTTCCACCGCATGAAGGTGCGGCTGAAGCGCGAGATCGTCACCATGGGGGTCGAGGACATCGATCCGGCGGCGAGCGCCGGCACCTATGTCGCGCCGGCCGACTGGAACGCGCTGATATCGGATGCCGACACGCTCGTCATCGACACGCGCAACGCCTACGAAGTCTCGCTCGGCACTTTCCGGGGCGCGGTCGATCCCAAGACCACCAGCTTCCGCGAGTTCCCCGCCTGGGTCGAGCAGCATCGTGGAGAGCTCGAAGGCCGCAAGGTGGCGATGTTCTGCACCGGCGGCATACGCTGCGAGAAGGCGACGGCCTATGCGAAGTCGCTCGGCCTCAAAGACGTCTTCCATCTCAAGGGCGGCATCCTGAAATATCTGGAGGACGTGCCGGCCGAAGAGAGCCTCTGGCAAGGCGAATGTTTCGTGTTCGACGAGCGGGTCTCCGTCTCGCATGGTCTGGTTGAGGGGGAGGCGGAGCTCTGCCGGGCTTGCCGGCATCCGCTGACGGTCGAGGACCGGCTGTCGCCGAGATACGCAATCGGCGTCTCATGCCCGCATTGCTTTGAAGCGCGGTCCGACGAGGATCGCGAGCGCTATGCCGAACGCCACCGCCAGGTCGAGCTGGCGCAGGCGCGCGGCGGCAAGCGCCATATCGGCAATTAGAGCGGCCAGTTCTGCGAGCGAAAAGCTGCCCCGTCATTGTAATGTCGATGCACGGGGCCTACCTCTTGCCGGTCCGAAACCCTGCCCGGGCGCGTTCGGCCGGGCCCATTCTGGAGGCATTGATGCTCGATCCCAAGAAGCTGCTCGACGACCTTCTCGGCTCGCAAATCCCCGGGACCGGCTCGACTGTCCGCGACAAGGCGGGGCAGGCGGTGCAGATGGCAAAGGACAATCCGCTCGCCGCCGGCGCGCTGGCAGCCGTGCTGCTCGGCACCGGCACTGGCCGGCAGGTGACGGGCGCGGCCGTCAAGCTCGGCGGTCTGGCTGCGATCGGAGGCCTCGCCTACAAGGCTTATCAGAACTACAAGGCCGGCAAGGAGCCGGCGCAGGCACCGGCCGGCAGCGAGCCAGAGCTGCTGCCGCCGCCGGCCGACACGGCCTTCCACCCCTCGCAGGCGCCGCAGGGCGAGGCCGAGTTCACGCTGACGCTGGTCAGGGCAATGATCTCGGCGGCGAAGGCAGACGGCCATGTCGACGATGACGAGCGCAAGAAGATCGCCGACAAGCTCAAGCTCGCGGGCATCGGCGCCGAAGCGGAAAAATTCCTGCTTGCGGAGCTCGAAAGCCCGCTCGATCTCGACGCGCTGATCGCCGGCGCCAAGACCGATGCGCAGAAGCTCGAACTCTACACCGCCTCGCGGCTCACCATCGATCCCGACACGCGCACCGAGCGCGGTTATCTCGACCTGCTCGCCGGCCGCCTCGGCCTGCCGGACGCCCTGGTCGATCATGTCGAGGCGACGGTTTCGGCAGCCAAGGTGCCGGCGGGAACGGCGCCCAATTCACCGTGGTGATTCGGCGTGGTAAACGTCCTTCGGGGAGGCCTTGCCGGTCGTTAATCTTCCGTTAACCCAGCAAGCGCATCATTCTAATCAGTCGGACCGGCTTTCCTCCTCCCAAGCGCGGTTCAGATCGGGGCGGTCGCCAATGGCCGCCCTTTTTGTTGGCCTTTTCTTTATTGCCAACAGCGGCTTGCCATGACCCCATGCATTTGCGATGCCACGTCTTTCCATCCATGACCGGAGGACGGCGATGACAGCCATAGCAGAGAAGACCGCCATCGTTACCGGCGCCGGCACCGGCATCGGCAAGAGCGTCGCGATGGCGCTGCTCAAGGCGGGCTGGAACACGGTGTTCTGCGGCCGCCGCAAGACGCTGCTGGATGAGGCGATCGCAGAGGCGGGGAAGACGCAGGCCAAGGCATTGGCCATCGCCTGCGATATCAGCAAGGCGGAGGAAGTGGACGACATGTTCGAGACCGTGCTCGAAGGCTTCGGCCGCGTCGACCTGCTCTTCAACAATGCCGGCATGGGCTACAAGTCGACGCTGATCGACGAGATCCCGGTCGAGGTGTGGAACGATGTCGTGGGCGTCAATCTCACCGGATCGTTCCTGTGCGCCCGCGCGGCCTTCGGCGCGATGCGAAGGCAAAAGCCGATGGGCGGCCGGATCATCAACAACGGCTCGGTGTCGGCCTATGCGCCACGCCCGGGCTCCACGCCCTACACGGCGACCAAGCATGCGATCACCGGGCTCACCAAGACGCTGGCGCTTGACGGCCGGTCCTTCGACATCGCCTGCGGCCAGATCGACATCGGCAATGCGCTGACGGAGATGGCGCAGCCGATGACGGTGGGTGTGCCGCAGGCCAACGGCTCGATCGCCGCCGAGGCGGTGATGGATGTGCAGCGCGTCGCCGACGCGGTGCTGCATATGGCCAGCCTGCCGCTCGATGCCAATGTGTTGTTCATGACGGTGATGGCGACGAAGATGCCATTCGTCGGGCGCGGATGAGCGCCTGATCGATTACTTGTTCAGGAACGCCTCGATCCGCTCCAGCGCGCGCAGGATGTTCTCCTCCGAATTGGCATAGGAAAGCCGGATATAGCCTTCGCCGAGCACGCCGAAATCGGGGCCGCCGATGAGCGCCACGCCGGCGTCTTCCAACAGCGCCGAGGCAAGCTTCTTGGCCTTCCAGCCGGTCTTCGAGACATTGGGGAAGGCATAGAAGGCGCCCTTCGGCGTGATGCAGGAAATGCCCGGGAGCGCGTTCAGCCCTTCGACCACGATCTTCCTGCGATTGTCGAAGGCGCGCATCATCTTTTCGACGTCGTCCTGCGGGCCGTCGATCGCGGCGATGCCGGCATACTGGCTCGGCGCGTTGACGCAGGACCAGCAGTTCACCGCCAGCTTGCGAACCTTGTCGTAGAGATGCGCGCCCTTGTCGCCGTTCGGCCAGATCGACCAGCCCATGCGCCAGCCGGTCATCGCCCAGGTCTTCGACCAGCCGTTGAGCACGATCAGCCGGTCGCGGATCTCGGGGAAATTGAGTAGCGAGCAGTGGGTCACGCCGTCATAGGTCATGACGTCGTAGATCTCGTCCGACATGATGGCGACCTCAGGATGTTTCTCCAGGCCCTTGACCAGCTTCTCGATCTCGGCCCGCGGGGTGACGCCGCCGGTCGGATTGGCGGGCGAGTTGAGGATCAGCAGCCTCGTCTTCGGCGTGATCAGCGCCAGCGTCTCGTCGGCCGAGAAGGCAAAGCCGTTTTCCTCGCGGATCGGCACCGGCACCGGGGTGGCGCCGGTGAACTCGATCATCGAGCGGTAGATCGGAAAGCCGGGATCGGGGTAGAGGATCTCGGTGCCGGCCTCGCCGAACATCAGGATCGCGGCGAACATGGTCGGCTTGCCGCCGGGCAGGATCATCACGTTCTCGGGCGACACCTCGACGCCGGTGGTGGTCAGCGTGCGGCGCACGACGGCCTCGCGGGTGGCCAAGAGGCCGTTTGCCGGCGTGTAGCCATGGTGGCCGTCGCGCAGCGCCTTGATCGCCGCCTCGACGATGTGCTGGGGCGTCTTGAAGTCGGGCTGGCCGATGCCGAGGTTGACGATATCACGACCCTGATGGGCAAGCGCGGTGGCCCTGGCCAGCACCGCGAAGGCATTTTCTTCGCCGAGCCGGTCGAAGGCCGCGATCGTGTGGAGCATTTTTCCCGTCCCTGTGGTTCTTTCTGTGAGCGAGCGTTTTTGTGACCGTCCGCAGGCAAAAGTCAAACGGATTGGAGCGGTCGTGTCGGAAGATCTGAAGAATTGGCAGCCGCGCCCGCGGCCGGAACGAAAGCCGATCGAGGGACGCACGGTCAGGCTCGAGCCGCTGAGCGCAGCAAGGCATGGCGATGGTCTTTACGAAGCGTCGTCGGTGCCCGACGCCGGCGGACGTTTCGCCTGGCTGCCGGACTATCCGCCGGAGACCCGCGCGGCCTTCCAGCCTTGGCTGGATAAGGCCGAAGCGAGCGAGGACCCGCTGTTCTTCACCGTCATCGACAAGGCGAGCGGCAAGATCGCCGGGCGTCAGACGCTGATGCGCATCGACGCCGCCAACGGCGTCGGCGAGATCGGCAACATCTATTGGGGTCCGCTGATCTCGCGCAAGCCGGCCGCGACCGAGGCGCAGTTCCTGTTTGCGAAATATCTCCTCGACGATCTCGGCTACCGCCGTTACGAGTGGAAGTGCAACAACCGCAACGAGCCCTCGAAGCGCGCCGCCGAGCGCTTCGGCTTCAGGTTCGAAGGCATCTTCCGGCAACACCTTGTGGTCAAGGGTGAAAACCGCGACACGGCGTGGTATTCGATCATCGACAAGGAATGGCCGGCCTTGCGCAAAGCCTATGAGGGCTGGCTCGATCCGGCGAATTTCGATGGCGAAGGCGGCCAGAGGCGGCGGCTCGAGGATTTCCGCGCTGATTTCGGCGCGTGACAGGAGTTCAGCGATGGCGCATGATTACGCTTCGCACGATCACGGCCCGGCCGGTCCCGGCCATGTGCATGGCTCGACCGACAAGAAACGGGTGCTGATCGCGACCTGCCTGACCGCGGGCTTCATGGTCGCCGAGGCGCTAGGCGGCTGGCTGACCGGATCGCTGGCGCTGGTCGCCGATGCCGGGCACATGCTGGCCGACGCCATCGCGCTCGGTCTTGCCTGGTATGCCTTCCACCTGACAGGCCGTCCGGCCACCGGCCGCCTCACCTATGGCTTCGCCCGGGTGAAGACGCTGGTCGCCTACACCAACGGCATCGCCATCTTCATCATCGCGCTCTGGATCGTCTACGAGGCCTGGGGGCGGCTGATGAACCCGGCGCCGGTGCTCGGCGGGCCGATGCTGGTGGTGGCGGTGGCAGGCCTTCTGGTCAACATCGCCTCCTTTTTCGTGCTGCATGGGGGCGATCGGGAAAGCCTCAACATGCGCGGCGCCATCCTGCATGTGCTGGGCGACCTGCTTGGCTCGGCCGCGGCAATCGCGGCAGCCCTCATCATCCTGGCAACCGGCTGGACGCCCATCGATCCGATCCTGTCGGTGCTGGTGTCGCTGCTCATCCTGTCGACGGCATGGTCGCTGATGCGCCAGGCGGCCCACGTCCTGCTCGAAGGCGTTCCGGCCAGCCTCGATCGCGACCTGATCGCCAAGGACATCGAAAGCGCGATCAAGGGCGTGCGCGAGGTGCACCATATGCATGTCTGGTCGCTCGACGGGACCTCCAACATGGCGACGCTGCATGCTTGCCTGAATGACGGCGTCGATGCGTATGTGGCGGTGAGCGCCATCAAGAAACGGCTTGCAGCCAAGCATGGCATCGAGCATGCCACTGTCGAACCCGAATTCGGCCAATGCGCGGACAGCCATGACGAGCACGACCACCATCATGATCACGACCATGCGCATGATGCGCCGCGCGATCGCCGGCACTATCACTGATCGCGGCGTGATGATGAACCCGAACAGCCTCGAACTGAAGATCGCCAGCTGATGGATCGTGACACCCGCAACGCGGCGACGGCCGCGGCCGTGATACTGCTCGTGTTTGGCCTCGCCGCCTATTTCCTGCCGGCCATCATGCTGGCCGCCGGCAAGGTGTCGACGGTGCTCGCGGCCGTCATCGCCGTGATCTTCATGGTCGGTCTGTTCGTCGTCCTGTGGCTGCGCGGACGCAGCCAGCGCAAGAAAGGTCTCTGAAGATGAGAATACTGATCACGGGCGCGGCCGGCATGGTCGGCCGCAAGCTTATCGCGCGGCTCGCCAAGGACGGCGCCTTGCGCGGGCGAAAGATCACGGCGCTCGACCTGCATGACATCGTGGCGCCGCAGGCGCCGGCGCTCGCCGGCGTCGATGTCTCGATCCACACCGGCGATCTTTCCGCGCCCGGCGCCATGTCCGCTCTCGTGGCTCCGCGCCCGGATGTGATCTTCCATCTGGCGGGCATCGTCTCGGGCGAGGCGGAGGCTAATTTCGACCTCGGCTACCGCGTCAATCTCGACGGCACGCGCGCCCTGTTCGACGCCGTGCGGCTGGCGGCGTTCACGCCGCGCCTCGTCTTCACCTCGTCGATCGCCGTGTTCGGCGCGCCGTTTCCGGACGTCATCCCGGACGAATTCCATCCGACGCCGCTCACCTGCTACGGCACGCAGAAGCAGATGAGCGAAGCGCTGCTCGCCGATTATACGCGGCGCGGTTTCTTCGACGGCATCGGCATCCGGCTGCCGACGATCTGCGTCCGCCCCGGCAAGCCGAACAAGGCGGCGTCGAGCTTCTTCTCAGGCATCATCCGCGAGCCGCTCGCCGGCCAGGAGGCGATCCTGCCGGTGCCGCGATCGGTGCTGCATACTCATGCCAGCCCGCGTTCGGCGGTGAATTTCCTCATCCATGCGGCCGAGATCGACGGCGACAAGGTTGGTCCGCGCCGCAATCTCACAATGCCGGGCGTCGCCGTCACGGTCGGCGAGCAGATCGAGGCGCTGGAACGCATCGCCGGCGCCGAGGTCGCGAAACGGATCCGCGAGCAGCCGGACGAGACCGTCTGGGCGATCGTCAAAGGCTGGCCGACGCGGTTCGAGGCCAGGCGGGCGAGGGAATTGGGATTTGCCGCCGAGAAGAACTTCGACGAAATCATCCGCGCGCATATCGAGGATGAGCTTGGTGGCAATTGAGCGATGCGTTTTCGCAGCGAATGCTATTGTTTCGGATGAGAACCCGACTCGCCGCCCCATCGGGCAAAGAATTTTGTTTTTATGCCAATGTAAGCCAAAGCGATAAGTAACCCTGCTCCGGCAACTACGCTCTTAGTCAGAACTGTCGCGATAAGGGATGAAGCAAAGCCGCTTCCCGCGATGAATCCGAAACGAAATGAATTTGGCTGGCTTCTTCCGACCCATCCCAATGCGACCGATATGGTCAGCCAAGCCAGAAAAATGAAGGTGGGCATGCCCCAGTAGGACAGCCAAAACGGGCGAAATACAACGCCCACGACACTGGCAAGGGCGCTGATTGAAAGACGGAACAGTAGTGTCCTGATGTCTTGATTCATTTTGGGATTCCCACCGTGTCGGCAGGTATCCATCAAAGAGGACAATCGTTAAAATAGCTCTTCAGGCCAAGGGGTCGGATGGCAACCGAGAAATCTTATGCTGACTTCGGGTGCTCAGTATCGCCACGTAATGATGGACTGCTTTATCCACCCGTCGCTACGCTCGCCGACAACAGCAGCAATCCGACCAGGAAGATGAAGGCGGCGCCGCCGATCTCAACAATCGAATGGATGCGGTTGCCGAGGCGTCCGTCGCCGGCGAAATAGACCGCCCAGTTCTTCGCCAGCACTGCGATCGTCGCCAACGCCGAGACGGTGATCGCGGTGCCGATCGACATCGCCAGCACCGACAGCAGTCCGCCGACCCACAGGCCGTTGAGCAGCGCGAAGCTCAGCACGATCAGCGCGCCGGAGCAGGGGCGGATGCCGACGGCGGCCACCGCCGACCAGGCCGTGCGCCAGTCGAAGCGGTCGCCCGAAAGCATCGCCGGGTCCGGCGCATGCGAATGACCGCAGGCGTCGCAGACTTCGCCTGGGCCGTGGTCGTGGTGGTCGCGGTGGGTGTGATGGTGACCGTGCGAATGATCATGATCGTCATGCACGTGCAGTGCATGCGTATGAGCATGCGAGTGGCCCGCATGCCCGCCATGCGAATGGCCGGCATGAGCGGCCGACAGGCTGTAGGCAGGCGTCCTGCCGAACAGGCGCAGGATCGACGGACCGAGCTTGCGCCACAACAGCCAGGCGCCGAACAGCGTCACCAGCACGTAGCTCGAGATTTCGAGGAACCAGGCCGCGTCGGTCATCGAGATCGCGGTGCCGCGCAGCACGAAATAGGCAAGCATCATGACGACCACCGCCGTCAGCCCCTGCAGCATCGCCGAGACGAAGGAGAGCATGATGCCGCGTCTCAACGCCACTTCGTTGGCGACCATATAGGAGGAGATCACCGCCTTGCCGTGGCCGGGGCCGGCGGCGTGGAAGATGCCATAGGCGAAGGACAAGCCGATCAGCAGCCAAAGCTTGCTGCCGTCCTGGCGCATCGCCTTCATGGCGGCCGCCAGCGAATGGTAGAACTCCTGCTGACGCAGATTGATCCACATCAGGATATGGGCGAACGGACCGGTGGTGGTGGGCGCCATGCCGTCATTGGTGCCGATGCCGAGCGAGCTTTGCGCATGCGCCGCGACAGGCAGATGGGTCACAATCAAGGCGGCGGCCAAGAGCCCGAGGGCCAGTCGGATATTCGTGGGATGCCCCACGAATATCCGTTTGGATTCCCTTGTTTGTCGCAGGTTCCGATCGCAAAACCGTGAGACACTTTTGCGGAACCTGCTTGCGCGCAGCGACGGTTTCATCACCAAATCATCCTTCCGGCGGGCAGTTCAACTCGAGCTTGGTGGCGAAAATCTTGCTCATGTTGGTGCCTGTCGGATCGTTGAAGAACGCCTCCGTCAGGGTCTTCTGGTTTTCCTTGATCGCCTCGTCAGGATCGGGCCGGATGACCTTTTTGGTGCAGGTCGATGGCAGGCCTTCGACGGCAAGGTTCGCGTCGTCGGTGAAGTCGATCGCCGTATAGAAGGTCGGATCGTAGACGCCGATGTCGACCTTGCCGGCGAGCTTGATCGGCGTCTTCGGCTGCGACTCGAACAGGATGATCAGCTGGTCGTTGTCGAAGTTCGCCATCAGATGCGGCGGCGGCACCATCGGCACGTCCTTGCCGTCCTGGGTGACGAGCTGGAAGTAATTGAACTCGGCAAGCGAGGAATGGACGGTGTCGGCCACTTCCTTGAGCTCTTTGTCGTCAAGTTTCAGATCGGAGTTCTTGTCGAACTCCATCATCACCGTACTCGAAAAAAGGTCGTCGAAGCGCCAAAGGTGGCGCAGCGCCGTCACACTTTGGTGATCCTGGCTGAGGATCACGTCGAGGCGAGCCTCGGCGAAGACATGCGGGTGCACCTCGGCCTGCTCGACCGAGGCGAACGTGGCCGCGAGGGCCGAAGCCAGCATGGTTGCTTGCCGTTTCAGATGCATTCCGGGCCGCGATTCCATCGACTTCGGGAGTGAGGGCCCGAGAGTTAACATAAAGGGGGCGAAATTGGGACGCGGGTTATCACGCTGTGTCGCGCGTCTTGAACCACTGCACCAGGAAATCGACGAGGACCCTTACCTTGGCCGGCAGATAGCGGCGATGCGGGTAGACGGCGAAGATGCCGGTGCCCGCCAGGAGACGATCGTCGAGCGCGGTGACCAGCTTGCCGGACGCGACGTCGGGGGCGGCGACGAAATCCGGCAGCATGGCGTAGCCCAGGCCGGAGAGCGCGGCGGCTCTTGCCACGATCGGGCTGTTGACCTCGATCGGGCCCGAAACGGCGACGCTGATGGAGTCCTCGGCATCGCCCTTGAAGCGCCAGTTGGCCAGCGAGCGGCCGTTGGTGTCGACGATGCAGGGCATGTTGGCGAGATCCTGCGGACGTGTCGGCTTGCCGTGCCTGGCGATCAGCTCCGGCGACGCGCAAAGCCTGACCGAGAACGGCGCCAGCCGCCTGGCGATCAGCGAGGAGTTCTCCAGCCGCGAGATGCGCACGGCAAGGTCGAAGCCTTCCTCGACAAGATCGACGAAGCGGTCGTCGAGATGGATGTCGAGCACGATGTCGGGGTGCTGCCTGGCGAAGTCGACCAGTGACTGGCCGATCGGCGCATCGGCGAAGGTGCGGGCGGCCGACAGCTTGATCCTGCCGCGAACGTCGCCGGAAGACTCGCGCACAGCCTCGGCGAGGCTGTCGACCTCGCGCACGATCTCGGAGGCGCGCTGATAATAGGTGTGGCCGGCTTCGGTCAGCGAGAACTGGCGCGTGGTGCGGTTGAGCAGCAGCGCGCCGAGCTCGTCCTCCAGCTCGCGCACATATTTCGACAAAAGCGCCTTGGAGCGGCCGATCTTGCGCGCCGCGGCCGAAAAGCCTTCCGCCTCGACCACGTCGATGAAGGCGCGCATGCGCGTCAATGTATCCATGGTCAGACCTTTCGTGCCGCGTCGAGAATCCTGCGGCCGAGCCGTATCAGGGCAACGTCGCTGCCGAAAGGGCCAAGCAGCGAAAGGCCGAAGGGCGCGCCGTCGACGGAGCCGATCGGCAAGGTGATCTGCGGAAAGCCCGAGAGACCGGAAAGGCACAAGAGATGCAGCGCCCTTTCGCGATAAGCCTGGAACTGTTCCGGCGTGCTGGCGGCAAGCGGTGCTGCGCCGGGAACGGTGGGCAGGACCAGAAAGCCGTTGTTGCCGAGCAGCGCCTCGAATTCGGCCCGGAACGCCAGGCGGCGCGCGGCTTCGCTGGCGACAGTTTTAGCGTCGATGGTGCGGCCGAAGCCGAAACGCTCCTCGACGCCCGGGCTGAGCCGGCCGCCGGCCGCGATCCAGGGGCCATGCTCGCGCCAGGCCTCGAAGGCCTGCAAGCGGCGGAAGCACCAGTAAAGCTCGTCCGGGAAAGAGGCGAAGGCGTATTCGGTCTCTACCGGCTGCCCGATGACGCCGGCCGCCAGCGCCTTCATGCGCGCATATTCGGCGGCTTCGGCCGGACCGATGACGAAGGCATCAAGCCAGCGGATCGACAGCGGCCGGTTGAGCGGATGCTGGTGCGGGTCGCGGCCAAGCAGCAGCTTGCCGACCGCCTCATAGGTTTCGATGTCGTCGGCGAACCAGCCGAAAGTGTCGAAGCTCGATGCCAGCTTCATCGCGCCGTCGAGCGGGATACGGCCATGGCTGGTGCGCAGTCCGATCAGGCCGCAGAAGCTCGCCGGCGCGCGGATCGAGCCGCCGGTGTCGGAGCCGGTGGCAATGTTCGCCAGCCCGCCGGCAACAGCGGCCGCCGAGCCGGAGGAGGAGCCGCCGGTGACGCGCTCGGGCGCGGCGGGATTGATCGGGTAGGGGAAATGCGCGTTCTGGCCGAACAGCGAGAAGGCCAGCTCGTCGGTCTGGGTCTTGCCGACGAATCGCGCGCCGGCGTCGAGGATCGTCTGCACCGCTTGCGCCGTGCGCGAGGCAGCGTGCGCCTCCTCGAATTTTTGCGGATTGCCGCAGCCGGTGCGGTAGCCGGCGACGTCATAGATGTCCTTGACGGCCAGGCGAAGGCCTGCGAGCGGGCCCAATTCCGCATTCGCCACAGGCATTTGGCGCAGATCGAGGAAGGCGTTCAGCGGTCCTTGAGTTCCTGGCATCGTTCGATTTCCGGATACGGTGCGACCAACATTGTTCGATGCCAGAAATTTTACAACCTGGGCTTACGATTTTTATTGATTGTGAAACCCTTCGCTCTTATATCGCGCTTGCCCAAAGTCGCACGTGCCTGTGGGTGTCCGCCGATCCTCGAATGGTGAGAGCAATCGGTAAGGTAACTGGAGCCAACCCCTCCAGTCGGTCAGTGGCCAACCACAAGACCGAGGACACCTTGAAGCAACGACGGTGCGGGCCTTTCTGGTTCTCTTCCGGTTGTCCAAAGACCGGGGTTACTAAAGAGGCACACCTTCATTGCCGGCAGTGCGAACGGGGGCTCCCATCCAAGCCAAGGCAGACAAAGCGAACCGAGGCCGGGCAAGGCCAAGGTTCACCGCCGCGAGACGGCGATTCATGGTTCCGGGGTCTCCACCGGCTGGTTCCATGGATTTTCCGTCCCGCCTTTGTCCACCGCGAGTTCGCGAGGCTGAGCGCCCGCGTTCCGCAGCCTTTGTGCGCGCCGAAAGGCGCCAATGGAGAGACCTCGATGGCCACTCAGCGCATCCTTGATTTCCTCGCCACCCGACGTCCGAACGGCCCTTGCCTCGTCGTCGACCTCGATGTCGTGCGCGACAATTTCCGCGCCTTCGAGAAGGCGTTGCCCGATTCCAAGATCTACTATGCGGTGAAAGCAAACCCGGCGCCGGAAATCCTGCGCCTGCTTGCTGCGATGGGCTCGTCCTTCGACACCGCATCGGTTGCCGAGGTCGAGATGGCGATGGATGCCGGCGCGCCGGCGGACCGCATTTCCTTCGGCAACACCATCAAGAAGGAGCGTGACATCGCACGCGCCTACCAACTCGGCATTCGCCTCTACGCGGTGGACTGCGTCGAAGAGGTCGAGAAGATCGCGCGTGCCGCTCCCGGCTCGCGCGTGTTCTGCCGCGTGCTGACCGACGGAGAAGGCGCGGAATGGCCGCTGTCGCGCAAGTTCGGCTGCGTGCCGGCGATGGCCGTCGACGTGCTGCGTCATGCCAAGGGCCTCGGCCTCGATGCCTATGGCGTGTCGTTCCATGTCGGCTCGCAGCAGACCGACCTGTCGGCCTGGGATCGCGCGCTGGGCGACGCCAGGAAGGTGTTCGCGACGCTCGCCGAGGAAGGCATCGTCTTGAAGATGGTCAACATGGGCGGCGGCTTCCCGACCCGTTACCTGAAGGACGTGCCGGCGGCCCAGGCCTACGGCCAGGCGATCTTCTCGGCCCTGCGCAAGCATTTCGGCAACGCGCTGCCCGAGACGATCATCGAGCCGGGACGCGGCATGGTCGGCAATGCCGGCGTCATCAAGTCGGAAGTCGTGCTGATCTCGAAGAAGGCCGACAACGACAATGTGCGCTGGGTGTTCCTCGACATCGGCAAGTTCGGCGGTCTCGCCGAGACCATGGACGAGGCGATTCGCTATCCGCTGGTCACCCGCCATGACGGCTCGGAGACCGCGCCCTGCGTGCTCGCCGGCCCGACCTGCGATTCGGCCGACGTGATGTATGAGAAGACGCCTTATCCGCTGCCCTTGTCACTGACCATCGGCGACGAGGTGCTGATCGAAGGCACCGGGGCCTACACGACCACCTACTCGGCGGTCGCCTTCAACGGCTTCGAACCTCTCCGATCCTACGTGATCTGAGCAGTTCGCAAGAAACCGCTCAGATCAAACCGGCGCGGGCGCATGTCGCCCGCCCGGGCTCGCTTGTGGGACAGATCTCCGCTCGTGAAGGATCGCGGACATGGAATACCTGACCAAATCGGCCTTCGCGGCCACTGAAATTGCCCCCTCGTCCGGACCGTTGGCTGAGCTTTTCTCCGCGGGGGAGAACGGCTCGACGGCAGCGCTTCTCGGCGCATTTTCTTACGGCGAACCGGTTTCCACTTCGCCTGAAAATGGGTTTGCGCCCTCCCTGGCCCTGCGGGCACAGGCTGGCTCGCGCGGCGCGCCGGACGAGGGGGCCGCCCAGGCGCCGGCCTTCGTCATTCTTGGCGAAGGCGCGGGCGACGTCGCGGCGCGCGAAGCGCTGCTCGACCGCGCCATGGGGCCGAAGCGCAAGAAGAAGTCATCCGAGAAGCTGCGGCGCGGCCGCCGGCCCTCGGAAGGCCTGGCCTTTGTCGCCCGCGATGCGTCGGGCGCGGTCGTCGGCACGGTGCGGCTGTGGGATGTGAGGTTGGGGGAGGGCGGTCCGGCTGCGCTGCTGCTCGGCCCGCTCGCGGTCGAGCCGGGATTGAAGAGCGGCGGCATCGGCTCGGCGCTGATGCGGCATGCAGTCGCCGAAGCGGCGCGGCTCGGCCATGGCGCGATCCTGCTCGTCGGCGATGCGCCGTATTATGGACGGTTCGGCTTCTCAGCCGACCGCACGGGGGCGCTTGCCATGCCTGGCCCCTATGAGCGGCACCGGCTTCTGGCGCTGGAACTGCAGGAAGGCGCGTTGGACGGCGCCAAAGGCACGATCAAGGCCGCCGGCCGCAAGATCAAAGGACAGGCGCTGGGTTTCGTCGCCTGAAGCCTTTGTTTTTCACGCAATTCCGGACGGAAACCGCTACGCACTTTTCCTGGAATCGCTTTAGGTTCAACAAAAACAGCAACGCCGCCCATCGGGCGGCGTTGCTGTTTTTGCGAAGGATCAGCCGAGCAGCTGGCTGAGCGCCATGGCGACGGTCATGTCGCCCTCGACCTTCAGCTTGCCGGACATGAAGGCCATGGTCGGATTGAGGTCGCCGGCAATCAGCGAATCCAGATCGTCGAGCGACAGCTTGACGGTGCAGTCGGTCGGCGCGTCGGTGGTCGAGACGGTCGCGCCGTCGATGACGATGACGCCGTCGCTGCCGGTGTCGAACTTGACCGAATGCTCGAAGCCGGCGCTTGCCACGCGCGACTTGATCTTGTCGGCAATCTCCTGAACGCCCATGGCGGTTCTCCTCGTTGGTTGCGTTGACGCGCACCGGCGCTTGGCCGCTGGGCGAGGTAGACGCGCCGCGCTCCAGCGCGACCACAGGCGCATATAGCTTCGAGTTGACGTTTACGTCAACGCGGTCACCATGCGTCATATCGCTTAAGAGAACTGGGCCATGTCTATCGCCGCGGACGCGGCCACGCAGTCAATGCTCCGGCGCCGCCTGGAAAGGCTTGGTCATCGCCGCCGCGGTGTCACCGGCATTCTTGCGGCGTCGAAGCGCGTTGTCGCGGATATCGTCCTTGGACAGGAAGTTGACCTGGTCGATCAACACCTCGTGCACCAGCTCGACGCCGACGCGGGTGTTGATGGTGTCGCGGATCGACTTGCGGAAGGCGTCGAGATCGATCGATTCCTTCTTGGTGAAATCGATCTGCGGGTTGGAATAGAGATAGGAATAGACCTGGTCGGTCATCAGCGCCTGCGCCGGGATCGACAGCTTCTTTATCTGGTCCGGCTCCACCGTGTAGACGAGCTTGGTGAGGAAATAGCCCTCGATCGTACCGTCGCGCAGCAGCGGCACCGAGATGATGTCGGTCTTGACATAGTCGAGGCCGCCCAGCATCGGCTTCGGCGGCTCGGCCGCGCCGCGCTGGCCCGCCGCCTGGAAGGAATAGAAGACCGCGCCGAGCGTCACGGCGCAGATCCACAGCGCGGCGGCGATGAATTTTATCACCGGGTCTGTCCTTGCGCCTCAATCATCTCAATCAGGCTCGCGCCATTCCGAACTCACCGGCCGAATAGGTGCCGTCGGTATCGGCGCGCTGGATGGCGTTCCTCAAAAGCGTGGCGACTTCGTTGACCGCGTTGAGATGGGCAAGGATCGCCGCCTCGTTCCTGGCCAGCTTCTGGCGCAGCCGCAGCAGGCCTTCGCGATGCTGCTCGAGGAATTCGATCTCGTTGGCGCCCTTCATGGCGCGGTTCAGCTCGTAGAGATACCGGCTCTTGCGCGCGTTCGAGGCCTTGAGGTCATAGGCCGTTCCGCTGCGGATGCCGGCGGTTTCCTCGTCCACGACTTCCTCGATGCGGCCGATGATGGCGGCGAGGTTGCCGGGTCGCGCGGCGGCGGGCGCCTCCATTGCGCTGGTGCGTGCGGGAAGGCTGGAAAGGTCCGTTTGGTCGGCCATGTAGGTCCCTAGATCTTGATATCTGTTTTTATGGTCGTCTCGTCGCCGGTCATCGACCGTGCTGCTTTGCGCTCAAGCTCCTCGATCATCGAGGTCGAAAGCCGGGTCTGCCGGTCGATCTCGGTTTTCTGCGCTCCGCCCGCGACGGGGCCGACCGGCACCTTGTGCTTGCCGTCGAGATAATGGTCGGCAAGCATGGATCTGGCGATGCCGATGCCGCCATGCGCGGCCATGACATCGGCCACCTTTTCGGCGAGCTGCGACTTCCACATGTCGCCGGCCAAGCCCTTGCCGTAAACGCCCTCGGTGTCCTTGGGCATCATGTTCTGGATGAAGGTCGTCAGCACCATCGCCTCGAAGCGCTGGAACTTCTTCGCCGGATTGGCGGCTTCCGCCTTGTCCGCCGTTGCACGCGAGAGAATGGAGCCGGCATCAACCGTCGCGGGGGGATCGAGCGCGAACGGTGCCGAGGCGCCATTCGCCCTTCTCGCGAGCGCTGCCCGCGCGGCCTCGACATCGGCCGGCTCCGCTGCGCGGGCGACGTCCATGACGATGTCGCTGGGTGGGGAAATGGCCAAGAAAGTCCGCCCTTTGCCGGTTTTGTTAGTTGCACAATGACTGAAGAAGCTTGTGGCAGGCTTGCGATGATCAGCCGTCGGAGGCCCGCTTCTGCATGATCAGATCGAGGCGCTCGCGGTCGGATCGCTCGCGCTCGTCGCGGCGGCGCACCTCCTTGTAGGCGCGCTCGACCATGTTGGTGCGCGCCGTCGCGGTGGCGATCAGCGCCGCTTCCTGGCGGGCATTATCGAGGTTCTGTTGCTGCCGGCCGAGCGCGTCGGTGATGCGCCGGTGGTAGAGCGCGGGAAAGAGGCCGGCCAGCGAGCTGTCGGTGTCGAAGCGCTCGATCAGCTCCTTGGCCTCCGCTTCAGCCTTGACGGCGGCGGCGAGGAAGCCGGCGTGGCGGGTCTCGTGCAGCGCCTTCAACTGTTCCTGCACCTTGACCAGTTTCTTCAGGCGGTCCTTTCGCGCGGTCATGGAGCCTATCTCGCCAGCGTGAGGTCGACGAAGCCGTCGACGAACAGCGACAGCAAGGTGCCGACGGCGAAATAGAAGATGATCATTCCGCCGGCGATGACGAAGGGCAGCGAGATGAAATAGACCGGGATCTGCGGCGTCAGCTTGTTGACGAAGCCGATCGTCAGATTGACCAGGATGGCATAGGCGACGAAGGGACTGCCGAGGCGGATGACCAGAAAGAAGGCATCCGATACCGTGTCGGTGACGTCGACCAGCGCCGCCTGCGGGTTGAAGAACACGTTGACCGGAGCGACCGTGTAGGAGGCGACGAGCGCCTTGACGATCTCGTGGTCGAAGTCGAAGACGAAGAGCAGAAGCAGCGCCGAGAACGAGATGATGGCGGCAAGGGCCGCCTGCGGTTCCGGCTCCTCGATCGCCGGTCCGCCCGAGCCGCCATAGCCAATCAGCATGGCGATGGCCGAGCCCATGAAGCGCAGCGCCTCCATGTAGAGCCTGGTCATGGCGCCGATCAGGCCGCCGACCAGGAGCTCGGAGACGATCATCGGCGCCAGGACCTGCGGGCGCGGATCGACGAACGGGTAGATGCGGTCCCATAGGAAAGCGAGCAGGCCGCCGGTGGCGGCGAGCGAAACGAACAGCCGGATCTGCAGCGGCACGCGGGCGCTGGACAGGCCGGGCATCAGCATGAAGCAGGCGCCGATACGGCAGAAGGCAAGGAAGGCGGCGATGACGACGCCTTGCGAGAGCGCGTTCACGAGATTGTTCCGAGCACCTTGATCTCGACGCCCTTGGCGATCTCGACATGGCTGAGAACGGGAAGCGTCGTGAACAGCCGCTCGATGATCATGCGCACATAGGGACGGGCGTCGGGCGCGGTGACGAGCACGAAACGCTCGCCGGCCTCGAGATGCTTGCGGATCGCCTTGGTGGCGTCCTGGCCGAATTCCTCGAGCTGACGCGGATCGATGTCGAACTCGCGCACCTCGCCCTTGGCATCGCGCTTGAGGCTCTGATGGAAGGCGAGATCCCAGCGGTTGCCCAGGCGCAGCACCTTGAGCGTGCCGCCTTCGGAGAGGTCGCCGCAGATCTGCTGCGCCATGCGGATGCGCACGTGCTCGACGATCTGCTCGGTGCGGCGCACATGTGGCGCGATCTCGGCGATCGCCTCGATGATCAAATGCAGGTTGCGGATCGAGACGCGCTCGGCGAGCAGCAGCTTCAGCACGGCCTGCAGGCCCGGATAGGAGATGTGCGAGGTGCATATCTCGTCGGCGAGCTTGCGATATTCCGGGTCGAGCCGCTCCAGGAGCGCCTTCATGTCCTTGTAGGACAGAAGCTGCGGCAGGTTGTTGCGGATGACCTCGGAGAGATGCGTGAGCAGCACCGACATGTTGTCGGCGAAGGTGAAGTTCTCGCGTCTCAGATCCTCGGCGAAGGTTTCGAGCACCGAATAGGCGCGCATGCCGAAGGCCGGCTCGCGGATTTCCTCGCCGGGGATTTCCGGCACGCCGCGCGTGCCGAGCAGCACCATGATCTCGCCGACGCGCATCTGGTATTCTGCGACCACAGTGCCGTGCACCTTGATCTGATAGCTCTTCGGCGGGATGGCGAAGTCGTCGGCGACGCGCACCTCCGGCACCACGAAGCCATATTGCTGGGCGAATTTCTTGCGCATCTTCGACATGCGGAACACCAGTTCCTGATGCGCCACCATCAGCCTTGTCGAAAGCTGCTTGCCGATCAGAAGTTCGATCTCGGCAGTGACCAGCGAGGCCTTGACCGAGTTCTTCTCTTCCTCGACCTTGTTCGCCTTTTCCTGCGTCTTCAGGGCTTCGGCGGCGGCGCGCTCGCGGCTCAGGCGCAGCGGGATGATGTAGCCGAGGCCGGCCATGCCGCCGGCAAGCGCGAAGAAGGGGAACAGGGGCAGGCCGGGCATCAGGCCGAGGATGACCAGCAGCGAGGCCGCGACGTAGAGCGCGCGCGGATGCGCGCCGAGCTGGCCGAACACCGCCTGGTTGGTCGAGCCGCGCGTGCCGCCCTTGGAGACGAGCATGCCCGCGGCGAGCGAGACGATAAGCGCCGGGATCTGGGTGACGAGGCCGTCGCCGACCGACAGCTTGATGAAGACGTCGGCCGCCTGGCCAAGGCCCATGCCGTGGCGCAGATAGCCGATGGCGATGCCGCCGACGATATTGATGGCGGTGATGATCAGGCCGGCGATGGCGTCGCCGCGCACGAATTTCGAGGCGCCGTCCATCGAGCCGAAGAAGGAGCTCTCCTCCTCCAGCTCGCGGCGGCGCAGCTGCGCGGTCTTCTCATCGATCATGCCGGCGGAAAGGTCGGCGTCGATCGACATCTGCTTGCCGGGAATGGCGTCGAGTGTGAAGCGCGCGCCGACCTCGGCGATACGGGTCGCGCCCTTGGTGATGACGATGAAGTTCACCACGATCAGGATCATGAAGACGATGAGGCCGATGACGAAGTCGCTCGACATCACCAGCTTCGAGAAGCCCGAGATGACATAGCCGGCGGCATGCGTGCCCTCGTTGCCGTGCGACAGGATCATGCGGGTGGTGGCGATGTTGAGCGATAGCCGCAGCATGGTGGCGATGAGCAGCACGGTCGGGAAAGATGAGAAGTCGAGCGGCCGCTGGATCCACAGCGCCACCATCAGGATCAGCACCGAAAGCGCAATCGAGAAGGCAAGGCCAATATCGATGAGGAAGGCCGGAATCGGCAGGAACAGCACTGCGAGGATGAAGACGATGCCGAGCGCGAAGAAGATGTCACGGCCGTTCTTGACCGCCAGGCCGGACGGAAGTGTTTCGCTGATCGCCATGTCGTCCTCAAAATCCAGGCCGTCCGCCACGCACAGGGCAGGCCCTCGACCGTAACCCTCCAAGCTTGCGCGAAGGTGGGAGAGCGGCTACGGCGCCTTAGCCACCTATCGGAAGGAAATCGCATGCTCCTGATCATTGGCACGGTCCGCTTGCCGCCCGACAGGCTCGAACAGGCAAAGCCGGCGATGCAGCGAATGATCTCGGCGAGCCGCGCCGAGCCCGGCTGCCTCGGCTATTCCTACGCGCAGGATGTGCTGGATGCCGGGCTCATCCATGTCTCGGAGGCCTGGAGCGACCGCGCCGCGCTCGAAGCGCATTTCAAATCGGCGCATATCGCCGAATGGCGCGCGAGCTGGGCCGAGCTCGGCATCGGCGAGCGCAAGCTCACGCTTTTTGAGACGGACGGCGGCGCGCCGACCTGATCGTGTGAGGCATTTACGGCTGTGCCGCATCCGCGGTCGCGACGGCGACCAGCCAGCGCCGCACAGCGCGTTCCTCCTCGGCGGAGAGGCCGGCGGGCGGAGCTGCTGGCGATCTTCGTCGTACAAGACGATTCCGGCCCTTTCACCATACCGGTGCCCGACTAAGTCTATCTCCTGGTCACGCGGCAAGTCTTGCTTAAGACTAATGCGGCGCAACGCCAAAATGGCGCCACATGCGGTCGGCATTGCGATTGCCACGCAAAGCCGCCGCGCGTATCAGGCACGGCAGTTCTTATCTTTCGCATACCGGCGAGCCGCTTCGTTGCCTGCCAGAAACGACCCACAAGTTTACGCCCGCCGGCTTCGCGCGGTGCTGATCAGCTCGATCCCCGTGCTCGAGGCGCGCGGCATCGTGATCGTGCTGATGGCCGGCATGGTCGGCGTCATCGCGGGCGCGCTGGTCACCGGCATGAGCGCCTTGGTGCAAGGCATACATTACCTGCTGTTCGACGTGCAGCCGGGCGGGCGGCTTTCAGCAATGTTCTCGCTCGCCGATCCGATGCAGGCGATGTTCCCGGCGATCGGCGGCCTGCTGCTCGGCTTTTCCGTCATCTGGCTCAGAAAGCGCAAGTTTCGCACACCTGTCGACCCGATCGAAGCCAACGCCCTCTATGGCGGGCGCATGTCGCTCACCGATACTTTCATCATCGTGGCGCAGACGATGATCTCAAGCGGCTTCGGCGCCTCGGTCGGGCTGGAAGCCGGCTATACGCAGATCGGCTCCGGCGTAGCTTCCCGACTTGCCCGCGCCTTCCACCTGCGCCGCAATGACGTGCGCATTCTGGTCGGCTGTGGTGCGGCCGGCGCGATCGCCGCCGCCTTCGACGCGCCGCTGACCGGCGCCTTCTACGGTTTCGAGCTGGTCATCGGCATCTACTCCGTCGCCAATGTGGCGCCGGTGATGGCGGCGGCGATCGCCGCTTCGCTGACGGCGGAAATGTTCGGCGGCGTGCCGTTCCCGCTGGAACTCTCAGGTCTGCCGAACCTGACCGCCGGCGAGTATGTGCCGTTCCTGCTTCTGGGGCTGCTCGGCGGGGCTGCCTCGATCGCCATCATGCATCTGGTGAGCATCGTCGAGCGGCTCTTTGTACGGTTGTCGATCGACGTGTCGGTCAGGCCGTTCATCGGCGGCATCTTCGTCGGCTTGCTCGGGCTGGTCACGCCGCAGGTACTCTCCAGCGGCCATGGCGCGCTGCACCGCGAGTTCGCCATGAATTATGCCCTTCCCGTGGTGGCGAGCGTCTTCGTGATGAAGCTGGCGGCCTCCGCCATCTCGCTCGGCTCGGGCTTCCGCGGCGGCCTGTTCTTCGCTTCGCTGTTCCTGGGGGCCTTGCTCGGCAAGGTCTTTGCCGGAGTCATGGCGCTGACCGCGCCGTCGGCTGGCATCGACCCGGCGGTCGCCGCCGTCGTCGGCATGACTTCGCTTGCGGTGGGCGTCGTCGGCGGTCCGCTGACCATGACGTTCCTGGCGCTGGAATCCACCCGCGACCTGACGCTCACCGGCGTGGTGCTGGCCGCCTCGATCATGTCGGCGATCCTGGTGCGCGAGACCTTCGGCTACTCCTTCTCGACCTGGCGTTTCCACCTGCGCGGCGAAACGATCCGCAGCGCCCATGACGTCGGCTGGATGCGCAGCCTCACCGTCGGCTCGATGATGCGCAAGGACGTCCGCACCGTCCCTGCCTCGACCACGCTCTCCGAATTCCGCAAGGAGATCCCGCTCGGCTCGGCGCAGCGGGTCATCGCCGTCGAGCAGGCCGACCAATATGTCGGCATGCTGCTGGTGCCGGAACTGCACAGCGATCGCTCCGATGGCGAAATGCCGGTGAGCGCGCTCGCCCAGTTCAAGGACGCGGTGCTGGTGCCGTCGATGAATGTCCAGACCGCCGCCGAGACCTTCCAGCGCACCGGGGCCGAGGAACTGGCGGTGGTCGAGGATTTCGACGAGCGCATCGTGCTTGGCCTGCTCACCGAAAGCCATCTGATGCGCCGTTATGCCGAAGAGCTCGACAAGGCGCGGCGGGATCTTTCCGGCGAGGGCTAGCCCTCTCTTTCAACTGAAGCCCTGGCTCGGCAGCCGCGAGGATGCGGCCCGACCGCGCAACCATGCCTCTTGCCATCTGTACAGTGGTACTGTACAAGTTGTTCAGTGGAGGAACATGAATGCCCAAGGCATCTGGCAACGGTCGGGCGCAGGCGGCAAACGCCGCCGGTGCGGCCGCAACGCTTGCCCATCAGGCTCTGGGCATGCGGCTCAAGAGCCTTCGCCTTGCTCGCCGCCTTTCCTTGCGCGACCTCGCCGAGGCGACCGGAACCAGCGCCAGCTTCATCAGCCAGCTCGAGCGCGGCCTGACCGGCGCCAGCACGGCATCGCTCAATCAGATCGCTTCCGCGCTGGGAGTCAGCGTCGCGCTGCTGTTTGCGGAAAGCGCGGCTCAAAATCACCACGGTGTGCTCAGGCGCAGCGAGCGCCCAAGCCTGCCGCCCAGCGACGGCTGCCGCAAGATGCTCTTGTCGCGGCCGCCGCTCAGCGACATGGAAGTCTATGTCGGCGAGTTCGAGATCGGCGGCTCGACCGGCCCCGACCAATACACGCATGGCGACGCACATGAGATGCTGATCGTGCTGCGCGGCATTGTCGAGGTCTCGCTCGGCGAGGCGCGTCATGTCCTCGAAGAGGGCGACAGCGTCGAATACACAACGGCCACTCCGCATCGCACGGAGAACATCGGCAGCGGCCGGGCCGAAGTGATGTGGATCATCGCGCCGCCGACCTCGGCGCGCGCCGAGCTCGACCAATACACGACCTGGAAACCGCCCGCCGCCAGGTAACCGACCAAAATGCGGGCATGAATGGGAGAGTCATCGTTATGTTGAAATCGAGATATGGCATCGGCGCCGTCCTGGCGCTCGGCGTTCTGACCGGCGCGGCCTTCGCGCAGGACAAGCCCGTGGCAGGCGAGGTGAAGGAAGGCTCGCTCAAAGGCAAGACCCTGACCTTCGTCTCCTATGGCGGCATCTATCAGGACGGCCAGACGGCGGCGCTGAAGGAGTTCGTCGACAAGTCCGGCGTCAAGCTGCTCAATGACGGTCCGACCGAGATCGCCAAGCTGCAGGCGCAGGTCGAATCCGGCAATGTCACCTGGGACGTCGTCGATACCGACGACCTTCCGCCTTACGTCTATTGCGGCAAGCTGTTCCAGAAGCTCGACCTGACCAAGCTCGACGTCTCGAAAATCCCGGAAGGCCAGGTCGGCGAATGCTCGGTGCCGGCGATGAACTACGGTGTCGTGCTGATGTACAACAAGGAGAAGTACAAGGATAGTCCGCCCAAGAGCTGGGCCGACTTCTTCGACACCGAAAAGTTCCCAGGCGTGCGCGGCATCGACGGCTCCGGCAGCCCGACCGGCGGCCTGCTCGAACAGGCCTTGAAGGTTGCCGGCGGCGATCCGAAAGCAATGACGGTAGCCGATATCGACAAGGCCATCGACGTGGTCCGCAAGCTCGGCCCCGACACTATCTTCTGGAAGACGGGCGCTGAATCGCAGCAGCTCGCCGAATCCGGCGAGGCCGACATGCTGATGATGTGGACCGGCCGCGCCATGACCGCGGTCAAGAACGGCGCCAAATACGCACCCGCATGGCAGGATTGGCTGGTGGTGATGGACCAGATGACGATCCCGGTCGGCGTCAAGGACACGGATGCCGCTTACGCGCTGCTCAACGCCTATCTCGGCAAGAATGCCCAGGAGATCCTGACCGAGAAGACCTCCTACACGCCGATCAACAGCGAGGCGCGGCCCAAGGTCGACGCTTCCGTCGCCGCCTTCCTCACCAACACGCCGGAGCGCCAGAAGCAGGGCTACAAGCAGAACTTCAAGTTCTGGGTGCCGAACTTCGCCGTGGCGCAGGAGAAGTGGTCCGCGCTGATGGCCGGCAACTGACCGGCTGAGAGAGGCGAAGTCCGTGAGCGCGCTCGAACCGACGACGCCCTCCGCCCCGCAACGGGCGGGCTGGGCATGGCGGCCGTACGCGCTCACGCTGCCGGCACTCGTGCTGCTGGTAGCCGTCATCGGCTACCCGCTGCTGACCATCGTGCTGCGCAGCCTGTCTGAGCCGCAATGGGGCCTGCAGAACTACGCCTGGTTCTTCGGCGCGCCCGTCAACCTGATGGTGCTTCAGCGCACCTTCACCATCTCGGCCTGGGTGACCGTGGTCTGCGTGCTCTGCGCTTACCCTTACGCCTATCTGATGACCGCCGTCGGGCCGCGCGCGCGACTCGTCCTGGTGCTTTGCGTCTTGATCCCGTTCTGGGTGAGCGGCGTGGTGCGCACGCTTTCCTGGGTGATCCTGCTGCAGGATTCCGGCGTCATCAATTCGCTGCTGAGATCAGCCGGCTTCGACGGGGTCCGGCTGATCCGCACCCAGACCGGCGTGGTGATCGGCATGGCGCAGGTGCTGCTGCCCTTCATGATCCTGCCGCTCTATTCGGTGATGAAGGGCATCGACCTCAGGCTGGTGCAAGCGGCGCGAAGCCTGGGCGCGCGGCCGTCGCGCGCCTTCTTCACGGTCTACCTGCCGCTGTCGCTGCCGGGCGTCTATGCCGGCGCCATCATCGTCTTCATCCTGGCGCTGGGTTTCTATATCACGCCGGCGCTGCTCGGCGGACCGCGCTCCACCATGCTGTCGACCCTGGTGCAGACACAGGTGCTGAGCCTTCTGCAATGGGGACGCGGCGGCGCCATGGGCGTGGTGCTCCTGGTCGCGACCTTCGTCTTGCTGGCGCTGGCGGCCCCGGTGATGCGGTCCAGGTATCGTGAAGCGGGGCGACGCTGATGGAAATGAAGCCGCTCACCCGCCTCATCCTCGGCCTCGTCTGCCTGCTCGTGGCGATCTGGCTGGTGGCGCCGACGCTGGTCGTCGTGCCGATGTCGTTCAACGAGAACAAGTCGCTTGCTTTTCCGCCGCAGGGCTTTTCCTGGCAGTGGTACCAGAACTTCGCCACCAATCCGGAATGGTCGACCAGCTTCCTCAACTCGCTCAAGGTCGCTTCGCTGGTGGCGGTGCTGGCGACGGTGCTCGGCACGCTGGCCGCCTTCGGCCTCGACCGCATGAAGGCGCGGCCGGCCAATCTCTTGCGCATGCTGATGCTGACGCCGATGGTCGTGCCGGGCGTCGTTCTGGCCATCGGCATCTATGCCGTCTATCTCGATGCGCAGCTCGTCGGCACGCTGACGGGCTTTGTGCTGGCGCATACCATCCTGGCGCTGCCCTTCGTGCTGATCGCGGTCTCGGCCAATCTCGAAGTGTTCGACCGGCGGCTGGAGACGGCGGCGGCAAGCCTCGGCGCCGGCGCGCTGACCACGTTCCGCACGGTGACGCTGCCGCTGATCCTGCCCGGCATCCTGTCGGGCCTGCTGTTCGCCTTCGCCACCTCCCTCGATGAGATCGTGGTGTCGCTGTTCATCACCAATCCCTATCTCAAAACATTGCCGGTGCAGATATTTTCCTCGATCACGCGCGACGCCGATCCGACGGTCGCGGCCGTCGGCACCATCCTTTTGTTCGCCACCACGATCCTGATCGGCGGCGGCATGCTCCTCCTTGGCCGCGAGCGGAAGGGACGCCTATGAACCCGAGAGCGGAAAATCGCGGCGCCGCGATCGACCTCGATACGGTCAGCAAGGCCTATGGCTCCTTCAAGGCGCTGGACGGCGTCTCGCTCAGGATCGAGCCCGGCGAGTTCATGACGCTGCTTGGACCGAGCGGCTCGGGCAAGACGACGACGCTCAACGTGATTGCCGGCTTTACCGACGTGACCAGCGGCAAGCTTTTGGTCGGGGGGAAAAGCGTCGTCGGCGTGCCGGCGCACAAGCGCAATATCGGCGTCGTCTTCCAGCACTACGCGCTGTTTCCCCATATGACCGTCGGCCGCAACGTCGCCTATCCGCTGACACTGCGCGGCATCAAGCAGGACGAGCGCAAGAAGCGCGTCGCAAAAGCGCTCGACATGGTCAAGATGGGCGACTTCGCGCATCGCTATCCGAGCGAGTTGTCGGGCGGCCAGCAGCAGCGCGTGGCGCTGGCGCGCGCCATCGTCTTCGATCCGCCGCTGCTTCTAATGGACGAGCCGCTCGGCGCGCTCGACAAGAAGCTGCGCGAATGGCTGCAGCTCGAGATCAAGCGCATCCATCGCGAGCTCGGCACCACCTTCGTCTATGTCACGCACGACCAGGAGGAGGCCCTGGTGCTGTCGGATCGCATCGCTGTCTTTAATCGCGGGCGCATCGAGCAGGTCGGCACCGGTCGCCAGCTCTATGACGAACCGACGACTTTGTTCGTCGGCCGGTTCATCGGCGATTCCACCGTGCTGCGCGGCGAGGCGAAATGCGACGGCACCGGCACGGCTCTGACGGTCGCCGGAGAAACAGTTAGCGCGCCGCGTCGCCTCGCGGGCGAAGCCCATCCGGTGATGCTGCTGCGGCCGGAAAAGCTCGCCATCCGTCGACCGGGCCAGGATGCCGCCGGCACGAACCGGTTGTCGGGAACGATCGCCGAGGCGATCTATCTCGGTTCGGGCTCGAAATACGAAGTGAAGCTCGGCGACGGCTCGACCGCGATCGTGCGTTCGCCGCTCGCCGGCGAGAGTTTTGGCCTCGGCGAGAAGGTCGAGCTCTGCTTCGACGGCGCCGATGCGAAACTCCTGCCCGACGACAGCACGGCCGACACGACGCTCACCTGATCATCTTTGTTTAAACGCAATTCCGGACGGAAAACCGTTTCACACTTTTCCTGGAATTGCTTTGGCGGAAACCATCCCATGCAAGTCAAGCGCAACGGCGATATCTCGTTCTGGTATGCGGATCTGGGTCATATCCCGGCGCCACGTCCGTCTTTGCCGGGCGACATAGAGGCGGATGTGGCGATCGTCGGGGCGGGCTATACCGGGCTGTGGACAGCCTACTATCTGAAGAAGGCGAAGCCATCGCTGCGCATCGTGCTCATCGAACGCGAGTTTGCCGGCTTCGGCGCTTCGGGGCGCAATGGCGGCTGGCTGTCGGGCGGATTCGGCTGGTCGCGCGAAAAGTATCTGAAGACCTCAACACGGCAAGGCGTCACCGCCATGCAGAAGGCGATGGCCGGCTGCGTCGACGAGGTGATCCGGGTCGCGACGGAAGAGGGCATCGACGCGGACATCCGCCGCGTCGACAATCTGACGGTCGCCACCAACCCGGCGCAGCTGGAACGCGTGCGCGAAGAATGCGAGACGATCCGCTCCTGGGATGCCAATCCCGAACGCATCGAGCTGCTCGACGCCGAGGCGACCCGGGCGCGCATCAACATCCGGAATGTCATGGGAGGCTTCGTCATCCACGGCCAGGCGCGTGTGCAGCCGGCCAAGCTGGTGCGCGGGCTGGCGGTAGCGGTCGAGCGTCTCGGTGTTTCCATCTACGAGAAGACGACGGTCACTGCGATTGCCAAGGGCGTTGTGACCACGGATCGCGGCACCGTGCGGGCCGAAACCATCATCCGCGCCACCGAAGGGTTCACCGCCGGCATTCCTGGCGAGGAGCGGACATGGCTGGCTCTCAACAGCGCGCAGATCGTCACCGAGCCGCTGTCGGAAGAGCTTTGGCGCAAGATCGGCTGGGAGGGACACGAGCTGCTCGGCAACGCCGCGCATGCCTATTGCTATGCCCAGCGAACGCGCGAGGGGCGCATCACCATGGGAGGCCGCGGCGTGCCTTATCGCTACGGGTCGCGCACCGACGTCAACGGGCAGACGCAGCAGGCGACGATCGACCAGTTGCACGCGATCCTGACGACGCTCCTGCCGCAGACGGCCGGGTGCCGCATCGACCACGCCTGGTGCGGTGTGCTCGGCGTGCCGCGCGACTGGTGCACGACCGTCGGGCTCGACTCCAAAACGCGGATCGGCTGGGCCGGCGGCTATGTCGGACTCGGCGTGTCGAGCTCCAACCTGTCCGGGCGCACGCTGACCGACCTCGTGCTCGGCCAGGATACCGAGCTGACGCGGCTGCCCTGGGTCAACCGCAAGGTGCGGCCCTGGGAGCCGGAGCCGTTCCGCTGGCTGGGCGTCCATTCGATGTACCAGCTCTACCGCATCGCCGATAACCGCGAGGCTGCCGGGCTTGCCCATAGCTCGAAGCTTGCCGCCCTGGCGGACAGCCTCACCGGTCATTGATCATGGAGACCAGCTTGATCGATCTTTCGACTTTCCACGACCTTGCCAACGCCGACATCGGCGCCTTTTCACCGAAACCGACCTCGATCCAAGGGGATCAGTTGGAGGCCGCGCGATCCTTCTTCCAGTCGCCGGACGGGAGCTTCGACATCGGCATCTGGGAATGCACGCCCGGCCGCTTCACCGCCGACCGCACCAACTCGTCAGAGATCTGCCACATCATCTCCGGCCGCGTCGAGGTGAGCCGCGCCGATGGCGAGATGCGTGAGCTGGGACCGGGAGACCTCCTCGTCCTGCCGCAGGGATGGAAGGGCGAATGGCGCATCCACGAGACCACGCGCAAGCTCTACATGATCCAGAGCGCCGGCTGATCCCTGAAAGTCCTTAATGCTCGATCGGCCCCTTCGGCGAGACAAGCGTCGTGCCCGCGGTGGTCGGACGCTCGATCATGCGGCGCACGCGCGGCGGGTTGTCGCCGCTGTGCAGCGCGCGGATGCGTTCGCCGACCACGGCGTCGGCATGGGTGGCGCGCCGGTTGTGGCGGATATACTCGACCCAGGTCGGCGTGTGATAGTGCTCGATCCAAATCGACGGATTTTCGAGGTCGCGGGCCAAGGTCCAGTTGCGGGCGCCGTCACGGCGGCGGATGCGGCCGCGCTCGGCCATGGTCGCCAGGAATTCCGGCACGTCCTCCTCGCGGATGATGTACTCGATCATGATGGCGATCGGGCCGCTGCGCGGCTTGAGGTCGAGCGCCAGCATCGGTTCCTTGAAACGGTTGAGCGGATCGAGGTTGAGCACCGTCTGCCGCGGCAAGGGCAGGACGAAGCCGATGGCGCCGCCGGCGAGCATCGCGACCGCCGCAGCGGTCAACGCGGTCTCCGCGCCATGCGCGTCGGCGACGACACCCCAGATCCAGCTGCCCAGCGCGATGCCGCCGAAGGTCGCCGTCTGGTAGATCGACAGCACGCGGCCGACCACCCAGCGCGGCGTCGACATCTGCACCGTGACGTTGAAATGCGAGAGCGCGATCACCCAGCAGGCGCCGCCGATGAGCAGGCCCGCCGATGTCTGCCAGGCATTGTGGCTGACGGCGGCGTTGAGGGCGCAGAGCGCGAAGCCGCTAAAGGCCATGCGCACCATCGTCTCGCTGGACAGCAGCTGCCTGAGCCGCACGCTGATCAGCGCGCCGCCAACCGCGCCGATGCCGAAGGCGCCGAGCATGATGCCGTAGGTCAGCGCATCGCCCTTGACGACATCGCGCGCCACCAGGGGAAGAAGCGCCAGCACCGCGCCGGCGCTGAAGCCGAAGGCCGAACCGCGGACCAGCACCTTGGCGATGTTGGGCGACATGGCGACATAGCGCAGACCGGCGCCCATCGCCGCGCCAAGCGACTCGCGCGGCAGGGTTTGCTCGGGCAGCGCCGGCTTCCAGCGGGCGAGCACGACGATCAGGCCGATATAGCTGACGGCGTTGGCGGCGAAGGCGGCCGCCGCACCCGCGGCGGCGACGATGACGCCGCCGATGGCCGGGCCGACACTGCGGGTGATGTTGAAGCCCAGCGAATTGAGCGCGACTGCCGCCGGCACCTTGGCGCGCGGCACCATGTCGCCGACCGAGGCCTGCCATGACGGGCTGTTCAGCGCCGTGCCGCTGTCGATCAGGAAGGTGAAGGCAAGCAGCGTCCAGGGCGTCATCCAGCCTTGCCAGGTGAACAAGGTCAGCAGCGCCGAGACGACCAGCATGAAGGTCTGCGCCACCAGCATCACCTTGCGGCGGTTGAAGCTGTCGGCGATGGCGCCGGCAACGAGCGCGAACAGCATGATCGGCAAGGTGGTCGAGGCCTGGACCAGCGCCACCTGGTAGGGCGAGGTGGCGATCGTGGTCATCATCCAGGCGGCGCCCACGCCCTGGATCAGGCCGCCGAAATTCGACACCAGGCTGGCCGACCAGACGGCGCGGAAGATGCCGTGCCGGAACGGCGCCAGCGCGGAGACGCGTTCGCTTTCCGGCTCGTCGTCGATCATGGTTGCGCCTTCGTCCGCTATAGAGGCTCGCCGCGCCCGCGCAGGCGGGCGACTCGCCAAAGAGTGCGACCCAACAACAGGATGGCAAAGGCGAAAATGCGTCGGCGAAGCTTTAAGCCAAGCATCTGGCCTGTCTGGACCAACTTTGGGTTATTTCGCGCCTCTCTCCTCGGCATGCAGGGCCTCGGTCAACGCGCCTGTTGTCTCGCCATTCATGTAAAGCCTGAGCAGCATTTCCATGCCGACGAGACGCAGGCGCGACGTTTCCTGGCTGCTTGCCATGTCGATCAGGTCGTCCAATTCGGAAGCAGACCATTTCATCGCGTCGCGCAGCAGGCCACCGCGCAGCAGGCCCTGCGTGCCAGCCGAAAAAGCGGCATCCATCTCGAAGCCGTTCTTTGCGGCGCGAATGTTCTCGCGCGGCAGATGGCGTTCGGCGACCTTCTTGAGCAGCCACTTGCCGGTCCCGTCGCGATATTTCTGTCGTCGCGGCAAATGAAGGGCGAAGTCGATCAGCCGGTTCTCGAGGAACGGCACCCTGAGCTCGACGGACGCCGCCATGCTCAACCGGTCGTGCCGGTGCAGCAGGTCCTGCAGGTGCGAATAGAGGTCGTAAAAACAGCTTGCCAGGAAAGCGCGATCGCCGGGCGGCGCGACACCGTCCAACCTGTCGAACAGCTTGGTCTGCAGGAAGTTCAGCTCGGGGGACAGGGCTCTGAGCGCCATGGCGCGGTCCGTCGGCGAGCCGCGACCGATCGAGTTGCGGAACGGGGCGCGGCGCAATTCAGCGAATTTGCGGTCACGCCCGGCCTTCGACCGGAACAGGCGCTGCAGCCAGGACTGGCGCCAGAGCCTGACCGTCGATGCCTGCCATTTGTAGCCGCCGAAAAGCTCGTCGGAACCCTCGCCGGTCAGCAGCACCTTGACGCCGTCGGCGCGGCACTGCTCGGCAAGCGCCAGCAGCGCCGCGTGGCTGGCATGCCAGCCGTCGGTTTCGAGGTGCCAGACCGCGCGCGGCCAGAGCTCGAGGAACCGGTCCTTGTCCAAAGGCACCCGGCGCAGGCTGACGCCGACATGCCGACCGGTCCGCTCTGCATCCTCGGCCTCGCTGCGGCCGAGCTTCGGGTCGACGACGTAACCATGCATCTCAGGCCTGAAGCGTTTGGCAAGCGCGGTGATCAGGCCGGAATCGATGCCGCCGCTGCAGGCGGTGGCAAGGCTGGTATCGGCGATGCAATGCAGCTCGACACTTTCCTCGAGCAGCGTCCGGAGCGTCGCCATATGTTCGGCGTCGGATGTCTTGTCGCCGGAGATGCGCGCGGTCTCCAGGACGTCGAGGACATGCCAGAAGCGGCGCTTCTCGATGCCCTGCGCCGTGATCTTCCAGAGGCCGGCCGGCGGCAGGCGCTCGATGCCGTCGAAGACGCTGTAGCTCGAATCGCGGCTCTGCCAGGCCAGCCGCAGCGTCAGCTCGCGCGTGTCGATCCGGCGGGTAAAGTCGTGGCAGGCGAGGATCGCCTTGTCCTCTGAGGCGAACAGCAGTCGGTCGCCGGTCTCGGCGACCGACATCGGTTTGATGCCCAGCCTGTCCCTGGCAAGCCACAAGGCGCCGGCGCTGGCATCGAAATAGGCGAGGGAGAACATCCCGTCGAACAACGGCACCGCTTTTTGCGGGCCCCAGTGATGCAGGGCCTGAAGCACCACCTCGGTGTCGGACACCGTGCGGAACGCCAGGCCTTCCGCCTCCAGCGACTTGCGCAATGCGCGAAAATTATAGACCTCGCCATTGTAGCACAGCACACCGTCGCCGGACGCGGTCAGCATCGGCTCGCGCGCGGCGGGCGATGGGTCGATGATGGTCAGCCGGCGATGGCCGAGCGCCAGGCGGGCGTCGTTCCAGTTGCCGTGATCGTCGGGACCGCGATGCGCCAATGCCTGCATCATGCGCGCGACGTCGCGACGATCGCCGCTGCCGATCGGATCGCGCTTTCGCCAGACGCCGGCTATTGCGCACATGGCCCGCCGGCCGTTCTTGCCTGATGCATCGCTTCCTGAAAGTGGCCTAGGACAAGGGCGCCGACCGATGCCGGCGCGTTTCACAATCTAGCTCCTACAGATGCCGCTGCAAGATCATCCGGGTCGGGGCGGAGCCCACCCGACGCTCGCTGCCTTGCGTCAGAAGCCGTGCTCGATGCGTTCGAAGATGACGTTGGTGAAGGCCGAGATCTGGCCGCCGATGAAGGGGCCGGTCAGCGCCACCACGAGCATGATGGCGACGATCTTCGGCACGAAGGTCAGCGTGATTTCCTGGATCTGGGTCAGCGCCTGGATGAGCGCGATGCCGATGCCGACGACCATCGCCACCAGCACCACGGGAGCGGAAGCGGTAAGAACCGTCCACACGGCGTACTGGACGATATCGAGGGCATCCGCCTCGTTCATGGCTGACCTCTACCGAGCCCGCTAAAGCGGGTCGCATGAAAAACAGTTCACGCGACCTGTTTTTGGTTTTGATTTAAGCATGTCTTTGCCCCGAAACCGGATCCACTTTCGTGAGACATGCTCAGGCGGCCGGCTTGATCGACACGCCCGCGCCGACGGGAACCTGGGTGCCGTCCTGCAGCACGGCGATCAGGCCGCTGGTGGAGAGCGTCACCGAAGCCACCGTTCCGGTTGTCTTGCCGTCGGCCGAGGTGATCGAGCGGCCGATCAGCGCATCGGCCTGCGACAATGCCGAGGACTGCATGATCTGGTCGAGCTTGGTGTTGGTCTGCACCGACTGCTCGACCTGGGAGAAGGTGGCGAGCTGCGCGACATATTGCGTGGAATCCATCGGCTTGGTCGGATCCTGGTTCTTCATCTCGGCGATCAGGAGCTTCAGGAACGACTGGTAGTCAACCGCCGTCTTGGAAGTCTTCTGGCTGGCCTGGTTGGCGCCAACCGGGATCGTTGTCGTCATGTCGACGGCCATTTTATGCTCCTACAGCCAATGCGCGCGGCGTTTGGGAAATGTCGTCATCGTCTTCGAGCACCCTGCGCTCGAGCGGATAGAGCGCGCGGATCGCTTTCAGCGCCTCGTAGATCTCATCCTCGCCGACCATCCGGTCGATCTGCTTCAGGCTCTTGCAGATGTCCTGGTTGTCGAAGCTTGCGATCAGCATCGGCAGCGAGCGGCGGAACATCTCGCGCGCCTCGGGGGCGCCGAGCGGGTTGATCAGCATGATCTGCACGATGAAATAAAGCTGCCTGAGCGGCGTAGAGGCCTGATCGGCCTGGAGGACGTGGCTTTCGAGCAGGAACTGCACGTCGTTCATCAGCTCGATGGTGACCTTGCGGTCGACGCGGATGACCGCGCCGTTGATATAGATCTTCTCGTTGGGCTTTAGCGAGATCTTCAGCGTGTTGGTCATTGGATGCCGTCTCGGATGATCTGGGAGACCTCGATCAGTCCTTCGAAATTATTGGTGCGGCCCTGGCGGATGTCTTCCGTCTCGCGCAGCAGCCATAGGCCGATCGAGATCAGGTTGGCGCGCAGTTCCTTGGGCAGGGCGTTGTCGCTGGAGCCGAGATCCTCGACAAATGTGGTCCAGATGCGGTTGGTGAAATGCAGCGCCTCGACGGCTTCCATCGACTCGGTGCCAACGGCTGCTGCCGCTGCCAGCATGTCGATCGACCGGGTGAGCAATTGCCGCTCCCGGTCCTTGGCATCGGCGACGGAGTCGGTCTGGATGTCGGCGTAGGAGAATTGATACATCGTCGGCGCTCTGGCGTTCCGGTTTACGTGTTCAAGTCAGATAGTTCAGCAGGCTGAGCTGCTGCAGCCGCGCGGTCAAGGCGAAGGAGGTCTCGATATGCTGCGTCAAGTCGGCGACCCGGGTAGCGGCTTCCGCGGGATCGACGCCTTCGAGATCGACGATATGCTTCTCGAACAGGTCGACCTGGGTTTTCATGCGGTCGCTGGCGTCGGATACGCGCTGCTGGGCAAGGCCCGTTTCGGCCCGCACCTGGGTAATGCCGCCGATGGCTTCGCCGACCAGCGCCTGCGCGCGGCTGACGACCGCGTTCTGGGCGGCCTCGCTGATGCTGCCGGTAAGCAGGCTGCTGACCATGGCGGACGCCATGGCGAGCTTGCGGATACCCTGCTCGTTGGCGCTGACCGAGGTCTGCGTGGTTTCGTTGAGCGAGATGCGGCTGGTGATCTGCTCATCGGTGGCGCTCGACCAGTTGGCCTGCCAGCCGGCGCCCAGGAATTGCGGCTCGACCTTGGTGATGATGAAGTCGTCCATCTGGGCAGCGGTGATGTTGGCCGCCGCCGGGGCGGTCTGGGCAAAGCCGAAATAGCTCGAGAAGGCGGCATCGAAGGCGGCTTTGGCCGGCGAGCCCGTGGCGTTGAAATCGTCGATCGGCTTGACGTCGGTGTTGGTGCCGGCAAACAGATATTCGCCGTTGACGCTGGTGTTCAAAATACCCGTCATCTGCTGCAGCGCCGAGGCGCCGGCGGTCTGCAGGATGCTGGTCGAGGAGTCGCCCGACACGCCGCTGGTCAGCGCCGACAGGAAGCTCTGCGCGGCACCGGCGATCTGGCCGAGCGAATCCTGGGTCGATGTCAGTCGCGCGGTGACGAGCGCGTTGGAATCGACGATGCCGTTCAGCCGGTCGAGGTCGCGCTGGAAGGTGACGGCCTGGGTCGTGCGCCCGCCCAGCGCCAGACCGACATCCGCGACCTTGCCGGTCGTGGATTCCGTCGTCGCCTTCACAAGGTCGGCCTGCATTTTCGCTTGCTGATGACGCAGGGCGTTGGAGATGGCGGCTGAGGAAACGGCTGTCGCTTTCATGAATTATCCTACCGCGCTCATCAGGGCGTCCAGCATGTCGCTCACGGTCTTCATCATATGCGCCGAGGCCTGATAGGTGTGCTCGAGATCGAGAAGCAGGGACATCTCCTGGTCGACATTGACCCCGGTATCGTTGGACAGCGCTTCGGCCGTGCGCGCCGCCAGCGCCTGCTTGCTGTCGGCGTTGGTCGAGGCCTGCTGGCGCACGCCTTCGAACCAGCCGATGGCATTGGCCGCGTAGTCGGAGACGCCGGAGCTGACGGCGATGCCGGCCGAGGCATCGAAGGCCATCGGCTGATCGAGCTTGTTGCCGTAGCCGATCAGAAGGTCCGAATAGGATGCGTTGCCGGTGTTGACGACATAGGCCGCGCCGTTGGCGCCGCCGTCGCGCAACAGCGCGGGATTGCCGCCAGCGCTCGGATCGAAGGCGGCGTTGACGCCGATCGATCCGGCGAGGCCGTCGACCAGCGTGCCGGCGGCCGGGATTGCCGGCGCGCCGGACCATGTGAACAGGCCGGCCGCATTGGGCTGCGATGGCGCGGTTTCGGCAAATGCGGTGATAAGGCCGCGCGCGATCTCGTCGAGCTGGCTCTGCATGGTCGAGGCGACGCCGTCGCGCAGCTTCAGCAGGCCCGCAAGCTTGCCGTCGGCGGTCGCGTTGTCGCCGGTGCCGGCCGAGACCGGTACGTTGTCGATGTAGACCGTGTTGCCGGGCGTGCCGGCCGAATAGCCGGCCGACGGCGCGAAGGTCACCGAGCGCGGCACGGTCTCGAACAGCGTCGTGCCGTCCTTGGTGGTGACGACCATGTCGTTGTCGCCGCGCGTGAAGGTCGATACCGGGACATATTCCGATATCTTCTTCAGGAGCGCGTCGCGCTGATCGAGCGCGTCGGACACGTCGGTGCCAGATCGCGTGCCGGAGATGACGGCCTTGTTGGCATCCTGGAACTGGCCGAGCAGGGAGTTGAGGTCGTCGACGGCGGTGGCGATCTGGCTGTCGGCCTGGGTGCGGAAGTCCTGGATCGCCTTGGTGCCGCTGTTGAGAGAATTCACCACCTGCTTGGCGGCATCGATGACGCTGGTGCCGAGGTTCTGGTTCGATGGCGTCGTGGCGTAAAGCTGCAGAGATTGTTGCAGCTTGGCGAGGGCCGTCGAGGGAGACGACGCATTGTCGACCCCGTTGACCGACAGTTCGAGCTGATCCATGCCGTTGTAAAGCGCGCTCTGGCCGCTCCATGCCGACAGGGCCGAAAGGTTCTGGCGGAACAGGAGCTCGTTCGCGGCGCGCTGGATTTCCACCGCCCGGGCGCCCGGCGCCGTGCTGGTCACCACGGCGATGCGGCGGGTATAGTCAGGGTTCGACGCGTCGGCCACATTGCGCGATACGACGCTGGTCTGCTTGGACGTGGCCAGGAGCGCCGATTGGGCAATGCTTAGTGCGGAGGAAAGCGACATGCTGATCTTTCACGGGCGGCGCCCGTCGTTTATCTCTTCAAGTTGACGAGGACGTCCATCAGGTCCGAGCCGGTCTGGAAGACCTTGGAATTGGCGGTGTAGCTGCGCTGCGCCGCAATCATGTTGGTCAGTTCCTCGGCGATATCGACGTTGGAGTTTTCGAGCGCCCCGGAGACGATGGAGCCGAGCTTGCCCTCATTGGCAAAGCCGATGTGGACGGCGCCGGAGTCGGTGCTCTGCACATAGACGTTGCCGGGCATTGCGGTGAGGTTGTCGGGGCTCTGAACGTCGGCAAGCGGGATCTTGTAAAGCGCCTTGGTCGAGCCGTCCGCGAACTGAGCGTAGATGACGCCGTCCTGGCCGATCTGGACCTTCTGGATGGAGCTCGGGGCGTTGCCGTTGACCTTGGCGTCGGCGACGGTGAAGCCGGTGCCGAGCTGGGTCAGCTTGGAGAGATCGAGGTTGAGGGTCTGGCCGCCCGGAACCGTGAAGGAGACGCCCGTGGTCGCGCCGGTGAGCTTGCCGGTGGTGGTGTCGAAGGTGAGGTTGGCCGATCCCAGCGCACCGCCGGTATAGGGGAAGGAGGTGCCGGGGGTCGCCTTCGACTGATCGAAGACCGAGACTTCCCATGTTCCGGTGCCGGTCTTGGTGAAATAGACGTCGAGCAGCTTCTTGTTGCCGAGATTGTCATAGGCGACCAGCGACGTTTTCGACGTGTATTCGGCGGTCGCGCTGTTGCTGGACGGCAGCGGACCGGAGGGCGGCGTCGCGCCCGCGGGCAGGTTGCCGGAGAACAGGCCCTCGGTGCTCGGCGTCGCCGTCATTTGCTGATCGGAGATCTGCACCGGCACGAGGCCCTCGAAGCCGTTGGCGGTCGCTGCCGGATCGCCATTGGCGTAGTCGTAGGCCATGAGCTGGTAGCCCGCGGCATTGACCAGCCGGCCCTGCGCATCCGGAACGAAGGAACCGGCGCGGGTGAGGTAGGGCGTGCCGCCGGCATCCTGGACGACGAAGAAGCCGTCGCCGTTGACGGCAAGATCGGACACCGAGGTGGTGTAGGTCATGACGCCTTGCGTGCTGACGGCCGAGCGGATCGCGGTGGTCACGCCACCGGAATTATAGGCGCCGCCGGTGCCGGGCATGATCAGTGACGAGAACTCGGCCGAAGAGCGCTTGTAGCCGGTGGTGTCGGAGTTGGCGATGTTGTCGGCCACCGCGGAGAGGCGGTTAGCCTGCGCGTTCATGCCGGAAACGCCGGTCCGCATCATTCCGTAGAGGCTCATCGATGGATCTCCGCAGTGCCTGGATAGCAGGCCGTAAAACTATGCCTCGTGTCTTGCGCGAGGCTGGCGCGGGATGGGCCTAGACCGCGATGGCGCTTCGTTGAATCGCCAACGCGCTCTGACTCTTCGTTGGAGCATGATCCTTGTCCGAAAACCGGTTCCCACTTTTTGCTTTCGCTGACCTTCGGTTCGGGATCACGCTCGAGGGCGGCCATCAAAACACCAGCCGGTAGCCGAGGAACCTCTTGGAATCGATCGGATCGTGACCGAGCTTCTCGCGCAGCTTCTTGCGCAGCTTCGAGATGTGACTCTCAACAACGTTCTCCTCGACCTCCTCGTCGAAGATGCCGTAGATGGCGTTGAAGACCTGGGTCTTGGTCACGCGCCGGCCGCGGTTGCCGGCCAGATATTCCAGGATGCGCCGCTCGCGCCGCGGCAACGGCAGCGGCTCGCCGTTGATCTCCGGATCGCGGCCATCCATGAAGATCCGCATCGACCCGACCTCGGTATAGGCGGCCTCTTCGGAGCCGCGGCGGCGGATGGCGGTGATGCGGGCGAGAATCTCACGGATATGCACCGGCTTGCGTACGACATCGTCGACGCCGCTTTCGAACAGCCGCAGCGTGTGCTCGAGCGAGTGATGTTCGCTCAGCGCGATCACCGGCGCGCCGGTGCGGTCGCGGATCTGGCGCGGCGATATCGCGCCTTCGCGGCAGTCGCCGATGAGAAAGGCCCTGACGGATCTGAGATCGGTGTCGGCGGCGGAACTCACCCACTCGCCGAACTCGCCTGGCGCAAAGCCGGCAGTGGCCACCCCCTCGCGATCGAAAAGTGAAGAGTAGCCCTCTGTCACGAGCTCTCGCTCGTCAACGATCACGATCATCGGCCCGCCCTCCGAATCATTTCACTTGCCCCGTGGGGAAAGGCGTACCCGGCTCGATGAATCCTGAAAAACCATCATTTCTTGTAGCTATTTTCTTGGGAGTTTTTTTGGGAGCCGTAATAAAAGCGGTTGCGCTGGTGTATTCGCGCCAACTGTTGGCCGACGAATATCGGCGCCGGCGGGATAGGCTGGCGAAGGTCGACCGGCTCTCACGTACAACAACTACTGATTGCAAAAGGTGCTGGCATTCGGCGTCCATTTGCCGAAGCCGGTGGCGACCATGTTGGCGATGACGCGGCAGACATAGACCTTCTGCGCGGGGTCGTTGTCGGGGCCGGCATGATAGCGGGCGACGGCCATCGACCAGGTCAGGTGCCGGGCATGCAGGCTGACCAGGAAGCGCGCCGCGTAGTCGACATTGCGATGCGGGTCGAGCATGTCCTCGACGCTGCGGAACTGCGCGCCGTGATAGCGATGGTTGATCTGCATGCAGCCGAGATCGATCAGCGTCTTGCCCTCGCGACGCGCGTTCTCGAATGCGGCGAGCGCTTCGCCGCGGCTGCGAGGAAACACAGCTTTTCCTTCTATATTCAAGGCATTAGGCTGAAGGCTGCCCTTCTTTCCGGTCTCGGTCAGGCCGACGGCGTAAAGGATTCCGGCGGGCACCCCGTAGCGATCGGCGGCGCGCAGGATCTCCGGCTCGCAGGGATTGGCTGCGGCGCTGGCCGCGCCGGCAGCGAAACTAGATATACATATCGTCGTCAGCACGCTCGCGAAGAGGCGAAGCAGCTCGACCGAATTCCTGTGCGCCATCGCCATTGTTCCTTCCCGGTTGCCGGCCGCCGCCCGCGCCGTTGCTGCCCGAGTTCCCAGGCTGGAACGAAGGCTGGTCGCGGCCTGTCGACATCGGCATGGCGCTGGTTGGGTCGGCGCGGCTGGCCGCATGCGCTGCTATCGAGGGTTGCAGGATGGTGACCTTGTCGACGTCGAAGCCGAGGCTGCGCATCGACTTGACGACGGCGTCGCTGTCGGCGGTGAGACGGCGGTATGCCTCGTGTGTCTCGGGCTTCATCTCAATCGAAAGTCGCTCCCCCGAGAGCCGCAGGCTGGCGACAACCGATCCGAGCTCCGAAGGGTGCAGCTCGATCTTCAGCACGTGTGTCGGAACGGCAACAGAATTGGTCGTCTGGGAGCCCGTCGAGGCGCTTGCAAAGGCTTGCTGGACGCCATTGTCGGAGGCAAGCCCTTCAACCAGCGCCGATACCGTCTGGCCGATCGGGTTTTGCGCCGGCGCCGGGAAGCTCTGCTGGTTGACGACTTCCATGCGTCCGGCGGAAGCAGACGGCTTGCCCGGAGTCTGCGGCGCGGCCGACTGCGATTGCAGCGAAGCCTTGGATGCGGAAGCCGGCCGCCAGCCTTGCGGCGGCAACGGGCTACCGGCCGCCGGATCATCCCCTTGCGCCGGCAAGGCATCGGCATCACGCCGGCCCGGCATATCGAGAGCCATTTGCGCCTTCATCGGCTTTAGCCCAAAATCGGGGCCGGAATCGTCCGCTGCCGTCGAACGGGTGGATCGCGACAGCGGCTCGGCGGAACTGTCGATCGCCGTGCGCTTGCCGGCGCGCAGCCGCAGTTCCAGCGATCCGTGGTCGCCGGCGGCTTCTTCACCATCAGCGCCGCCCGCGCCCGACGATTGCGCGAAATGCTTCATGTCGCCCAGCGCCATCAGCAACGGCAAGCGGTCCTGCAGCGGCGCGGGATCGTCGGATTGCGCCGCGGTATCCTTATCCGCGGTCTGCTTCGCGGATAAGGATTGCCCGTCGGTCTTCGCGGACTTTCCCGTCGCCTTCTGCGAACCGGTTTTCCCCTGCGGGTCCTGATCCGGCTCATGCTTGCCGGCATTGGCCGGCAAGCGCCTTGCCGGATGCGCGTTCGGTATTACCGGTCCGGCCGTGTGCTTGTCCTGTGGGCTCTCGGTCCCATGCACCATCTTGCCGAAATTCTGATCCCCAACCTTGTCGCCGGCAGTGTGCTGCCGGGACTGGGCCTGTGTCGAAGCAAAGCCCGGCAAGGTCTGGTTGACGCTGGTCATTTTGGGGCTGCTCCGAGGAGTTGGTCGATCTGGTCGAGCTGACGCCGCGTGCTGGTGACCGCCGCATCGATCGGGTCTTGCATATCGGGCTTCGCCGGCGCGGACGCCTGTACCACCGGCGCGGCGCCGGTCAGAGCCGGAGCGGCCGCCAGGGTTTCAGCCGATGCTTGCGCGGGCTGCGGGACAGGGGGCGGCGAAGCGGCGGGCGGCGTGTCTTTCGCCTGGTCGCTCGGCGCGACCGGCGGATTGCTCACCGCGACCGCTGCCTGTTCGGGCATCGCTCCCTCCACGGGAGGCAAGTCCGCACTGGCCGGGTCAGCTGAGGCTTCGGTCGCGGATTTAGCTCCGTCGCCTCTTGCAACGATTGTCGGTGCGGTTTCGGCATTTGCGGGCGCTTTCACCGGCGCCATCACTTCGCCCGCCACGGCCTGCGCGGCGTCGAGCAGGTCGCGGTCGCCTTGCGAAAGCTTGCCGCGATCTATCTTGCCGAGCTTGGCGCGCACTTCATCGACATTGGCCGATGTCATGGTGGAAAGGCTCGAATAGAGCTGAGTGCGCGGGTCGTCCCGGCTGCCGTTGCCGTTGCGGCCCAGCTCGGCCTTCGCCGAGGCGAAAGCCGAGAGCTCGGTCATCCCGTCGATCGCGGCACGGCGGGCGATGCGCAGGTAGATCACTTTCTCGCGCTCGGGATCCATCATCGAGGTGATGTCGGCGATCTTGTCCTGGCTGATCGCCATGTGCAGCGTGATGACGCCGGAAACAAAGGCATCGGCGAACTGGCTGGCGTAAGGCGAATAGAGGTAGGAGGCGACATACTGGGTCGAAGCTAGCGCGAAACGGGCGGCGTCGCCCTGTGCGGCCGCGATGCCCACGGAGCGGCGAAGCGCTGCCTCCTCGACCAACGTGCCGGGGCTGAGCAGGCGCGCCTCGTCGAGCAGGTTCAGCGCTGCCGCAGGGTCATCGGTCGCAAGCAGCGAACCCTTGACCAGCGCCAGGAAGGCGCCGAGGTCGGCGGGCACGCCCATCGGATCGATCGGCTTCAGCATTTCGATCGCCTCGGCCGGCCGGCCGCTCAGATAGGCGACGACGCCTTTGGCGATGACCAGGCTTTGCGGGTCGGTTATTGCGCGCGAAGCCGCCGCCGCGACCGTCACCGGGTTGCCGCCGCTCATGCCGTAGACGAGCAGAGCGCGGAAGTTCTTCGGCTCCTTGAAATCCTCGGCATCGGCATTGCGCATCCGGGCGTCGATCATTTCGAGGAGCTTCGCCTGCATCGGCAGCGCGGCATGATCGCCGCCGGCAATCCGGTCCTGGATCAGCTGCAGCGAACGCACCAGCTGATAGGGTTGCAGGGCGTCCTGCGCCAAGGCCGCCGACGGCGACCCTGCCGCAAGCAATAGCAGCGCTACCGCGCAGCCGATGGCGCTCCTGCCCTTCATCCGCCGGCCGTCATCAGGATTTCGATGCGCCGGTTCGCGGCCGCCATTGGATCGGAGGCGATCTTGGGCTTCCGGTCGGCGAAGCCCGCGACCTCGGTGATGCGGCTTTCGTCGACGCCGCCGCGCACCAGCATGTAGTAGGCCGAATGGGCTCGCGCGGTGGACAGCCGCCAGTTGTCGTAAGTGTTGCTGCGAAACGGCCGCGCGTCGGTGTGGCCGCTGATGGTGATGGTGCCCTTCTTCTCGTTGACGATGCGGCCGATCTTTTCCATCGCCAGCACCAGCTCGCGGCGTGGCATGGCCGAGCCGATCTCGAACATGCCGAAATCGAGCTGGTCGGTGATCGAAATGACGACGCCCTTGTCGGTGGCCTCGACCGAGACGCCGTCGGCGAGCTTTTCACCCGGCAGGAATGCCTTGGCGAGCTCCTTCTTGATATCCGCCGCTTCCTGAAGAGCGGCTTTGCTCGGCGCCTTGTCGCCTTTGTCGGCGGCTTGCTCGGGTTCGGCCTTTTCTGCCTTCGCGCTTTCGGCTTTGGTGTCGGCCGCTGCAGCCTCGCGCTTGTCGACTTCAGCTTTCCCGGTTTGGGCTTTCTCGGTCTTGTCTGCTTCGCCCGACGCCTTCTCGGCGTCGCCTTGCGCGGCCTTTGGCCCGCTCTTAGCGTCGGTCTTTTGCGGGGTTGCCAGCGGCTCCAGCGGCGCGGCCGTCAGGGCAGGAGCGGCCGGAACGACCTTCACCTTCGGCACCGCGACGGCGGCGACCTTCTCGCCGGGCTTGACCGGATCGCCTTCGATCCTGGCGCGTTCGGCGGTGGCCTCGGCGCCAGGCGCCGCCACTTGCTGCGACCAGAAATCCGGCGCGAACGGATCGCGGTAGGACTCGCCGCCGGATGCGCCGGTTGCCGGACCGGCCGCCTGGGCGCCGCCTTCGCCCTTGGCGCTGACGTTCTGCATCACGCCTGTGTCGGCGGCTATTTCCGCCAGCACCGCGTAGGGATCGGCAAACAGCTTTTCATCGGAGAGCTGGGCATCCTGCGCTCCGGCCTTCGTCTGCCGGCGCTCGGAGGAACCGGCGCCGCCCTTGCCGTCATCGCCCGCCTTGGTCGCGCCCTGCTGCGGGTTGTCCGCGGTCAATCCGACCTTGCTCGGGCCGTCGCCCAAATCTTCCAGGCCCTTGCGGCTGGAGTTGCGATCGATCAGCTCGACCGGATTGAAATAGCTGGCGACGGCCGCCTTGGTCTGCTCGTTGGCGGCGTTGATCAGCCACATGACGAGGAAGAAGCACATCATCGCCGTCATGAAGTCGGCGAAGGCGATCTTCCATACGCCACCATGGTGGCCGTCGTCATGACCGTCGTGATTGCGCTTGACGATGATGATCTCGTGCCGGGGGTCGGCATGGTCGACGGCGCTCATGACAGGACCTCCGACAAGGACGCCGACCACTCGGCGATACGCGTCTCGAACACGGTTTCGTCGATGGTGACGGTCAGGTCGAAGCCCGGCGCCTCGCTGAAGTCGAGATTGGCGGCGCGGGATCCGAGCGCCGCCTGCAGCGGCTCGAACAGCGACAACGGGCCGCGGACGGCGATGCGCACGGCCTCGCTGTCGGCGACCGCCGCACTGATGGCGCGGGAAAGGGCAGCGAGCGAACGCTCCTGCAGGTCGTCGCTGAGAAGGCCGCCGACGATACGGGCGACGGTTGCGCCGGCAAGCTCGGCAACGCGCTGCTCCATGGCCTCGATGCGCGTGGCGAGGGCGGCGCCGAGATCGCCGCCGAAGCTCTCAAGGAAAGTTTGCGCGGCCTGGTTGCTGGCCTGGCGCTCGGCGTCGAGCGCTGCCTGATGGGCCAGCGCGAGGCGCGCCTCGAGCGCTGCCTCCGCGTCGGCCACGGCCTCGGCGATCAGCGCGCCGATATCGGCCTGCGGCTCCGGCGCGGCCGGCAGATGCTCGGCGTCGCGCGCGGTCGGCGCCTGATTGGCACGCGGCGTGCGCGAACCAAAATCGGGCAGGAGATCGAAGAGGGCTGCGGAGGCCATGGCCTAACCTACGGCTTCCGGGACGGCTGCCCATTTGCGCAGAATCTGCGCGGTGCGCTCCTCGTTGAGGTCGACCATGCGGGCAAGCCGGTCCTGCGGCGCCGGCCGGATTTTCTGGCGCAGGTCATCGAGCGGGGTTGCACCGGCGCGCGCGCCGGGCAGGGCGCCGGCCGGGGCCTCGGCGGTGATCGCGGCGACCGGCGCATCGGGCGTCGGCAAGGAACGCTGCACGTCGTCGAAGCTCGGGCCGGCAATGGCCGCGGGCCTCGCCGACGCCGTCAGCGCGGCGGCCATCGGCTTGAGGCCGAAGAACGCCACCAGGAAGACGACGACGATGAAGGCGCCGGCATTGATCAGCGTGCCGGTATAGGTGCCGATCGAGGCGAGAATGCCAGGCTGATCTATCGGCTCGCCGTCGAGGCCGTTGATGAATTCGACCGCCGAGACGTCGATGATGTCGCCGCGCTTGTCGTCGAAGCCGGTCGCCGAGGCGACCATCTTCTGGATATCGGCGACTCGCTTGGCGATCTGCTCCGGCGTGGCGTCCTTGCCGAGGATGGTCTTCAGGCGATCCTGGTTGACCACGACCGCGATCGACATCTTGTTGACCGTGTAACCGTTGGAGACGGTGGCGATCTTCTTGGAATTGATCTCGTAGTTCGTGATCTCTTCCTTGCGGTCGTTCTGCGAGGTGGATTGCGGGCCCTCGGTGGTGGTGGTCTGCGTCTCGGGCAGGTTCTGCTCGACGCTGGTCGGGGTCGAAGCCTGCTTCTGGTTGCTGGCCTCGTTGGTCTTCACTGACTGCACCGAACGCTCGACGCGCGAGTTCGGATCGAAGATCGTCTCCTCGGTCTGGCGCGTGTCGGTGTTGATGTCGGCCTTGACGCTGGCGCGGAAATTGTCCGGGCCGAGATAAGGGGTGAGCGCGCGGCGGATGTTGTCGCCGATCTGCGCCTCGACCGTCTGCTCGACGCCCAGCGTGCGCGCGGCGCTCGTGTTGGACGGGTCGTCGCCGGCGGCCAAAAGATTGCCGTTGGAATCGAGCACGGTGACCTTGTCGGCCGAGAGGCCGGGAACGGCCGCGGCGACGAGGTGGCGGATCGACATGGCGCTCTTCTCGGCATCGCTGCCCGCATAGCGGATGACCACCGAGGCGGAGGGCTGCTGCTCGTCGCGACGGAAATTGGCACGCTCGGACATGACGATGTGGACTCGAGCCGCCTTGACGCCGGAGATCGACTGGATGGTGCGCGCGATCTCGCCTTCCAGGGCGCGCACGCGGGTGATCTGCTGCATGAAGGAGGTGAGGCCGAGCGAGCCGACATTGTCGAACAGCTCATAGCCGGCGTTGGCGCTGGTCGGCAGGCCTTTCTCGGCAAGCAGCATGCGCGCCTGCGCGGTGGTGCCGGCCGGCACCATCACGGATGTGCCGTCAGAGCCCACATCGAAGCCGATGCCGGCGTCGGCCAGCACCAGTCCGATCTGATTGACGTCGGAACGCTCGAGGCCGACATAGAGCGTCTCATAGGCCGGGCGGTTGAGATAGACCGACGCGATGCCGATGACGGCCATGACCAGGGCCGCGATGCCGCCCATGAGCGCCAGACGCCTAACGCCGAAGCTCTTCAAATTCGCGATGACGCTCTGGATCTGTTCCGGCACGATTCAACCGCTCCCAGCATGACTGTCCGCCGGAAGACTAGACCGCGAAGCTTGTGCGAGGATGATAGGCGTGCCAGCAAAGCGTCGACCCGGCTCTTATCCAAAAACGAAAAAGGCCGCGCCCGTGGCGCGGCCTTTCGCCGGTCGGAATATTTCTGCCGATTAGCCGTTCTTGAACAGCGCCAGGATCGACTGCGAGGAGCTGTTGGCGATCGACAACGACTGGATGCCGAGCTGCTGCTGCACCTGCAGCGCCTGAAGGCGGGTCGATTCCTTGTTCATGTCGGCATCGACGAGCTGGCCGACGCCGCGGTCGATGGAGTCCATAAGGCTCTGGGTGAAGGTCTTCTGCAGGTCGATCGAGCTCTTGGCGGCGCCGAGCACGGTGGCGGCGTCAGTAAGCTGACTCATGACGTTGTCGATCTTGGTGACCATCTGCGTGATGATGTCGTCGGTCACGCCCGTTGCCGTGATGTCGAGATTGAAGGCGGAGACGTTGTCGATCTTGACGGGCGAGCCCGACACAGCGGCCTGGCCCGCGGTGTTGGCGGCAATGTCGGTGGCGCCGCCGGCGATCGAGGCCGCATAGGCGGCGTCATATGCCGACTGGTCGGCGGCGGTGGAGTAGATCGAAGTCTTGCGATCGAGAATGCCCTGGTTCTTGACGGCCGTCGCGAGGCCGGAATCGAACAGTTTGGTGCTCTCGACATTGATGTCGATGGTGCCGAGCGAGATGGCGCCGGACGAGGAGCGGTTGAACGAGGAGACGATCTGGGCGTCGGGCTGGACGCCGTCATTGGCGGCCGCGACCTGCTTGGACGTCACCGAAAGATAATTCGAGCCGGAGAAGGTGGCGGCATCGGCGAAGGATTTCATCTGCGCCTGCAGCGTGGTGATTTCGGTCTGCGTCTTGGCCTTGTTGGCACCCGATTGGCCGACAGCCGACAAAAGCTTGGTCTTGATCTGGCCGATCGTCGAAAGGACGTTGTTCATGCCAGTGTAGGCTGTATCGACCTTCGAGGCACCGAGACCGAGCGCATCCTGCACAGTCGACAGCGCCGAATTGTCGGAGCGCATGGTGGTGGCGATCGACCAGTAGGCGGCGTTGTCGGAGGCCTCGGAGACCCGGTAGCCGGTGGAGATCCGGGCCTGCGTCTGCTCGAGCGATTTGTTGGTGGCGTTGAGGCTTTGAAGTGCAGTCAACGCCGCAGCGTTCGTCATGATGCTCGCCAAGAAACTCGCTCCTTCTCAAAAGCCGGCATGCCACGCAGGCCGGGTCTCGACCTGTCCATGGGTTGCGAATCGTGCCGGTCGGGCCGATTCGACAACCTAAGTGATTGGTTAACCATACCTAGCGCGATATGGTTAATGGCCTGTTAAAAGTAGGCTTCCGAGAGGTTAGGGAACGAGGGTTGCGCGAGCCTTGAGCAAACGCAAATCGGGCCGCGCTTTTGGCGCGGCCCGATGCTTTGGTCCGGTCAGTATGGAGCGATCAGCCGCGGAAGAGCGACAAGATCGACTGCGACGAGCCGTTGGCGATCGACAGCGCCTGGACGCCGAGCTGCTGCTGCACCTGCAGCGCCTGGAGGCGGGTCGATTCCTTGTTCATGTCGGCATCGACGAGCTGGCCGACGCCGCGGTCGATGGAGTCCATCAGGCTCGAGGTGAAGGTCTTCTGCAGGTTGATCGAGCTCTTGGCGGCGCCGAGCTTGGTCGCGGCGGTCGTCATGTCCTTCAGCGCGGCGTCGACGACTTTCATCATATCCGCGATCTGGGTATCGCTTGCAGCGGTGGTGCCGGAGAAGATCTTCATCGTGGCGACCGAATAGGTGTCGCCCGCCGCAGCTGCCGCACCCAGGGTCGGGTTTTGCGCAGTGGTGGTGACAGCGCCGGTCGCACCGACGCGGTCGGCGTCGAGGATACCTTTCGACACGCCAGCCGCGGTGCCGGCTTCATACAGCTTGATGCTGTCGACCTTGACGTCGATCGTCGAGATCGAAACTGCGCCGGTGGCATCGCGGTTGAAGGCCGAAACGATCTTGACGTCGGCTGCGCTCGTGGCGGTGGCGCCGCTGTTGACCGACAGCATGTTCGTGCCGGAGAACGTGGCGCCATCCGCATAGGCCTTCAACTGGTTCTGAAGAGCGGCGATTTCGACTTGGGTCTTTTCCTTAGAAGCATCGGTCTGGCCGTAGGAAGCGGTCAGCTTCTGCTGGATCTGGTTGATGGTCGAGATCGCGCTGTCCATGCCGGTGTAAGCGGTGTCGACCTTCGAGGCGCCGAGGCCGAGCGCGTCAGAAACGGTGGACATGGCCTGGTTGTCGGAACGCATCGTGGTGGCGATCGACCAGTAAGCGGCGTTGTCGGAAGCCTGCGAGACGCGATAGCCCGTCGAGATACGGGACTGGGTGGTGTCGAGGTTCTTCTGGGTGGCGTTCAAGCTCTGCAGAGCGGTCAACGCCGAGGCGTTGGTCATGATACTGGCCATGGTACTCGTACCTTGTTTTTACACGGATTTTTTTGACATACCGGCATGTCCGGTATGACGGTGCGGCATCATGCCAATGACCGCTCAGTCAGGTCACCCGCCATCTGCGAGCGACTATGGCGGTAAGTTGCTACCAAAGAGCTAAATCGGACGGTTAATCGAAAATAATGTTGGAAGGCTTGCGCGCAGCTTGCTCAAGCTGTCGAGGCTTGGCGCGGCATGCTTGCGCGGTCCGGCGGGAACGATCAGGTGAAGGATCGTACCAGGCTGCCGACCAGAAGGTTCCAGCCGTCGATCAGCACGAAGAACAGGATCTTGAACGGCAGCGATACCACCGTCGGCGGCAGCATCATCATGCCCATGGCCATGGTGACGGTGGCGACGATCAGGTCGATGACGAGGAAGGGCAGGACGATGAGGAAGCCAATCTCGAAGCCGCGGCGGATCTCCGAGATCATGAAGGCCGGCACCAGGATGCGCAGGTCGACAGTCTCGCGCGAGACGGTCTGGCCGCGCTCCCGGGCGAGGTCGGCGAAGAGGTCGAAATCCTTGTCGCGCACATTGTGCAGCATGAAGTCACGGAACGGGCCGGAGATTTTCTCGAACGCCTCGCCCTGCGTGATCTGGTTGTCCATCAGCGGCTTCACGCCGGTGTTCCAGGCCTGGTCGAAAGTCGGCGCCATGACATAGAAGGTCATGAACAGCGACAGCGAGATCAGGATCAGGTTGGCCGGCGTCGATTGCAGGCCGATACCGGCGCGCAGGATCGAAAAGGCGATGACGAAGCGGGTGAAGCTCGTCACCATGATCAAGAGCCCGGGCGCCACCGAAAGCACGGTGAGCAGGCCGAACATCTGGATCAGATAGCCGACCGTCGTGCCGTCGGCCTTGCCGATGCCGCCGAGATCGAGCTGCTGGGCCGCGGCGACGGAGGTGGTGACGACGATGAGCGCCGTGGCTATGAGGAACTTTCTCATTCGAGCAGCATCGTCCTGACGAGAACCTGTTTGACGTGGCCGCCGCTGCGCAGCGCCGCGCGCTCCTCGAGATCGGCCTTGAGATGCTGGTAGCCGCTGGCGCCTTCGATCTGATGCAGCTTGAGGGTGCGCACATAGGCAAGCAGGTCCTGGTGGATCTGCTCGGTCACTTCCTGCGGCTGCGGAGCATCGTAGAGCAGCGACGCCTCCAGCCGGATCCAGACTTCCGACGGCGAGGCGAGATTGGTGGTGATCGGTGCCAGCTGCACCAGCGCTGGCCCGGCGCCCGCCTTGCCGCCTTCGGCGGGTTTTTCGGCGGCGCCGGCGTTCTCCGGCGCCGCGGGCACCGCTGCCGGCGTTTCGCCTTGCTGGAGATAGCCGCCGGAAAGCCAACCCATGCCGACGGCCGCGCCGGTCATAGCCAACAGCATGGCGAGCTGGATCGCCAGGGAAGGTCCCTTTTTGGGCTGGACTTGCTCGACATTTGCCACGGCAGCGCTCTCCCGGTCCTAGAAGGGAAGCACTTGGTCGAGGATCTGCTGGCCATAGGCCGGCTGCTGGACCTCGCTCACACGGCCACGGCCGCCATAGGAAATGCGCGCCTCGGCGATGCGCTCGTAGGGGATGGTGTTTTCCGCGCCGATGTCGGACGGACGGACCATGCCGGCGATGGTCAGCACCCGAAGCTCGTAATTGACGCGGACCTCCTGCGAGCCCCTGATCATCAGATTGCCGTTGGGCAGCACGTCTGTGACGACGGCGGCGACATTGAGCTCGAGGTTTTCCGAACGTTTGATCTCCCCATCGGCATTGGTCTCGGTGCTGGAGCTCAGGCCGGCGTCGCCCTTGCCGTTGGTGCTTGCCTTTTCCCATCCGAGATTGATGTCATAGCCAAGCTTGCGCGCGGCGGTGCGGCTGCGGTCGTTCTGGTTCTTGAAATTGGCCTTGTCGTTGAGCCTGATGTTGACGGTCAGGATGTCGCCGGCGCGCAGCGCGCGCGGATCGGTAAACAGCCGGCTCTGGCGATCGTCCCACAGCGAGAATTTCTTCGGCCGGGAGGCAGGCGGCTCGGGGTAGCTGTAAGGGCCGGAACCGCCTTCGCCGATGCCGGAGCCGACCGGCGACAAAGCGGGCTCCCTGCCGACCTCCCTGAGATCGGTACCGCAACCGGCCAGGGTGGCGAGGGCGATCAGGGCCAGCAATTTCAACTTCATGACGGATCAACCCTTCGCGCCGCGCTGGCCATGATGCCGGTGAGCGTCGCCGCCGCCTTCTGGTCCATTTCGTTCAGGATGACGCCGGCCTTGCGCGAATCGAGCTTCATCAGGATGGCCGCCGCGAGCTCGGCGTTGACCATCGCCAGACGTTCGGCGGCGGCATCGGGCTTCATGCCGGCATAGATCTTGACGACGCCGTCCTCGGCACGCGCCAGGAACACCTCGCGGCGCTTCAGCCATTCCTCGTATTCGGCCCGCTTTGCCTCCAACGCTTTCATGCGCTCGTCGATGCCGGCCTGCAGCTGCTTCAATTCCTCGGCCTGGAGAGCGTAGCGGCGGTCGCGCGCGGCGTCCGCGATGTTGGAACAGAAGCGCTGGATCTCGCTTTCGTCCGGCGCCTTGCCGCCTGCGAGCGCAGCCGGCTGAAGCGGCGCGTTTTCATGTGTGAGCTGTGCCGGCTGAACCGGCGCCTGACCGCCCGGCAACACCTGTCGTACCTCGTCCGCATGGGCAGCGGTGCCGCCAAGCAGAGCAACCATTGCTGCGATGGCCCGGAAGCTCAGGTGACCGCGGGGTGTTAGGGAGGAAAGCGCGATCATCGGCATGCCTATTGGAGAACCAGATCGGCCTGCAAGGCGCCGGCCGATTTGATGCCTTGCAGGATGGCGATGATGCCGTCGGGCTTCACGCCGAGGCGATTGAGGCCCGAGACCAGCGTTTCGAGGTCGGGACCGTCGAGCACGGCAACGCGGGCGTCAGGCCGGCTCGCCTCGATGGCGGTGAAGGGCTCGACGGCGGTGTGACCCCTGGAGAAGGGTTCCGGCTGAACCACCTTCGGCGCTTCGGTGATGCGCACGGTGAGCGTGCCGTGGCTGATCGCCACGCGCGAGATCCTGACATTGCTGCCGATGACGATGGTGCCGGTGCGCTCGTCGATGACGACGCGGGCAGGGGCGTCGGATTCGACGACGAGATTTTCGATCTCGGCATAAAAACGCGCGGCCGAGACATTCCTCGGCCGCTTGATCTGCACCGTGCGGGCATCGCGTTCGGCGGCGACCCGCATCCCGAAGCGCTGCGAGGTGTAGTCGTTGATGGCGTCGGCGATGCGGATGGCGGTCGAGAAATCGGGATTGCGCAATTGCAGCGTCAACACGCCCTGGTCATCGAACTCGGCCGGCACCGAGCGCTCGACGATGGCGCCGTTCGGCACGCGGCCGGCGGTCGGCACGCCTTGCGTCAACTGCTCGGCCTGGCCCTGGGCGGTGAAACCGCCGACGATCACCGAGCCCTGCCCGACGGCATAGATTTCGCCGTCGGCCGCCTTCAGCGGCGTCATCACCAGCGTGCCGCCGGCGAGCGAGGTGGCGTCGCCCATCGAGGAGACGTCGATGTCGATACGGCTGCCCGACTGGACGAAGGGCGGCATGTTGGCGGTGACGATGACGGCGGCCACGTTCTTGGCGCGCGCGCGGCCGTCTTCGGTGGCAATGCCGAGATTCTCCAACATGGCCCGGATCGACTGTTCGGTGAACGGCGAGTTGCGCAGGCTGTCGCCGGTTCCGGCGAGGCCGATGACCAGACCATAGCCGACGAGCTGGTTGTCGCGCGCGCTCTGCAGCTGGGCGATGTCCTTGATGCGCGCCGCGACCTGACCGGGCGGCAGCGTGCTTGGCCCGGTCGAGACCCGGAACATGCGCTGGGTGGTGGCCGGATCGTATTCCGGATCGTCATAGACACCGCCGTTTTTCTGCGCGAGCTCCCGCTTGGCCTTGGGCGTCAGCCCATCCGCCAATGCCGGCTGCAGGCCGATGGCGGCGCTCAGCAGAAGAACAAAGGCGCGCATCACGAAGCGCCGACCTTGATGGTGCCGTCGGCCATCACCGTGCCGGAGATGATCTTGCCGCTGTCGGTGTTGCGGATCTTGATCTGGTCACCGGCAGCACCTGGCTGCAGCGTGACGCCGGCGGCTGAAATGGTGAGCGAGCCGGCGGTGAAATAGACCTGCACGGAAGCGCCCTGCTCGACCAGCCAGGCGTCGCGGATGGCAGTCACCGGGATGTAGCGGCCGGGCAGCAGCGTGCGCTTGGCAACCTTGCCCTGAAGCTCCTCCGAGCGCGTCGCCATGCCGTCCGGCTTGTGCTTGCCGGGGATGAGCGTCACCTGCTTGAGCGAGGCGGGCTCGATGGTCTCGCCGGGATAGATGACCCGGTTGGGGATCAGCACGGCCTCGCCGACGACCTGGCCGGCGGCGATCTGGTTTGCCGACTGGCCGGTCGGGTCCTGCGCCAGAGCCGGCGTGCCGGCGGCCACCAGGGCGGTGGCCAGCACGGCGCGACGGAGTGCGGAGGAGATCGGCCAGGCCATCATCCGTTACCTGATGTTCTTTGAGACCACCGAGGCCATGTCGTCGGCGGCCTGGATGACCTTGGAATTCATTTCGTAGGCGCGCTGCGCCGAAATCAGCTCGGTGATTTCCTTCACCGGATCGACGTTGGAGGATTCGAGATAGCCCTGCTGGATCGTGGCGAAGCCCGGATCGCCGGGGACGCCCACATTGGCCGGGCCTGAGGCGGCCGTTTCCTGGAAGAGGTTGTCGCCGAGCGGCGCCAGGCCCGCCTCGTTGGCGAAGTTGGCGATCTGAAGCTGGCCGAGCAGCTGGAGGTCGGTCTGGCCCTGGATGCGGGCGAAGACCTGGCCTGTCTTGTTGACGATCACCTCGACCGCGTCGGTCGGCACAGAGATGGCCGGAATGACATTGGCGCCGTCGACCGTCACGAGCTGCCCGGTGGCGTTGGTGTTGAAGGCGCCGGCGCGGCTGTAGAGCGTGGCTCCATCGGCGCCCTCGATCTGGAACCAGCCCCTGCCGGTCAACGCCAGGTCGAAGCTGTTGCCGGTGCTGGTCAGCTCGCCTTGCGTGTGGACGTTGCGCACCGCCGTCGTCTTGACGCCAAGACCGATCGAGACGCCTTCCGGCACCAGCGAGGTGTTGGAACGGTTGGGCACCCCTTGGGTGCGGTCGACCTGGTAGAGCAGGTCGGAGAATTCGGCCCGCGCCCGCTTGTAGCCGGTGGTGTTGATGTTGGCGATGTTGTTGGCGATGACTTCCAGGTTGGTCTGCTGGGCATTCATGCCGGTGGCGGCGATGGCAAGGGCTTTCATGACGCTAGATACTCATGCGGCTGATTTCGAGATAGGCCGAGACGACCTTGTCGCGGATCGCGATGGTGGTCTGCAGCGCCTGCTGGGCGCTCAGCACCGCATCGACGACCTGGCGCGTATCGGCGTCGCCCTTCAGGGCCTGTATCGACATCTGCTCGGCGCCCTGCAGCGTGTTGACGGTCTTCGTCGCCGCTTGGCTGAGCACCTCGGCGAAGCTGCTGCCGACGCTTTCGCCGGTCTGCGTTCCGACGCCGCCCTGCAGCAGGTTCGGTGACGCCTGCTCCGCCCCGTCAACCGCCGTCTTGAATTGTATTGCCCCGATACCGCCGATCATTACTGGTTCCTCATCAGGTCGATGGTCATGGAAATCAGATCGCGAGCCTGCTTGATGACCTGCAGGTTGGCTTCATAGGAGCGGTTCGCCTCGCTCATGTCGGCCATTTCGACCAACGTGTTGACATTGGGCATCTTGACGTACCCTTTGGCGTCGGCAGCTTCGTTGCCGGGCTGGAATTCGATCGGGAAGTCCGAAGGATCGCGGGAGATCGCGTTGACTTCCACCAGCGAGCCGCCGGTTGCGCGGTCGACCTCGGACTGGAAGGTGATGGTCTTGCGGCGATAGGGATCGGCGCCGGGCGTGCTGCCGGTCGACTGGGCGTTGGCAAGGTTCTCCGAGACCACGCGCAGCCGCTCGGACTGGGCGCCAAGGCCGGATGCCGCGACTTTGAGGGCTGCAGTCAGCGCATCCATGATCAGCTCTTCACCACCATCGTCATCATCGAGTGGAAGGCCTTGACGATCGCCGTGTTGAGCTCGAAGGAGCGGCGAACCTCGCCGGCTTTCATCAACTCCTGTTCGAGAACCACGGTGTTCTTCGACGGCATGATCGCGCCGTCAGGGTCCTCGGGCTTGACGTTGAAGCCGGCATTGGCCCTTTCGGCGCCAAGGTGGCCAGTCTGCGTGGCGGCAAGCGTCACCGCGGTCCGGTCGAGGACCTTTTCGAAGGGCTCGACGTCATTGGCGGTGTAGCCGGGCGTGTTGGCATTGGCGATGTTGGAGGCAATCGCCGACTGGCGCACGGCCAGCCATTGCGACTGCCGCGTGGCGAGATCGAAAAGATTTACGGGTTCCATGGGAATCTCCCGGGCAAGTACGCGCAAGACTAGGCGGCCAGTCTTGCGTGGACCTTGCGCGGGGTGGGCTTGCGCCCTGGAGCCGTATGATTTCAGGTCTATGGACCTGAAATCTGAATCCGCTTCTAAATCAAGGAATAGAGCACGACGTCCGAAAACCGCTTCACACTTTTCGGCATCATGCTCTAGCGGCTACTTCGAGAGCTGGATCACCTTATCGGCGCTGGTGACGATCACCCATTTGCCGCCGCGCTGCTCGATCGAGGCGACGCGGCTGGAATCCGGCAGGACGGAGCCGCGCTGCACGATCCACAGACCGGTATCGTCCTCGATCATGGCGCGGCCGTTGGCGACATGCACCATCTTGAATTCCGAAGCGGCGGCCGGGAAGGGCTGATCGCCGGGCGCCGGCGCGGGGTCGTCCTGCACCGTTCCGGTGGCAAACAGGTCGATATCGGCATTTGGAATGTCCTCGACCGTCAGCGGCCCGCTGCGTTCGGCCACAACGCCGCCGCCCTCGCGTCCGGAATTGCTGCCGCTGCCGCCGAACTTGATGGCCTGAACGCCGAACTGCTCCTGGTTGAAGAAGATGTACCAGGGAAACAGGGCGCAGATCAGCCCGAGCGTAATGCCGAGCGCGGCGATGACGAAATCGCTGCGGCGGTCCGCGCTCTTGTCGGCGAGGCGCGGGAACTGGGTTTTCGGCGGTTCCGGCCACTCGGTGCGGGGAAAAAGGCCATCGAGCAACGAATCGCGACTGGCCTGTGCAATGTCGGGGGTCGCCCTCGCGGGATGCGGCCTGTTGGCTCTGCTTGGAAGAGCCGTCACCTTCTCCGTCCTGGCGCGCGCGGCTCTGTTCCTGGCAATTCTTGCTTCATCGGCAGCGGCTTTCTCCGCCGCCTCGGCCTCGGCAAGCATGTCGCGCAACATGCGCTCGGTGTATCGGAGCTCAGTCTCCTTGATCGCCATTCAGCTTCCCCTTGAGGTGGCGGGCGAGATCGGCGAACGGATCGGCCGATGCGCGGTCTCTCGGCGATTGCGAGAGCGCCTCGTAGATCAGCGGCACCTGGCGCACCGCGATGTCGAGCTCGGCATCGGCGCCGCTCTGGTAAGCGCCCAGCAGACGGATGTCGCGCGTGTCCTCGAAGCGCGCGATCATCGATTTCAGCCTTGTCACCAGCATGCGCTGCTCCGCGCTCCAAGCCTTGTCGGCGAGGCGCGAGATCGACGACAGCGGATTGACCGGCGGGTAACGACCCTGCTCGGCAAGTGCGCGGTCGAGCACGACATGACCGTCGAGGATGCCGCGCACCGAATCGGCGACCGGATCGTTATGGTCGTCGCCGTCGACCAGCACGGAAATGATGGCGGTGATCGAACCCTTGCCTTCAGCCCCCGGCCCGGCTCGCTCGAGCAGCTTCGGCAGGTCGGTGAACACCGACGCCGGATAGCCGCGCGCGACCGGCGGCTCGCCGGTCCCCGTCGCCACCTCACGCAGCGCATGGGCGAAGCGGGTGATGGAATCCAGCACCAGCAGCACGCGATGGCCCTCGTCGCGGAAATGCTCTGCCACGCACATGGCTGTATCGGGCGCGCGCCGGCGCAGCATGGCGCTTTCGTCGCTGGTGGCGACGACGGCGACGGTCTTGGCCATGCTCTGGGCGCCGATCGTATCCTCGAGGAATTCGCGCACCTCGCGGCCGCGCTCGCCGATCAGCGCCACGACCACCGTATCGAAGGCCTCGGCGCCGGCCAGCATCGCAAGCAGCGTCGACTTGCCGACGCCGGAGCCGGCGAAGATGCCTAAACGCTGGCCGAAGCAGAGCGGGGTGAAGATGTCTATGACCCTGACGCCGGTGAGGAAGCCGGTGCCGACGCGCTGACGTGCCAAGGCGCCGGGCGTCGCCCCGTCCGCAGCACCGGCGGTATTGGGCCTGATCAGCGGCGGTCCGCCGTCGATGACCCGCGTCAAGGCATCGATGGCGCGCCCGCGCCAGGAGACATGCGGAGTGACCGCGAGCGGGCCGCGGCGGAAGACGGCGTCGCCGATTCCGGCATCGGCGCTGCGTTCGAAAGGCGCGACCACCACCTCGTCGCTGCCGATCTTGACGATCTCGCCGCGTCGCGCGCCGGCCTTGCCGCGCTGCTCGACGATGTCGCCGAGCCGGGCAATTCCAGACAGGCCGCGGACCTTGTAATGCGTCGGCGAGATCTCGACGACGCGGCCGCCGCGTGAAAGCAGCGCCTGCGGATCGTCGAACCGCCGCCAGACGCGTTCGAGCGCGGCCAGCCTGTCGGTCCGTCCGGTATCCGGCGGGCTGTCGGAAGCGCGCAACAGGGACGAGCCGGTCGTCATGCCGTCACTTCGAGCCGAGCGTCTTGATCGCGTCGTCGGTGGAGGAATCGGTCTGCCGCATCAGCGCCGCCGTGTTCTCGAAAGCGCGCTGCACCTGGATCAGCCGAGTCATTTCCAGCACCGGGTTGACGTTCGACTCTTCCAGAAACCCTTGGGCGATACCGACGTCCGAGCGGTCGGTGACGGGTTCGGGCGTGCGCGCCGGAACGACACCCGAATTGCCATAGCGGACGAAATTCTCGCCGGGGTCGAAATTGTAGAGGCCGATCGCGCCGACCAGCTGATCGTTCTGCCTGAGCGAGCCGTCGGCGCCCGCCTTGGGCGGGCCGTTGCGCGGATCGAGCTGGATCGGGGCGCCGCCGCCGTCCAGGACGGGGTAGCCTTCTATCGACATCAATTCGCCGTTCTCGTTCATGGAGAAGCGGCCGTCGCGCGTCATCACCGTGCCGGCGGGCGTCTCGATGGCGAACCAGGCGTCGCCCTGGACGGCGAAGTCGAACGGGTTGCCGGTTTCGGTCAGCGCGCCATGCGCGCCGGAAAGATAGGTCTTGCCGGAGGAGGCGAAGGAAACGGACTTCGGCCCGGTGCCCGAAACCACGTCCTCGAACTTCACGCCGGTGGCGCGAAAGCCGATTGTCGAGGCGTTGGCGACGTTGTCGGCGATGGTGTCGAGACGGCGCTCGAGCGCGATCTGCGAGGAAAGGGCGACGTAAAGGCTATCCTGCATGATCTTCTCAGAACTTCAACTGCTGCATGGCCATCATCAGGTCGGTGGATATGCCGACACTGGTCGGCTGCGCGAAGAGCACGCTGACCGACGTCACCGCTGTCGAGGTGGGGTGGTTGATCTCGTACATGCTGGTGAAGCGGGTCAGGAATTTGCTGAGCTTCTCGGGGTCGGTGAAGTCTTTGATGTCGAGCTTCTGCTCGAACAGCTGCGCCTGCTTGTCGATGTCGGCGGTAGCGAAGGAATCGGGCAGGCCGAGCGCGGTACGCGCCAAGCTGGCCAAAGCGGTGTCGGCCAGCACGTCGTACCAGCTGGTGATGTCCGGCGCCTTGCGTTGGAAATAGAGCGCCAGCCGCACGCCCTCGTTGGTCTGGCCGGCGTCCTCTTCCAAGGTCTGGCGCAGGTATTTGTCGACGGTCGGCTGCTGCGCTGGAACATAGGTGGTGGCATTTGCGCCGTACTGCTCGAAGTTGAGGGCCGAGGCCAGCCCGGCATAGGCCTTGTTGGTCTGCTTGTTGGCAACGCTGTCCGGATCGCGCACACCGCCCTCAAGGACCTGCCTGATCAGGCCCTTGTCTTCGGTGGCGGAGTCGAGACCGAATGCGGCCAGCGCGTAGGTGTAGAGCCGGTCGTTCGACATCAGGTCGTCGACCGATTTCACCTTGGTGATGTTGGCGAGATAATATGTCGTCTCGCCCTTCACATAGTCCGAATCCGGGTCGAGACCGGCGATCTCAGCCTGCATTGCGTAATTCTTCGTGACCAGCTGCTGCGCCGGATTGTAGACCGTCGCATCGGCGCCATCCGCCGCGAAGTTGAAAGCGCGGACGAATTGGGCGTAGCGCTTGTCGGTCAGCTTGTTGGCGAAGCTGTTGGGATCGGAGACGCCTTCCTTGAGCGCCTTGACCATGAAGGCTTTGGCATAGTCCATGTTCTCCAGCCCGTAAGCCTTCATGGCGTATTTGAACAGGCGGTCGTTTTTGACGAAATCGTCGATCGATTTCACCTTAGTGATGTTGGCCAGATAGTATTGGGTGTCGCGATCGACCGTCGGCTGCTGCTCGATGCGGGCGATAGACTTGGGGATGTCTTTGGCGATCAACTGGTAGCTGAGGTAGGTACTAAGCAAAGGGCGTGCCTCCGGCCGAAGCTATCCCCGCACAATAGCGTCACTTCCTTGCGCGAAGCTGAATCGCTTCCGATGCCTGCGATTCAAGCCTCACACAAGGCACGAGGACTATCCCTGATCCACGATGTGACATGCGGAAGGACCTGTCGTGGGCATTCTGATCGGACTTGTGGTGACGCTCGGCTGCGTTCTCGGCGGCTTCATGGCCATGGGCGGCCATCTGCATGTGCTGCTGCAGCCGTGGGAAGCGGTGGTGATCTGCGGCGCCGCGCTCGGCACCTTCCTCGTCGCCAATCCGATGAAGACGGTCAAGGATACCGGCAAGGGCATTCTCGAAGCCTTCAAGCAGGCGGTGCCGAAGGAGCGCGACTACCTCGAGACGCTGGGCGTCCTGCACAGCCTGATGCGCGAGCTGCGCTCGAAGTCGCGCAGCGAGGTCGAGGCGCATATCGACAATCCGGAGGAGTCGGCCATCTTCCAGGCCTTCCCGACCGTGCTGAAGAACCACGACCTGACCCATTTCATCTGCGACTACTGCCGCATCATCATCATCGGCAACGCCCGCTCGCATGAGATCGAGGCGCTGATGGACGAGGAGATCCAGACGATCCGTACCGACAAGCTGAAGGCCTATCACGCGATGGTCGCGGTCGGCGACGGCCTGCCGGCGCTGGGCATCGTCGCGGCCGTGCTCGGCGTGGTGAAGGCGATGGGTGCGCTGGACCAGTCGCCGGAAATCCTCGGCGGCCTGATCGGCGCGGCACTCGTTGGAACCTTCCTCGGCATCTTTCTGTCCTATGCTGTGGTCGGTCCGGTGGCCACCAAGATCAAGACGGTGCGCGAAAAGAAGAACCGCCTCTACATCATCGTCAAACAGACGCTGCTTGCGTATATGAATGGCGCCCTGCCGCAGGTGGCGATCGAATTCGGCCGCAAGACCATATCCTCTTACGAACGTCCGACGATCGATGCGGTGGAGCAGAGCACCATGAACGCCGGCACCGCCGAGAAGAAGGCGGCCTGAGCATGCTCCATCCCAGACAGGGCCGCCTGCCGTCATGACCAGTCCGGCCAGTCCGTCAGAAACGCGGGCCTTGATCATCGAGCGGCTCGTCGGCGACAGCGGCGAGGCGGCGCAGGTGATCGGCGTCGGCCGCGGCATGGCCGAGCGGGCGCTGCCGTTGCTGCAGAAGGCGCTTGTCGCAGAACTCGGCGCGGCGGTGACCGTCGATCTGCAAGTGGTAGAGGTCGGCCGCGTTCCAGAGGCGCGTTCGCGCGCCGGCGATGCCTTCGCGCTGACCATCGTGTCTTCGCCGGCCTCGGCCGACGCTATGACGCTGGTGATGGATGCGCATGCGGTGGCCGTCATGGTGAGCGCGCTGTTCGGCGGCGATCCTGACCAGCCGGTGGCGCCGATCGAGCGCGACCTGTCGCAGATCGAGGCCGATGTCGCGACCATGGTGTTCCAGGAGGTCGCGGCGGCGCTCAACGGATCCGGCAAGCGCTCGCTCGAGCTGCGCCTGCCGGTGCCAAAGGCGACGTCTGGCGGCGAAGCGAGGCGGCGCGTGCTGCGCGACGGCGCCGCGGTCCGCATCGTGTTCGGTGTCTCCACGCCGACCGATACCGGCACCATCACGGTGATGATTCCGCAGCGCGTCCTTCTGTCTACGCGCGGAGCCACCGCCAGAACCGAAGAAGGCGAAGCCAGTGAATTCGACTGGCGGGCCCGCTTCTCCGAAGAGGTGATGCGCTCGACCGTCCGGCTCGAAGCGACGATGCCGCTTGCCCGGCTGACGCTCGGCGACCTCGCCGCGTTCGAGCCCGGCCAGGTGATCGAATTGGAGGAGAACGCCCAGCTCAACGCCAGGCTCAGCGCCCGCGACAAGACACTGTTTGTCTGCGAGTTCGGCAAGCTGGGGCAGAACTACACCGTCCGCATCAGCCATCCGCATGATGCCGGGCAGGATTTCATCGACGGACTGTTGCCGGGCTGACGCCAGGCACGGGATTCATGGAGACGACAGATGGCAAAAACCAAGGTGGAAGCCGAACCCGATCAGCCCGACGAACAGCTCGACCGCGCCATCGAGGAACTGCGCGGCGTGCTGCGGGAAGAGGAAAAGCGCCCGGATGGGGCGCTGTATTCGGGTGCCAATTCCTCGATCATCATGACCATTCCGGTCGACGTGCAGATCATCCTCGGCAGCACGGAGATGCCCGTGTCGGAGCTGATGGCGCTGCAAAAGGGTTCCACCGTCGCGCTCAACCGCCGCATCGGCGAGCCGGTCGACGTCGTGGTCAATGGCCGCAGAATAGCGCGCGGCGAGATCACGGTGCTGGAAAGCGATCCGACGCGTTTCGGTATCCGGCTCACCGAAATCATCGCCGCGACGAAGAGCGCCTGAGAATGGCCGGCGGGCGGACCAATCGGCAGCGAGGACAACACGTATGACGACGGCATTGGCGCTCACACGTCCGCAAAAGGCGGCGGCCATATTGGTGGCCATGGGCAAGCCCGCCGCCAGCCGCCTGCTCAAATTCTTCAAGCAGGATGAGCTGAAGGCGCTGATCGAGGGCGCGCGTCTCCTACGCACCATTCCGCAGGCCGATCTGGAACGCATCGTCGCCGAGTTCGAAGCCGAGTTCACCGAGGGCGCCGGCCTGCTCGATTCAGCCGACCGGATGGACACGATCCTCAACGAATCGCTTTCGCCCGAGGAAATGAGCGCCATCATGGGCGACAAGAAGTTCGAGCCTGTCCCGGAAGGACCTGCGCCGATATGGCCGGACCTCGAGAAGCTCGAGCCGTCGCGTCTCGGCTCCTTCCTTGCGGGCGAGCATCCGCAGACATCGGCCATGGTGCTGTCGAAGCTTGCGCCGCAGACAGCCGCCAACGTGCTGCTCACCATGGAAAAACCGATGCGCAGCCAGATCATCAAGCGCATGGTGACAATGGCCAACATCCCGGACGCGGCATCGCGGATCGTCGAGAACCAGCTGCGCGTGAGCGTGCTGTCGCAGAAGGCCAGCCGGGACACCACTGCCGGCCAGGAGCGCGTCGCCAGCATGCTCAATGAAATGGCGAAGCCGGAACTGGACGACCTTATGCAGGACCTGGAGGAAGCCGGCACGCCAGATCTCGCCGGCGTCAGGTCGCGGCTGTTCGCCTTCGACGATCTGCCGCTGCTGCCGCAGAAAGCCCGGGTTCTGCTGTTCGACGGATTGTCGACGGAGCTCGTCACGCTGGCGCTGCGCGGCGCGCCGCCGGAACTCGCCGAATCGGTGCTCTCGGCGATCGGCGCACGCTCCCGCCGCATGATCGAATCCGAGCTCGGACAAGGATCGGAAGGCATTGCCCTTGCCGACATCATGGCGGCGCGCAAGAGCATATCGGTCGCCGCCATCCGGCTGTCGCGCGAAGGGGCTTTCGAGCTGCCCTCGACGCAGACCGCCACCGCCGAAGCCGCCTGACGATCATAGCCCGGTCAGGACGCCATGGCTGAAGCGGTCGACAAGGATTCCAAAACAGAGGAAGCCACAGAAAAGAAGATCCGCGACACGATCGAACAGGGCAAGCTGCCCCATTCGCGTGAGACCGCGATCTTTGCCTCCTTCCTCGCCATACTGGTTTTCGCCGTCTTCTACGCCAAGGACGCGATCGTCGATCTCGGCATGTTCCTGTCGACGTTCCTGGAAAAGCCGGAAGCCTGGCCGATGGACACCGAGACCGACGTCATCTCGCTCTACAAGCAGGTCTTGGTCGAGATCGGCGGCGCCGTCGTCAGCCTGCTGGTGCTGCTGACGGTTGCCGGCATCGGCGCCTCGGTGTTCCAGAACATGCCGCAAATCGTCGGCGAGCGGATCAGGCCGCAGCTGTCGCGCATCTCGATCGCCAAGGGCTGGAGCCGGATGTTCGGCGTGCAGGGCTGGGTCGAATTCCTGAGATCGCTGGCCAAACTCGGCTTCGCTATCGCGGTGTTGACCTTCACGCTCTCGGAAGATCATCGCAAGCTCCTCGCCGGCATGATCACCAATCCGGCCTCGTTCGGCCTGGTCATACGCGGCATCTTCGTCGACATATTGGTGGCGATCGTCTTCGTCATGGGGCTGATCGCGGTGGTCGACATCGTCTGGTCGCGTTTCCACTGGCGGCGCGACCTGCGCATGACCAAGCAGGAAGTCAAGGACGAGCTGAAGCAGTCGGAAGGCGATCCGATCGTCAAGTCGCGGCTGCGCTCGCTGGCGCGCGACCGGGCGCGCAAACGCATGATGACGGCCGTGCCGCGCGCCACGCTGGTGATCGCCAATCCGACGCACTATTCGATCGCGCTGAAATATGTGCGCGAGGAGGATTCCGCGCCAATCGTGCTGGCCAAGGGACAGGACCTGGTGGCGCTCAAGATCCGTGAGATCGCCAGGGAGAACAACATCCCGATCTTCGAGGACGTGGCGCTAGCGCGCTCCATGTACAAGCAAGTTTCGGTTGATAGCGTGATCCCGTCGCAATTCTACCAGGCGGTCGCCGAGTTGGTGCGGATCGTCTACTCGAAGAAGGCAGCGCGAAAAGCAACCCAATGAACGGACGCCGCTAACCCATGGACCGGCAACCACACGCCAATTCCCGCGAGCTGATCGTCGCCAGCGCCATCGAGCCCGTGGTGGGCGAATTGAGGCTCATCGACGTTGCCGACTATATCGCCTTCATCCGGCTTGAGCATTTCGCCTGCCTCTCGGACCTGGTGGATTCGGCGGCCGAGCTCTACTTCCGGCCGGGCATGCTGCGGCTCGGCCATGGCGGCGAGGCGCATGTCGACTGGAGCGGCAGCCCGCGCATCGTGCTCGACCTCGAGCTTCGGCCGCGCGGCGTGACGGTCTATTTCCAGCTTACGCTGATCGAGCACGAGGCAGCCGTGACGGTCAACTACGTGTCGTTCGAGAAGCCTGGCGAGACGCCCGAGCACAACACGGCCTTGCTCGAGGACGCGATCGAAGAGGCTCGCATCCGCAGGACCGAGCCGCTGGCATTCCCCTGAGATTGATAGCAGGCGAGCCAACCTAAAGCGCGTCGCAATCTTTTGGATTCGCTCTCTGCGCTTTAGGCTTTTGATTTTGCGCATGTCTTTGCCCCGAAACCGGTTCCCACTTTCGGGAGACATGCTTTAGCCGCGGCACGTTCAGCGCCGCAGGCGTGACGTCACTCGATCAAGCCGAGCCGCAACGCCTTGGCGACCGCCTGGTTGCGGTTGACCGCGTTGAGCTTCTGCGTCGACTGGGTGAGGTACTGGTTGGCGGTATGCACCGAGAGCTTGAGGAGCTTGGCGATCTCCTCGCTGGTGTTGCCGTTGGCGGTCAGCTTCAGGCATTCCAGCTCGCGCTTGGAGATCGAACGCGCCCTGCCGGTGTCGCCGGGGCGGATGCGGGCAACCGCCGCGAAAAGCGCGAAGGAGCGGGCGTGGATCTCGCACAGCGTTTCGTCGGACAGCGCAATCTCCGAGCCGAGAAAGACGACCAGCCCGCATTGGCCGCGATCGGCATGCACCGGAAAGGCGATGCCGTTGGTGCCGGGCGCCAGCGGCGTGGTCGGCTCGGCCCAGGCGAGCGAGTGGAAGACCTGCCGCGATCCGGCGCTGCCGTCGTCGGCCCACCAGCGCGGCGCCGTCGAGAGCCGGCTGTGGCGCACCATGTCCTCGCCATTGGCGCCGGAGATGAATTTGGTCGCGACAGCGGTGCCGGGATAGTCGGAATCGAAACACGCCACGAGACGCGCGCGCTCGGGCGAGGGGCTGACGAAATAGAGACCGAAGGCCGAGGCATTGATATCGACGGCGATCCAGCGGCAGCGACGCACGGCATCCGGAATGGTGACCGCTTGATGGGTCTCCGAGCCGAGCGAGAAGGCGCCGAACGGATTGCGCTGATCGTTGAAAAGGGCGGCGGCCGCCTCTTTGACCTGTGCGTGCTTCAAATGATGCCGCTCCTGATCGCGGTCGCGATCGCCATCGCGCGGTTGCTGGCCGCGAACTTCTGGATAGCGTGCGTGATGTAGCTGTTGACGGTGTTCGACGAGACACCGAGGATGACGGCCACCTCATCGGTGGTCTTGCCTTCCGAAACCCAGAACAGACATTCGCGCTCGCGGTCCGACAGCGGGTCCTGCATGGATGCCGCCGCGATCAGCTGCGGAATGCTGGAAAGCGCATAACAGCATTTGATCTGCGCCTTCATCAGGGCGGCCAGGTCGATCCTGCCTGCCTCGGCAGCCGAGAACAGCACGAACAGGCGCTGCCGGCCGACATTGAGCCGCAGCGAATAGATTTCGGCGTGACCGAGCACGTCGAGCAGGCGGGCTTCCTCGCCGTTCAGCAACGCACCGGCGTCGGGCGCGTGCGCCGCCACCAACGGCTTCGGGCGTACGCCCGGCGCCACGGTCAAGGGGCCTAGCGCCAAATTGGCGATCAGCCTTTTGCCGATCAGCTCGATGGCGTCGAAGATCCAGTTGGAGGAGACGATGCGCGCATCGTTACGGTCCTGGTCGTGCACGATGGCGACCAGCATGTAGCTGTCGGCGCCGATATCGGCGGCGAGCTGCATGAAGAAGCTGGTGAGATCGCCGCGCGACGTCAGGCGCGAGCCTGAAGCGTCGGGTTGGAGAAGCGCGGCGGGACTGCTCATTTTAATTCTTGGATTCTTGCCGGAATCGATCCTTGTGCCCGGTGCTGGCGAAGCCAACGGCCGGACCCGAAACGCGTCACGTTTACGAAGACACACTCACGGGCGCGAACGGCGCCCAACCGCGCCGAATCCTTCTAGGGAACGCGAAACCGTCCGCGTCTGGTGCCGGCCTGGCGCCGGACTCGAGACTTTGGGTGGTCGCCGCGCCCCCATGGACCGGCTGATTCGGGTCTAATCTACCCGCAGATGAATCTGACATCAAACGCGATTTGACAAAATCGATTCCGATGGACTCGCATTGCGACTCAGCAGCCGGTCTTCGCGTTATTTGGCGGTAGTTCAAAGCTGAATTGAGCCGATGATTTCGAGGCGAAGTCGTAAAAAAATACGCCCCCGGTTGCATCCGGGAGCGTATGGCCTTGAACAGGAGATAGCTTAGCGATCCTCGAAGCCGGTCAGCACGCCGACAGCGTTGATGCCGATCTCTTCCACGGCGTAGCCGCCTTCCATGACGAACAACGTCGGCAGGCCGAGCTTGGCGATACGGCGACCGATCTTGGGATAGTCGACGCTCTTCAGCTTGAACTGGCTGATCGGGTCCTTCTCGAAAGTGTCGACGCCGAGCGAGACGATGACGACATCGGGGGCGTAGGCCGTGAGCTTGGCGCAGGCGTTCTCCAGCGACGCGCTCCAGCCGTCCCAATCGGTGCCGAAAGGCATCGGGTAATTGATGTTGAAGCCTTCGCCTTCGCCTTCGCCGCGCTCGTCGGCATGGCCAAGGAAGAACGGATACTCGACCATCGGATCACCATGAAGGTTGAGCACCTGGACGTCGCCGCGGCGATAGAAGATTTCCTGCGTGCCGTTGCCGTGATGGTAATCGACATCGAGGATTGAAACGCGCTTGGCGCCGTGGTCGCGGAACCACTGCGCGACGACGGCGGCGTTGTTGATGAAACAGTAGCCGCCCATAAAGGCAGCGCCGGCATGATGACCGGGCGGGCGGCAAAGCGCGAAGGCGCTGCGCTCGCCGTCCTTGACCAAAGCGGCGGCGGTCAGCGCCACATCATAGGACGACTTGATCGCCGCCCAGGTGCCTTCGACGAAGGTGGCGCCGGCGTCGAAGGAATAATAGCCGAGCAAGGCATCGACGCGCTTCGGCGGCACATCGCCGCGCAGGCCGCGCGTCGGCCAGGTGAATCCCATCGCCGATCCCGTGAAGCCGGCGGCGACCCATTGCGGCCACACCGTCGGCAGGAAGTCGATGTAGTGAGCCTCATGCACACGCTTTGCGGCGGCGAGGTCATGCTCGGCCGGTCCGATGATCGGCCCGAGCTTCTCGCTCTCAACCCGCGCCTTGATGAATTGCGCCCGCGACGGCTTCTCGAAACCCGGCACGATCGCCGACGTAACCAGTTCCATCTGGCCTGAATGGCCGGCATGAAGTGGCGAATAGACAGTTTTCATGGAAACTCCCTTGGAAGTGCGAAATCGATTGGAAGTACGAAATCACTCGAGATTGAGATGGGGGCTGACCAGGGCGAGCCACATGGTTTCCACATCGTCCTCGATGAGGTCGTAGGTCCTGCGGTCTCTCTTCAGCCCGACAAGCCGGCAGACATGGCCGACTTCCATCATCAGCACGCCGAGCCGACTGGCGATCTTGTCCTCAAGCGCCGGATTCACATGCCGCAGCCACGCGGCGTAAAGGGCGACGATCTCTTTGTCGTATTCGTCCTGGATAGGCCTCAGGTCGGCGTTGCCGGATATTGCCTCGATCACCGGCATCAGCGTGGCGTTTTCGAGATAGAGCCTCGATGTGTCGGCGAAGAGCTTGCGCACCTCGCGCCGAAACTCGTCACGGTTGGTCGGCCGAGGGACGTTGATGCGTTTCCGGATCACCTCGGGAAAAGACGACAGCCAGCGCCGGGCCAGGTCCAGAAGAATGGCTTCCTTGTTGGGAAAGTACTGATAGACGGAACCGACCGACAGGCCCGCGCGCTGCGCGATGGCGAGCGTCGTCGGCGTTCTGGTTCCTTGCTCTCGCGTCAGGATCAGGGCCGCATCGAGAATCCTGTCGACCACCTTGCTTGACCGTTGCTGCCGCGGCTGCTTGCGCGGTTCGAGCGCTATCCTGGTCTTGCGGTCGAGACTGCGCTTCACTGCTTGTTGCCCCCGTTCCCCGCTCGGCCTCGCCATCGGCGCGCGGTGCAGTCCACAGTACATTCTAAATCCGGCATGTTGACAAACGCGAATAATCAGTCGCATTCTTTATCCACGCTGTCTTCCACGATAACAAGGGGAATTTCGAAGACGGCGCATCGGCATCGATTTGTCCCACGGCGCTGTCCATGTGGAGCGGCGGCTCGTTGGATCTGGCGTTGCCGGTCCCTCAGCAAAATGTGGAGTCGCGATGTCGGTTGCGGATGGTGGTGCGGATCTTGTGGTCGTCAACGGCCGCGTGCTGACCATGGACAATGACAATCCCGCTGCCGAGGCCGTTGCCGTCAAAGACGGCGCCATCATCGCCATTGGCAGCCGCGCTTCCATCGAGGAGCTCAAAGGTCCGACGACAAAGGTCGTCGATGCACAGGGCGGCTCCGTTCTGCCGGGCTTCATCGAGGCGCATATGCATCTGTTCGGCGGCGCGGCCGAGCTCGACAATCTGCATCTGGCGGGTGTGCACGGCTTCGAGGCGCTGCGCGACGCGATCCAGGACTTCGCGGCCAAACGCCCGGACGCCAGGCTGCTGATCGGCGCCGGGGTCGACTACGCCATCCTGCCGGAGCCGGTGACGCGCCACGATCTCGACCGCATCATTCCCGACCGCCCCTTCGCCATGTCGGCTTCGGACCACCACACGATGTGGGCGAACACCAAGGCGCTGGAAGAGGCCGGCTTGCTCCAGGGTAGGCAGGTCGGACAGGGCAATGAGATCGTCATGGGCGCCGACGGGCTTGCCGCCGGCGAGCTGCGCGAAAGCGAGGCATTCGGACCGGTCCTCGACCATTACGGGGCGAGCCGGGCGCGGCTTGGCCTCGAGGGTGCCGAGCCGGATCCATATCCTTCGGAGAAGGAATTGGCGGCCGATCGCGATCTGATGCATCGCGGCCTTGAATGGTGCGCCAAGCATGGCATCACCTCGATCCAGAACATGGACGGCAATCTCTACCAGCTCGAGCTGCTGGCCGGGCTGGAAAAAGAGGGACGGCTGCTGTGCCGCACCAAAATCCCCTTCCACTTCAAGAATTTCATGAAGCTGGACATGCTGGAAAAAGCCTCGCGGATGGCCGCGACTTACAATTCCGAGTGGCTGTCGTCCGGCATGGTCAAGCTCTTCTATGACGGCGTGCTGGATTCCTGGACGGCGGTGATGGTCGACGACTATGCCGACCGGCCCGGATGGCGCGGCGAGCCGCTGTTTTCGCCCGAGCATTTCGCCGAGGTGGCGGTCGAGGCCGACAGGCGCGGCCTGCAGATTGCCGTGCACTCGATCGGCGACGGCGCCGTACGGGCGGTGCTCGACGGCTACCAGGCGGCGCTGAAGAAGAACGGTCGACGCGACAGCCGGCATCGCATCGAGCATATCGAGGTGATCACGGCTCCCGACGTGCCGCGCTTCGCCGAACTCGGTGTGCTGGCCTCGATGCAGCCGGCGCATCCGCCAGGCGCGCTGAACTTCCCAATGGAGCCGACGATCTCGCGCATCGGTCGCGACAAGTGGCCGTTGAGCTATGCCTGGCGCACCCTGAAAAACGCCGGCGCGCGCGTCGTCTTCGCGTCCGACTGGCCGGTTTCGCCGGTCGATCCGATCCTGTCCATCCAGGCGGCAGTAATGCGCAAACCTTGGGCAGAAGGCATGCCGGACCAGAGCTTCTCGTTGCGGGAGGCAATAGAGGGCTACACGGTGGAGGGCGCTTATGCGGAGTTCAACGAACATCGCAAGGGTCGCCTGAAGAAGGGCTACCTCGCCGATATCGTCGTCCTCTCGGCCGATATCGAGGCGACCGCGCCGGAAGCGTTGCACACCGTGCGTCCGGTGACCACCATCTGCGGAGGGAGGGTCACATACCAAGCCTAACGATGGCATAGGATTTGCTTAATTGAATAGGGGCTCGGATCGAGTCACTGCTCCGCAGTTGCCAAGCCCGCCGGCTTGTGGTGACAATCAAACAGGAACACACCTGCCGACAAGAGCAGGCGCTCTCAATGGGGTAATCGTGCCGGAACAACCGGGTAAGAACGCGATCGAAGTTCGCGGTGTTCGCAAGGTTTTCGGAACCGGCGAAAACCAGGTAGCCGCCCTCGACACGGTATCGGTGTCGATCCGCGAGAACGAGTTTTTCACACTGCTCGGCCCCTCCGGATGCGGAAAGACGACACTGCTGAGATTGATTGCCGGCTTCGATTTCCCAACCGCCGGCGAAATTCTGCTGCACGGCCAGGACATCGCGCCGCTGCCGCCCTACAAACGCCCGGTCAACACCGTCTTCCAAAGTTATGCGCTCTTCCCGCATATGACGGTGGCGCAGAATATCGGCTTCGGACTGGAGATGCTCGGCAAGCCGAAAGCCGAGATCGAGGCGCGCGTCGCTCAGATGCTGAAGCTGGTCAAGATGGAGGCGCTGAAGGCCCGCCGCACCAGCCAGATTTCAGGCGGCCAGCAGCAGCGCGTGGCGCTGGCCCGGGCGCTGGCGCCGCAGCCGAAAGTGCTCTTGCTCGACGAGCCGCTCTCGGCGCTGGACTACAAGCTGCGCAAGGAAATGCAGATCGAGCTGAAGCGGCTGCAGAACGAGACCGGCATCACCTTCATCTTCGTCACCCATGACCAGGAGGAAGCGCTGACCATGTCCGACCGCATCGCGGTGATGTCGGCCGGCAAGATCTTGCAGGTCGGCACGCCGCGCGACATCTATGACCGGCCTGCCGAACGCTTCGTCGCCGACTTCATCGGCGAAACGAATTTCCTGCCTGGCACGGTGGTGTCGAAGCAGGGCGGCGTGGCGACGGTCAAATTCGCCAGCAGCGCCACGATCAGTGCCGGCTATCCAGAAGGCTTCAATCCGACCGGCGAGGTGACGCTGGTGGTGCGTCCCGAGCATGCCGATCTGGTTCCCGATCCGACCAAGGGCACGATTACCGGCACGCTCTCCAACATCGTCTATTTCGGCACCGACACCCATTTCCACGTAAAACTCGACGGCGACGGCGAGAATTTCATCGTGCGCCACCAGAACAGCCGTTCGACCGCGGTGACGTACGAGACCGGCGCCAAGGTCGGCATCCAGTTCGAGGAGGACGCCGCCCGCGTCCTGAAAGACTGATGACGACAGCTGCTCTCTCCTCAGCCCCGCTCTCCAAGGCCGCGCTGTTTGAAGCCCAGGCGGTGAAAACCAGCGCGCGGCGCAACCGGCTCTTGTCACTTCCGGCGCTGATCATCATCGGCATTTTCGGCGTGCTGCCGCTTCTCATCATCTGCGTTTACTCGTTCCTCGTCGCTGCGCCTTATGGCGGCGTGCAGTGGCAGTTCTCGACCGACGCCTATCTGAACTTCCTGTTCCAGCGCGACATTTTCGACGACACGCTGCAGTTCACGCCGGACTTCCTGATCATCTATCTGCGCTCCTTCCTGTTCGCGGTGGTGACGACGATCATCTGCCTGCTGCTCGGCTTTCCGACCGCCTATTTCATGGCGACGCGGCCGCCGGCGCAGCGCAACTGGTGGGTGCTTCTGATTACCATCCCGTTCTGGTCGAACCTCCTGGTCCGCACGCTGGCGATCATGTTCATCATCCGCGACGAGGGCCTTGTCAACAATGCGCTTCTGGCGCTCGGCGTGATCGATAGGCCGATCACGATGCTCTACACCAACTTCGCCATCCAGCTCGGCCTGCTCTACGCCTTCCTGCCGTTCATGGTGCTGCCGCTCTATTCGAGCCTGGAGAAACTCGACTTCCGCCTGGTCGAGGCAGCCTACGATCTTTACGCGACGCGCCGGCAGGTGCTGTGGCGGGTGATCATCCCCCTGTCCAAGCCCGGCATCATCGCCGGCTGCCTGCTCGTCTTTATCCCGGCGCTCGGCGCTTATGTGACGCCGCTGATCCTGGGCGGCGGCGTGCACCTGATGATCGGCGATCTCATCGCGCAGCAATTCGGTTCGGGCCGCAACTGGCCGCTCGGCTGCGCGCAGGCGCTGATTCTGATGGCGGCGGTGCTGGTGGCGCTGTACTTCTATGTCCGCAACACGTCGGGGAAGGTGCAGCATGGCTGAGCCCCGCGTCATGGACATCAAGGACCAGCCGGGCTTCCGCTCGATCGCCATCATCTGCCTGCTGGTTCTGTATGTGCCGGTGCTGATCCTGATGATCTTCTCGTTGAACAGCGGCTCGCTGGTCACGCATTGGGAAGGCGTCACGCTCAAATGGTATGGCAGCGCATTCCTCAACGAGGAGTTCCACAGTGCTGCGAAAAACACGCTGATCATCTCGGTGACAGCGACGATCGTCTCGACCATCTGCGCGACACTTGCCGCGATCGGCATGACGCGTGTGAAGCCATGGCGCGGGCTCGCCGCGGCTTTCATGGTCATCAACCTGCCGCTGATGGTGCCGGAGATCATCACGGCGGTGGCGACGCTCTCGTTCTTCGCGCTGATCGCCGGCACGCTCGGGCTGAATTTCGGCATCGGCAATTTGATCCTCGCCCACACCGTGTTCTGTATCCCCTTCGCCTATATGCCGATCAGGGCGCGGCTCGAGGACATGGACCTGACGCTGGAATACGCGGCGGCAGATCTCTATGCGACGCCGTGGAACGCCTTCAAGCGCATCACGCTGCCGCTTTTGGTTCCCGGCATCATGTCGGGCGCGGCGCTGGCCTTCATCGTCTCCTTCGACGATTTCACCATCACGCAACTCGTCGCCGGCCCCGGCCAGACGACGCTGCCCCTCTACATCTGGAACCAGATCCGGCGGCCGATGACGCCGGAGATCAACGCCATCTCGACCATCTTGCTCCTGGTGTCGATCCTGTTCGTTTCGGTCTCGTTCCTGATCGCGCGGCGGCGAGCAAAATGATCCGCGAGCTCCAACACAACAATGGGAAGGCAAGGAGAACATAAAATGTCTGGAAAGATGATGGCGGCCGTGTCCGCGGCCGTTCTGCTATGGGCAGTGCCGGCGCTCGCCGACGGCGAACTGCACATCTACAATTGGGGCGACTACACCAACCCCAAGCTGATCGAAAAATTCGAGAAGCAGTACAACGTCAAGGTGACGCTGGACGACTACGATTCCAACGAAACCATGCTGTCCAAGGTGCGCGCCGGCAATTCCGGCTACGACATCGTCGTGCCGTCCGACTACACTGTGAAGATCATGATCGAAGAAGGCCTGCTCGAAAAAACCGAGCCCAACGCGATGCCGAACGGCAAGAACATCGATCCGCGCTTCCTCAACATTTATTGGGACGACGGCCGCCATTATACCGTGCCGTGGCAATTCGGCACGACCGCGTTCTCCGTCAATACGGACAAGTTCAAGGGCGACATCAACACGCTGGCCATCCTGTTCAATCCCCCCGATGAACTGAAGGGCCAGATCAACATGCTGGACGACGTCAACACCGTCATGCATGCGGCCGAGCGCTATGCCGGCGTGCCGCGGTGCGGCGCCGACAAGGCCAATTTGAAGAAAATCAACGACATCCTAACGGCCGCCAAGCCGTCGTGGAAAACCTTCAGTTACGACACCATCACCAAGATCACCTCCGGCGACGTCATCGTCTCAGAGCAGTGGAACGGCGCCAGCTACCGTTCGAGGCAGAAGATTCCGGCGATCAAATATGCCTATCCGAAGGAAGGCATCGAAGGTTGGATGGACAATGTCGCGGTGCTGAAGGGCGCCAAGAACCTCGAAAACGCGAAGCTGTTCCAGGACTTCGTCATGGCGCCTGAGAACGCGGCGCTGATCTCCGAGTTTGCCGGTTACGACAACGGCATCGCCGGCAGCCATAAATTCCTGCCGCCGGAGTTTGCCAACTCGCCGGAAATCAGCCCTCCGGCCGGCTCGCCGACGCCGGAATTCGTACCGCCATGCCCGCCGGACGTGGTGGAGATCTACAACAAGATCTGGACCAACCTGCGCAAATAAAACAGCGCGACGCATGGAAGGAGGGGAGGCTCCGGCCTCCCTTTCTTGTGACTGGTTCTGTGCACGTCGTTCTACGAAAGCCGCTCACGCACTTGGGCGACGTGAACCGGGGAGGAAGATCTTGTCGTCCTATCGCAACTCCGATCCGCGGCCGCCGATCATGCAGGGCTCGCCGCCGAAGCTGGTGCCGCCGAAGCTCGACTGGGATCGGCCGCCCTGGAACCGCTGGGCCTTCCAGCACATCCGCGAATTCCTGCCGACCATTGAGGTGTGGCGCGGCAGCGGCCATCGCCATCGCCTCGAGCGCGCGGAGGTGGACCTCGACGATCTGCCGGTGGCCGACAGCAACGGAGCGCCGACGACGCTTGCCGGCTTGCTCGACGAAACCTATGCCGACGGCTTCCTGGTGCTGAAGGACGGCAGGATCGTCTATGAGCGCTATTTCAACGGCATGGACGAGCGCACGCTTCATCTGTCGCAGTCGATGGCGAAGTCGGTCACCGGATCGGTGTGCGGCATCCTGGTTGGCCGCGGCCTGATCGATCCGGGCAGGCTGGTCACCGACTATCTGCCGGAGCTCGGCGAGACCGGCTGGGCCGGCGCCACTGTGCAGCACGTGCTCGACATGACGACGGGCGTGCGCTTTTCCGAGGAATACACCGACCGCTATTCCGATATCGGCCAGGTCGATGTCGCGACCGGCTGGAAGCCGATCCCGCCGGGCAGCGATCCGGACTTCGCGTGGCCGTCCCACCTGTTCGAGTTGATCCTGCGGCTGAAGGACAGAGCGCGCCCGCATGGCGAGGCGTTCGAATACCGCTCGATCGAGACCGACGTGCTCGCCTTCATCATGGAGCGGGTGAGCGGCAAGCGTCTGGCGCAGCTGGTCTCGGAAGAGCTCTGGCAGAAGCTCGGCGCCGACGAGAGCGCCTGCTTCACCGTCGATAGCGCCGGCTATGCGCTGGCCGATGGCGGCTTCAATGCGACGCTGCGCGACTATGGCCGCTTCGGACAATTGATCCTCGACAATGGCGGCGGCGTGATCCCGGCCGACTGGATCGAGGCGACACGCAGCGGCAAGCACGGGCCGAATTTCAGCCCGAGCCTTCCCGACGGCAGCTACCGCAACCAGTTCTGGATCGAGGATCCGCACTCACGCTCGCTGATGTGCCGCGGCGTGTTCGGCCAATTGATCCACATGAGCTGGAAACACAGGATGGTCGTTGTGAAGCTTTCGAGCTATCCGGATTTCGTCAACTCCGCCTATTCGGTGGCGACGCAGAAGGCGGTGCATGCCATCGCCGCCGCGCTGGCCTGAAACCGCAAAACAAGATCCGGGAGAGCATCATGAGCGGCAAGACCGCGTTCGAGGCCAGATACGGCTTTGCCCGCAAGGATGTGCGGCTCGACAACTGGCGGCTTTCGCCGTTCAACCGATGGTCGTTCCAGAATGTCGGCGAGCTGGTGCCGAGCGCGCATATCGCGGCGGCGCCCGCCGGCGAGAGCCAAGCGAAATCGCTCGGCGCATTGCTTGAGGAAAAGATATCGCTCGCCGGTGGCAGCGAGACCGTCGAGAGCTTTCTGAAGCGTTCCGATACGGACGGGCTGACGATCCTGAAGGCCGGCAAGCCTGTCGGCGACTGGTCGGCGCCGCATATGCCGTTCGGAGCGCGCCACATCATCTTTTCGATCAGCAAGTCGGTGATGGCGATCCTCGCAGGCATACAGGAAGGCGAGGGGTTGTTCGATCCCGACGCGCCGGTAACGCACTACATCCCTGAAGCCAAGGGCTCAGCCTATGGCGACGCGAGCGTGCGCAACGTGCTCGACATGACGGTGAGCCTCGATTTCGAGGAAGCCTATCTCGATCCGGAAAGCGCCTTCGCCCGCTACCGCCGCTCGACGCTGTGGAATCCCGGCGGCGGGTCCGAGAGCCTCGCCGCGTTCCTGATGACCATCCAGCGGCTTGCCGAGCCGCATGGCCAGACCTATCGCTACCGTTCGCCCAATTCAGACGTGCTCGGCATCCTGATCGAACGGGCTTCTGGCATGCGCGTCAGCCAATTGCTCAGCGAGAAGCTTTGGCTGCCGCTGGGAGCCGCGAGCGAAATGTCGGTGACCGTCGACATGGAAGGCACGGCGCGCACCGCCGGCGGCATGTCGATGACGCCGCGCGACCTTGCCCGTATCGGCGAGATGATGCGGCAGGGAGGCACGGCCAATGGCCGCCGCATCGTGCCCGAAGCCTGGGTGCGCGACACGGTGGCCACCGGCGGCAGTCATGAAGCCTGGCAACGCGGCACGATGGCGTTCCTGTTCCCGAAGGGACGCTATCGCAACAAATGGTACCAGACCGGCCACGACAGCGGCGCCTTTTGCGGCATCGGCATTCACGGTCAGTGGCTTTACGTCAATCCGAAGACGGAAGTGGTCATCGCCAAGATGTCGTCCCAACCGGAACCGGTGGACGATAAGCTGGATGGGGACATCGTGGCGTTCTTCGAAGCGTTGAGCGGCATGGTTTGAGCCGACCAGAGGCTGGTTCCAACAGCTGTTTTCTGTGGACCTTCGGCGCGTGATGAAACCGTTGCGGTTGGCGTAGCGGTTCTCCCGGCCTATGGTCGCCGCTCTTTTCCGCAGGGACCAGCATGGCATCGGACATCAAACGCATCGCAGCGATCATCGCGGCCGAGATCGGCGCGCGGCCGGAGCAGGCCGCGGCGGCAATCGGGCTGCTCGACGAAGGCGCGACAGTCCCCTTCGTGGCGCGTTACCGCAAGGAAGTCACCGGCGGGCTTGACGACACGCAATTGCGCGACCTTTCCGAGCGGCTCGGCTATCTGCGCGAGCTCGACGCACGGCGCGAGACGATCGTCAGCTCGATCCGAGAGCAGGGCAAGCTGACCGAGGAGCTGGAAGCCAAGATCGCCGCGGCCGGCACAAAGGCGGAGCTCGAGGACATCTATCTGCCCTATAAGCCGAAGCGGCGCACCAAGGCCGAAATCGCCAGGGAGCGCGGGCTCGGGCCGCTCGCAGAGGCGATCCTCGCTGATCGCTCGAAAATTCCGGCCGAGCTTGCGCTCGCCTATGTCACGGAAGAGGTGGCCGACGCCAAGGCGGCGCTCGAAGGCGCACGCGACATCTTGTCGGAGCAGTTCGCCGAAAATGCGGATCTGGTCGGCAAGCTGCGCGCCTATATGAAGGAACGCGCCTTCCTGCGCGCAAAAGTCGTCGACGGCAAGCAGGAGGCCGGCGCAAAATTCGCCGACTATTTCGACCATGTCGAGCGCTGGTCTGGCGTGCCCAGCCACCGTGCCTTGGCCATGCTGCGCGGCCGCAATGAAGAGGTGCTGTCGCTCGACATCGAGGTCGATGCGGACGATCAATCGCTGGTGAAGCCGGTCGAGCGCATGATCGCCAACGCCTATGCGATCGGCGCGACGCTGCCCGGCGATAAATGGCTGATGGAGGTAGCCGGTTGGACCTGGCGGATAAAACTGTCGCTACATCTGACGCTCGATCTGATGCGCGACCTGCGCGAGCGGGCCGAGGAAGAAGCGATCCATGTCTTTGCCCGCAACCTGAAAGATCTTTTGCTTGCGGCGCCGGCCGGCTCGCGACCGACCATGGGGCTCGACCCGGGCATCCGCACCGGCGTCAAGGTTGCGGTGGTCGACGGCACCGGCAAGCTGGTGGCGACCACCACCGTCTATCCGTTCCCGCCAAGGAACGATGTGCGCGGCACGCAGGCCGAGCTCGCCGCCCTCATCCGCCAGCACAAGGTCGAGCTGATCTCGATCGGCAACGGTACCGGCAGCCGCGAGACCGAGAAGCTGGTTGCCGACATGCTTTCGGACCTGCCGGCAGGTGCCGGGCCGAAGCCTCTCAAGGTGATCGTCAGCGAGGCTGGTGCCTCAGTCTATTCGGCCTCGGCGACGGCAGCGGCGGAATTCCCGGGCCTCGATGTCTCGCTGCGCGGCGCGGTGTCGATCGCGAGGCGCCTGCAGGATCCGTTGGCCGAGCTGGTCAAGATCGAGCCGAAATCGATCGGCGTCGGGCAGTACCAGCATGATGTCGACCAATACCGGCTCGGCCGTTCGCTGGAGGCGGTGGTCGAGGATGCGGTGAACGCTGTCGGTGTCGACCTCAACACGGCCTCGGCGCCGCTTTTGGCGCGCGTGTCGGGTCTTGGGCCGTCGCTCGCCGAGGCGATCGTTGCGCATCGCGACGCGGCCGGGCCGTTTGCCACCCGCAAGGACCTGCTCAAGGTGGCGCGGCTCGGGCCGCGCGCGTTCGAGCAAAGCGCCGGTTTTCTGCGCATACCGAACGGGACAGAGCCGCTCGACGCGTCATCGGTGCATCCGGAAGCCTATGGCGTGGCGAAGAAAATCGTCGCCGCTTGCGGCCGCGACGTGCGCGCGCTGATGGGCGACAGCGCCGCGCTGAAGGCCCTTGACCCGCGCGTCTTCGTCGACGAGCGGTTCGGCCTGCCGACGGTGCGCGACATCATCGCCGAACTGGAAAAGCCCGGACGCGACCCGCGCCCCGGCTTCAAGACGGCGACCTTTGCCGAGGGTGTCGACGACATCAAGGATTTGAAGCCGGGCATGCTGCTCGAAGGCACCGTTACCAATGTCGCCGCCTTCGGCGCTTTCGTCGATATTGGCGTGCACCAGGATGGGCTGGTGCATGTCTCGCAACTGGCCGACCGCTTCATCAAGGACGCGCATGAAGTGGTGAAGGCCGGCGATGTCGTGAAGGTGCGGGTCGTCGATGTCGACATTAAGCGCAAGCGCATCGGGCTTTCAATGCGCAAGGATGGCGGCGAGGGCGGGGCGCCCCGTGGCGGCCAGCGCGATCACGGCGGCAGCAAGCCGGCGCCGCGCTCGCCAGCGCCGCAGCGCCAGCCGGAGCGGCCGTCGCAGGGCGCGCTCGGTGCGGCGCTCGCCGAGGCGATGAAGCGCAAATAGCTACCACGCCAGGACAGCTGGCTCCTTGCCGATCTGGCCCAGCAGCCAGTCGCGAAAGCTGGCGACCGGCGGGTGGCCGCGCTTGTCGTGCGGCACGACGAGGTAATAGGCGCTGTGGCTTTGCATCGGCGTGCCCGGCGCCGGCACCAGCTGGCCGCGCTGCAATTCGCCGGCAATCAGGATTTCCGGCAGCAGCGCCACGCCGAGGCCGGCCATGCAAGCCTGCGCGACCGTGCCGAACTGCTCGAACTGCATGCCGGGCCCGGTCGGGGGCTCGAGCCCCTGATGCTCGAACCATTCGCTCCAGGCGCCGGGGCGGGTCGCCATGTGCAGCAGCGGCAGACGGCTGATATCGGCCGGCGTCACGATGGCGCGGGTGGCGAGGAATTCGGGCGAAACCACCGGCATGACGGTCTCGCGCGTCAAGAGCGTGCAGTCGGCCTCCGGCCAGTCGGGCATGCCGTGATGGATCGCGGCGTCGAGCCGTTCGCGGGCGAAGTCGAAGCGTCCGATGCGGGTGGCGAAGTTGATGGTGATGTCGGGATGGCGGGCGACGAAATCCGGGATCAGCGGCATCAGCCAGCGTGTGCCGAAGGTCGGCAGGATGGCCAGGTTGAGAACGCCGCTATGCCGATTGCTCATCAATCCAAGTGCTGCGTCGCGCAATTGGCCAAGCGCCGAGCGCACCGCTTCGGCATAGATCTCGCCGGGCGGCGACAGCCGGACGTTGCGGCTGTCGCGTTCGAACAGCCGGCGACCGAATTGCTCTTCTAGGAGGCTGATCTGCCGGCTGACAGCCCCTTGTGTCAGGTCGAGCTCACGCGCGGCGGCGGTGAAGGAGCCGAGACGCGCAACCGCTTCGAAGGCGGCGAGGGCGGCGGTGTTGGGTAGAAGGCGGCGCTGGACATTCATGATTCATTACTAACGCTCATTGATCCGTGATGCAATTTCGTTTGATTTTTTGCACGCGGAGTCCGATAAGCCGGCCATCTCAACAATATGTCGGGAGATCGAGGCCATGGCCGCCGAGAAGAACGCCTTCGTGTGGAACGATCCTTTCCTGATCGAGGACCAGCTTTCCGAGGACGAGCGCATGGTGCGCGACGGCGCTGCCGCCTTCGCCGCCGACAAGCTGGCGCCGCGAATCGAGGAAGCCTATGCCGACGAGAAGACCGACCCGTCGATCTTCCGCGAGATGGGCGAAGCGGGCCTGCTCGGCATCACCATTCCGGAAGAATATGGCGGGCTGGGCGCCAACTATGTGACTTACGGCCTGGTGGCGCGCGAAGTCGAGCGCATCGACTCAGGCTACCGCTCGATGATGAGCGTGCAATCCTCGCTGGTCATGTATCCGATCCATGCCTATGGCTCGGAAGTGCAACGCAAGAAATACCTGCCGAAGCTGGCGTCGGGCGAATGGATCGGCTGTTTCGGGCTCACCGAGCCGGACGCCGGCTCCGATCCGGGCGGCATGAAGACGCGCGCCGAGAAGACCGCGAACGGCTACAGGCTCTCCGGCTCCAAGATGTGGATCTCGAACGCGCCGATCGCCGACGTCTTCGTCGTGTGGGCGAAGCTGAAGGGCGACAGCGGCAAGGATGAGATCCGCGGCTTCGTACTGGAAAAGGGCATGAAGGGACTGTCGGCGCCGAAGATCGGCGGCAAGTTGTCGTTGCGGGCGTCAATCACCGGCGAGGTGGTGCTGGAAGGCGTCGAGGTCGGCGAAGACGCGTTGCTGCCCAACGCCAAGGGCCTCGGCGGTCCGTTCGGCTGCCTCAACCGGGCGCGCTACGGCATCTCCTGGGGAGCGATGGGCGCGGCCGAGGATTGCTGGCACCGGGCGCGGCAATACGGCCTCGACAGAAAACAGTTTGGCAAGCCGCTCGCCGGCACGCAATTGTTCCAGAAGAAGCTCGCCGACATGCAGACCGAGATCGCGCTCGGACTGCAGGGCTCGCTGCGCGTCGGCCGGCTGATGGACGAAGGCAAGATGGCGCCGGAAATGATCTCGATCGTCAAGCGCAACAATTGCGGCAAGGCGCTCGACATCGCCCGCCAGGCCCGCGACATGCATGGCGGCAACGGCATCCAGATCGGCTATCACGTGATGCGCCACGCGCAGAACCTGGAGACGGTCAACACCTACGAAGGGACGCATGATGTGCATGCGCTGATCCTCGGAAGGGCGCAGACGGGGATCCAGGCGTTTTTCTAAGCCGGTAAGGCTGCTTAAATTAGGTGCAACGCAACATCTCTGCTTGGAGAATGGCCAGCATCTATGTCAGGGTTCGGCGAATTGAAACGCCGAACTCCGGGGCACCATGGCAATTCAGGCAGCCGTTCATCACCTGACCCATTACAAATATGACCGGCCGGTGGTGCTCGGTCCCCAGGTGATCAGGCTGCAGCCGGCGCCGCACTCGCGCACCAAGGTGCTCAGCCATTCGCTGAAGGTCGAGCCGGCAAACCACTTCGTCAACCTGCAGCAGGATCCCTACGGCAACTTCCTCGCCCGCTTCGTCTTCCCGGAGCCGGTGACGGAATTGAAGATCGAGGTCGACCTCGTCGCCGACATGACGGTCTATAACCCATTCGACTTCTTCATTGAGGAAAGCGCCGAGATTTTCCCTTTCGACTATCCGGAGGAGATCAGGGAAGACCTCGCCATCTACCGCGCGCCGGAGCCGGCCGGGCCGCTGTTGACGGCATTCCTTCGGACGATCGACCGCAGCCCGACAAATACCGTCAATTTCCTGGTCGGCCTCAATGCAAGGTTGCAGCGCGAGATCGCCTATATCGTGCGCATGGAGACGGGCGTTTATTCGCCCGAGGAGACATTAGCCGCCGGCAAGGGCTCGTGCCGGGATTCGAGCTGGCTTCTGGTGCAGATCCTGCGCAATCTGGGCGTCGCCGCGCGCTTCGTCTCCGGCTATTTGATCCAGTTGAAGCCGGATCTCGTCTCGCTCGACGGACCGCCGGGGACCGCTGTCGACTTCACCGACCTGCATGCCTGGTGCGAGGTCTATATTCCGGGCGCCGGCTGGATCGGCTTCGACCCGACCTCCGGCCTGCTCACCGGCGAAAGCCATGTGCCGCTTGCCGCGACGCCGCATTTCCGCAATGCCGCGCCGATCTCTGGCATGGCGAGCTTCGCCAATGTCGATTTCCACTTCGACATGCGGGTCGACCGCATCGCCGAGCATCCGCGCATCACCAAGCCATTTTCGGACGAAAGCTGGGAGGCGCTCGATCGACTGGGCGAAAAGGTCGACGCGGTGCTGAAAGACGGCGACGTGCGGCTCACCATGGGCGGCGAGCCGACGTTCGTGTCGATCGACGATTTCGAATCCGCGGAATGGAACACGGCGGCCGTCGGTCCGACCAAACGCGACAAGGCGGACCAGCTCATCCGCCGGCTGCGCGAGCGCTTTGCGCCGGGCGGCTTCCTGCATTACGGCCAGGGCAAGTGGTATCCGGGCGAGAGCCTGCCACGCTGGACCTTCTCGCTCTACTGGCGCACCGATGGCGAGCCGATCTGGCGCGATCCGTCGCTGATCGCGCGCGAGACGAGCAGCGCCGCCATCGGACCCGAACAGGCCGAAAGCCTGCTCACGGCGATCGCCGGCGAGCTTGGCATCGACAAGGCGATGGTCGGCGAGGCCTATGAGGATCCGGGCGAGTGGCTGCTCAAGGAAGGCAAGCTGCCGGACAATGTCGATCCGTCCAATTCGAAGCTGGAGGACCCGGAAGAGCGCAGTCGCATGGCGCGCGTCTTCGAGCGCGGCCTGACTAAGCCGTCAGGCTATGTGCTGCCGGTGCAGCGCTGGAACAGCCAGGCCGCTGGACAGCGCTGGCGCTCGGAAAAATGGAAGACCAGGCGCGGGCGCCTGTTTCTGGTGCCGGGCGACTCTCCAGTCGGCTACCGCTTGCCGCTCGGTACGTTGCCCTATGTTCCGCCGGCGCAATTCCCTTACATCATGCCCGTCGACCCCTCAGTGCCGCGTGGCCCGCTGCCGGCGCGCGCCGAAATCCTGCCGGAAGCTCCGGCCGGCGGCGCGGACGAAATGGCGCGTCAGCAGGCTGAGGCCTCCTTCACTGCCGCCACGGCCCAGCAGGACCGGGTCGAGCAGCGACTGACCGAGATCGGCGGCGCGGTGCGGACCGCACTCACCGTCGAGCCGCGCGACGGCAGGCTCTGTGTGTTCATGCCGCCGGTCGAGGCGCTGGAGGATTATCTCGAACTGGTGGCGGCGGCGGAAAATGCTGCCAAGGCCATCGGGTTGCCGGTGCATATCGAGGGCTATGCTCCGCCGCACGACCCGCGCCTCAACGTCATCCGCGTCGCGCCGGATCCAGGCGTGATCGAGGTCAACATCCACCCGGCCGCCAACTGGCAGGAATGTGTCACGACAACCACAGCCATTTACGAGGAAGCGCGGCAGTCGCGGCTCGGTACCGACAAGTTCATGATCGACGGCCGCCACACCGGCACCGGCGGCGGCAATCATGTCGTGGTCGGCGGCGCGACGCCCAATGACAGCCCGTTCCTGCGCCGGCCAGACCTTCTGAAGAGCCTGGTGCTGCAATGGCAGCGGCATCCGTCCCTGTCCTACCTGTTTTCGGGCCTGTTCATCGGCCCGACCAGCCAGGCGCCGCGCATCGACGAGGCGCGGCACGATTCGCTCTATGAGCTCGAGATCGCGCTGGCGCAGGTGCCGCATCCCGAGACGGGCGAGGCGCCCTTGCCGTGGCTGGTCGACCGGCTGTTCCGCAATCTCTTGACCGACGTGACCGGCAATACGCACCGTTCGGAAATCTGCATCGACAAACTGTTCTCGCCGGATGGCCCGACCGGCCGGCTCGGGCTGGTCGAGTTCCGCGGCTTCGAGATGCCGCCCAATGCGCGCATGAGCCTCGCGCAGCAATTGCTGGTCCGCGCGATCGTCGCCCGCGCCTGGAGGAACCCGCTCGACGGACGCTTCGTGCGCTGGGGCACCTCGCTGCACGACCGTTTCATGCTGCCGCACTACGTCTGGGCGGATTTCCTCGACGTGCTGGAGGATCTGAAGCTGAACGGCTTCGATTTCCGCCCCGAATGGTTCGCGGCCCAGCTCGAATTCCGTTTCCCGTTCTGCGGCGAGGTCCAACATGCCGGCGTCAAGCTGGAGTTGAGGCAGGCGCTGGAGCCGTGGCATGTGATGGGCGAGCAGGGCGCTATCGGCGGCACGGTCCGCTTCGTCGATTCCTCGGTCGAGCGGCTGCAGGTGCGAACCGAAGGCCTCAATCCGGAGCGTCACGCCATCGTCTGCAACGGCCGCCTCGTGCCGATGAAGGTCACCGACAATCGCGAGGTCGCCGTGGCCGGCGTTCGCTTCAAGGCCTGGCAGCCGGCGTCGGGCCTGCATCCGGCGCTGCCGGTCAACACGCCGCTGGTCTTCGACATCTATGACCGCTGGTCGGGCCGCTCGGTCGGCGGCTGCGTCTACCATGTCGCGCATCCGGGCGGCCGCAACTACGACACCTTCCCAGTCAACGGCAACGAGGCCGAGGCGCGACGGCTTGCCCGGTTCGAACCGCGCGGCCACACGCCGGGCGGCTATGTGCTGCGTGACGAAGAAGCTGCTGAAGAGTTCCCCATGACCCTTGACCTCAGGCAGCCGGCGAGATTCTGATCGACAATGGCCAAGGGGAATCAGAGACGGGCGGGCGGCAGGCCGCGGGCGCCGAGCCTGCTGGAACGCTACCGACCGATCGAAGGCGTCGTCGACGAGATGGTCGACGCGGCCGGCAGCCCGCGCCCGGCCTGGCGCTCCTTCATCGACGCGCTCGACGATCTCGGGGCGGATCGGCTCGGGCAGCGGTTTGCCCGCGCCGACCAGTATCTGCGCGATGCCGGCGTCTATTACCGTGTCTATGAGCAGGCTGGCGCCAATGAGCGGGAGTGGCCGCTCGCGCATGTCCCGCTGCTGATCGACGAGAAGGAATGGGCCGAGATCAGCGCCGGCCTCGTCCAGCGCGCCGACCTGTTCGAGGCGATCCTGTCCGACATTTACGGGCCGAACCGGTTGGTCGAGAAAGGCATTCTGCCGGCCGGCCTGATTGCAGCCAGCCCGGAATATCTGCGCCCGATAGCCGGCGTCCGGCCGGCCAACGGGCATTTTCTGCATATGGTCGCCTTCGAGCTCGGCCGTGGCCCGGACGGCCGCTGGTGGGTGCTGGGCGATCGCACCCAGGCGCCGTCGGGCGCAGGCTTCGCGCTGGAGAACCGCGTCGCCACAACGCGTGCGCTGTCGGATATCTATGGCGAGATGCATGTGCATCGGCTTGCCGGCTTTTTCCGCCGCTTCCGCGACGCGCTGAACGCTATGGCAAGGGAGTCGGGCGGCCGCGTCGCCATCCTGACGCCGGGACCGCTCAACGAAACCTATTACGAGCACGCCTATATCGCCCGCTATCTGGGCATCATGCTGCTCGAGGGCGAGGACCTGACCGTTTCCGGCGGCAGGCTGATGGTGCGAACCGTTTCCGGCCTGATGCCGATCGGCGTCCTGTGGCGGAGGCTCGATGCCGCTTTCGCCGATCCGCTGGAGCTCAGGCCGGACTCGCAGATCGGCACACCGGGATTGGTCGAGGCAATCCGGCGCGGCTCCGTATCGGCCGTCAATGCGCTGGGTTCGGGCCTGATGGAGACGCGGGCATTGCTGTCGTTCCTGCCCAGGATCGCGCGAGAACTGCAAGGTGACAATCTCAAGCTGCCGAGCATCGCCACCTGGTGGTGCGGGCAAGAGGCGGAGCGCGCGCATGTGCTGGCCAATATCGACCGCATGGTGGTCGGCCCGGCGCTCTCGACCCGGCTTGCCTTCGAGGACGATGGCGCGACCCGGCTCGGATCGTCCCTTTCGGCCGGCGAGCGGGCCGAGCTCATCGCGCGCATCGAGGCGGACGGCGCCGGCTTCGTCGGCCAGGAAGCCGTGACGCTGTCGACCACGCCGGTGTTCGTCGACGGCTTGCTGGAGCCGCGGCCTGCCAGCCTGCGCGTCTATCTGGCGCGCACGCCGGAAGGCTGGACGGTGATGCCCGGCGGCTTCGCCCGTGTCGGATTTTCGCTCGACCCGACTGCGATTGCCATGCAGCGCGGCGGCCAGGCGGCGGATGTCTGGGTGGTCAGCGACAGGCCGGTCGAGCGCGAGACATTGTTGCCGCAGGAGCATGACGGCTTCACCCGCACCATGCCGGGCAGCCTGCCCAGCCGCGCGGCCGAGAACCTGACCTGGCTCGGACGCTATATCGAGCGCTCCGAAGACACGGTGCGCGTGCTGCGCGCCTATCACGTGCGGCTTGCCGAGACGTCCGATCCGGATATGCCGCTGCTCGCCGATATCAGGGACTATCTGGAACCGTTCGGCATCGACGTCGAAACGGCGATACCACCGGGGTTAATCGGCACTTTGGACAGCGCGGTCTACAGCGCCGGCCAGATTCGCGACCGCTTCTCTCCCGATGGCTGGCTGGCGCTGAAGGATCTGTCCAAGACCATCCACAAATTCGCGGAGACGGTCGCGCCCGGAGACGACGCGACGCGGGCGATGACGGTGATGCTGCGCAAGCTTGCCGGCTTTTCCGGCCTGCTGCACGAGAACATGTACCGCTTCACCGGCTGGCGCTTCCTGGAGATCGGCCGCAGGCTGGAACGCGGCATCCAGATCGCGCGCACGCTCAGCCAGCTGACAAGGAATGAGGCGCCGGAAGGGGCGCTGGACATGATGCTGGAGATCGGCGACAGCGTCATGACCCATCGCCGGCAATATCCGGTGCAGGCCGGGCGGCACACGGTTATCGACCTGCTCGCGCTCGACCCGCTCAATCCTCGCTCGATCTTGTTCCAGCTGGAGCGGCTGAAGGCCGAGATCGGCATGCTGCCTTCGATCGGCGGCGAGGGGCACATGTCACCCGCCGCCAAGGAGATCCTGCGGCTCAACACGGCAATAGCCGTCATGGAGCCATCGGACATGAGCGCCAAGGCGCTCGACGACCTCGCCGGCGAGATCGGCGATCTCTACAACAGCCTCTCCAAGGCCTATTTCGGTTAGAGCATTTCCAGCGAAAAGGATCGCCTTCAATGCTCTATCTCTCTGTTTTTGCGCAATTCCGGACGCAAGGCTACGGCGAAGCCGCCGAGCCCAACGGCTGCGCTTTTTTGCTGGAATTGCCCTAATGCTCTACGACATCAAACTCCATTTGCATTACGACTACGCCGCTGCCGCCGGTGGCGGACGGCACCAGGTGCGCGTCATGCCGCAGACGATCGCCGGAGTGCAGCGCGTGATCGCCGCCTCGCTGTCGTTCCAGCCGTCGCCGGCCGAGCGTGCCGATTTTTCCGATTTCTTCGGGAACAACGTCACCTCGATCGCTTTTCGCGACGCGCATGAGACGCTCGACATCCGCATGAGCGCGCGCGTGTCTGTCTCGCGGCCCGAGCCAGGTCTCGATGTCTCGCCCGATATAAGCGGGCTGAGGTCGGAGCTCGATCTGGTACGCTCGCTATTGCCGTCCGCGCCGCATCATTTCCTCGCCGCCAGCGACCATGCCGGCATCGATGCGGCGATCACGGCCTATGCGCGGGAAAGCCTGGCCGGCTCGGCGGTGGCAACGGCGGCCGATCTCTGCAACCGCATCCATCGCGATTTCACCTATGACGGCAAGGCAACCACGGTGCAGACGCGGGCAAGCGACGCCTTCGCGCTGAAACGCGGCGTCTGCCAGGATTTCTCGCATATCATGATCGCCGGCCTGCGCGGGCTTGGCATTCCCGCCGGTTATGTCAGCGGCTTTTTGCGCACGATCCCGCCCAAGGGCAAGCCTCGGCTCGAGGGCGCCGATGCCATGCATGCCTGGGTCAAGGCCTGGTGCGGACGCGATGCCGGCTGGCAGGAGTTCGACCCGACCAACGGCATAAGGGCGAGCAACGACCATATCACGGTCGGCTACGGCCGCGACTATTCCGACGTCGCGCCGATCGTCGGCGTGTTGAAGACCACCGGCGGCCAGGTCGGCGAGCAAGCGGTCGACGTCATTCCGGTCGTCGTCGAAAAGGTGTAACGACAACCCGATTGCCCGTGGGCGCTTCTCAAATGCGCCTGCCGTCAGTATCCTGGGCACGGGATTGACGGGGGCGCGCGCCTGCGTGGGCGTGGCGCGCGGAGATAGATTTGGAAGCGGTAAGCGTCATCATACCAGCACATGATGCGGCTCGGACGATTGCCCGGACGCTCGCTTCACTGGTTTCGGAAAAAGAAGTTATCGGCGAGGTGCTGCTGGTTGACGATTCGTCGTCCGACGCCACCGCGGCCGTCGCGTCGGATTTGTCCTTGCAGTGCGGGTTGCCGCTGCGCGTCGTCAAATCGAGCTGCCGTGACGCCGGCGGCTCCAGGAATCTGGCTCTGGAGCAGGCCCGCTTTCCCTGGATCTATCTGATGGATGCCGACGATATTCATCTCGAAGGCGGCCTGCGCGCACTGCTGGCCAAGGCCGTAGGGGATCGAGGAGCGGACATGGTGGTCGGCGCCTACCGCCGACAGGTCGGCGGCGAGGAGCGGTCGACCAAGCTGCCGGGCGGCTACACGAAGAGCGGACCGGCCAATGCCTGCGCCTATCTCGAAGGGCGGATACGGTCGATCGCAGTCGGCAGCGCGCTGGTGTCGCGGCGGGTTGTCGGCGACACGAGGTTCCCCACCGGGCTCGCCTATGACGAGGACACGCTGTTTTGGGCGCGCCTGATGGCCAAAGCCTCGCTTGCGGTCCTGACGCGACCGATCTTCATCTATTTCGTCTCGGCGGAGCGTTCCGACGACCGTTTCACGATCAGGCCCGCCGCTTGCTTTCTCGAATGGCGCCTGGCGCTGCGCCGGCTCCGGTCCTGCGGCATCGCGGAGCGGTCGCTCAAGACCAGGGAAGGCCTCGTCGCCTTGAAGATTGCGCGCGTTCATTATGCGCGCGGCGATTTCGATATGGCGGGAAGATTCCTCAGCGTGGCCGAAGCTGCGCCACGGACGGGCGCGGCTGTCTGGCGGTGCATGCGCTATCGGCTGAAGATCGCGTTGCGGCGCCGGTTCTCGGCGCCGGCCGCCCAATTGCAACGCGCCTGATGGCCGCAAGGCCGGATCTCGCGGTCGTGGTGATTGGTTTGCGGGCACCCGCCTCACTGGCGGCTGCGGTAAGGTCGGTGCTCGACCAGAATGTTCCGCTCGAGATCGTGGTGGTGAATTCCGGCGGCGGCAACGCCATGTCGCTGCTTGCCGATTGCGGCATCGGCGTAACTGTCATCGATGTCGAGGAGCGGTTGTTTGCCGGGGCCGCGCGAAATCGCGGCATCGCTGCAACGCAGGCTCCGTTCATCGCCTTTCTCGCGGATGATTGCCTGGCCTGTCCACAATGGGCCGAAATCCGGCTGCAGCGTCACCGGGAGGGCGCCGCGGCTGTGGCGAGCGCCGTCCTCAACAGCCATCCGCGCAATCTAGTCGCCTGCGCGGCGCATCTCGTCACCTATATGCGACGCCTGCCCGGTCTCCCGGCCGGGAAGGCGCAGTGCTACGGCGTTTCGTTCGACCGGAAGCTGTTCGAGCGATATGGAGCGTTCGACGAGGGGCTGAAGTCCGGAGAAGACACCGAATTCATGGCCAGACTGCCGGAGGCTCTGCGGCCGGTCTGGGAACCGAGGGTCCTGACCGTTCACCGCAACGAGATGAGCTTGTCCGGCTTGCTTGCCGACCAGTATCGCCGCGGGCGCCGCTATGGCGCCTATCTCCGGTCCCTCGACACCGGAAAACCGATGCGTCCGTTCCGAAAGGTGTTCCGCGACCGGCGCAATGTAGGCAAGCTGATCAAGGAGGGGTTGTCCGGCAAGGACAGGACCTTCGCAAGGCTGTCGCTGCCGATCGTGTGGCTGGCATTGTTCGCCAAATCGCTGGGGGCGTCCGCCGGCGCCCGGCATGGCGACACGACGGAGGACCGGCGATGATCACCATCGAGATGAAGCCGCCGCGCCGGCGGCGCGGCCGATGGTTTTGGTCACAGCGCAAAATCGTCGCCGTTTTCAGCTACCGCTACGATCAGCATCTCGTGCCCGACCTTATCGCCAATCTCGAGCCTGTCGTCGACGGCTGGATCGCCTATGACGACCGCGCCTCGGAGGGGCTTTTCAGCAGCGAGCCGCAGAGGCGGCGTGCGCTTATCGCCGCGGCCCATGAGGCCGGCGCCGATTGGGTTCTGGCCATGGATCCTGATGAAAGGCTGGAACAAGCCGTTGCCGGCCGGATCGGCCGCCTGACCAGCGGGTCCAGGCGCATCGCCTGGGGGTTCCGCTGTCGGGAACTGTATACGCCGGCCAGCTACAGGATCGACGGTCGCTGGGGCCAGAAGATGCAGCACAGGCTTTTTGCCGCCTATCCCCCTGACCGTTATCGATCGAAAGATCTGCACGGCGCCTGGTTTCCCGACGATATCGGCTTCAGGCTCGAGGATAGCGGTCTCAATCTTTATCATTTGAAGATGATCGAGCCAAAGCGGCGCGCAGCGCGTCGCGACCTCTACAATTGCCTCGACCCGGATCGCCGGCTGCAGCAGATCGGCTACGACTATCTGGCGGACGAGTCGGGATTGGTTCTCGAGGCCGTGCCGGCCGGGCGAGAGTACGTTCCCGCTCATGCCGACGACGGCGGGCTCTGGATGGCGGATCTCTCCGCCATGCGGCGGGACTGAAAGCTGTTTCGGAACCAGCCGCCGGTTACGCGGCTTATCTACGGGAACTTCCGTGGAGCCATCATGCTGCAACAATCGCGATCCTGCGTCGACCGGCCGGCAGGCGAGGACCGAAGCCGGAAAGACGGTGCGCAGGATTCGGCCGAGCGCGCGTCGCTCAGCTATGTCAGCGACACCGATCCCGGCGTCCGACGATTGAGAAAAGGCAAGGGATTTTCCTATGTCGGTCCGAACGGGCGCAAGGTCAGCGCGGAGACACTTGCCCGCATCAAGGCGATCGTCATTCCGCCGGCCTGGACGGATGTATGGATATCACCCGATCCGGACGGCCACATCCAGGCAACAGGCCGGGATCAGCGGGGCCGCAAGCAGTACCGTTATCATCCGCAATGGACTGAGGAACGCGATGGCGTCAAATATTCCAGCCTCGTTGCTTTCGCCGAAAGCCTGCCCACTCTCAGGCGGCAGATCGATGCCGATCTGCGCCGCCACGGGCTGCCGATGGAGCGCGTCGTCGCCTCTGTGGTTTGGTTGCTCGACAACACCATGATCCGCATCGGCAACGCGGCCTATGCGCGCGACAACAAGAGCTTCGGACTGACCACGCTGCGCGACCGCCATGTCGAGATCACCGGATCAAGCCTGCGCTTCGCCTTCAAGGGCAAATCGGGCAAGGAATGGAAGCTGAAGCTGGCCGATCGCCGCATCGCCAAGGTCGTGCGCGGCGCCCAGGATCTGCCGGGACAGAAGCTGTTCCAATATCTCGACGAGGACGGCGACCGGCGGCCGGTGCGCTCGGAGGACGTCAACCGCTATATTCGCGAGGCATCCGGCGCTGAATTCAGCTCAAAGCATTTCCGCACCTGGGGCGGCACGATCCATGCAGCGTCGCTGTTTGCCGGGACCGAGCTGCCGGAAAGCAAAACGCAGCAAAACCGGGTCATCAACAGCGTCGTCGACAAGGTCGCCGAGCGGTTGGGCAACACCCGTGCCGTCTGTCGCAAATGCTACATCCACCCGCTGGTGTTCGAGGCGTGGAGCAACGGGCGCCTGCTCGACGAAATGGCCGAAGCCAATAAACATAAGCGCCTCATATCCGGCCTCGACGAGGAAGAAACGCTGGTGCTCAGATGGCTGCAGGCGCGCGGCGCCTGACAGGCGGTTGCGGAGATCGTCAAGTCAGTGATCCCTCGATAAATTTTTTTATCGACCTGGTGTCGGGAAGGGTCCTAGTGTCGCGTCCTTTGATACGGAAAGGACCTGCCATGCTTTACGCCATCCTCTGCTACGCCTCCGAAGACGTCGTCTGCTCCTGGAGCAAGGAACAGGACGACGAGGTCATGGCAAAGCTCCTCAACGTGCAGGACAAATACGCCAAGGCGGGCCGGCTGGGGCCGGTGGCGCGCCTGTTGCCGACGACGGCGGCCACGACGCTGCGAAAGGTCAAGGGGGAATCGATCGTGCTCGACGGCCCATTCGCCGAGACCAAGGAACAATTCCTGGGCTTCTACACGCTCGAATGCAACGATCTCGACGAAGCCGTCGAATTCGCGCGCGAGCTTTCCGAAGTCAATCCGAGCGGCGGTTCCTACGAGATCCGGCCGGTTTCGGTCTTCAATCCGACAAAGGTCGCGGTATGACGGAACTCGCCTGGATAAACGCCGCGATCAGCAATGCCCGCCCACAGGCGATGGGCGCGCTGCTGCGCTACTTCCGCGACCTCGACGCCGCGGAAGAGGCTTTCCAGGACGCGTGCCTGAGGGCGCTCAACAACTGGCCGAAGAACGGGCCGCCACGCGATCCCGCGGCTTGGCTGATCTTCGTTGGACGCAATAGCGGCATCGACGCCGTGCGCAAGCGCGCCAAGCAGGCGCCGATGCCGGAAGAGGACCAGATTTCCGATCTCGAGGATGCCGAAGGCGATATGGCCGAGCGGCTGGACGGTGCGCATTATCGCGACGATATCCTGCGGCTTCTGTTCATCTGCTGCCATCCGGATTTGCCGGCGACGCAGCAGATCGCGGTGGCGCTGCGCATCGTGTCCGGCCTCACCGTCAAGCAGATCGCGCGCGCCTTTCTCGTCGGCGAGAGCGCCATGGAACAGCGCATCACCCGCGCCAAGGCGCGCATTGCCGATGCCGGCGTGCCGTTCGAGACGCCGGGCGCGGTTGAGCGCTCGGAGCGGCTCGCCGCAGTCTCCGCAATGGTCTATCTGATCTTCAACGAGGGCTATTCGAGCAATGGCGGCGAGGCGCCGGCTCGCGCGCCGCTGTGCGAGGAGGCGATCCGGCTCGCCCGGCTGCTGCTCAGGCTGTTCCAGCAGGAACCTGAAATCATGGGGCTGACGGCGCTGCTGCTTCTCCAGCATGCGCGGGCACCGGCGCGTTTCGATGAAGACGGCGAGATCGTGCTGCTCGAGGACCAGGACCGCTCGCTCTGGAGCCGCAAGATGATCGATGAGGGCTTAGCGCTGGTCGACAAGGCGCTGCGCCACCGCAAGCCCGGCCCTTATCAGGTGCAGGCGGCGATCGCGGCGCTGCATGCGCGGGCGGCGACGGCCGAGGATACCGACTGGACCGAGATCGACCTGCTCTATGGTCTGTTGGAGCAGATGCAGCCGTCGCCGGTGGTAACGCTCAACCGCGCCGTCGCGGTCAGCAAGGTGCGCGGCCCGGAAGCCGCACTTGCCATGATCGAGCCGCTGGAAGAGCGGCTGTCGGGCTATTTCCACTTCTTCGGGCTGAGGGGCGGGCTGCTGATGCAGCTTGGGCGCAACGACGAGGCGCGTGTCGCCTTCGACCGCGCCATCGCCCTGGCCAACACCGCGGCCGAGGCGGCGCATATCCGCATGCATATCGACCGGCTGATCAAGGAAAGCACTGAGAAGTCTTCCTTCCAAAAAGCGCGCTGATCCGGCTTCGCCGTCTGGCCCAATTTCCCAATCCGGCCTTGGACCATGCCGGGGTAGCGGTTTTCCCCCGAAACGCGTAATGCCACGCCATGAAAGCGCCGGGCTGTGCCCGACGGCACGGACATGGCGCATGGCTTCCACGCCCGTCCCATGAGCGGCGGGATATGAAAGGGACAAAAATGACGTTAGCGAAGGAAACCGCTTCACTTCTTGAGAAACTGGGCGTCGCCAGGGAGGCGCTTGTCGGAGGCGACCTCATCGTGCGCAGCCCGGTGACGGGCGAACAGATCGCGGCGCTGAAGTCGATCTCGGCCGCCGACGCCGGCAAGGCCATCGATGCCGCGCACAAGGCCTTCCAGGCCTGGCGACTGGTGCCGGGGCCAAAGCGCGGCGAGCTGGTGCGCCTGCTCGGCGAGGAGTTGCGCGCGCATAAGGACGAGCTTGGCCGGCTGGTGTCGATCGAGGTCGGCAAGATCCCGTCCGAGGGGCTGGGCGAAGTCCAGGAGATGATCGACATCTGCGATTTCGCCGTCGGCCTTTCCCGGCAACTCTATGGCCTCACCATCGCCACCGAGCGCCCCGGACACCGCATGATGGAGACCTGGCATCCGCTCGGCGTCGTCGGGGTGATCTCGGCCTTCAATTTCCCAGTTGCCGTTTGGTCTTGGAACTCGGCGCTGGCCTTCGTCTGCGGCGACGCGGTGGTGTGGAAACCGTCGGAAAAGACGCCGCTGACGGCGCTTGCCTGCGAGGCGATCTTCAAGCGCGCCGCCAAGCGTTTCGGCACTGATGCGCCGGCAGGACTGCTCCAGGTGCTGATCGGCGACCGCGCCGCCGGCGAGGTGCTGGTGGATCATCCGAAGGTGCCGCTGGTCTCGGCCACCGGCTCGACCCGCATGGGCCGCGAGGTCGGCCCCAGGCTCGCCAGGCGTTTTGCGCGCGCCGTGCTTGAGCTCGGCGGCAACAATGCCGGCATCGTCACGCCCACCGCCGATCTCGACATGGCGCTGCGGGCGATTGCCTTCGGCGCCATGGGCACGGCCGGCCAACGTTGCACCACGTTGCGGCGCCTGTTCGTGCATGACAGCGTCTATGACGCGCTCTTGCCGCGGCTGAAGAAGGCCTATCAGTCCGTCTCGGTCGGCAATCCGCTGGAGGACAAGGCGCTGGTCGGTCCGCTGATCGACAAGGCGGCCTTCGACAACATGCAGAAGGCATTGAAGGAGGCTGAAGCGCATGGCGGCAAGGTGACCGGCGGCACGCGGGTCGAGAACGGCCACCCGGACGCCTATTATGTGCATCCGGCACTGGTCGAGATGCCTGCCCAGGTCTCGCCGGTGACGGAAGAGACCTTCGCGCCGATCCTCTATGTGATGAAATACTCCGATTTCGACGAGGCGCTGGAGCAGCACAATGCCGTGGGCGCCGGCCTGTCATCGTCGATCTTCACGCGCGACCTGCAGGAATCAGAGCGCTTCCTAGGCGTCGACGGTTCGGATTGCGGCATCGCCAACGTCAATATCGGCACTTCGGGCGCGGAGATCGGCGGCGCCTTCGGCGGCGAGAAGGAGACGGGCGGCGGCCGCGAGAGCGGCTCGGACGCCTGGAAGGCGTATATGCGCCGCGCCACCAACACGGTGAACTATTCCAAGGCGCTGCCGCTCGCGCAAGGCGTGTCGTTCGACATCGATTAAGGGACGAAGCGACGGGTCAGCCCTCACCCGCGAGCTGACCCGGCCCGACTATCGACCAGATCGTGTAGGCGGAAGGCGGCCGATTGCTCAGAAAGCCTTGCCGGTGGCCGGATCGAAGAGGCGGAGCGCGTCCGCATCGAAGACGAACGCGCATGGCTGACCCTTGGCGACTCGGGCGCGCGGCGGCAAGGTCGCCGTCAAGTTCTGCGCGCCGATCCGGGCCGTGGTGACCTGTTCGGGACCGGTCAGTTCGACGACGTCGATCTCGACCGGCAGTGACAGATCGGCGCCGCTGCCCGGCCCCAGCCGGAGCGCTTCCGGCCTCACCCCGACAATGACCTGAGCACCGTCGCGGCCTGCGTTGGCGTAGTGCGCCGGCAGCGCCAGCCGCGCATCCGTGCCGGCAATGGCGAGCTTGCCGTCCTCGACAAAAGCTTCCAGCATGTTCATCGCAGGCGCGCCGACGAAGCCTGCCACATAGAGCGTCGCCGGATGGTTGTAGATCTCTTCCGGCGTGCCGAGCTGCTCGACACGACCGTCGCGCATGACGGCGATGCGGGTCGCCAGCGTCATCGCCTCGATCTGGTCGTGGGTGACGTAGACGACCGTGGTGCGCAGCATCTCATGCAGGCGCTTCAGTTCGGTGCGCATCTCGAGCCGCAGCTTGGCGTCGAGGTTGGAGAGCGGTTCGTCGAACAGGAAGACCTGCGGCTTGCGCACCAACGCCCGGCCGATGGCGACGCGCTGGCGCTGGCCGCCGGAGAGCTGCCCGGGCTTGCGGTCGAGCAGGTTCTCGATTTGCAAAAGCTTCGCCGCCTCGCGCACCGCCTTGTCGCGCTCGGCGACGGGAACCTTGCGCATCTCCAGCCCGAAGCCGATGTTGCGGCTCACCGTCAGGTTCGGATAGAGCGCGTAGGACTGGAAGACCATGGCGATGTCGCGGTTCTTCGGATGCACGCCAAGCACGGACCGGCCGCCGATCAACACGTCGCCGCTGGTCGCCTCGGCAAGACCAGCGATGATGTTGAGCAAGGTCGACTTGCCACAGCCGGAGGAGCCCAGCAGCACCAGGAACTCGCCGTTCTCGAGCGCGATGTCGATGCCTTTCAGCGTTTCGACGCTGCCGTAATTCTTGCGGATATCGCGGATTTCAAGCGCGCTCATGGATGGCTTCCTCGAAGAAAATCGGCCCGCCATAATCGCGGGGCAGGGTGGAAATGGCCCGCGATGCCACCTGAACAGCCGCTGCAAGGCAACGTGCCAGAGCGTGCTCCCGAGCAAGCGCCGCCAGAAAGGCGCCGTTGAAGACATCGCCGGCGCCGATAGTGTCGACGACGTTGACGCGTGGCGCGGTCGCATCGATGATCTGGCCGTCCGGGCCGATAGCGATCGCGCCCTCGGGTCCGCGCTTGACGACCACGGTCGCGGCTTTTTTCATGCCGTCGCGGATCTTGCGTGCCGCGTCCGTGGGATTCTTCAACCCCGCCAGCGTCGTCGTCTCGACCTCGTTGAAGAGCGCAAGCTCGCAACGCGACAGCCAAGCGCGCGCCGCGGCACAATTTTGCGCCGTCCAGCCATCCATCGGCCAGCCGGTGTCGAGCGCGACGGCGATGCGGTGTGCCTCCGCCCAATCGAAAAAAGCATCGTACTGGCGCGTGAGGTCGTCGGTCAGGAAGGAGCCGCAAAGCAGCGCGTAGCCGCCCGAAAGCCGCTTGCCGTCCAGAACCGAAAGCACGTCGTCGAGATTGAAGCGCGGCAGGTGACCGCGGGTGGTGAAGAAGGTGCGTTCGCCGTCCGGATGGGTCATGCCGACCGACAGCGTCGTGCCCTCCGTGTGGACCGGCCATCTCGCGGCGCGGCCCCCGAATGCCTCGCGCAGCCAGCGCCCGAACTGGTCGTCGCCAAGATTGGCGGCAATCTCGAAATCGATGCCCAGCGCCTGCCAGGCAAGCGCCGTGTTACCGGCCTGGCCGCCGACACGCAGGTCATCGTGGTCGACGACGGTCTCCGTGCCCGCCTTCGGCCATGGCGCGACCGGCCCGACGATCAGGTCGACGTTGACGTTGCCGATCACCGCGAGCGGCCGCATCACTCGCTCCTGGTGATCTTGGTGGTGCGCACCGGCGTTCCGGCGTTCTCGACGCGGGAATCGGCGAAGGCGATCATCAGGCGTTGCGCCACCGGCAGCATGGCGAAGATCGCCGCCAGTCCTGACGCGGGCTTGAACCTTAATGTGACGGCGCCTGCGACCGGCGGTTTGCCCGAAGCGTCGAAGACGATCAGCGGCGCCCCGGTCTCGACCACTGAAGTGGCCATGGCGGTGACGAGGTCGGCGGTCGGGTCGTTGCCGCGGAAGAGCACGACGCCAATGCTTGGGCCCAGCATCTCCATCGGCCCGTGGCGCAACTGACCGCCTTCGAGCGAGAAACAAGGCAGGCGCGACAGTTCGGTGAAGCCGAGCGCAAGGGCTTCGGCCACGCCTTGAAGCTTGCGGCCGGAAGTGACGATGGTCGTGACCATTCTCAGCGCCGCGAGCGCGGCATCGATCTCGACCGTCTGGGGCGCCTTGAGCCCGGCGAGCGCGCCGGCGGGATCGTCGCCTAGCGCAGTCAGGATGGCGAGATGCAGGGCGAAGGTCACGGTCAGGCTGCGGGTCGCGGCAAAGGCGAGCTCGCTACCGCCGGCGCCGACGAGGCAAGGCACCGTACGGCCAAGAAACGAGCCGGCCTCAAGCGTCAGACCGAAGGTCTCCGTGCGATCGCCGGTCTCGGCAAACCAGCGCAAGACCTCGGCGCTTTCGCCGGATTGAGAGGTGACGATCACCGTCTTGCCGGTCAGCGGCAGCGGCTGGCCGAGCTGCTCCGACAGCGCCAGCGCGATGGCGTCGATGCCGTGCGCGCGATAGAGCGGCTCGACGGCGCGGGCGACGGCATGCGAGGCACCCATGCCGAGCAGGAGGAGCCTGCCGTTCTTGTTGATCGAGGCAGCGATCTCGGCGGCTATTTCTTGATTGCTGGCGAACGAGGCAAGCGCATCCTCATGCTGGCGCGCCATCTCGCGGTCGATGGCAAGGAGGCCTGTCGGCCGTTGTTTGTCTGCGGTCATGATTATCCTTTCACACCGCCGCTGGTCAGGCCGGAGATCAGCGCGCGTTGCATGACGAGGCCGATCAGCACGGGCGGCAAGGCCGCAAGAACGCCGGCGGTGGCGATCAGTCCGTAGTCGGAGACGCGGCCGCCGGCCAGATCGGCGATGGCGACCGTCAGCGTCTTTGCCCGCTGGTCCGAGGTGAAGAGCAGGGCGTAGAAGAACTCGTCCCAGGCAAGCAGCACGGCAAACAGCGCCGATGTCGCCACGACGGGCGCGGCCAGTGGCAAGGTGATGATGCGCCAGGTCTGGAGCAGTCCCGCTCCGTCGATCATCGCCGCGGCCTCGATCTCGCGCGGGATGGAATCGAAACCCGATTTCATCAGCCACGTGGTAAAAGGCGCGAGGATCGTCAGATAGATCAGCGCCAAGCCGAAGACATTGTTGAGCAGGCCGAGATGGGACAGGCCCATGTAAAGCGGCACGGAGAGCGCCACCGGCGGCAGCATGTAGGTGGCGATCACCATCGACAGCGACCAGCCGACCGAAGGCGTGCGCGAGACGGCCCAGCCGGCCGGCACGGCAAGGACAATCGCTGCCAGCGTCGCCATGGCGGCGACCTCTAGGCTGTTGCGCAGCGATGCGGTGAAGGCGGCGCCGGCACTGTTCTCGGCCCTCGACAGAAGCTGCGCGTAACGGGAGAAGTCGGCCGCCTGCGGCCACCAGCGCAGCGGCTTGGCGGCTAGGTCGGCCGCCGGCGATATGCTCATGACGAAGAGCCAGGCGAGCGGCGCCAGGATCACGGCGGCAAGCAGGAGGGCGCAGACGTAGACGAAGGCGGTGAAGACCGGGCTCTTGCGTTCCATCAGGCCGCGCTCCCGGCGGTCTTCTTGACCAGCGTCGCATAGGCGACGGCCAGCACGGTGACGAGCAGGGTTACGATCAGCGCCAGCGAGGCGCCGGAGCCGGCGCGCTGGAAGGAGAAGGCTTCCTGGTAGACGAGGATCGACAGCGAGCGCGTGCTGTTGGCCGGGCCGCCGCGCGTCATGACCCAGATGATGTCGAAGACCTTGAAGGCCTCGATGGTGCGCAGCACCAGCGCCACCATCAGCGGGCCTGCAAGATAGGGCAGGATGACGAATCGGAAGCGGTTGAGCGGGCCGGCGCCGTCGACGAGTGCCGCGGCGGTGATGTCGCGCGGCACGGCTTGCAGGGCGGCGAGCGCAATCAGCGCGACCAGCGGGAAATTCTTCCAGCAGTCGGCGACGATCAGCGCCGCCAGAGCCGTTCCCGGCTCGCCTAGCCAGGAGCGGTAATCGTCTATGATATGGAGCTGCGTCAGCGCTGCGTTCAGCGCGCCATATTCGGGATTGTAGATCAGCCGCCAGAGCGTCGCGTTGACGACGGTGGGCAGCGCCCAGGGCAGGATCATCAGGCCGCGCAAGACGGCGCGGCCGCGGAATTCCTGATTGAGCAGGAGGGCCGCAAGCACGCCGATCACCATCTCGGCGGCGACCGAGATAACCGCGAACCAGGTGGTGGTCGAGAGCGTGCGGGTGAAGTTCGAGCTGGTCAGCATCTTGGTGTAGTTGTCGAAGCCGACGTAGTTGCCCGCCGTGCCGACCAACTGGGCGTCGGTGAAGGAAAGCCTGACGGTATCGACCAACGGCCAGCCGATGACGGCCACCATGATCATCAGAAGCGGCAGCATCAACAGCCACGCGCGAGTCGTCATCCAGGTGCCCGACATCAGAGCGCCTCTCTCCTGTCATCCGGTCAGAGCGGTTCACCCGTTTCACGGAAACGGCGAACCGCTCTATCTCTTTGTTTTGACGCAATTCCGGACGGAAAACCGCTTCACACTTTTCCTGGAATTGCTCTAGAAATAGCACGGGCGGCGCTCGTGGATGAGGCCGCCCGCGTGGAGGAACGCCAGATCAGAGGCCGCTGTTTTCGGCAGCGGTCTTGAGCGCGTCTTCCGGCGTCGCCTGGCCGAGCAGCGATTCCTGGATCGCCTGCTGCAGCGCCGTCGACAGCTGCTGGTATTTCGGCGTGGTCGGGCGCGGATACATCGCGGCAAGACTGAGCTTGGCGGCGGCGATCAGTTCTTCCTGGCCCTTGGTGACGGCCGGATCGTCATAGGACGAGGCCCAGATCGGCAGCGACAGCTTGGCATACTGGTTCTGGGTCGCCTGCGAGGTCATGAACTCGATATATTTCCAGGCTTCGTCCGGGTGCTTCGACACCGCCGTGACGCCAAGGCCCATCGAGCCGTTGACGGCCGAGACCTCGCTGGTGCCGGCAACGCCCGGCGCCGGCACGACGCCGACCTTGCCCGCGACCTTGGAGTCCTTCGGATCATTGGCCATGTTGTACATGTAGGTCCAGTTCAGCGCGAAAGCGGCGTCGCCGTTCTCGAATACCTTGCGCACATCCTCTTCCAGGAATTCCTTGGAGTTCGGATTGGTCAGGCCCGACTTGTAGCTGTCGACCATGTATTTCAGCGCCGAGAGGCCGCCGCCGTTCTGGAAGTCGGGCTTGCCGTCCTTGAGGAAGTCGCCGCCATAGGCACTGACCAGCGTGGTATAGTCGCAGATGGCGGCTTCGGCCTGCGACCAGCTCCAGGCGATCGGCGTCTTCAGCAAGCCCTTGTCCTGAATGATCTTGGCCTGCTGGCCGAGCTCTTCCCAGGTCTTCGGCGGCGCCTTGATACCTGCCTTTTCCAGGATCTCCTTGTTGTAGAACAGGTATTTGGTGTCGAGGATCCACGGCATGCCATAGTACTTGCCGTCATACTGGACGGTGGTCCAGGCCCCGGGCAGAACGCCCTTTTTCATGTCATCGGTGATCTTCGACGACACGTCGACCAGCACCTTGTTGGTCGCATATTCGGCCGGCCAGATGACGTCGAACAGCACCACGTCATAGCCGCCGCCGGATCCTTGGGCGAGCACGGTCTTGTCGTGCAGGCCTTCATAAGGAACGAATTCGAGATTAACCTTGATGTCCGGATTAGCCTTGGTGAAGGCCTCCGTCATCGAGCGCACGTCGGCCTCGCTATAGGCGGCCTGCGCCATGAAGAGCGCGTTCAAGGTGGTTTCAGCAAAGGCGTGGGGGACGAGCAGCCCGCCAACGAACACCGCGCCCAGAAGTGTCTTACCGATCGATTTCAGCATTTGTCGTTCTCCCATTTTCGACGGCTGCGAGTGGGCGGCCAAGGCTGTGCCGCTTTCTCGAATTCGCATCTGACCGGATCCATCCCCAACGGCGTGCGGCGGAGCTCCAAAGCTTTTGCCGTCTTTTTTTAAACCGCGGAGGTCTCACCTATTAAGTCAATTCGCTTGACTTAATTAGTCGATCAATCCTTTAATGGAGTCAAGAGGGGAAAACGACGGTGCACGACATCAGCCCGATCCGCGCCAAAAGCGGCACCAACCAGGAGGGAACGAGCGCCCACAACCGGCGCGTCATGATCGAGGCGCTGCGGCTCAACGGCGCGCTTTCGCGCGCCGACCTGGCACGGGCGACGCAGCTTACCAAGCAGGCGGTCTCCAACATCGTCGAGGATCTCGAGCGCGATGGCCTGGTCGTGGCGCTGGATGCGGTGCGCAAGGGCAGGGGACAGCCTTTCACGCCCTACCGGCTGGTCCCTGAGGGAGCTTTCGCCATCGGGCTGCAGATCGACCGGCATTTGACACGCGTGGTGGTGGTCGATCTCGTCGGCAAGGTGATCGCACGCGCCGAGGCGGGGCTGCCGTTCGACGTGCCCTCAGAGGGCGTGGACATAATCCTCGGCCTGGTCGACCGCGTCAGGCGCGAGCTGGCTTCCTTGTTTGTCCAGTCCGAGCGGCGGCTGGTCGGACTGGGCGTCGCCATGCCGGGACCGTTCGGGCTGAAGAACCCCGACAACAAATGGATGATGCCCGCCTGGCAGCAATATCCGCTGGTGGAGGCGCTTTCGGCCGGCACCGGGCTCGATGTCGGCCTGCAGAACGATGCGGCCGCCTGCGCGACGGCGGAGCGGATCGTCGGCGCGGCGCATGGCGTCGACCACGCCGTCTGCCTTTATGTCGGTTACGGCATAGCCGCCGGGCTGATCCTCAATGGCGAACTCTACAGCGGCGGCAACGGCAATGCGGGCGAGGTCGGCATGGCGCTGCTTTCGCCGGCCGGCCCCGGTTCCACGCCGCTCGAACACCGTGCATCGCTGGCCTCGCTCTATCAGCATCTCGGCCTCGACCCTACCGAGAGGGGGCTTTACGAGACGCTTGGCGCACTGGCGCTTGCGCAAGATCCGCGGGTCATGGGCTGGGTCGAAAGAGCCGCGTCCGACCTGCGCTGGAGCGTGCATCTGATCGAAACGATCTTCGATCCGCAAACCGTCATCCTCACCTCCAGCGCGCCGGAGGCGCTCGCCCGGCTCCTGCTTCGGGCCATGCATCCGCTGCTGCCGTCGATCGCGGATCGCCCGGTCCGGCGCCTGCCACGGCTGCAACTGGGCACCACCGATCCCTGGGCGATCGCGGTCGGCGCCGCGGCAGAGCCGATCAGCCGGGCCTTCGATCCGCGCTTTTCCGCGATCCTGAAGGCCGGATAGAAGCGGTCGGCCCGTCGCCTGCGTCATGCTTGCGGCGAAAGCCGCGTCGATGATGGCGAGCTTGACCGCCTGCGCGGCGCCCGCCAGCGCGGGTACCGGTCTTGGGCGGCGCCGGGCGGAGTCTTGACGGTCAGCGATTCTTCAGAGCCGAGATACAGGCTTCGAAGGCCTCGTCGACGACGGCGAGCTTGGCTGCCTGGACGGCCATGTATTCGTCGAAGAAAGCCCTCGAAACCCACATCACGGAATGGCCGCGCTGGCCGATCCAGCCGATGCTGCCGAGCGCCTCGGCATCATACAGTTTGCGCGCCAGATGGGTGCGTGAGAGCTTCAGCCAGTGGGCGAATTCCCTGACCGAGATGACGCCGGTCGGTATCCTGTCGAGATGGACATCCTCAGGATCGATACCGGACATCAGCCAGTCCATGACGATGCCGCCGTTGTTTAGCCAGATGAACAATGAAAAGGTCTGCCCAGGCTCCCGCACTGCGCCGCTGGCCAGCAATCCATCGGCGATCAGAGGCTGCAGGATGGGCAGCATCTCGGGTCGCTCGAGGAAGTTTTCCAGCCGGTTCGCGCCATCTATGCGGTCGAGCGTTCGCAGATGCGCGTAAATCCAGCCGGTGAAGGTCTCTATCGTGCCCGCCGTGACCCGCAACGGATGGGCGCGGCCATCACCGCTGGCCGAAATATATTCGGCGATGTTGTAGTGCAGCATCTCCTTGACGAAAGCCTCGGCGGTGTTGCGGCTGGCCACGGAATTGCGGCGCACGACCTCGATGAAACGCGCCATCGTCATGTCGGTGCGGCGGTCGTTGGGATCGCGCCGGAAATGCAGAGCCAAGCCGACATGAGCGAGCAGCCAGCGCTGCTGGGTGGCAAACACGGCAGCCAGCCGCGGGCTCGTTTGATAAATATGGATGAGCGCTTTGGACTGCTCCTGGACACCGCGAAGCGCTGCCGGATGACGGGCGATTTCTGCGGCACTCAGCGGCATTTCCTACGGCACTCCATGCGATTCCAAGCAACGACAAATGAAGATTCCCAGTCTTCGCCGGTCGTGTCCAGTTGCCCATTGGAACAACGAACGATCAGGCGGTGAATTCGCTGCTAACTCTTTGTATCGGTTCGGGAAAGCCGTCGGGCCCGCAGCTCCTGCGTTGAATTGACGAGTCCGCCAGGCGAGCATAGGTTCCGCGCCATCGGGGCTGCGGGGAGTGCTTCCCGGGGCCGGGCTTCGTCCCTGGTGCCGATTCGCAGACAATCCTGCAGGATCCGCGCTTCGAGGATGCCGCATTCTGTCGGGCCAGCGCGACGGTCTCCAATACATGCGCCTTGGCGTCGGCCGCGCCGGTCGGCGCCGATCGATAACGTATGGCTGACGAGGAATCCGCGCAGCCCTTTGCAGCCTGCGGAGGGCGGCCTATCCTGGTCGGTGATGGCCAACCCTGAGTGAAACGATGCCGAGAACAATCAGGACGCTGACCGCCAGCGAGGTGGAAACGCTTGTTGGCTGGGCAGCGGAGGAGGGCTGGAATCCGGGCACCGGCGATGCCGCGGCGTTTCGGGCGGTCGATCCGCAAGGGTTCATCGGCGCCTTTGTCGGCGGCGAGATGGTGGCCGGCATTTCGGCCGTCGCATACGGCTCGGGCTTTGGCTTTATCGGCCTCTACATCTGCCGGCCCGACCGGCGTGGCGAAGGTCACGGCAAGGCGGTCTGGGACGCCGGCATGGCGCGTCTGGGCAACCGTATCATCGGTCTCGACGGGGTGGCCGAGCAGCGGGCCAACTACCAGCGCATGGGCTTCGTGCCTGCCTATGAGACCGTCCGCCACAGCGGCGGTCCATCCGGCTTGCCCGAGGGCGGCAAGACAAGACCCGTGACGGCCGGCGACACGGCTGAGATTTTCGCCTACGATCGCAAGTGCTTTCCAGCACTGCGCGAAATCTTCCTTGGCGAGTGGCTGCGGCCGCCGCGGATTGCGCTGCTCTCAGCCGGATCGGACGGCATTACCGGCTACGGCGTGGCGCGCCGCTGCAGGCAGGGTTTCAAGGTCGGGCCGCTGTTCGCAGATCGGACGGACCTGGCCCTGGCAATGCTGGCGGACCTGTCGGATGCAATTGCCGGCGAGGAATTGCACATCGACGTGCCGGCCGGCCAGGTTCAATTCACCGCCATGCTGCAGGCCGCCGGCATGGTTCCGGGCTTCACGACGACACGCATGTACAAGGGCGGCAAGCCCGGCAACGACCAGTCGACGGTTTTCGGCGTCACGACGCTCGAGCTGGGATGATCGCGGTGCTGAGATCATTGTTTTGCCTGGCTGGTCCATGCGACATGGCTTCATGACGTGGTTGCCTTTGCCGAGCTGCGTTTTGGAGACTATCGAATGGCTGGAAGGACTGTTCTGATCGCCGGCGGCGCCGGCGGAATGGGTCTGGCGACCGGACTGCGTTTCGCCGCCGACGGCGAGCGGATCGTGCTCGCGGATCTTCCCGGCTCCAAGCTCGACGGCGCCGTGGCCAAGATTGCCGCGGCCGGGGCGGACGCGATCGGCTTGCCGCTCGATATCCGCTCCGTCGCTGCCTGCCGCGACGTGGTGGGCAAGGCCAGGGAGTGGGGCGGTGCGATCGACATTCTCGTCAACGCCGCCGGGGTCTGGCTCGAGGGACCGGCACGCGAGGTCGAGGAAGATCAGTGGGACCTGGTGCTGGACGTCAATCTCAAGGGAGCCTTCTTCCTAATCTCGGCAGCCATAGCGCATCTGTCGGCGGCGCAGGGCGTGATCGTCAATATTGCGTCCGATGCCGGCATCGTCGGCAACAACGGGGCTTCCGTCTATTGCGCCTCGAAGGGCGGACTGGTGCTCTTGACCAAGGCTCTCGCGCTGGAGCTCGCCCCGCAAGGCATCAGGGTCAACGCCGTCTGTCCTGGCGACACGGCAACGCCGATGATCGAATACCAGGCCAAAACCTATGGCGCGGACGACCCCGACGGCTACAAGCGCCGGCTCCTGGGGCACTATCCGCAAGGGGACAAAGCAAGGTTCATCCAGGTGGAGGAGATTGCTTCCTTCATCCACTATCTGTGCCAGCCGGGCGCGGCGCCGATCACCGGGGCCGCGCTTTCAATCGATTTCGGCGTCAGCGCCGGCTATTGAGCCGGTTCGGGTCGTCGCCGGCTGTGATTGGCCGCGCCGGCATGTCGGCGCCTGTATCCTGGAGGGCAAATGATCATGTTCCGCAAATCCCGCAAGGGCCTGGTGACCGGCGCGGGCGCCGCCGACGGCATCGGCGTGGCGATCGCGCGTGCGTTGGCCGAGGCCGGTCTTTCGGTCACCATCACCGCTTCATCCCCACGCGTGGAGCAACGAGCGGCGGAACTGCGGGGAGAGGGGCACGATGTCCGCGCTTTCGCGGCCGACCTGACGCTCTCGGGCGATGTCGATCGTTTACGCTCCGAGACCGGCGAGATCGACGTCCTCGTCAACAATGCCGGGATGGGCACCGTTGCCCAGCCGGCATTGCAGCGGCGGTTTCTCGATCTCACAGAAAGCGATTGGGATCGCGGCATCGATGTCAGCCTGAAGACCGCCTTTTTGAGCACGCGCGGCTTTCTGGCCGGCATGGTGCAGCGCGGCCATGGACGCGTCGTCAACATGGCATCGGTAACGGGGCCTTACGTATCCAATGAAGGCGAGGCCGCCTACTCGGCGGCCAAGGCCGGCATGATCGGGCTGACGCATGCGCTTGCCCTGGAGGTCGGCCGCAGCGGCGTCACGGTCAATGCCGTGGCGCCGGGATGGATCGCGACGGGCGCCTCGACGCCTGAGGAACTGACCGCTGCCCGCAACACGCCGCTTGGCCGCGCCGGCAGCCCCGAGGAAGTCGCGGCGGCCGTGCTGTTCCTGGCGTCCGACGGAGCCAGTTATGTCAACGGCGCCGTTCTCGTCGTGGACGGCGGCAACATCCTGCAGGAACGCAAGGCATGACCGCGAGCGCGAAAGTCAAAATACAGGGACGCTTTGGTACTCAGCTCATAACAGGATGAAATGCGAACCCAGGAACACGAGGAACTGGCCGGTAATCAGGGGGACCCGCAAAATAGGGCCGCTCTCTGCGCTGTCCTGAACGGGTTGTCCGCGCACGCAAGATGCGCCTTCAGCACATTCCTCCAGATCGTGGGAAAGTCCGATCCCTTGCTTCTTTCGGCGTTGCACGTGTCGACAAGTCTCGCGACGGCATTTTTCATCGAGCGGAATTCACCTTAAGCGCCTGATTGCAAGACATATGACCATTATGACAGGAAGAATTTGAGCTCGATCAATGCGCCGAAAAATGAACCGCTCACAGCGGTACATTTGCGATGGATCAAAGCTCGACCGGTCTTGCCCGGATAAATCGAAATCGCCCGTTGTTGACACCGACCAGTGGTGAACCGGCGGCGGCCTTTAAGCGTTCAGCTTCAGCCGGATGGGTCTGGCACCAGCGAAGGAGTCGGAAAATGACCGAGCGTCCCAGCACCAATCGCTTGTCCGCACAGGAACTGCACGACATCGATGCCTACTGGCGTGCCGCCAACTATCTGACTATCGGGCAGATCTATCTGCTCGACAATCCGCTGCTTCGCGAGCCGCTTCGGCTGGAGCACGTCAAGCCGCGGCTGCTCGGCCATTGGGGCACGTCGCCGGGCCTCAGTTTCATCTATGCGCATTTGAACCGGGTGATCCGGGAACGCGACGCCAATGTCATCTATGTCTGCGGTCCGGGTCATGGCGGACCCGCGATGGTTGCCAATAGCTACCTCGAAGGCACCTACAGCGAGATCAATCCGGACGTCGCGCCGGGCGAGGCTGGAATGAAGAAGCTTTTCCGGCAATTCTCCTTTCCGGGCGGCATCCCAAGCCATGCCGCGCCCGACGTGCCCGGCTCGATCCATGAAGGCGGCGAGCTTGGCTACGCGCTCTCGCATGCCTATGGCGCGGCTTTCGACAACCCGGACCTTGTCGTCGCCTGCGTGGTTGGCGACGGCGAGGCGGAAACCGGACCACTCGCCACCTCCTGGCATTCCAACAAGTTCCTCAACCCGGCGCTTGACGGCGCGGTGCTGCCGATCCTCCATCTCAACGGCTACAAGATCGCCAATCCCACCATTCTCGCCCGCGTTCCCGAAGAAGAGCTGCGTAACTTGTTCGTCGGCTATGGTTACGAGCCGCTGTTCGCCGAGGGCGACGATCCGGCATGGATGCATGAGCGAATGGCGCTCATGCTCGACGATGCGCTCGACCGCATCAAGGCGATTCAGGACACGGCTCGTAACGGCGCGAAGACCGCGCAGCCGCGGCCGAGCTGGCCGATGATCGTGCTGCGAAGCCCGAAGGGCTGGACCGGTCCCAAGGAGGTCGACGGACTGAAGACCGAAGGGTTCTGGCGCGCCCACCAAGTCCCGCTTTCCGGCCTCGCCGATAACCCCGCGCATCTGAGGATGCTCGAGGAATGGATGAGAAGCTACCGGCCCGAAGAGCTTTTCGATGCCGCCGGCGCGCCGGTGGCTGCGGTCCGCGCTACCGTGCCAAAAGGTGAAAGGCGCATGAGCGCCAACCCGCATGCCAATGGCGGCCTGCTGCGCCGGTCTCTGGAACTGCCCGCCCTGCAAGAGCACGCCGTCCCGTTCGAGCGGCCCGGCGGCGTCAAGGCGGAGTCGACCCGTGTGATGGGCCGTTTCCTGCGTGACGTCATGGCATTGAATCAAGGCACCAGGAACTTCCGCATCGTCGGGCCCGATGAAACGGCATCGAACCGGCTGCAGGACGTCTTCGAGGTGACGGAGCGTGCCTGGATGGAAGAGATCCTGCCCGAGGACGTGCATCTCGGTCGAGAAGGCAGGGTTCTGGAAATTCTATCCGAGCATACCTGCCAGGGCTGGCTGGAAGGTTACCTGCTCACCGGGCGCCACGGCTTCTTTTCCTGTTACGAGGCTTTCACGCACATCGTCGATTCCATGTTCAACCAGCATGCGAAATGGCTCGATGCCTGCCGCAAGCTTGCCTGGCGGCGGCCGATCGCCTCGCTGAACTATCTGTTGTCCAGCCATGTCTGGCAGCAGGAGCACAACGGCTTCAGCCATCAGGATCCGGGCTTCATCGACGTGGCGTTGAACAAGAAGGCGGATGTCGTGCGCGTCTATCTGCCGGCGGATGCCAACAGCCTGATCTGCGTGACGGATCATGTGCTGCGGACATGGAACCGCATCAACATCATCGTCGCCGGGAAAGCCAATTCCTGGCAGTGGCTGTCCATCGACGAGGCGAAAGTCCATTGCAACGCCGGCATCGGCATATGGGGTTGGGCGTCGACCGACGGCGGGGCCGAGCCGGATGTGGTGATGGCCTGCGCCGGAGACGTGCCGACGCTCGAGACGCTGGCCGCCGTTCAAATCCTAAGGCGCCACATTCCCGGCCTCAAGGTGCGTGTGGTCAACATCGTCGACCTGATGACCCTGCAGCCAAGGGAACACCATCCGCACGGGCTGTCGGATCGCGAATTCGATGCTTTGTTCACCAGGGACAAGCCCGTCATCTTCGCCTATCACGGCTATCCCTGGACCATCCATCGCCTGACCTACCGGCGGACCAATCACGACAACATCCACGTGCGCGGCTACAATGAGGAGGGGACGACGACGACGCCCTTCGACATGACCGTGCTTAATGGGCTCGACCGCTATCATCTGGTGCTCGGCGTGCTCGACCGCATTCCCGAGCCGGCCGGTGCGCATATCCAGCTGAAACAGGCCATGGAAGGCAAGCTGATCGAGCACCGGGCCTATATCCGCGAGCACGGGCAGGACATGCCGGAGATCCTCGGCTGGAAATGGGAGCAGTAGCCGATGCCGAAGCGCCAGGCCGACAGGATCCGACCCGCAAAAGTGGCTGGAACTGTCGGACATGACTGATGTCATCCTTGTCCTCAATGGCGGCTCATCGAGCCTGAAGTTCGCCGCCTTTCAAGGACGCCGCGAGCTTCACCTGCTGATGCGGGGCAGCGTCTCGTCGATCGGCGAGCGGCCCAGACTCCATGTCGCGCCGACTGCAACGACGCCGCCGTTCGACAGGAGCCTCGGCGAACGAGCGATCTCCGTCGGCGAGGCATTCGAAGCCGTTGCGTCCTATCTGACGGACCGCGGCCTGTTGCGCCGCGTGAGCAGGGTCGGGCATCGCATCGTCCATGGCGGTCGGGAGTTTGCCCGCGCAACGCTGCTTGACCAGGCCACGCTCGATGCCTTGCACAAGCTCGAGCCGCTCGCTCCGATTCATCAGGCGATCAACCTGGAGCTCGTCGATCTGGCCCACCGTCTTTTGCCCGGCGCCATGCAGGTCGGCTGCTTCGATACCGCCTTTCATGCCACGCAGCCTCAGATCGCAAGACTTTATGGCCTGCCGCACGAGATGTCGGAGCAGGGCATCGTGTCCTTTGGGTTCCACGGGCTCTCCTACAGCCATATCGCCAACGAGCTCCGCAGGCGTTACGGCGCCGGCGCGGGTGGCCGCGCCGTCGTAGCCCATCTTGGCAGCGGCGCAAGCCTTTGCGCGATGAAGGCAGGGGTAAGCCAGGCCACCACCATGGGTTTCTCGACGCTCGACGGCCTGGTCATGAGCACGCGTTGCGGCGCGATCGATCCGGGCGTCCTCCTGCACCTTCTGCAAGACAGGAAGCTGTCCTCCGACGAACTGTCCACCTTGCTTTACGAGAAGTCCGGGCTTCTCGGCGTATCTGGCATGTCGGGAAACATGCAGACGCTGCTGGCGTCGAAGGACCCGGCGGCAATGCGCGCTGTCGATCTGTTCGTCTATCGGGTCGGGCGAGAGATCGGATCACTGGCGGCCGCGCTGGGCGGGCTCGACACGCTGGTGTTCACCGCCGGCATAGGCGAGCATGCGCCGGCGATCCGGCGACGGATATGCGAGGCTGCCGCATGGCTGGGCGTCGCTATGGATGACGGTTTGAATGGCAGCGGCGAAGACCTTGTGAGTGCCGCGAATTCCCGTGTCGATGTGCTTGTCATTCCGGCCGACGAAGAACGCGCGGTGGCGGCAGAACTGCTCGGCGTCGAAACGGCTTGAGCGGAACAGTCTCCCGCTTATTGGCGGAACGCCCCTCGCATGCCTGAGCTGTCGATTGAGGTGGATGGCCGATCCCTCGGGCAGCCATTTGCGCCCGCTACCGATCTCGACGATCCTGGTAGCGGCTCCCATACGGCTGGAAATGGCAGGATCTTAATTCGCCAACGTGGCGCCGAGCTTCCGCTGGACCAGGACAAGCGTCGGATCGTCGGGAACCATCGCGACAGTGAGGCCCATCTCGCGCTCAAGCTCGATCGCCGCACGGTTCTCGCGGCTTTTGATCGACTCGAGCGTCTCGATGCCATGGTCGTCGGCATAGTGCGCGATATAGCCGAGAAATTCCCAGCCGACGCCGCGATGCTTACGGTCCTCGCGAATGCAGATGGCGACCTCGCCACGCCTGTCGGCCGGATCGGCTGCGACGGTCGCCACCGCGATCAGCATTCCTCTAAGCATTTCGGCCGTACAGGTGGAGCAATGGTAGCGGGAGAGGGACTTGAACCCCCGACCCCAGGATTATGATTCCCGTGCTCTAACCAACTGAGCTACCCCGCCAGGGTGGCAAATGGCCCGAAAAACCGTCCTGGACGGATGGGTTGTTTCAAGGCGTTCGCCAAGGTCGCGCGGATATAAGGTTGGGAGGGTGGGCCTGTCAAGCTTCGAAGCGGCCGACATGCGGGCATAATCCGGCCGTCATGATCTCATCCCAGAAAAGCTTTGCCGGACAGACACTCAGGGCCTGCCCCGGGGTTGAGTTCGGCGGGGCACGTCGTTATGTCTCGGCCAAGAAATTCTAGAGTTGAGCGAATGAAGCCGCGCATCGCCGTCCTCGGTTGCGGATACTGGGGCAGCAACCATATCCGCACCCTCAAGGCGCTTGGCGCGCTCCATGCCGTTTCCGACGCCAACCGCGCCCGCGCCGAAGGTTTCGCCAGCGAGCAGGATTGCCTGGCGATCGAGCCAGACCGACTGTTCGAGCGCGCCGATATCGACGCCATTGTCATGGCGCTGCCGCCGCAATTCCATGCCGACACCGCGGTGCGGGCCGTCGAAAGCGGCAAGGACGTGCTGGTGGAAAAGCCGATCGCGCTGACGGTCGCCGACGCCGAGCGCGCGGTGAAGGCGGCAAAGGACAATGGCCGGATCTTCATGGTCGGTCATGTGCTGCGCTTCCATCCCGCTTTCGAGACGCTGAAGGCGCTGATCGACAATGGCGAGCTCGGCGAGGTGCGCTACATCCATTCGCACCGGCTCGGCCTCGGCAAGTTCCACACCGAAAACGACGCGCTTTGGGACCTTGCGCCGCATGATTTGTCGATGATCCTGGCCATCACCGGCACCGAGCCGATCGAAGTCAGGGGCGAGGGGGCAGCACTCCTCGACAATCTCAGCGACTTTGCGCATCTGCATATGCGTTTCCCGAACGGCCTGCGCAGCCATCTCTTCGCCTCGCGCCTCAATCCCTATCGCGAGCGGCGGCTGACGGTCGTCGGCACCAAGGCGATGGCGGTGTTCGACGACGTCGAGCCCTGGGAGCGCAAGCTTGCCGTCTACCGCCACGCGGTCTGGCAGGACAGCGGCCAGTGGGCCTTCACCGCCAATGAGCCTGCCTATGTGGCCGTCGGCGAGGGAATGCCGCTGACGCGCGAGCTTGCCCATTTCATGCAATGCATCGAGACGCGCGCCGAACCGCGCACCGATGGCGAGGAAGCGATCCGGGTGCTGCGCATCCTGACCGCCGGCACAGTGATCCACACCGGCTCGTCTGCATAAAGCAATCAGATCGAGAATTTACTCAGCGGGAATCTGCGCCGGCCTGGCCGCCAGCCTGGACAGCATCGCCTCGGCTTCCGCGCCGCGCTCGGAACGCTCGATGAAGCCGCCGCCGAAGACACGCGCCTCATTGCCGTCGTCGGAATAAAGCACGCAGGCCTGCCCCGGCGCGATGCCCGATTCGCCGTCGGCCAGCTCGACAGAGGTCACGCCGTTGCAGTGGTGCAGCACGGCCGGACGCGGCGGCCTGGTCGAGCGGACTTTCGCGAAGAGCTCAATACCGGCGGCCGGAACATCCGACAGCGGCCCGTCGCCCAGCCAGTTCATGTTGCGCAGATAGATCTTATGCGTCTCCAGCGCCTCGCGCGGGCCGACGATGACGCGCGCGCGGTCAGCGTCGAGGTGGACGACATAGAGCGGCTCGCCCGAAGCGATGCCGATGCCGCGGCGCTGGCCGATCGTGTAGCGCAGGATGCCTTCATGGCGGCCGAGCACGCGGCCGTCGATATGGACGATGTCGCCGGGATTGGCGGCGGTCGGCTTCAGCCTGGCGATGATGTCGGAATACTTGCCCTGGGGCACGAAGCAGATGTCCTGGCTGTCCTGCTTGGCGGCGACGGTGAGCCCCATTTCCTCTGCAATGGCGCGGACCTGCGGCTTCGACAGGCCGCCGAGCGGAAAGCGCAGATAATCGATCTGCGCCTGCGTGGTGGCAAACAGGAAATAGCTCTGGTCGCGATCGGCGTCGACCGGCCGGTAAAGCGCACGATGCCCGCCATTGGCGCGCGAACGAATGTAATGGCCGGTGGCCAAGGCGTCGGCGCCGAGATCCTGGGCGGTCGCCAAAAGATCGGCAAACTTCACAGTCTGGTTGCAGGACACGCAAGGGATGGGGGTCTCGCCGGCGACATAGCTTTCGGCGAAGGGATCGATGACCGCCTTGCGGAAACGTTCCTCATAGTCGAGCACGTAATGCGGGATGCCGAGCGTCTCCGAGACGCGACGCGCGTCATCAATATCCTGTCCGGCACAGCAGGAGCCGGCACGATGGGTGGCCGCGCCGTGGTCGTAAAGCTGCAGCGTCACACCGACGACATCATAGCCTTCGCGCTTGAGGATGCCGGCAACCACCGAGGAATCGACACCACCCGACATCGCGACGACGACGCGGGTTTCTTCGGGGCGGCGAGGGAGATCGAGGCTGTTCATGATGCTTTCACTGTGCGGCGCTCAATGCCAATGGCCGGAATATAGGTCAAGCGCCACGCATGCGCCAGCTTGCGGCCAAGACGAGTTCACCGGCAAAAATCAAGGCCCGGAGGCCGGTGTTTCAAATTCTAAACGAAATCCTAACCGGGCGTTCACGATCCTTACTTAGTCATTAGGGTTCGCTTAGGCAATTTTTAAAGCTGTGACGGTACTGTGGCGGGGATTGGGTCTTTGAGTTTTTAGTAGAGAGTACGATGACCGATCTGGTTAGACCTAGAGTCAAGTATGTTATTGGGCCCGACGGCAGCCCTCTTACGATCGCCGATCTGCCGCCGACGAACACGCGGCGCTGGGTTATCCGGCGCAAGGCGGAAGTGGTCGCCGCTGTACGCGGCGGCCTGCTCAGCCTTGAGGAAGCCTGCCAGCGCTACAAGCTCACCACCGAAGAATTTCTCTCCTGGCAGGCATCGATCGACGAATACGGCCTTGCCGGGCTGCGCACCACGCGAATCCAGCAATACCGGCATTAAGCTGCCGGCCGAAAACGTGCAAGGGCGCGGGACTCCGCGCCCTTCGCTTTTGCGGCGGCCTTCCATTCAAACTGTCAGCACGACCTTTCCGATGGGGCGGGTCGCGAGGAAGGCATGGGCGGCCGCCGCCTGGTCGAGCGGGAAAGCTTTCGCCACATGCGGCATCAGCTTTTTGGCCCCGACCAGCCTGGCGAGTTCGGCGAGCCCCTCGCGATCAGGCACCACAGACATGCGTTCAACGCGGATGTTCCGCTCCTTGGCCTTCGCCCTGGTGGCGTCGTGAACGTCGAGCAGCGACACCAGAACGCCGCCGTCACGCAGCACTTCCAGCGACTTGTCGGCGTGGTCGCCGCCGATCGGGTCCAGCACCAGATCGACATTGCCGACCTTCCCGGTGAAATCGTCCCTGGTGTAGTCGATCACCTCGTCGGCGCCGATCGAGCGGACATAGTCGGTTTTGTCCGGACTGGCGGTCGATGCCACCCAGGCGCCGCGCGCCTTGGCGATCTGCACCGCCAGATGGCCGACGCCGCCGGCGCCGGCGTGAACCAGCACCCGTTGGCCCGCTTGCAGGCCGCCATGGCGGACGAGGCCTTGCCAGGCCGTCAGACCGGCCAGCGGCAAGGCCGCGGCATGGGCATGGTCGATGGCGGCAGGTTTCGCGACGATCTCGTCCGCCGGCGCCGCGGCGAGCTCGGCATAGGCGCCGGCCTGCTTGGGAAAGCGCGGCATGCCGAACACCTCGTCGCCGAGTTTAAAGGCGGTCACGCCGTCTCCGAGCGCCGCGACGGTCCCGGAAATGTCCCAGCCAAGGATGAAAGGCGGTTCGCCGAGCAGCGGAACGAAACCGCCGCGCACGGCGCCGTCGACCGGGTTGAGGCCCGCCGCCTTGACGCGGACGAGCACTTCACCGGGGCCGGGCTTGGGGTTGGGCTGCTCGGCCACGAAAAGGACCTCGGGTCCGCCGACGGAAGTCTGGATAACGGCACGCATGAACGCCTCCTGTTCGAGTGGATGTGCCCGCTATCATTTGGATAGTAATATTCGATTGTCGAGTATGTACCTTTTGTATATATAGGCACCTCATGGATAGCGAAGACAGATCTCCCTTCGGCTACGACGCGTTCCGGCGCTCCTGCCCATCGCATACCGTGCTCGAGATGCTCGCGAGCAAATGGGTTTATCTCACCGTCTGCGCGCTGCGGAGCGGCCGGCTGCGCAATGGCGAGCTGGCGCGCAAGCTGGAGGGCATCACGCCCAAAATGCTGACGCAGACGCTGCGCGTGCTGGAGCGCGACGGCCTCGTGCGGCGCGAGGTGTTCGCGGTGATCCCGCCGCGCGTGGAGTACGAACTGACGGAGCTTGGGCGGAACCTTGCGGGATTGCTCAGCCAGATACGCTCCTGGGCGGAAGAGCATGCATCCGAAATCAAGGATGCCCGAACCCGGGCATCGGCCGATCACGGCGAGAAGGCCGCTATGCCGTGAAGACGGCGAGGCCGATTTTTAGCGATTGCCAGCTCTGAGGATGCCGGCAGGTCTCCGGCATGACTCGACTATGCCCGGCGATCAGCCGATCATGGCGCTGCGGCCGCCCGTTTCGGCCTCGCGGATCTTGGTGTCGCGCGATTCCAGCATCTCCGCCTTGGACAGCTCCGCTTCAGCTTCGCCGAGTAATGATTCGGCAGTGCTTCGCTGCTGGGCGAGGTCGCTTTGTGAATTCCTGAGGTTGTCGCGGCGCAGGCGAGCCGCCTTGGCGAAGGTCGGATAGGCGAAATGGTTGATGTCGGTGATGCCGGCCTTTTTCTCTTCGGCGATGATCTGCGCCTCCAGCTCGACGGCCATGCGCTCGAACTCGGCGATCATCATGTCCAGCTGCAAGAGCTGCCGCCGCTTCTCATTCACCTGAAACTGCTTCAGTCGAACGAGGTTTTCACGTGACTTCATGACTCGATACTCCGCAAACGCACACCTGCAATACCGTCCAGTCCGCCCGGAAAGACCTAAGCGCTGCCCGTTTCCCCCGGCTTTCCCTGGGCTATAGGAAACAAAGCCCTAAAGATTTTCGCCGGCGGTAACCATTCGTTTACGGGCATTGTTAATCATACGGGCGAGGACTTAAGGCCGGGTAAAAATTCCGGCGGCGGCGGGAAGCCCGGGCCAGCGAGTCCCTGGAGTCACTTAGGCTGACTTTTTAATGTGGTGCATTAGCGGTTTTGGTCTGTGATTCGTTATTAGATTCAAGTGGGTGTAGAAAGGGGTTAAAAAATCTGGTATCGTGGATGGCACGAAATTAGGATTTGTTAACCAGTCGGTGGCACCTTCTGTTCAGGCAATCACTGCTCCGGGTCCCGGACGGGTCGTGACACGGTCCGGCAGCAGAAAAGGGGAATGAAATGCGTGTTCTGCTGATTGAAGATGACAGTGCAACCGCACAGAGCATCGAACTGATGCTGAAATCGGAGAGCTTCAACGTCTATACGACCGATCTCGGCGAAGAAGGCGTCGATCTCGGCAAGCTCTACGACTACGACATCATCCTTCTGGACCTCAATCTCCCCGATATGTCGGGCTATGAAGTCCTGCGCACGTTGCGCCTTTCCAAGGTCAAGACGCCGATCCTGATCCTCTCCGGCATGGCCGGCATCGAGGACAAGGTGCGCGGCCTGGGCTTCGGCGCCGACGACTATATGACCAAGCCCTTCCATAAGGACGAGCTGGTGGCGCGCATCCACGCGATCGTGCGCCGCTCCAAGGGGCATGCCCAGTCGGTCATCACCACCGGCGACCTTGTGGTCAATCTCGACGCCAAGACGGTCGAGGTCGGCGGTCAGCGCGTGCACCTGACCGGCAAGGAATATCAGATGCTGGAGCTGCTCTCGCTGCGCAAGGGCACGACGCTCACCAAGGAAATGTTCCTCAACCATCTCTATGGCGGTATGGACGAGCCGGAGCTGAAGATCATCGACGTCTTCATCTGTAAGCTGCGCAAGAAACTCGACGCGGCGTCCGGCGGTCAGAACTACATCGAAACGGTGTGGGGCCGCGGCTATGTGCTGCGCGAGCCGGAAGATATTCGCGTCAGCGCATAAGCCATCCCAGCGATTCGAACGAAAAACCCGGCTCAGGCCGGGTTTTGCTTGAGCGCATATGCGATCCAGGTGATTCGAACGAAAACCCGGCTCAGGCCGGGTTTTTGCTTGAAAAGGGTTCCGGCGAATCAGGCGGCTATCTTCAGGACGCGAAAGCTTTCGAGCAGTTGCGCACGGTTGAAGGGCTTCAACAGATAGCCTTGGGCGCCGGCGCGCTTGGCGCGCATGATCGCCGCGACGTCGACCTCGACCAGCGAGACCAGAATCTGCGGCTTGATGGGCGCTTCGATAGCACGGATGCGGCGAATAAGGTCCACGGCCGGGACGTCGGCAAGACCACCGTCGATGACGATGATATCGGGCATGTCGCCGGCGCAAATGTCGGTCGCCTCGACTCCGGTCGAGGCCTCGACGACAATCATGTCCGAGCCGCCAAGAATGCGTTTTGCGACCTTCCTGATGACGCTCGAATCATCGACGAACAGGCAGCGCTTCATGTCCGGGTCCTCTTTGCCGTCTGCCGAACCGCAATCTCGGGGTGGCCGCAAACCACCATAGGCCAATCTGGTAAAGAAGCCGAAAAGCCGTTAGGTAAAGTTTTTTCAAACACGGTATCGCGCGGCCTTGGCCCCGCGGGGCGATTACATGGATCGCGGCTGGCATTGCTCAATCTGCGCCGCCAGCAAAAATATCAGCAATAAAAGATACTTCGGTTTTTCTTAGGCAGCCGTCAGCACGATCTCCTCGGCGGTCGCGTGGATCGAGATCGTCATATTGGCCTCGCGCGCCAGAAGCAGCGTATAATAGGGCTGGACCGAATGGGCGTCGATCGGCTCCTCCGGCTTGTGGCCGGAATGCAGCTCGAGGAATTTCGGCGGCACGCGCAGCATCGGGCCACTGGCCGACAGCGAAAAACGCGGCTCGGTTTCGAGACTTTCCAGCGTGACCACCAACTTGCCGCCCCGCGGTATGGCTGCGTTGGCGACGAGAATGAGGTTGAGCAGCAGCTTGACCTTGTTCTTAGGAAGCAGCGCACGGGGGCCGTTCCACAGCAGTTCCGGCTTTTCGTTCTTCAAGAAGGCGATGGCCACGGCCTCGGCATCGCCCGTGTCGATCATCATGCCGGCGGAACCCGCGGCGCCGAAGGCGATGCGGGCAAACTGCAATCGCGCCGAAGCGTTCTTGGCGCTCTGGCGAATAAGTTTCATGGCGTCTTCGTCGGCGCCGCCTTCGTCGAGCAGCTCGAGGCCGTTGTTGATTGCGCCGACCGGCGAAATGATGTCGTGGCAGACACGGCTGCAAAGCAGCGCGGCGAGATCTGGCGCGGAAAGGGTGAAAAGCTCGGCCATCGGCGAAATCCCTGCTTAAGTCATTTGTTCATGGCCGAGCGACGGTTTCGCGCCTGCCCACACGAATCACGCTCTTTTCCAAGGCTTTCTGAATACACAGGGCCCGAGCGCGCATCAACAAATCCAAAATCATCGACGGCGAAAATGGTGTGTTTCGCGGGGGAAACCCGCCGCAGCGGCAAAAGCGCAGCCTTCGAACCGCCATCTTCGTGTGGGAGCTTAATGGTTGAAAAAGGATTACGGCATAATTTGCCCGTGATAGCCACCCCGAACGGCCGGCAAGAGCCGCAGGGGTGCGAGGCGTCGGCGAAAGTGCTCCCTGACGGAGATTGGAAGCATGTTTTCCCGATACTATGACCGGACGTTCGTCCGCGTCCTCACCATGACCATCACACTCCTGGCGGCTTTGGTCCTTTCGACCTCGGCGTCGCGGGCTCAGCAGTACACCGCTCAGGAAATCGTCGATTCCGGTCATAAATTCTTCGGCGAGACATCCGGCGGCCTGGCCACCGTCGTCGAGAAGATCTTCGCCTCCTACGGCCTGCCCAATGGCTACCTGCTCGGCGAGGAAGGATCCGGCGCCCTGATCGGCGGCCTGACCTATGGCGAGGGGACGCTCTACACCAAGAACGCCGGCGACCATAAGGTGTTCTGGCAAGGCCCTTCGCTCGGCTGGGATTTTGGCGGCGAGGGGTCCCGGGTGATGATGCTGGTCTATAACCTCGACGACATCAGCAGCCTCTATAACCGCTTCGGCGGCGTTGCCGGCTCAGCATATGTCATCGCCGGCGTCGGCTTCAACGTGCTGCAGAGCAACCGGGTGCTGCTCGTGCCGATCCGCACCGGCGTCGGCGCGCGTCTGGGAGTCAATCTCGGCTATCTGAAGCTCACCGAAAGGCCGACCTGGAACCCGTTCTGATCGGATTGCGCTCGCTACGATCGCTCGGACAGTGCTGATCGCGCCGCGGCAAGCTCTTGCCGCCGCGTTGAATTTCCGCCATGCCAAGCTGGCACAATCCAGCGATTGCCGCGCCGTAAAGTGGATAGCACGCCTTGGTCCAGTCGGTTCTGTTCTTCGTACTCGGTTTCCTTTGCGCCGTTTTTCTGGCGTCGCTGGTCGCGCCGGCGGTCTGGCGGCGGGCCGTTGTCCTGACGCGCAGGCGCCTCGAGGCTTCGCTGCCGCTGACACCAGCCGAAATCCAGGCGGACAAGGACCGGGTCCGGGCGGAATATGCCATGACGACGCGCCGGCTGGAGATAACCGTCAAGAACCTTCAGGAAAAGGTCGCTGAGCAACTGGTGGAGATCGGCCGCGCGAACGAGGCTTTGAAGGGACTCGCGGTCGAGAAAAAGGACAAGAATCAGGCGCTTTCCGACCTGCAGGCGAAGAATGCGGAGCTCAGGCAGCGCGAGGAAGAGTTGCACCGCCTGGCGGAGAAGCACGCGCAGACGGAGCGGGCGCTGGAGAAGCGCGCGCTGGAGTTGCAGAAGCTCGAGCAGATGTATGACGACGCCAGCTTCTCGTCCTCGAACCGGCAGATCGAGCTGGTTGCCCGCGAATCGGAGCTGGAAAAGCTCGCCAGTGACATCGCGTTGCTCAAAGGCCAGCGCAGGGAGGCGGACCGACGCAATCAGGAGGTCGCGTCGGAAAGCAAGGCCGCCCGAGAAGCGCTGAAGGCGGAGAAGAAGAAAACGGCCGAGCTCGACAAGAAGGTCGAGCGGCTTCTGGCGACGCTTGCCGACCGCGAGGAAAAGCTCAACCGGCGCGAGAAGGATCTCGCCCGAATGCGCGAACGTTCGAAGGAGAGCGCTGCAAACGGCGTTGCGCGGCTGGCTGCCGGAACGGACACGAAAGGCGACGATGTCGACAAGGCAATCGCCAGGCTCGAGGGCGATCGGGAACGGCTGGAGGCGAGGCTGACGGCGCTGGCGCGCGAGAACAAGCGGCTGAAGACCGATCTTGCCGCCGCCACGAGGGCGGCAATGCCCGAATCGGCGGGCGACGCACGCTCCGGTGCCGGCCTGCGCGAACAAATGAACGAACTGGCAGCCGAGGTGGTCAATCTGACGATGAAGCTCGACGGGCCGGATTCGCCTATCGCCAAGGCGCTGGCGGGCGAGGGGCAGCAGAACGGGCGCGGCGTCAGCCTTGCCGATCGCGTGAGGGCTTTGCAGAAGGCCGGCCCGTCCAACTGAGATGTGTTGGTATTCAGGTGAGGCCGGCCTGCAAATGCCGGCTTCCTGCGCTTCCGGTGCTCACATACTTTAAGTACGCTCCGCTCCGGTTCTCGGAAGCCACCATTTTCGACTCGGCCTGACCTGAATCTCAACACACCTCAAGCGTTGCAGCTGTTCGGGCTCCCAGGTCGGGACCGCTAGCGGTTTGAAAAGTGGTGCAGCGCGATGGCCGACGCGGCGGCGACGTTCAGGCTGTCGAAACCTTCCGCCATGGCGATCTTCACCGTATGCAACCGGGCAAGCAGATCCCGCGGCAGGCCTTCGCCTTCGGTGCCGAGGTAAAGCGCCAGGCGCGCCGATCGCTCCACGGCGCGGATGTCGACGTTTCCGCTTGGCGATAGTGCGAACTGGGCGAAGCCAAGCCGATCGAGTGTCGCGGTGAACGTTCCGGTGTCGCCGAATGACGCGAAGGGAACCTTCAGCGCCGCACCGACGGAAACACGGATTGCCTTGCGGTAGAGCGGATCGCAGCAGGTCTGGTCGAGCAGCACCGCGTCGGCGCCGAAGGCCGCCGCATTGCGGAAGATCGCGCCCATATTATCGTGATTGGATATGCCGACCAGGACGACGGCCAAGGCGCGCCGGGGCAAGGTTTCCACCAGAATCTCGGCGGGCGCCGGATCGCCGCGCAAGCCGATCGCCAGGATGCCGCGGTGCATGTGGAAGCCGGCGATCCGGTCCATGACCTCGCCGGCGGCAACATGGACTGGAAAACCCGCGGGCGCCTTGCGCAAGATGTCCTGCACGCCAGCCAGCCTGTTTTCGAGGATGAGGGCAGACTCGGTGGCGAAGCGTCCGCTCGACAGAAGAAGGTCCAGCACGACCTTGCCTTCGGCGACGAAGCGGCCATGCCGGCCGACAAGGTCGCGCTCGCGGATGTCGAGATAGGCGGCGACGCGCGGGTCGCGTGGATCGTCGATGGGGATGAGATTCATCCAAATCTCGCCGGCAAAAATTGCCAGCGAGATAAGGGGTTTTGGATGGCGCGGGTCAAGCCCCGGCGCGGCGCAACCGATAGGCCATCTGTGAAAGGTCGCCGTCGCCGAAAATGCCTTCCAGCATGCGCAGCAATTCGCGCACCGCCTCGGATTTGCAGGAATAATAAATCATCTGGCGGTCGCGCCGGGTCTCGACGAGATCGAGCGCCCTCAGCTTGGCGAGATGCTGCGACAGCGCGGACTGGCTGAGTTGCACCTTCTCGGCGATGGCGCCGACCGACATTTCATCGTCGATCAGGTGAGCCATGATCAGCAAGCGCTTTTCGTTGCCCATGAGCGTGAGAAAGGCGGCCGCCGATTCCGCATTGGCGATTAGCTTATTTGAGATCATAGATCCCCCAAGGGTCCTGGCTCATCCAGACGCCAGGGGGCAATGGCGCCTGATTCCACGATGTTCAGATGTCGCTAGGCGCTGCTGAATCAGCGCCACTACAAAGGTAGATCATTTCATCTAAATCTCAAGCGTTGCTTTTGCCGGCGCGCGATCAACTATCGCTCTTGCTCGGCCGCGCGTCCCGCCCTGGCCATCTCGACAAGCACCGAACGCAATTCGCGCGCGCTTTGCAAAGGCTGGGGAAAGAAAATCCTGCAGGTCGCATCGGGGGCGGCGAGATCCATGCCATCAGGGTCGAAACCGGTGACGATCCAGCCGTCGCCTTCGGCGCGGCCGAAATGGCGGGCATAAAGGGCAAGCGCGTCGCGATGGTCGGTATTCATGTGATCGAGTGCGGCCTGCTCGCTGCCGGCGAACTCCTCGATAAGGGCGGGATCGGTGATGAAATCATCACGGTCGAGAAGAAAGGCCTTGCCGAAGCCGCCATTCAGGCTGGCGCGCTCGGGATCGAGCCGGAAGAACGAGAAGTCGCCGAGCCCGGCATAGAGCTTCGCCTTCGGATTGCGGTTGAGATAACGGCGTTCGGCTCGGATCTGATCGGCAGATCCCTGCTCCAGCCGCAGGGCCCGGCATGCCAGGCTGATGCGCGGATGCGCCAGCGGATCGCCCTTGCCGGGTTCGCCAAGCAACAGCGAGCAGCGCGGATCCGCGAGCAACGCACCGGTGTGGGCGGACAGCATCGAGATCAGGATCAGCGGCGCGCCGTCGATGTCGGTGGCGACGCCAACCCTGCTTGCCAGCGGCGCGCCGGTGCCGGGCTCGATCACCGCGAGCGCGCCGAAACGTGCTGCGCGGATCAGGGTTTTCGCGAGCCTGATCGCCTCGGCGTCGGTCTTGCGGATGACGTCCTTTTTCGGTTCGGTCACAGGTTCACCCGAGATAAGTTGATATCTGTTCTCCGGTTATCGGCCGAGTACACCCGCCTTTGCAAGGGCTGCGATTTCGTCTTCGTTCAACCCAAAACGGCTCAATATGTCCGCAGGCTCGCGATCGGCGACGTCCGGCGCCGCGGCAAGCGTCTGCGGGTTTTGCGAGAAACGCGGCGCCGGCGCCGGGCGGTCGAGCTCGCCGGACTTCACAAATCTTTTCCTGGCGCGGCTGTGCGGATGGTTCCTGGCTTCGACCAGGGACAGCACGGGCGCCACGCAAGCGTCGGTCACGGCGAAAAGCGTGGCCCATTCGTCGCGCGTCTTCTCCTTGATCCGGCCGGAAATGGCGGCGCGCATCGCGGACCACGACGACTTGTCGAACTGGCTGCCGACAAAATGCTCGTCGAGCGGCAGCAGCCTGGCGAATTCGGCGAAGAAGCGCGGCTCGAGGCAGCCGACGGCAATGTGCCTTGCGTCAGCCGTCTCATATGTATCGTAGAAAGGCGCGCCGGAATCGAGCAGGTTGTCGCCGCGCCTGTCGCTCCAGAGACCCGCCGCCATGTAGGCGTGGATGGGTGCGGCGAGCATCGAGGCTCCCTCGATCATCGAGGCATCGACCACCTGGCCCGTTCCGCTGCGCGAACGCTGGAAAAGAGCGGCGAGCACGCCGGCGATCAGCATCATGGCGCCGCCGCCTTGATCCGCGACGAGGTTGAGCGGTGGCACCGGCGGCGCGTCCTGCCTGCCGATCGCATGCAAGAGGCCCGCATAGGCGAGATAGGTGATGTCGTGCCCGGCTCGCCCGGACAGCGGCCCGTCCTGTCCGAATCCGGTCAAGCGGCCATAGATCAGCGCCGGATTGCGCTGCAGAACGGCATCCGGCCCGAGGCCGAGCCGTTCCATCACGCCGGGGCGAAAGCCTTCGACAAGCACGTCGGCCCCTGCCACAAGGCACAGCAGCAGGTCGGCGCCCGGCTGGCTCTTCAGGTCGAGCTTGAGAATGGAACGGCCGTGGCGGTCGAGATCGTATTGTTCGGGCAGGCTCAGAAGCGGCTGACCGGCATCGGCACGTTCGACGCGCAGCACCTCGGCGCCCATTTCGGACAGCATCAGGGCGGCAAGCGGCACCGGACCAAGCCCGGCCATTTCGATCACTTTCAGGCCGGCGAGCGGCCCGGTCTTTCCGGTGGAAGCACCGGCGCCTGTCGGCGAGCCAGACATCCCCGCTTATTTCGGCGCCATGCGGATAGCGCCGTCGAGGCGGATGGTCTCGCCGTTCAGCATCTGGTTCTCGACGATGTGGAGCGCAAGCGACGCATATTCGGACGGCTCGCCGAGCCGCGGCGGGAAGGGCACGGAAGCGCCGAGCGAATCCTGCACTTCCTGCGGCATGCCGGCCATCATCGGCGTCTTGAAGATGCCGGGCGCGATGGTGCAGACGCGAATGCCGGATCGCGCCAGGTCGCGGGCCACAGGCAGCGTCATGCCGACGACGCCGCCCTTGGAGGCCGCATAGGCGGCCTGCCCGATCTGGCCGTCATAGGCGGCGACGGAGGCGGTATTGACGATGACGCCGCGCTCGCCGCCGGCGAGCGGTTCGAGTTTCGCCGCCCGGTCGGCAACGAGGCGGATCATGTTGAAGGTGCCGATGAGGTTGATCTCGATCACCTTGCGGTACTGGTCGAGCGGATGCGGTCCCTCCTTGCCGATCGTCTTCATGCCGATGGCAATGCCGGCGCAATTGACCAGGATGCGCGGCTGCCCAAGCTTTTCAGCCACTTCGGCGATCGCGGCCGTGGCGCTGTCGCCACTGCCGACATCGCATTGGACGGCAACGCCGCCGATGTCGGCCGCGACTTTCGCCGCGCGCTCGATGCCCACGTCGAGGATGGCGACGCGGGCGCCCCTGGCCGCCAAGGCGCGCGCCGTCGCCTCGCCAAGGCCCGACCCGCCGCCGGTGACGATCGCGATCTGGCCGTTCGGGTTCATGCAGGCCTCCCAGGGACCGGATTATGCTACGAAGCGCGCAAAGGAGGCGCAACAGCAGCAGGCGGGTCGACAGATGCCTGCCCGGTAGCGGCCGACCGCGCCAAGGCCGGGACAAGTTCCGCAACCCTCGTCATGTTGGCGTGACAGACATCGCCGGCAAAGCGGGCGACCGCCCCCGGCTTGATCTCGTGATACAGCAGCCGGTCGAGATCGACCGGGCGCGGCATGGTGATCTGTCCGCGCGGGAAGCGCTTGAAGCCAAGCGGTCCATAATATGGTTCGTCACCAACCAGAATGACGGCAGGCGCACCGGCCTTCCTGGCCGCCTCCAGCGCGATCGCGACCAGCTTGCGGCCGATGCCGAGATTCTTGTAGGCGGGGCGCACCGCAAGCGGGCCGAGCATCATAGCGCGTCCGGCGCCCGCTGCCACGCGCGTCATACGCACCGAAGCGATGACCGTGCCGTCCTTGACGGCGACGAAGGACATCGAGCGGTCATGTCCTCCCGACTCGCGGATCTTGTAGGCGGCAAGCACGAAACGACCCGGACCGAAGGCCTCGTCGTTGATGGCTTCGATTTCAGGGTCATGCGCCGGAGTCTCCGGCAGGTATTTCACGTCGGCAAGGCTCATGGTCTTTGCGTTCCGGTATCGAGGAAGGTTTGCTGCAAAGCGGCAGCGTTCGCCAGTCAACGCTTCTTAAGCGCGGGCGCCCTTTCGTCGTCGGTCAAACCGGATCGAGGCAAAGTCGAACATGGGCGCCTCCGCTAGCATCAATTTTGGGCCGCTGCAATCGGTGCTTTCAGGCTTTCTTTGCGTCCATGACGAACTTATCCGTCCCCGGAGCGGTTGGTCATTTGACGAACTGGTTCGTCGTTTGACGAACTGTTCATCCGCTGAGGGCTTCGCCAGCCCGGTCATCAACCTAGATAATATCGAGCCGCAGGGAGATTTTTCGCATGGGATTGCTGATTGAAGGCAGATGGCAGGATCGCACGCCCAACACCGACAGCGGCGGCCGGTTCGTGCGAACGGAATCGCAATGGCGCGACTGGATCACGCGCGACGGCGCGCCGGCGCAAGGGCGCACGCGCGGCTTCAAGGCGGAACCTGGCCGTTATCACCTCTATGTGTCGCTCGCCTGCCCATGGGCGCATCGCACACTGATCTTTCGCGTCCTGAAGAAGCTGGAGGGCATCATCTCCGTCTCCGTGGTGCACCATTTCATGGGGGAGAACGGCTGGACCTTCAAAGCTGAGGACGGCGCCACGGGCGACACGCTCTACGGCCTCGATTTTCTGCACCAGGTCTATGCCAAGGCCGATCCGGCATATTCAGGCCGCGTGACGGTGCCGGTGCTGTGGGACAAAAGGCAAGAGACCATCGTCAACAATGAGTCCTCCGAGATTATCCGCATGCTCAATTCCGCCTTCGACGAATGGGGCGACGCCGGTCTCGACTTCTATCCGGCGGCGCTACGCGCGGAGATCGACAGGATCAATGCGCTGGTCTATCCGGCAATCAACAACGGCGTCTATCGCGCCGGCTTCGCCACCACGCAGAAAGCTTATCAGGAAGCGTTCGGCGAATTGTTCTCGGCGCTTGATACGATCGAAGAGCGGCTTTCGCAGCAGCGCTTTCTGACCGGCGAACGCATCACCGAGGCCGACTGGCGGCTGTTCACGACGCTGGTTCGTTTCGATCCAGTCTATGTCGGCCACTTCAAATGCAATTTGCGCCGCATCGCCGACTATCCGAACCTGTCGAACTATCTGCGCGATCTCTATCAGGTGCCCGGGGTCGCGGGCACGGTCAGCCTGCATCACATCAAGGCGCATTATTACGGCAGCCACAGGTCGATCAACCCGACGGGAATCGTTCCGGCAGGGCCGGAGCTTGATTATGCCGCGCCGCATGACCGGAACAGGTTCAGGAAGGCGGCGTGATTACCAGTAAGCCGAGTTACGCTCGCCGCCAAAAATCTCCGCTATCCGCTGCAGCGTCGCCGGCGTCGTGCCCTCCGGCAAGCGGTCGAGCGGAAAGAAACCCGCTTCGGCGATCTCGTGGTCAGGCAGTTTCGGCGCCGTCTGGTAGAAGGCTTCGATCAGATAAAGGCCGACATGGTCGCGCTTGCTGGGGCGATGGTTGAAATGCATCGACTTCAGCACCGGCGGCGCAGTCAGAGCGATGTTGCCTTCCTCGGCCAGTTCGCGCGCCAGCGCTTCCTCAAGGGTCTCGCCCACCTCGACGCCGCCGCCCGGCAATTGCCAACCGGGAACATAGGTGTGGCGGATCAGGAAGACTGAGTTGGAGGCACGGTCATAGACCAGCCCGCGCACGCCAAGCGTCATCGGGCGGCGCAGCAGGAAGTAGAAATGGAACAGCCTTGCCCGCAACCCCGGCCAGCCGGTCTGGCGGAATGCCGCGTCAGGATCGGCCGGGCGGTTCATTCAACGATCCCCAAGCAGATGGGTTGCCCCACGAACATCTGCCTGGCTTTCCTTGTTTTTCGCAGGTTCTGGCCGCAAAACCGTGGGACACTTTTGCGGAACTTGCTTGGGCGAACAGCAAACGGTGAGTGGAAAGCCTCGTCGGCGTCGCTTAAGAAGGGGCCATGTTCACGCTCGCGCATATTTCCGATGCTCATCTGGGACCGCTGCCCGATGTAACCTATCGCGACCTCGCCTCCAAGCGCGTGCTGGGCTACGTCAACTGGCAGCGCAATCGCCGCCGCCATATGCATGACTCGGTGATCGACACCATCGTCGCCGACATCAAGGCCGGCGCGCCCGATCACCTGGCCGTTACGGGCGACCTCGTCAACCTGGCGCTCGATGGCGAGATCGAGATGGCCAAGCACTGGCTGGAGACGCTTGGATCGCCGCATGACGTTTCCGTGGTCCCCGGCAATCACGACGCCTATGTGCCGGGCGCCTTCGACAAGGTCTGCCGGTCGTGGGCTCCCTGGATGACGGGCGACGGCGTCAATAGCCCGGTCGACCGCAATTCCTTTCCGTATCTGCGTGTGCGCGGCAATGTAGCGCTGATCGGGGTCACCACGGCGCGCGCCACCGCGCCCTTCATGGCCAACGGCTTCTTCATGGAAGGGCAGGCCGAGCGGCTCGCCAAGATCCTCGACGATGCCGCGGAGCAAGGGCTGTTCCGCGCCATCATGATCCACCACCCTCCGGTGCGCGGTGCCGTCCCGCAGCATAAGCGGCTGTTCGGCATCACTCGCTTTCACAAGGTCATTCGCCGTCATGGCGCTGAACTCGTCCTGCACGGGCATTCGCATCTGCCGTCACTGTTCACCATCGGCGCACGGGGCGCCAAGGTGCCCGTGGTCGGGGTTGCCGCCGCGGGCCAGGCGCCCGGCGGCAAACACCCGCCGGCGCAATACAACATCTTCGAAATCGACGGTGAAAAGGGCGACTGGCGTCTTCGCCTGATCCGGCGCGGCCTGACGGGACCAGCCCTGCCGCCTGCCGACCTGCAGGCCATCGACCTCGATGTGCCCGCCGGCACGGCGCGCCAGCTCGTCAGAAGCTGATCTTCATCTGCATGATGCGGTCCCAAAACAACGCCAGCGAAACCGCCAGGCCGACAAGGGCGCCTGCGGCGATCAGGCCGAGGCCGGCGAAGAAGGTCGTCCAGCCATTGCGGCCGCTTTCGGATCGGATGGGCGGCTCCGCTTCCTGGACCACGGGGCGATGCAGGCCGCGAACGGCGCTCTCCACGCTCCCTTCCATCATGCGCTGCCGCTCGACGACACGCTCGGCCACGTAGCGCATCACCGCATCGGCAACGGCTTTCATCTCGGTCGATTCGGCCAGCACCACGCGGCCGACGCGCGTATCCCTGAGGAAGCGATAGGTGCGGCGGTCGCGTCCCATGGCGACATGGCTCACCGCATCGATCCATAGCCGCGGCTGCAGGCCGGACGAGACGGCGAAGTCGAAGCTGTCCATGTCGGCCGGGACATCGGCAAAGACCGGGGCAAGCTCGCTCGCCAGAAGATCGAGCCGCATGCGGTGCGCCTCGCGCATGTCGACGACCACGTCATCGCGGTCGGCAAAGGCGTTCTTGACGTCGCGTACGGCATCGGCGAGCTTTCGCGACGGTTCGATCGGGGTGATTTTGTCGCCTGCATCCGTCATGGCGGCTGCCTCACTGTTGGTTAACAGCGAGTTACCACAGTCGCCGGCAAAATGCACTGCCGACGACGAACCGCGCGACTGCCGCGGTCCGGCGAAAGCGGGTAAGGGACGTTTCGAGATCGGTCCGGGAGCGATCAACCCGCCGAAGCGTCCAGCGGTGGACGCAACCGTCTGCCGCGCCGCCGCACGTTGCGACGCACGATTTCGGCAATCAGGTCAGGAGCTTCCTCGACCAGCATGTGACCTGCGTCAAGGACATGATGCAGATGGAAATGCGACGGCAGCGCCTCGGCCTGCTCAACCCGCAGCAGCGGATCCTCCGCTCCCCAAACGACCATGACCGGCATGTCGAGCGTATCCAACTGCGCGCGGGGGATGATCCCTTGCCGGTCATCCCTCGTCATCGCGGCCGCCATATCGATCAGGGTCTGCAACTGGCCCGGTCGGGTGCGCATCCGGCAGAGTGCATCCACCACGTGATCAGGCGGCACGCTGCGCGGACCCGACATGGCGGCAAGGCTGGCGCGGACCTGGTTCCTGCCGGCCGCGGCGGCGTAGCGGTGCAGCAAGGCTGCGTTGATTTCCGGGCCAAAACCGCCGGGCGCCAACAGCGTAAGCGAGGCCACCCTGTCGGGGTCGGCAAGCGCCATCGATGTCGCGATCGCGCCGCCCATGGAGTGACCGACGAGATGGACCTTGCCCAACCGGCGGGCGGCCAGATCGGCGAGGATGGCTCGCGCGGCTGGCTTGGCGCCGCCCAGGCCTTCGCTTTCCAGGGACTGTCCATGGCCCGGTAGATCATAGGCCAACACTCTCGCCCGCGCCGCCAGTGAGGCCGCGACGTCACGCCAGATCTCACCACAGGCTCCGAAGCCGTGCAGAAGCACGATCGTCCTCGGACGGGCGCCGCTTTCGACCGCATAAGGGAATGGACGCATGAAAAAATGGGGCGGTGAACAAGGCAGGAGCTTCAATTGTGGCTGAATTGCTCCCGAACCGGATTGATGGCCAGTAAAATTTTCGCGACCGCAGCGCCCCGTCAGGCGCTCGATGCGTCATACTTTGGTGCTCCGGCATTCGTGTGGCCCAAATGAGTATGGAGAGTTGGATTAGCTCGGGTTGCCGATCCCGGCGGCTCGCAAGGATTGAACCAGCCGATCCGTGAGATCCGGGGGGTATTTGCGATCGACGAATGTCGCGCGCGGGTCGGCGGCGAACTTCGGGAATTCGGCGGTGAGCTCGTTGGCAAGCTCACCCGCCAGCTTGTCGCGTCCCGAAATCCTGGCGCCGATCAGGCGCGCGGCCAGGTAATGCGACTTTGATGCCGTCGTGCGCAGCGACTCGCTGGCGAGCGCGGCCTTTTTCATATCGCCCTGCATGAAGGCTCCGACGAAAAGGCCATAATCCCACCAGGTTGGATGGCCGCTGAAGGCTTCGACCGCGTGGTCCAGGATCGGCGTTCCCTCATCATATTTACCGGCGAAGATCAGGCCGTAGCCATAGGCGGCGGCCATGCCGAGGTCGTACGGGTTGAGTTCGTAAGCCTTTCGCATCAATCGGATCGCTTCGTCCGTGTTGCCGAGACGCGAGTTGAGGTAGCCAAAGGCGCGATGCGCATGCGGGCTCATCGGCCCCATCTGGACGGCGCGGTGGGCAAGCGACATGGCCTTTTCGAGCGTCGCTTCCGGTGGATAGGCATAGTGTGCGGTGACGGCTTCCACATGAAGCGCGGCCAGCTCCGCGTAGACAAGCGACGATTTGGTGCCTTCGCCGACCAGCTTCTCCAGGCAGCGATACGCAATTTCGTGCGTCTGGGCGCTCATGTCGAGATAATAGCGGTCGTCGAGCACCAGGCACCCGATCTGGCTGGTCCGGATGTCGCTCTGATCGATGTAGCTGTAGATAGCGCCCGAAGCGGGAACGGTCGAGGTGAGAAGGCTGGCGACGTTGCCTTCAACCGCGCCAGGGGCGCTCTCGGCCGATGTAAGGTTGCGCGACAGGAGAACCCGCCCGGTCGCGACGCTCTGCAACTCCACCGTGACGTCGCCGGCAGCAGGCCCGGGAACGATTTCGAAAACGAAACTGATCGGATCGGCGGACCGATCACGCGTCGAATCCGCATCGCGCCCGATGAAATCGATGGTGTCGAAACCCGCGAGCCCGGCGCGCAGCGACGACGCGACACGAGCCGCCTCCGCTCCATCGGCTTTGACGGCGATGTAGATCAGCGGCAGGGAGTCGAATCGGGACTGGGCGGTGCCGGCCAGGCGCGCCGTTTCGGCTGTCGCGGCAGTGTCGCCGCCGTTGAGGAAGGCATTGCCTTGACGCACGATGAGCACGCCGAGCATGACAATGACCAGAGCCATGGCAGCCCAGAAGAACCGCAATTGCCGCGTGAGCGACTGGGCGGGTGCTGCCGGCGCCATCAGCGCTGCAGGTTCGCCCGCGGCAGAGGCGTCGAGATGTTCGGTTGCGGCCTGAGCGGCTTCGGCCAAAGCGTCGGACCGCTGCGCGACGGTTTTGGAGGCGGACCTGGCGTCGCCGGGCAGGCGGATCGCATTCGGCTCGTAGGACGGGACATAACCGCCGCGCGGGATCGCGATGCGCACCGGCTCGGCGACACCTTCATTGGCGAAATACTGCTCCAGAAGTTCGCGCAGACGACCGGCCTGAACCCTGACCACGGCATCGGTGGAGGCGTCGAAATCGCCGTCCTTGCCGAAGACGTCCATGGCGATTGAAACGCCTTTCAGCCTGTCCGCCTCGCCGGCCTGCTCGCGTTCGACCAGATAGCGTAATAGCCTGCGGGCACGCTCGGATCGGCCGAACGTTTCGCTGGCAAGCAGTCGCTCCAATGTCTCGCGCACTGCGGGGGCGGCAGGCGGGGCATGCTCCAAGTGTCGAACCTTTCGAAGTCGGCACAGGTTAGGGAGCGATAATATAGCGCTCGCGCCGGCGCACAAGGATGCTTCTATTATGTGATCGCGTAAGCCACCGGAAATTCCTCCGGCGGTTAACGAATGGCAGATTCGCGTCCGCGTCTGCAGCGTGGCGCAAGCTGGAATGCGCCAGCTCCATCGCTGAATCAGATCATCCGGCTTGAGCGGTTCACCGTTTCACGAAACGGTGAACCGCTCAATTTTTTGTTTGACCGCAATTCCGGACGGAAGGCTACGGCGAAACCGCCGAGCCTAACCGCCTCACACTTTTCCTGGAATTTGCTCTAGCCGCCGATGATCCGGTTGGCGGCCGAAACGACAGCCTCCAGCGAGGCGGCGACGATGTTGGTGTTGATGCCGGCGCCGAACAGCTTGCCGCCCGGATACTCCATCTCGACATAGGAGATCGCCGAGGCGTTGGAGCCGCGCTGCAGGGAATGCTCGGAATAGTCGAGCACCGACATGTCGACGCCGACATGGCGCGAGAGCGCATCGACAAAGCCGTCGATCGGGCCGGTGCCCGAGCCGGTGATGGTCACTTCCTTGCCATTGTCGAGAATATCCGCTTCGACCATGCGCCGGCCCTTCACCTCGGTGTCCGGATAGGTGCGATGGTCGAGGAACTTCAGCCGCGCGCCGGGTTGGTCGACATAGGTTTCGAGGAAGCGTTCGTGGATGCGCCTGGCCGGCACTTCCTTGCCTTCAGCATCGGTGATCGCCTGGATCGCCTGGCTGAACTCGATCTGCAGATTGCGCGGCAAGTTGAGGCCGTAATCTGCCTGCAGCACATATGCGATGCCGCCTTTGCCGGACTGCGAGTTGATGCGGATGATCGCCTCGTAGGTGCGGCCGACATCGGCCGGATCAATCGGCAGATAGGGCACTTCCCAGATTGGGGTGTTGGCCTTCTTCAGAGCTTTCATGCCTTTGTTGATGGCGTCCTGGTGCGAGCCGGAGAAAGCCGTGTAGACCAGCTCGCCGACATAAGGGTGACGTTCCGGGATCTTCAGCTGGTTCGAATATTCGTAGACGTCCTTCATCCGGTTTATGTCGGAGCAGTCGAGCTCCGGATCGACGCCCTGGGTGAACATGTTGAGCGCCAGCGTGACGATATCGACATTGCCGGTGCGTTCGCCATTGCCGAACAGCGTGCCTTCGACGCGGTCGGCGCCAGCCATCAGGCCGAGCTCGGTGGTGGCGATGCCGGTGCCGCGGTCGTTGTGCGGATGCAGCGAGACGATCAGGTTCTCTCTGGCATCGAGGTTGCGGCACATCCATTCGATGCGATCTGCATAGACGTTGGGCGTCGACATCTCGACCGTCGACGGCAGGTTGATGATCAGCTTGTTGTCGGCCGTCGGCTTCACGATCTCGGTGACCGCGTTGCAGATCTCCAGCGCGACTTCGAGCTCGGTGCCGGTGAAGCTCTCCGGCGAATATTCGAAGCGGTAGCCGCCGCCGGCCTTGGCGGCCATGTCGGTGATCATCTTGGCGGCGTCTGTGGCGATGCGCTTGATCCCGGCGACGTCCTTCTCGAACACGACGCGGCGCTGCAGCTCGCTGGTCGAATTGTAAAAATGCACGATCGGGCGGTGCGCGCCCTTCAGCGCCTCGAAGGTCCGCGTGATCAGCTCGGGCCGGCACTGCACCAGCACCTGGAGTGAGACGTCGGCGGGGACGCCGCCTTCCTCGATGCACCAGCGGGCAAAGTCGAAATCAGTCTGCGAGGCCGAGGGGAAGCCGATCTCGATCTCCTTGAAGCCCATGTCGAGGAGCAGCGCGAACATGCGCGCCTTGCGCTCATGACCCATCGGGTCGATCAGCGCCTGGTTGCCGTCGCGCAGGTCGACCGAGCACCAGATCGGCGCCTTGTCGATGGTCTTGTTCGGCCAGGTGCGGTCGGTCAGGCCGACCGTCGGGTAGGATTGGTATTTGCGTGCCGCATCCGGCATGTGGCCGGCCGCGCGCTTCCCGGCTTCAGCCTCGCCGGCGCGGATTTCTTCTCGTGCGTTCATCGTCGTTTCTCCCGGCGGCCCGCATGCCCGCTTCAGGCGGATGGGTGGCGAGCGTCGCCTCTACCAAAAATTCGTTCGCTTGATGTGACTTTGCCAAAGTCTGGCCAAGGAGCATGCGCCTTGAGCGGCGGTTTCGACCGCCGGGCGCTCCTTCAGCGAACCCGGCGATCGCCGATAAGGCCGAGAAGAAGCAGGGTCGAGGCGAGCGCGCGCGCGGTCTCGCCGGCAAAGCCGGTGCGAGAGGAGGCGACGGAGCGGACGCGCGTGGTCATGCCGGCTCTCTTACAGGAGCGGCCCGTCGGAGGCAAGCGGGACGCATGAATGAACGCCCTTGCCTAATAGCGCCGCCGGTGCGGACAGTCTTCCCCGCGCCTCGCAAATGCGCCAGACTTGGTTTCGAAGGCTTGGCACCGAGCGAAGCTCCGGGGAAGGGTTCGTCCATGAATTTCGTGTTCTTCTCGCCGCATTTCCCGGCCAACGGCACCGATTTTTGCGACCGGCTGAAAAAGGCGGGCGCCACCGTGCTCGGCATCGGCGATGCGCCTTACGAAACCTTGAACGCCAAGCTCAAGGCGGCGCTTTCGGAATATTACCGCATCGCCGACATGGAAGATTACGACGCCGTTTTGCGGGCGATGGGGCACTTCATCCACAAATGGGGCCGCATCGATCGCTTCGAGTCGCTCAACGAGCATTGGCTCGAACTCGAAGCCAACATCCGCACCGATTTCAATATCTACGGCACCAAGCTCGATTTCGTGAAGAACTTGAAGCGGAAGAGCCGCATGCGCGCCTTCTTCCGCAAGAGCGGCGTCGAGACCATCCCGCAGCGCAAATGCTCCGACCGTGCCGGCGCCATGACCTTCATCCGCCGCGTCGGCTTTCCGGTGGTGGTCAAGCCGGATTCGGGCTCCGGGGCTTCCAACACTTTCAAGATCTCCAACGCCAAGGAGCTCGACCAGTTCTTCAAGGACAAGCCGAAGGGTGTCACCTTCGTCATGGAGCAGTTCATCGAGGGGCTGGTCGTGACCTTCGACGGGCTAGTCAACCGCGACGGCGAGGTGGTGCTGGCGGCCAGCCACCGTTACGATCAGAGCATCATGGAGGCGGTCAACAAGGATCGCCATATGAGCTACACCTGCTTTACCGAGATCAGCCCGGAAGTCGAGGAGGCGGGCCGCAAGATCCTCAAAGCGTTCGACGTACGCGAGCGCTTCTTCCATATCGAGCTGTTCGAAACCAGCGACAAGCGCGTCATCGCGCTCGAGGTCAACATGCGGCCGCCCGGCGCCTGGATGACGGACGCCATCAACTACACATTCGACATCGACGTCTATGCCGCCTGGGCCGACATGGTGGTCAAGAACGCCGCCGGCGGCCCTTACAAGGGCAAGTATTTCACCGCCTATGCCAGCCGCAAACGCCACATCGACTATTTGCACAGCCATGCGGACGTGCTAGCCGCCCACGGCGACAAGATCGTCCATCATCAGGCCATCGAAGAGGTCTTCAGCCGCGCCATGGGCAATTACGCCTACCAGATGCGTTCGAAGGATCCGAAGGCGCTGCGCCAGGCGGTCGACTACATCCACGCGGAAAAGGCCTGAGCCGATGGACGTCTCCTATCACAAGGGCCATTCCCGCAATCTCGGCCGGGACATGGAATACAAGCGCTACGGCCATGCCGGGCGGCCGGTGGTGGTGTTCCCGACCTCGCAAGGGCGGTTCTACCAGCTCGAGGATTCGGGCGGGGTCGGCGCGCTTGCCGACTTCATCGACACCGGCCGCATCCAGCTCTTCACGCTCGACGGCGTAGATTCGGAATCCTTCTTCGACAAGCATGCCGACCCGGCGCAACGCATCGCCCGCCACGAAGCCTATTTCCGCTATGTGCGCGAAGAAGCGCTGCCGGAATTGCAGGCGGTTGCCGCCAAGTCCAACGGTGGCCGCGTTTTGAAGCCGCTGTTTTGCGGCTGCTCGATGGGCGGCTACCACTCATCCAATTTCGTGTTCCGCTTCCCGGAGCTGGCGAGCGGGGTGATCTCGCTGTCCGGCGTCTATTCGGCCCGCGATTTCTTCGGCCGGGTGCTTGAAGGCAACATCTATTTCAATTCGCCGCTCGACTATCTGCCCGGCATCGTCGACCAGAAGCTGCTCGGGCGGCTCAGGGCGCTCAGGCTGATCTTCTGCTGCGGCCAAGGCGCCTGGGAAGAGCGCATGCTGGTCGAAACGCGCGAGCTGGAACAGGTGCTGCGCGACAAATCGATCCCGGCCTGGGTCGACTATTGGGGTGGCGACGTCAGCCATGACTGGCCGTGGTGGCATAAGCAGCTCGTCTATTTCTTCGGCCGTTGGCTGGATGACGACCTCATGCACAGGTTGGACTGAGGTGCGTTGATATTCAGGTGAGGCCGGCCTGCAAATGGCGGTTTCCTGCGCTTCCGGTGCTCACGTACATGAAGTACGCCCCGCTCCGGTTCTCTCGGAAGCCACCATTTTCGTCTCGGCCTGACCTGAATCTCAACACACCTCAAAATGTACAAACCAATGACCACACCCGATCCGATCCGTCGCTTTGTCGAAGCGACCAACGCCGCCGATACCGAAGCCTTTCTGGCCACATTCACAGACGATGCTTTCCTCAGCGACTGGGGTCGCGATTTCCGTGGCCGCGATAGCGTCGCGCGGTGGAACCAGTCGGACAATATCGGCGTGCAGTCCAACCTTCGCATCGTTCGCATCGCGGAGCGCGACGGCGTCTACCATGCCCGCGTCGCCGTGACCGGCAACGGCTTCAACGGCGAGGGCGACATGGCCTTCACGCTCAACGGCGACCGGATCGCGAGCCTGGTCATCAGCTGAAGAACGGATGCGTCGCCGACCTTCGTGCGGCATCGTCCAAAAATATGACCATCGTAATCATGTTTTTGTGGCAATGCCGCCGGCGCTGTGGCATGCCGGCGCTTGGTGACATCGGGCTTCGGCCGATCTCGTCGATATCGGAAGGCCCGGCGATGAAGCTCTTGAGCGCGCAAACCCGTATCCAAAACGACGACATCCGCGCGGTGATGGACAGCCTGCGCGCCGAGCACGGCGATTATGAAAACGACACCGGCGTTGCCGGCCAATGGGAATTCCGTATGCATTACGGCACGTTGAATGCCTCATTCGACGACCGCGGCGTGCTGGTCCGTGTCGCGGCGGAGGACGAGACCTGCCTCTCCTACATGAAGATGATCTTCGCCGGCCACATCGCCGCGCATCTCAGCACCACCGAAGGCCTGCGCTGGCAAGGAGACGGCAAGGATGCCGGCACGCCGATATTCTTCCGCGAGATATCGGTCCTGTCCTCGAGGCGGTTGTCGCCGCATATGCAACGCGTGCGCTTCTGCGGCCGCGCCCTCGGCCGCTTCGCCCATGGCGGATTTCATGTTCGGCTTCTGCTGCCGCCGGCCGGACGGCAGGCGGTTTGGCCGACCATGGGCCCGGACGGTCTGATCGTCTGGCCGTCGGGCGAGGATGCGCTCACCATCCGCGTCTACACGATCCGCGCGCTGGACGTGGCCGAGGGTTGGCTCGACATCGACTTCGTGCTGCATCCCGGCGCCGAGACGCCGGCTGCGAGTTTCGCGCAGAATGCGAGGGCCGGCGACATCATCGGCATGATCGGCCCCGGCGGCGGCGATGTGCCCGAGGCATCAAACCTGCTTCTTCTGGGCGACGATACCGCGCTTCCGGCGATCGGCCGGATGCTGGAAGAGCTTGCGCCGTCCGTCCGTGCCGAGGCCTTCATCGAGGTTGACGGTCCGCAAGACCGGGTGACGCTGGCGGCGGGCGAGAACATCGCTGTCCATTGGCTTTATCGGCATGGCCGCGAAGCAGGCCGGGCCGGCCTGCTGCCGGAAGCGCTGCGCGAGCGCGGCCGCGGGGCCGACGATCTCTTTGTCTGGGCCGGATGCGAGTTCGCCGACTTCCGCGACATCCGCCGGATCGTGCGCAAGGAATGGGCCCTGTCGCGCAACCGGCATCTTGTCACCGCCTATTGGCGCCGCGGCGAGTCGGGCGGAGACGGTGCCGGCGAGGAATAGTTCAATCTTTTAGTTGCGATCGCTGACCATGGCGATGGCCGGCACCGCCAGCAGCGCGACGACGCCCGCGCCGCCGAACAGTGCGCCATAGCCCAGATGCTGCGCCGCATAGCCGGCCAGGATGCCGCCCGCCATGCTGACCAAGGCATCCATGCACTGGAAAAGCGTGAAATCGACCCCTGCCTGCTTCGGATCCGACCAGCGCATGAACTGCGCATAGAGCGCCACGAAGCCGAGCGCCATGATGCCCGAGGAACTCAGCGTCGCGACGGCCGCCAGCGGGCCTGCCGGGAAAACGCCGGAAAGCGCGAAGGCCGCGAGGATGAACAGCGATCCGGCCTGCAGCATAAGCGCGAGCACAAGCACGCTGCGCGTGCCCAGCCATCGGACAAGAGCGCCGCCGGCAAGGGCGGCCGCGCCGCCGAGAACCATGCTGCCGACACCGTTGACCAGGCCGATCGTGGAAAGGCTGAGCCCGGCATCGACCAGAAACGGGCCGAGCATGGTCAGCGCCGCTTTCTGCGCCAGAACGTAGATCGCCGACGCCGCCAGACCGCGGCGTATCTGCGAGCGCCGCAGCGCCGTGCCGAGCGCGGGCACGTGTTCGCGCACTTCCTCGCGCGATCGGCCGGCGATGCCGAGCAGGAAGGGCAGTCCGAGCAGCACCAGCAGCGAGGCCATCGCCGACACCGCCGCGCGCCAGCCGTGGATTTCGACGAGATAGAGGAAGAGACCGGCGCCGATCGCCGAGCCGAGATAGGCGCCGCCGACCTGGGCGGCATTGCCCCAGCCGAGATTTTTGCCGGCAAGGTTCTGCACCGCAAAGCCATCGCAGGCGATGTCGACCGTCGAGGCGGCAAAGGCGACCACCGTCAGGCAGGCGACGACCGGCCAGAAGGTGGCGGGACCGAACTGGGCGATGGCCAGCAGTCCGGTGATGGAGATGAGGCCGCCGATGAGGACGATCGCGCCGGTGCGGTTCCTGCCCGCTGGCGGAAGCCGGTAACGCTCCACCGCCGGCGACCACAGGAACTTCAGCGCCCATGGCAGGGCGATCAGGGTGAGCAGGCCGATGCGGTCGAGCGGCAGGCCCTGGTCGCGCATCACGGCCGGGAGACCCGTCCAGGTGATGCCGCCGATCACGCTCTGCGCCACATAGAGGCCGCCGATCGCGGCGACGATGGCGGCCGGCGACGAGGCGGCCCGGTTCGAGACGGAGACCGACATCAGAAGCGATAGCGCAGGCTGCCGAACAGCGAGCGGCCCTCGTCGCGGTAGCAATAGCCGGCCGAGCAAATTGCCTGCTGGTTGTCGAACAGGTTCTTGGCGTTGATCTGCAGCTTCACGCCTTCGAGCCTCGGGTTGCGATAGCCGAAATCATAGGACAGCGAGGCATCGACGAAGGCGCGCGCGTCGTTCTTGAAAGTATTGGTGTCGTCGCCGTAGCTCGCGCCGGCGAAACGCACGCCAGCGCCGAGCCCAAGCCCTTCAAGCGTGCCGTTCTCGAACTGGTAATGGCCCCAGAGCGACAGGATGTGGTTCGGCGTGGCCGACAGTTCCTTGCCGTCGGTGCCTTCGGCGCCGCGTTCGATCTTCACGCGCAGATACGTGTAGGAGGCGATGACGCTGAAGCCATTATCGAGTGAGGCATTGGCTTCCAGCTCGACGCCGCGCGAGTTGAGGTCGAGCTGGCGCTGCTTGTTGATGCCGGTGGAGGCGTCGAAGACGACGCCGTCCTTCTGGTCGATGTCGAACAGCGCGGCGCTGACGGTCGCGTTGTGGTCGGGGATCTCGTATTTGACGCCGATCTCCGTCTGCGTGGCGATGGTCGGGCGGGCGACGCGGCTGACGGAACTCGAGACGTCGTCATAGACGAAGCCGATGTTGGGAGAGAACGAGGTCGAATAGTTGACGTAGGGGATGATGCCCCATTCGGTCCGGTAGGACAGGCCGACGCGGCCGGAGAAGGCGCTGTCCTTCTGCTTCGACTGACTGAAATCCGCCGCGGTGGAGGTGGTGTCGACCCAGTCGTAGCGGCCGCTGGTGAACAGGGTGAAATCGTTCCACTCCATCTGGTCGTGCAGGTAGACGCCGAGCTGGTTCATCTCCTGCCCGCCGAAATGGGGGACGGGAGCGGCCTTGATATCCTCGACCGAGACATAGGAAAGCCCGCTGCCGGCGTCATAGTCCGACCAGGCATAGTCGATGCCGGCAATCACGGTGTGCCGCACCGGACCCGTGTCGAATTCGAGCTGCGCCATGTTGTCGACGACGAAGTTCTTCATCGTCTCGGTGTAGTGGCCCCAGTAGCGCTCAAGCGGCTGATCGGCGCCGATCGAGTAATGGCCGCTATATTCGATATCCGAGTCAACGGCGTTGTAGCGCAGGTTCTGGCGCACGGTCAGCCAGTCGTTGAAGCGGTGCTCGAACTCGTAGCCGATGCGCCCCTGATCCTGGGTGAAATCATTCCAGGACGCATCGCCTTCATAGACGTTCGACAGCACGCCATAGGCGGAGTTGTAGAAGGCCGCGGTGCCGCCGGTGACGGACTTCGAATATTCGCCGAGGATGGTGAGCTTGGTGTCCTCGTCCGGCTTGAAAGTGACGGCCGGCGCCAGATAGAGTTTATCGTCGGGATAGTCGGGCAGGCCGGTCTCGCTCAGACGGCCGAGGCTGGTGAAGCGATAGAGGATGCTGCCGTCGTCATTGACCGGCCCGGAAGCATCGAGCGCCGCCTGGAAGCGGTTGTGCTCGCCGGCCAGCAACTCGCTCTCATGGAACGGCTCGTCCTTGGGGCGTTTGGTGACGACATTGACGATGCCGCCCGGACCGCTGACGCCGTAAAGCGAGGAGGCCGGTCCCTTCAGGATGGTGACGCCCTCGATGCCGTAAGGTTCTGTCTTGAACCAGGCGGAAGGGCCGTTGTACTGGCGCAGCCCGTCGCGGAACATGCCGTTGTAGAAGGCCTGGAAGCCTCGCAGGAAGAAGGCGTCGTAGCGCGTGTCGAAACCGAAGCTGTTTGGATTGGCGCTGGCCGTGTAGCCCAGTGCGTCGTTCAGTGTACGCGGCTTCTGGTCCTCGATCTGCTTCTGCGTGACGACCGAGACCGCCTGCGGGATCCTGGCGATCGGCGTGTCGGTCTTGGTGCCGATGCGGTCCTTCTTCGCGACGTAGCCGTCCTGCTTCAGGATCTCGTTGCTCTCGGCGGTCACCTCGATCCTGTCGAGAACGGTGGCGTCGCCGCCTTCCTGGGCAATTGTCGGCCAGGCATGGCCGAGGATGGCGCTGCCCGCCAGCAATGATAGTCCCCGGCGCCACGTCCTCGACCGCTTCGTCATTAACTTGTCTCCAATCCTCATGTTTGGTTGCGCCTCCGCGCTCTCAAATATGAGTAAGAGAGTCAAGTATTTTTTGGTACCTCGCCGGACTTGACGGCATCACATGGCGTCAGCCTTCCTGGCAGGCCGGGACAGGCGCGACGTCTTGTTGCGACGGCGATCCGCGACGCAAGCCGAAGAAGACGACGACGGCGGTGAGCACGGTGATCGTCGCCAGCACGATGAGCAGCCGGTCGAAAGCCGTCTCATAGGCTTGGACCAGGGCACTGGCTCCGGCCAAGTGCAGATGTTGCACCGTTTCGCTGATATTGCCGGTTGCCAGTAGCTGTGCCGCCGCGGCCGCTTCGGCAGGCGAGGCCAGTGCTTGAGCGCTAAGCTGCGTGGCCGTGAAACCGGACAAGGCCGCCATGACGATCGCCAGGGCCACGCCCTCGCTGGCGACGCGGGTGGTGTTGAATATGCCGACCGCCATGCCGGCGCGCTCCTTTGGCACGACGCTGACGGCAAGTCCGTCCATCAGTCCCCAGGGCAAGGCGATGCCGATGCCGATCAAGACCAGCGGGAGCAGCAGCGCGTTGTCCGCCACGGGCACGCAACTGAGCCAGACCAGGCCGGCCGCGGCAGCGAGGAGGCCCACACCGCAGATGGTGGCCGGGGCGATCCGGCGTGCCGCCTGGCCGGCCAGCAGCGGCAAGATCAGCAGCGGCCCGGACAGGCAGATCATCAATTGCCCCGCCTTGATCTCGCTCATCCCCTCAATGCCGATGAAGCGGATCGGCAGGAGCACGAGCAAGACGACGAAGGCATAGGCAGGTGCGGCGGCCAGGAACTGCACGCCGACGAAACGCGGGAAGCGAAACAGCGTCAGGTCCAGCATCGGCCGGCGCACCCGCCGCTCGACAATGACGAAGGCGGCAAAGAAGATGGCTGCAACGCCGAGGAGGGCGATAACGAGGGGATTGGCCCAACCGCTCTGGGGCGCCTGCAGCACGCCGCAGGTCAGCGCGGCAAGCGCGATGGTGAAGGTGGCGGCTCCCGCCCAGTCGAGCCCGGTTGCGTCCGGGTCGCGCGATTCGGCGACGGTGCGCAGGCCGAGCGCGGCGGCGGCAACGCCAAGCACCGCCACCAGAAGAAAGATCGCGCGCCAGCCGAACGCGTCGATGAGCAGGCCGGAGGCAACAGGGCCGAAGGCAAGGCCGATGCCGAAGCTGGTGCCGAGGAAGCTGAAGGCGCGCAAACGCGATTGCCCGTCGAATTCCTGGGCAAGCGCAGAGGCGCCGCCGGCGAAGGCGGCAGCGCCGCCAACGCCTTGCAGAGCCCTGAAGAAATCGAACCAGACGATGCCTGGCGCCAGCATGCAGCCCAGCGCGGCTAGGGAATAGGCGGCGAGGCCGGCGAGAAAAATCCGCTTGCGGCCATGATTGTCAGCCAGCGCTCCGGCCGCCATTAGGCCGGCGCCGAAGGTCAGCATGAAGGCATTGGTCACCCAATTGAGCTCGATCGGACTGCCGCCGAGATCGGCGGCAATGCGGGACAGCGCCACGGCGGGACCGGTGAAGCTCAACGGCATCGTCATGGCTGCGAGGCAAACTGACAGCAGCACGAGCCATCTGCCGGCCGGGCCGGTTCTGGTCATCAAAGTCATGGATTTTCCTATCCGAGGCGGGATTTGCCGGCATGTCCTGACTGGCACAGCCGATCGCAACGACAAGATAGGGTGGCGACGTTTCCGGCAAAATAGTATTAAATCTCCGTTCATCTCGGAACAAAACGCTCGAATAGGTTCACCATGGATCGTCTCAACGGCCTTCTGGCTTTCGCCCGCACCGCCGAGCTCGGCAGTTTCGTCGCCGCCGGACAAGCGCTCGGCATTTCCGCCTCCGCCGTCGGCAAGAGCGTCGCCCGGCTCGAGCAGGAACTCGGCGTGCGTCTCCTGCAGCGCAGCACGCGGCGCATAGGTCTGACTGAGGAGGGCAAGCTTTTCAACAAGCGGGTGCGCCGCATCCTCGACGACATAGAAGACGCGGAGGCGATGCTGTCGCGTACACGCGAAACGCCGCATGGCCGGCTGCGCATCTCAACGCCGATCGTCACCTATCATCTGCTTTTGCCGGTGCTGTCGGAATTCATGGCGCGATACCCGGAAATCGAGCTCGACATCGATTTCAACGATCGCATCGTCGACGTCATCGACGAGGGTATCGACGTCGCGATCCGCAGCGGTGAGCTGCCCGATTCGCGATTGGTGTCGAGGCCGGTCGCGCCCTTTCGCATGATATTGTGCGCGGCCGCCTCCTATCTCGATCGCCATGGCATGCCCGGCACGCCGGCGGATCTAGCGGCACATTTCGGGATACACTTCCGCTTTCTCAACAGCGGCAGGCTGCTCAACTGGCCGTTCATCACCGGGAGCGCCGAGCCGCAGATCCGTTCGATGCTGACCTGTAACAACATGGAGGCATTGAAGGGCGCTACGATTGCCGGTCTCGGCATCGCCTGCATGCCCGACTTCCTGGTGCGGGAGGCGCTGCATGACGGCAGGCTGCGCGCCGTGCTCGACGACCATGTCGACGGCCGCGGCCAGTTCCGCATGCTGTGGCCGTCCAATCGCCATCTTTCGCCGAAGGTCCGGGTCTTCGTCGATTTTCTTCCCGAGAGGCTTGCGGCGGGGCGATAGGCCCGGCAATCCAAACGAAGCTCCGCGGGGATGGTCAGTAGGTCGCGCGGCCGCCGGAGAGATCGAAGGTCGCGCCGGTGGTGAAAGAGTTCTCGTCCGACAGCATGAAGACGATCATCGCGGCGGCCTCTTCCACCTCGACGAAGCGGCCGCGCGGCACTTTGCCGAGCATATAAGCGACCTGCGCTTCCGTGAGCTGCTCGAGAATTCTGGTACGGGCGGGCGAGGGGGTCAGCGCGTTGACGGCGATGTCGTGTCCCGCGAGCTCCTTGCCGAGCGACTTGGTCAGCGCCAGCACGCCGGCCTTGGCGGCCGAATAGGCGGCGGCATTCGGATTGCCTTCCTTGCCGGCCACCGAGGAGATGTTGACGATGCGGCCGTAATTGCGCGCGACCATGCCGGGCACCAGGCGCCGGCAGCAGTAGAAGACGCCGTTGAGGTCGATATCGACGATCTGACGCCAGGCGGCGGGGTCGTAGTCCGCCACGGTCGCCGCCGGCCCGGCAATGCCGGCATTGTTGACCAGGAGATCGACGGGGCCAAGCGAGCGCTCAGTCGCGACGGCAGCGCGATCGACGGCCTCGATCTGGGACTGGTCGCAGAGAATGGCTTCAACGCGGCCGAGCGAAGCGAGCTCGGCGACAGCCCGGGTCATTGCGGCCTGGTCGACGTCCCAGATGGCAACGCCGGCGCCCGACGACAACAGGCGCCGGGCGACCGCAAAACCGATGCCTTGCGCGCCGCCCGTCACCACGGCGATGCGGCCGGAAAGATTGACGACATTCTGACGGCGTTCCATGGGCACTTCTCCTCCGCTCACTCAGAGCAATTCAGCATCCTGATAGGATTGCTGACCTCCTCTGATTTTCTATTTTTACGCAATTCCGGACGGAAAGCTGCTGAGCATTTTTCCTGAAATTCCTTTGGCATTGGATAGCTCGGATCAGGCCCCGACGTTTCGCGCCACCAGCCTGGCTACGCTTGGCACAATCAGCAGCACGACCAGGAAGCGCGCCGTCTGCAAGGCCATGACGAAAGAGATGTCGACGTTCTGCGCCGCGGCGGCGATGTCACCCAGCCTTTTCTGGCGCAGGAAGGCCGAAGCCGCCAACGGGATGAGTCTCGATCTGGAATTCGAAGCCGGCGATGAAGGGACGCGCCCTGGCGATCGCCGCCTGGACTTCCGGCAGCTGCAGCGATGCCTTATGACTCGCCTGGTCGGTCCACACTTCGGTGACCCAGATGGCGTCGGCGTCGGCTGGATCGGTGGCGATAATGTAGCTCAGGCAGCCGGGGAGAGCGCCGGTGCTTTCGCGCAGCACGTCCATGACCGCATCGCGCTGGCCGCGCGCCGCCCGCATCTTGCCGATCAGTCCGTACATGCCTTGATCTCCTCCAGGTTGTGCGCTGCATCGAGTATGCAGTCGACCGCTCACGGCATCAACTGGCCACCATTGACCTCGATCACCTGGCCGATGATGTAGCCGCTCAACAGATCGGACGACAGGAACAGGTAAGCTCCGACGCAATCCTCCGGCGTTCCGGCGCGCCCTTGCGGAATGGTGGCGACCATGGCCTTGATCTGCTCGGCATTCGAATAGCGTTCGTGGAAGGGCGTCAAGATCGTGCCGGGCGCCACGGCGTTGACGCGGATGCCGAAGCCGATCAGCTCCTTGGCCATGCCGCGCGTCACGTTGGAAACGAAGGCCTTGGACGATCCATAGAGGCCGGCGCCGCCGCCGGCGCCGTTGCGGGCGGCGATCGAGGTGGTGTTGATGATGAAGCCACCCTGGCGCTTCAGCCAGGGGATCGCCTTGCGCGAAGCGGTCAGGACAGAGCGCGCATTGAGGTCCATCACGGCGTCGTAATGCGCCTCGTCCTGGTCGGCATAGGCGACGCGGCCAAGCATGCCGCCGGCATTGTTGACCAGGCCGTCGAGCCGGCCGAAATGGTTTGCGCTCTCTTCGACGACACGCTCGACGTCGGCAGGTTTCGAGAAGTCGCCCTGGACCAGGAACACCTCGCCGCCATCGTCGCGGATGGCTCCGGCCACGGTTTCGGCGGGAGCGCGGCTTTCATTGAAATGCAGCGCGACGCGGCATTTCTGCGCCGCATAGGCACGGGCAAGTGCTGCGCCGATCCCGGTCGAAGCGCCGGTGACCAGCACCGCCTTGCCGGCAAGATCGGGGATGGCAAGTGTCGTCATGTCGGCTGGTCTCCGGGTTGTCGTCCTTCGTAGGCCATTGCCGGCCCGGCCTTCAAGTGTTGGCGTTCAGTGCGGGCGCATTCAGGGCCTGAGATAGACATAGCCCTGATGCTGCAGTTCGGCGAGCTTCACGACGCCGCCCTTGTCGGCAAGCTCGAAGCCCGCCAGCAGGTCGGTCAGCGTGATATCCATACCGTGCAAGGTGTTGCCGCAGGCTTGCGGCACAAGTCCCTGCTGGACAAGGCCGGCAAAGCGGCTGGAAACAGCGCCGGAAGCGCCCTTGACTTTGAAGGCGGCCAGAGCCGGACCGTGCACCACGAGCACGATGTCGACATTGCCGCCGGTGCCTTCATAGTGGTTCTTGATATTGCCGAGGACGAAGTTGACCTTGTCGGCGTCGCTGAGGTGATAGGCGACTTTCAGCCGCCCCTCAGGCGTTGCCGCATTTGCCCGGCTCAGGCCGAACAGGCCCGCGGCGCCTGCGAGGCCGGCACGAAAGATGTCACGGCGCAGCATCGTATCCTCCGTTCGCCGCGCGCTCGCGATTTTGCATGGTCCAGGCGGCACTCCTAGACTAGCATATCCAAGTCCTGTCGGTGGGAGGAGGATCACATGACATCGAGGACCATGGTGGCGAGGACCATGGCGGTGGTGCTTTGCGCCGCCTTTGCCGCTTCGTTCGGCGCGGCGCGCGCCGAACAGCCGCCTAAGCTTCCCGAGCTCAGCCCGACTGGCGCCGACGCCTGCTTCGGCCGTGTCTACGACGCCGCCCATCTCAAGGCGCATCCGCGTCAGAAGGTGGCGCGCATCTTCTTCTTCTACGGCCATGACCCGGTCAGCCGGACGAACGAAGAACCCGCCGCCAACCAGGATACGTCCTATAACGGCTTCCTCACCACAACGGTGCGCGGCGCCAAGAAGCCGGAATGGGCGAGCAGCTGGTGCAACAAGGAGGATCCAAGCGACAAGGCGAGCGGCATCCGTTGCGGCATGGACTGCGACCGGACGCTGGCTTCGCTGAAAGTCGACGACAAGGGGAAGCTTCTTCTGTCCGGTCTGTCGCCAGACGTCTATCTCGACCCGGATTCGGAAGAGCAGCTCGGCGAGGCCGAGTACAACAGGCAGGCGCTGGGCAGCGACGACGACAATTTCAAGCTGGACCCGATGCCGGCCGAGACCTGCAAGGCGGAGTTCGCGCGCATCGACCCGATCGATCCGGCGCTGGGCGAGCCGCTGCGCGTGCGGCTCAAGCCCGATCAGCCCTTCTGCTTCGGGCGTGACTACGACGATGCGCATCTGAAGTCGCATCCCAACCAGCTGACGCAATCGATCCGCGTGTTTCGCGGACCCGTCGAGCTCGCCTCCTTCTCAGCCGGCGGCGATGCCGCGAACTGGCCGGATGGGGCGGATGTCGCCGTTTCGGTGACGACCAGGCAGAAAGGGAAAAAGGTCACGCAGACCTATTCCTGCCAGGGCGAGGCCGATCAGTGGCGCTGCTCGGCCAGTTCCAAGATGAGCGATTTTTCCTGCGACGTCTCGCAGAAGGAGATCTTCCTCAAGCGCGGCGTCAATGGCACGATGATGGTCGCAAATCCCAACAATGCAGTGGCAATTGTCGATCTCTGTTCGAAGGCGGCGGATGGCAAGACCAGGTCAGACGACAAGGTCTATCGGCTGCAGCCGATGCCGCAGTCGGCATGTGCTCCGTAACCAGCGCTTCGTCATTCTATGGCGGAGCAAGGAGCGAAGCGACGCGGCGCAGACCATAGAATCCCGCCGTGGGTTGGAAGCGCCGCCACGGTGCAGAATTTTGCTCCGTTGCACTCCTTGGCGAAGGTAACGGCATGGATTCTAGGGTCTTCGCGACGGAGCTTCGCTCCTGGTCCGCCCTAGAATGACGAAATTGAGAGGCTCCGGCCAATCTCCAATGTCTGCCCTGCTGCCACCGTCAGGCGAAAGGCACGGCCGCGGTGCCTTTCGGCAGCTTCGCCTCGTCGTCCGGCTCGACATGGATGGTGACGCGCACCGAGGGGATCTCGGCCTTCAGCGCATCCTCGATGCGGTCGCAGATGACGTGGCTGGCGCCGACGGTCATGTCGGCGTCGACCACCAGATGGAACTCGATGAAGGTGGCGCGCCCGGCAATGCGCGTCTTGAGATCATGCACCTCGAGCGCGCCCTTCGAATTGGCCGATATGATGTTGCGGATCTGCATGTGCTCATGGTTGTCGACGGCGCGGTCCATCAGCCCGCTCATCGACGAGCCGATGACATGCCAGCCCTGCCACAGAATGTTGAGCGCGACGATCACTGCCAGCGCCGGGTCGAGGATCTGCCAGCCGGTGAGCACGGCACCGACAAGACCGCCGAACACGCCGACGGATGTTACCACGTCCGTCATGATGTGCTGGCCGTCGGCGACAAGCGCAGGTGACTTCGCATTCCGGCCGGCGCGAATCAGCGTCCAGGCCCAGATCGCATTGATGACCGTCGCGACGCCGTTGACGGCAAGTCCCTGCCAAGGCTGTTCCAGCGGGGCCGGATGTTGCCAGGACTGCCAGACCTCGTTGAGGATCAGCAGCGCCGCGACGACGATCAGCACGCCTTCGAGGACGGCGGAAAAATATTCGGCTTTGTGATGGCCGAAGGGATGGTCCTGGTCGGCGGGCTTGTAGCTGACCTGGATCGCCCAGAAGGCGGCGGCCGATGCGATCACGTTGACGATCGATTCCAGCGCGTCGGAATAGAGCGCCACGGAACCGGTGATGTACCAGGCGGCAAGCTTCAAGACGAGCACCACGAAGGCGACCAGGATCGACCAGAAGGCAAGCCTGGCAATCTTCTCGCGGGTCGCGGCTTTCGCCGCGGCCGCCACCGTGTCCTGCGTCACAGCCATGGTTCCTAGGCGGCCTTTTCCTTGGCCTTGCGCGGCAGATGCGCGACAATGTTTTCGATGATGCGCATGCCGGCATTGTGACCGAGCGTCATGATCGATTCGGGATGGAATTGCACCGCCGCGATCGGCTCCTTGCGGTGCTCGAAAGCCATGATGATGCCGTCCTCGGTTTCGGCGGTCACCACGAAACCGTCGGGCAGGCGCACCGGGTCGGCGAAAATCGAGTGATAGCGGCCGACGGTCACTTCCTTTGGCAGGCCTGAGAAGATGATGCCGGGCTTCGATACGCGGATGCGCGACGGCTTGCCATGCATGGGGATGTGCAGTTGCCTGAGCTCGCCGCCATAGGCCTCGGCCAATGCCTGCAGGCCGAGACAGACGCCGAAGATCGGCAGGTCGCGGCTGCGCGCTCGTCTGATGGTTGCGGCGCAGTCGAAATCCTTCGGCGTGCCAGGGCCGGGCGAAAGCACGACGAGGTCCGGCTTCAACCGCTCGAAGACCTCCTCCGGCACCGGCGAGCGAACCGTGGAGACGTTGGCGCCGGTCTGGCGGAAGTAGTTGGCCAAGGTATGGACGAAACTGTCCTCATGGTCGACCAGCAGGATGTTGACGCCGTCGCCGACGCGCGCGGTGGTGCGCTCGGTTCCGGTGGCGTTGCCGGTCTTGGCGTCGCGGATGGCGGAGAGCATGGCGGATGCCTTCAGTTCGGTTTCGGCTTCTTCTTCCTCGGGAATGCTGTCGAAAAGCAGTGTGGCGCCGGCGCGGACCTCGGCGATGCCGTCCTTGATGCGGATGGTGCGCAAGGTCAGCCCGGTGTTCATGTCGCCGTTGAAATTGACCATGCCGACCGCCCCGCCATACCAGGCGCGCGGGCTCTTCTCGTTCTGCTCGATGAAGCGCATGGCCCACAGTTTCGGCGCGCCGGTGACGGTGACCGCCCAGGCATGCGAGAGAAACGCGTCGAAGGCGTCCATGCCTTCGCGCAAGCGCCCCTCGATATGGTCGACGGTGTGGATCAGGCGCGAATACATCTCGATCTGGCGACGGCCGATGACGCGTACGGAGCCCGGTTCGCACACGCGCGACTTGTCGTTGCGGTCGACGTCCGAGCACATGGTGAGCTCGGACTCATCCTTCTTCGAGTTGAGCAGCTTCAGGATCTGCTCGCTGTCGGAAATGGCGTCGTCACCGCGTTTGATGGTGCCCGAGATCGGGCAGGTCTCGACGCGGCGGCCGTTGACGCGCACGAACATCTCCGGCGAGGCACCGATCAGATATTCGTTCTCGCCGAGATTGATGAAGAAGGAGTAGGGCGAGGGGTTGATCGATTTCAGCTTGCGCGAGATGTCGGAAGGCTGGGTTTCGCAGCGCTCGTAGAACATCTGTCCAGGTACGACCTCGAACAGGTCGCCGCGCTTGAAGCTCTCCATCGCCCGGCGCACTAGGTTGGCGTATTCGCCCGGCTCATGGTCGCCGCGCGGCGGGATGCGGTCGGCGGTCTTGAACGGCTCGGCGGTGGCGTCGCGGGCCAAGCCTTCGGTCGAAAAGCCGTCGCCGGAATAGTCGTAGCGGTCGGTCCAGGCCTTGGTCGAATAATGGTCGACGACGAGGATCTCGTCGGGCAGGAACAGCACCAGGTCGCGCTGGCTCTCCTTGCGCTCGAGCTTGTAGTCGACAGGATCGAACTGGAAAGCTAGGTCATAGCCGAAGGCGCCGTAAAGGCCGAGATTGGCGTCCTCCGCGGTCTTGAACAGCGCGGTGATGGCGCGCAGCACCGTGAACACGGACGGTACGCGGCTGCGCTCCTCCTCGGTGAAGACGCGGCCTGGTTTGGCGACATCGAGGCGGATGAGCGTCTTCGAGGTCTCGACGATCGTCACTTCGCCGAGCTCGCCAAGCGCCTTGCCGATCACCGGCAGCAACACTTCGCCGCGTTTGTTGAGTGCTTCGATGCGCATGGTGCGTCCCCGCGCGGAGATCACCAGCGGCGGATCTATGATGGCCGTATCCCAGCGCGTGTAGCGGCCCGGATATTCGTAGTTGGAGGAAAACACCGCGCCGCGGCGCGAATTCAGGCCGTCGACATAGGCATCGATCGCGCCTTCATAGGGCCGGTCGTGCCGCTCGCGGGTGATCGTCACGCCGCCCGCGGTGATGAAGCGCTCGGCCCCGTTGTCCAGAACTTTAGTCGTCATTGCCGTCTCCATCAGCGTCTTGGGCAACGGACCCGGGAATGGCGTTAAAAAACAAATGGCCGCCCGGATATTCCGCTGCGGCCACCCTCTTTTTCACGCGCACACGCACGAACAGGCCGCTGTCAGCGAGGCCACCACCAAATGGTCTTGTTCGAACGCATGTTCATGGCGACTCCCATAGCGGCGAATGGAGGTCCATGCAACTGGATTTCACGGCGATGGTGAAAGCCGCTACGCCTCAGTCTTCCAGCGTGCCGGAGCGTGCATCGGTGCTCCTGGCGTCGCCGGCGAGCTTCAGAAGATCCTCGCCGGCGCGGATGATGCGGCGCGCGCGGCGGGTCAGGATGAAGCCCGACTGAGGGGCGAACACTTCCGTGCGGCCGCCGGCCTCGCCGGGCGCGTGGACGATCGTCGCCAGCCTTTCGCCTTTCTTGACGCGGTCGCCGGGTTTGACCTCGTAAAGGATCGCGCCGGCCCTGGGCGAAGGCATCATGTCGATGTTTTCCAGCGGTACGACCGGTCCGGAAAATTTCTCGAATTTCGGCACTGATGAGTCCTGGACGACGCCGCGCGTCACAAGCAGTCGGTAAAGTCCCGCGGCATCGGCCGCGGCGAAGGCGGCGTCGACATCGAGCATGCCGCGATATTCGACCGTGGTGACGGCGCGGCGATCGAAACGCGCGACGCTCGCCGGCACGTTCTGGTAGGGCATGATCGAGGCGCCTTCGAAGGTGCCGGTATCGTCCTCGCTCCACAGCAGGACGGCTTCGGCGCCCATGGCCGCCGCGCAATCGGCCATATGCGGCCACAGGCTGGTGTGGATGTAGAGATAGGCCAGACCTTCGTCGTCGCAGTGGAGGTCAAGCACGATATCGTTGCCGAGCGAGAGCTGGACGAGCCGGTTCTTCAGCCGGCGATCGGCGCCGCCGAGGCTGACATCCGGCAGAAGCCTGGCGTCGGGCGCGGCAAGCAGCGGAAAGGAGCGATTGAAGTTGGTGCGGGTGCCGAGATTGAAGCGGCCCTGGTGCTCGCCGAAATGATATTGCGCGCGGCCGATCGGGTTGGCCCAGGGTACGATGGTGATCGGACCCTTGATGCGGCCCTCGGCCTCCGCCTTGGCCAGCATCGGCATCAGCGCGTCGATGGCGACGACGCCCGGCAGCTCGCCGGCATGCAGCGCCGCCTGCAGATAGGCGGAGGGAGCCGCCTTGTCCTTGCCCTCGAAGCGCAAGACCGGAAATTCGTAGGCGACACCCTCGCTGTCGCCGGCGATGCGTTCGATCGTCTTCTGCATGGGATATCTCCGCGTGAGGAGGTTTCAGCCATGCATTGTTGCGATCGGGCTGTCGAGTGGTCCAGCCTCGCCGGGCTATCGGGGCAGGGCGGCTACGGCGAAGACGCCGAGCCCTGCTACGGCGAAGACGCCGAGCCTAACCGCTGCGCCTTTTCCGGAATTGCTCTACTCCAGCGGCTTCAGCTCCTGGGCGATGGTCGGCAGCAGCTCCGAGACATTGGGGTGGATGTGCATGGCGCGCGCCAGCGTCGAGATCGGCGCCTTGGCGTACATGAGGTCGAGCACGCAGTGGATCGCCTCGTCGCCGCCCGGGCCGAGCACGGAGCAGCCGAGGATTTCACCGGTGTCGGCATCGGCCAGGATCTTCATGAAGCCTTGCGTCTCGCCCTTCTCGACCGCGCGGCCGACACGCGTCATCGGCCGCTGTCCGACCAGCGCGCGGCGGCCTGATTTCTTCACGGCGGCTTCCGTCATGCCGCAGCGCCCGAGCGGCGGATCGATATAGAGCGCATAGGCTTCGATGCGGTCGCTCACCTTGCGCGGATCGTTGTCGAGCAGGTTGGCGGCGACGATCTCGAAGTCGTTGTAGGAGGTGTGGGTGAAGGCGCCCTTGCCGTTGCAGTCGCCCATCGCCCAGATGCCCGGCACATTGGTGCGCAACTGGTCGTCGACGACGATATAGCCGCGCTGGTCGACCGCGACGCCGGCCTTGTCGAGGCCGAGATCGTCGGTGTTGGGCTTGCGCCCCAGCGCCAGCAGCACATGCGAGCCGACCGCCGGCGGCTTGCCGGCGGCGAAGGTGACGGCGATCCCATTGCCTTGCCTGGCAAAGGCGATGTCGTCCGCGCCGACATGGACGGCGATGCCTTCGTTTTCGAGTATCGATTGGATGGCGGCCGAGGTGTCCTCATCCTCGCGGCCGGTCAGCCGCGGCGCCTTCTCGATCACCGTGACTTCTGAGCCGAAGCGGCGGAACATCTGCGCGAATTCGAGCGAGATATAGCTGCCACCGACGACGATCAGATGGCTGGGCAGCACATCGAGATCCATCATCGAGGAATTGGTGAGATAGGGTATGTCGTTGACGCCGGGCAGATTGGGCACCGAGGCGCGGCCGCCGGTATTGAGGAAGATCTTTGGCGCGGTGAGCAGCTCATCGCCGACGCGCACCGTGTCGGAGGTGACGAAACGGGCATGGTCGCGATAAAGCGTGCAGCCCTTCAGGCCGGCGATCCATTTTTCGAGATTGCCGCGGGCGTCGTTGGTGACCTTGTCCTTGCGCGCCTTGATGCGCTTGTAGTCCACGCCGACGGGGCCCGAGAGGGCGACACCGTAGTCTGCGGCGCGGCGGGCGAGATGCGCGGCATAGGCGCTCGCTACCATCGCCTTGGTCGGCATGCAGCCGGTGTTGACGCAGGTGCCGCCGATGAACTTGCGCTCGATCAGCGCAACCTTCTTGCCGGCGGCCTCAAGCCGGCCGACCAGTGGCGGCCCGGCCTGGCCAGCGCCGATGACGATGGCGTCGAAGCTCTTTGCGCTCATGCGACCGCCGCCACGATGAGCAGCCCGCCGATGATGGCCACCGCATCCTCGATGAAGGCGGCGGGCTGATCCTTGCCGAATGCGGCGGCCAGCCGGCCGCGGACCTCGGCGCCGCCCAGCGTGCCGATCACCGCGCCGATCGCGCCGGCGACCAGGCCGCCGATGGAGGCGCCGGCGGTCGCGCCGATCACCGCGCCGCAGAAGGCGCCGACGACGATGCGGGTGCCGAACTGCGGCGGCACCTTGCGGCTCGGCGTCGACGGCAGCTGGTCGGCGACCAGCTCGACGATGGCCAGGATGGTGAAGATGCCGACAGTGATCCAGTGGCCCATGAAGCTCGCCCAGGTGCCTGTTACCGGCAGCCAGCCGAGATAGGAACCCCAGGCGACGGCGGCGGGCGCGGTCATGGCGCGCAGGCCGGCAATGACGCCTATCAGCAATGCAAGAATGTAAAGCATGATCGACCCCCTCAAACCGAGACCGTCGCATGGCCTCGCAACGGCAGGCTAGCACAAGCCAGGCGTTTGGCTACGGGGCTTTTGTCAGACGATCGATTGTGCTTTGGGAGCAGACGAAAACCTGAGGGCCACCATGACGACAAGCGAACGCATAAAGATGGCGGCGGGCGAATGGTACACCTGCATCGACGATGAGCTCGAGGCGTTGCGCATCGCCGCGCGCGATGCGGTGTTCGAGCACAACAGCCTGCCGCCCCGGCAGCGCGGTGATATCGCCCCGGCGCTGCAGGCGCTGCTCGGCGGCGCGGGCGAGGGGGTGCGCATCGAGGCGCCGTTCCACTGCGCCTATGGCTTCAACCTGTTCCTCGGCGACGGCGTCTTCCTCAATGCCGGCTGCACCATCCTCGACACCGCGCCGGTGCGCATCGGCAAGGGGACGATGCTGGGGCCCAATGTGCAGATCTACTGCGCCGAGCATCATCGCGAAGCTGCCGGCCGGCTGGCCGGGCTGGAGATCGCAAAAGCCGTAACGATCGGCGACAATGCCTGGATCGGTGGCAGCGCGGTAATTCTCGCCGGCGTCAGCATAGGCGAGGGCGCCATCGTCGGCGCGGGCGCGGTGGTGACCCGCGACGTACCGGCCAACGCGACCGTCGTCGGCAACCCGGCGCGGGTCGTCACGCGCCGATGAACGCACCGCCGTTTTGAGCGGTTTTTGAGAATTCACGCCGGTACCGTACCGGCGAGGTCCTGAGCCGCGCGGCGAAATGCTGGCGCAGCGAGGTGGCGCTGCCGAAGCCGGCTTCGAAAGCCACGATGTCCATCGATTTGTCCGTCTGCTCCAGCAGCCTCTGCGCAAGTGCCACGCGCTGGTCGGCAAGCCAATCGCCGAAACTGGTGCCTATCGACTTCTGGAAGCGGCGTGTGAAGGTGCGGCGGGTGAGGCCGGCCGCATCGGCGACGCTGTCGAGGCTGTGCGGTTCGCCGAGCGTCGCCCGCACCTGGTCGAGAGCGCGCGAGAACCGGTCGGCATTCGGCGTCGGCGCGAGCGGGCGCTCGATGAACTGCGCCTGGCCGCCCTGCCGATGCGGCGAGAGCACGACGTGGCGGGCAAGCCGAAGGGCGGCCTCCGCGCCATAGCGGGCGCGAACGATGTGCAGGCAGCAGTCGAGGCCGGCAGCGACGCCGGCGGAGGTGACGATGTCGCCCTCGTCGACATAGAGCACGTCCGCATCGATCGCGATGTCGGGATGCAGCGCCTGCAGCCGGTCGGTATAGGCCCAGTGGGTGGTTGCCTTGCGTCCGGCCAGCAATCCGGCGCCGGCAATGGCGAAGGCGCCGAGGCACAAGCCGACGATGAGCGCGCCGCGCCGATGCGCGCGCTGCAGCGCGTCCTTGAACGGCGCGGCCAAGGGATCCTCGAGATCCTTCCAGCTCGGGATGATGACGATGTCGGCCTCGTCGAGCGCCGAAATCCCATGCGGCACGACGATGCTCAGCCCCGCATCGGTATGAATGGGTCCCTCGTCCATCGCACAGACGCGGAAGTCGAAGCGCGGCAGCCCAAGGTTGGTTCGATCGGTGCCGAACACCAGGCACGGCACAGAGAGGTGGAACGGGCTGATGCCGTCGAAGGCGACGGCGGCGATGATCGGATTCTTCATGGCAAGCATCGTTTCGTTGAAAGTTGAATGTCCCAATTTTTTCGAATGATGTCGATCGGGTCACTTTCTTGGCTCGACACATCGGCCTAGCTTTGCGCCCATCAACCCGGTCGAAAGGAAAACCGCCATGTCAGCACCAGCCACCCAGCCGCGCCGCGCGCTTGTCGTCGTCGACGTCCAGAACGACTACAATGGCGGCAACCTCGCCATCCAGCATCCGCCTTTCAACGAGACCGTCGCCAATGTGGCGCGCGCCATGGATGCCGCCGCGGCGGCCGGCATCAAAATCGTCGTCGTCAAGCAGATGGCGCCCGAGACCTCGCCGATCTTCGCCAAGGGCAGCCATGGCGGCGAGCTGCATCCCGAGATCGCCAGGCGCGCCCGCGACCACTATGTCGAAAAGACGCTGCCTTCGGCCTTCACCGGCACGGATCTTGAAGCCTGGCTGCGCGCCAACGCCATCGATACGATCGCGGTCGTCGGCTACATGACCCACAACTGCGATCTGTCGACCATCATCCACGCGGTGCATATGGGCTTTGCCGTCGAGTTCCTTTCGGATGCCAGCGGCTCGGTGCCCTATGCCAACAGCGCCGGCTACGCGTCCGCCGAGGACATACACCGGGTGGTGAGCGTCGTCCTGCAGTCGCGCTTCGCTGCGGTGCTCAAGACCGCCGAGTGGATCGATTGCCTGAAGACCGCGAAGTTGCCCGAGCGCGACACGATCTATGCGTCCAACCAGCGGGCCCTGCAGCGGAACGCAGCGTAACCCGAAGCCTTCAAAACAAGGGCGCCGCCAGGATGCGGCGCCTTTTTCTTCGCGCCAAATATCCAGCAAGAGCGTGAGCCATTTCACGGACGCCGTTCCGGTATTTTCAGAAAGTCACCGCGCATGTGAATAAGCGCGGATGGCTCGGGGGACTGGATTGAAGGCGCGCGTTGCACGAACCTTGGTCGTCCTGACCCTCGCTGTCGGCGCGGCGCTGCTGCCGTGGCCCGCCTTCGCGCAAGTGCCGCCGCATGCGCCAGGCACGATCTGCTTCACCCAATTCTTCTGGTGCTGGGCGCAACCGCCCGGGCCGGCCGGCTATCCCTGCGGATGCCCGTCGCAATATGGCTTCGTGCAGGGTTATCTGGGCTAGTCGTCGGGGGGCGCGATGACGACATTCCACGATCCTCTTGTCTCCGGGTTGCTTGCCGACGCCAAGCTGGTTGCCGGCTACGGCCGCTACGGCGTGTTCAAGGACAGCGCGCTCTTCGCTGCGATCGGCGACGCGGAAAAACTCAGTGACGCGAGCGCAAGCCAGCCCGAGGTCGTCAAACTTCAAACGGTGCTCAACGACTGCTCCAGCACCGTGCCGTTTTCAACCTTGGCTGCGCTGCGCACCGGCTGGTCGCCGGGCGACATGTCGCGCCGGACCGCTCTCGCGACCTATTTCCTCATCGCCCTGTCGGTGACGATGATGATCGTCATCGGCAAGCTGACCTATGTCTACAACAGGGGCGTCTCGATCAACGCGGAACTGCAGGAGATCGACAACAACGATTTCAGCGCTCGGTTCGGGCAGTCGATCAGGCAGGTCTGGGCGACCAAGAAGCAATTGAGCTCGGCCGCCGCCCAGCAGGCGTCGGCGACCGATCTGACGCTTCTGAAGGACGCCTATTACAATTCCGTCGACAGCCTGCATTCGCTTGACCAGCGTTTTTCCTCGTTGCTGGTGCGGGCGCAGGGGTTCATGACGCAGGAGGCGCCGTTTCCGCTCTGGGGCATGCAATGGGCCTATTGCAAGTTTTCGGCTTCCTCGGCCAAAGCGGGCGCGCTGCTTGATTTCTCGAACCCCAGGCAGATGGCGATTGACCAGTTCTGCGGCCAGGAAATCGCGCTGGCGCAACAGCAGAGCGGGGCCGGGAGCAGCCAGCCGCTCAAGCAGTCGGATTTCGATTGCAGGAACAACGGCAACACTCAAGGCGGCATGCAAGTCGTCAGTTCTACCGGCATGGTCGAAGACGTGAGCGCGGATTTCGACGCGGCGACACGCGATCTGCAGTGCGAAGGCGTCATCACCATCACGCCGAATTCGATTTCGACGCTGACACTGCAGGCCAAGACGCTGAGCGAAGTCCTCAGCCCCTATGCGCTGTGGATCCTGCCCGCGCTTTACGGCGCGCTTGGCGGCATCATGTTCCACATGCGCATGATCCTGAACCCGCTCTTACCCAATCCGCCGCTGTCGCGGCTCATTCATCGCATTGCGCTGGGCGGGCTTGCCGGGATGATCCTAGCCTGGTTCATGGCGCCGGGAACCAAGCTCGGCGGCGAGGTGACCGGCATAGGCTTCAGCCTGTTCACCTTCGCTTTCCTGTTCGGCTTCAGCCTCGATATCTTCTTCGCCATCCTCGACCAGTTCGTCTCGATGTCGGTCGCCGGCATCAAGAAGTTCGGCTCGCCCACGGTGGCGTGAAAGCCGGCGAAGAAAAAAGGGCGCCGCGGTGGGGCGGCGCCCTTGGGCTTTCAGTTCGAGCAGCGTCTAGAACAGGCCCTCGATCTGGCCGGTCTCGTTCAAGAAGATCTTCTCCGAGGACGGCGCCTTGGGCAGGCCCGGCATGGTCATGACCTCGCCGCAGATGATGACGACGAAGCCGGCGCCGGCCGATAGCCTGACCTCGCGCACCGGCACGGTATGGCCGGTCGGTGCGCCGCGCAGGTTCGGGTCGGTCGAGAACGAGTACTGGGTCTTGGCCATGCAGACCGGCAGATTGCCGTAGCCGGCCTGCTCCCAGGCATGCAACTGGTCGCGGATCGACTTGTCGGCGATCGCCTCGTCGCCGCGATAGATGCGCTTGACGATGGTGTTGACCTTCTCGAACAGCGGCATCTCGTCCGGGTAGAGCGGCGAGAACTGTGAGGCGCCGGATTCTGCGATCTCGACCACCTTCCTGGCGAGGTCCTCGATGCCTGCCGAGCCCTGCGCCCAGTGCTTGCACAGGATGGCCTCGGCGCCCTGCGCCTTGACGAAGTCCTTCATCGCCTGGATCTCGGTTTCGGTGTCGGTGGTGAAGTGGTTGATCGCCACCACTGCCGGCACGCCGAACTGCTTCACATTCTCGATATGGCGGCCGAGATTCAGGCAGCCTTTCTTGACCGCCTCGATGTTTTCCTTGCCGAGATCTTCCTTCTTGACGCCGCCATTCATCTTCATGGCGCGCACCGTGGCGACAATGACCGCCGCCGACGGCTTCAGCCCCGCCTTGCGGCACTTGATGTCGAAGAACTTTTCCGCGCCGAGATCGGCGCCGAAGCCGGCTTCGGTAACGACATAGTCGGCAAGCTTCAGCGCTGTCGTGGTGGCGACGACCGAGTTGCAGCCATGCGCGATGTTGGCGAACGGGCCGCCATGCACGAAGGCCGGGTTGTTCTCCAGCGTCTGCACCAAATTGGGCTGCATGGCGTCCTTGAGCAGAACTGCCATGGCGCCGTCGGCCTTGAGGTCGCGGGCATAGACCGGCGACTTGTCGCGGCGGTAGGCGACGATGATGTCACCGAGGCGCTTCTCGAGGTCCTTGAGGTCGGTGGAGAGGCACAGGATCGCCATGACTTCGGAAGCCACGGTGATGTCGAAGCCGGCTTCGCGCGGATAACCGTTGGCGACGCCGCCGAGCGAGCAGATGATCTCGCGCAGCGCCCGATCGTTCATGTCCATAACGCGGCGCCAGGCGACGCGGCGAGTATCGATGCCGAGTTCGTTGCCCCAGTAGATGTGGTTGTCGATCAGTGCCGAAAGCAAGTTGTGTGCCGTGGTGATGGCGTGGAAGTCGCCGGTGAAGTGAAGGTTCATGTCCTCCATCGGCACCACCTGGGCGAGGCCGCCGCCGGCGGCACCGCCCTTGACGCCGAAATTCGGTCCGAGCGAGGCCTCGCGGATGCAGACGATCGCCTTCTTGCCAATGCGATTGAGGCCATCGCCAAGGCCGACCGTGGTGGTGGTCTTGCCTTCGCCGGCCGGCGTCGGGTTGATGGCGGTGACGAGGATCAGCTTGCCGTCCTTCCTGTCCTTCACCGACTTGATGAACTCGGCCGAGACCTTCGCCTTGTCGTGGCCATAGGGTAAGAGATGCTCGTTCGGGATGCCGATCTTGGCGCCGATCTCCTGGATCGGTTTCTTCTTGGCGGCGCGCGCGATCTCGATGTCGGACTTCACTTCGGCCATGACGGCTTTCCTCTGGATTGGGCGGTGGAAGGGACGGTTTTGATCATCTGTGCATGTTCGAAACGCCGCGCGGGAGCAAGGGCAAGTTCTAACCCTGTCGCGGCCGCGGCGTCAACTTCCATGCAACTAAGTTTCCTGCAAAGAAAAACTGCTGTTCCCGGTCCGACCCTGCTCGGGTCTTCGGCCCCGGTCGCTTGCGGCGTATAGAAGCCAGAGCCAAGACCGTTCCGCCGTCTCAAAACAGCCGCTGAATACGCGAAAAGCGACAGAAGCGACGGCGCAAATCCACCATCGCCGTGTCGCCTCGAAAGGCGCTATTGCGTGAGCACGTTGCTGATCTCGACCATGTTGGAGCGCACGCGCAGGATGTAGAAGCCCATCGTCGTCAGATGCGTCGGCAGGAGCCAGCCGTCCTCGCGGCCGTTGGCGATGATGAAGGGCTGGATGCGCAGCGCCGAGACGAATTGCGAATCCATCGTGTCCCAAAGGCTCTGCAGGTGCTTTTCCTTGATCACGTCGTCGAAGTCGGCCTGGGCGCCCTTCATCAGGCCGTAATATGCATAGAGCTGACCATAGGCGAACCAGAAGCGGTCGTCGGCGCGGGTATCGAACCAGCCATCATTGTGGTTTTCCGCGCGCTCCTTGAGAATGGCCGAGGTCGATCCGATGTCCGAGGAGATGCGGTCGATATATTGCTTCAGATTGTCGGCACGGGCGTCGAACGTCGCCTGGCAGGTGGCCAGCCGGGCGTTGAAGTTTCGCAGCTTCCGCACCGCGTCGCGATAATAGCTGGGCGTCGGCGTCTTGGGGCCGAACGGGTTCAGGCCGAAATACCAGGTGTATTCATCGAACTGTAGATTGCCGCGCGCGTCCTGCAGGTCGGCGTCGATCTGCGATGTCGTGCGCACGCGGCCGAGATTGTCGGCAAGCTCGGTCGCGGTGCGCCGCACCGCCTGGTTGATGCCGCGCTGGAAGGACGCCTTGTTGTCCATCCAGGGCGTGTGGTCCCAATCGATGCCGAACAGGCCGAGCTTGTAGAGGATCATCGAGGAGATCCAGGCATTCTGGTTGACATTGAAGTCCGTCAAATCAGCGGCAACCTGGGCGATCGCCGAGTTGCCGCATGTCTTGGCCGTATCGGTGCCGCTGCCGGCTGAAACCTGCTCGCCCGCCGACACGTTCCGCTTCTCGAACGTGTAGGTGTCGGGATAGTTCGGGTTGAAATTGTTCCACCACTGCGTGGCGTAGAAGAAATTGGCATAGAGGCCGATCAATACCAGAACGGCAAGGCCGACCACCGCCTTCAGAATCCAGCCGCGCTGGCCGTACCAGCGGCCAACCCACATGAACGGCCACAGGATAAGGCCGATGACGAAACCGATGCCGCGGCCGATCCATTGAAAAATCCGGGTGAAGAAGTTCACGATCGGGTCGAGCATGGCTGTGGTACCCCTCAGAGCATTTCACCGTTTCAAGGGAAGCGGCGATCTGCCCTAACCCTTTGTTTTGCCGCAATTCCGGGCGGAAAACCGCCCACACTTTTCCTGGAATTGCTCTAGATCAGAATAACGTTTCGTTGAAACGTCATCCTGATCTAACTCTTTGTTGGAGCATGATTTCCCCCGAAAACCGGTTCCCACTTTTCGGAATCATGCTCTAGTCAGTCAAACCGTAAAGGCGCGCACGGAACGCCGCCTTGTCCTTCAAATATGTGGTTTTCAGAACGTCCACAACATGGCTTCGCCAGGCGTCGCTGAAGCCGTCATAGTCCTTGTAGAAGCCGGGCTTGTTGAAGACGTAGCGCGACACGAAGTCCTGCGGCACGAAATCCGAGATCAGCTGGTTGGTCAGCCAGGCGTCGGGATGATCGGGCTTGGCGCGCACGACCAGGAAACGCTGGCGCGGCGGCACATCCTCGATCTTGAGATGGCCGAGCTGGGCGATCTCGCGCTTGGCGGCGTTGAGGAAGGGGAAATTGCCGTCGCTGGCGATCAGGTCGGCGTGCCCAAGGATCCAGGTCTGCAGCCAGACCTTGTCGACATCGGTCAGATTGCGGTTGGGCTCGGCGTCGCGGATCAGCGCCCGCACGACCATTTCGGCGCGGTGTTCGAGATAACCGGAAGTCTCGATCCAGGAGGCGCGCGGCAGATCGAGACGGCCGGTGGCGGCCAGGAAGCCGAACACCTTGTCGGCGTCGTTGATCGACAGATAGCTCACCTGCCAGGGCCGCGAGCGGCGGAAGCCGGGAGCGGCCGGATCGCTGATCACCGTCGTCATATCGGGGTCGACGAAGACGTAGAGCCCGCCGAAATGGCTGGTCCAGTAGGCGTTGTGGCGGAAGATAACCTGGTCGGGCACCAGCGCGTTCTCGCGGATGTCGCCGCAGACCTTGGCAAGGTCGACCATGCGCTCAAGCATGGCGTCGTCGCGCCAGGCGTCAGGCTCCTGCCTCAGCCGGTCGACGAGCTTGCCGAGCTCAGCCGCCTTGCCGAGCACGTCCTCGGCTGACAACACCTTGAACTCGACCTGGTTGATCGACAGCAGGTCCTCGATATCGTTGACCTTGGGAACCGAGTCCTCGATCTCGCCGTAGATGACGTCCTTGATGGTGAGCGCGTCGATGGCGCGCCGGTTCTTCGACATGAACTCGAACATCAGCTGCGAGGTGTTGGAGAAGGCGGTGTGGACCACCGGCAGATCGATCTGCGACGGCGTCAGGATGATGAAGCGGCGGTTGACCTCATTGGGATCGAGATAGTTGTAGTCGCCGCATTCCTCGGCGATTTCGGGCGAGAAGCCGGTGCGGTCGATCTGGAAGCTCGCAAGCTTGGTGGGCTCGAGGCCGAAAGCGGCAAGCGCCTTGTTGTAGCGCTGGATGAGATGCGGCTCGTCGATGGTTAGCAAGCGGCCGTAGATCAGCTCGTTGTCGCGCAGAAGGTCGGGTTTTTTAATTGCGCTCATCTTCCCTACTCCCCGTTCACGGGGAGAAAGTGCCCGAAGGGCGGATGAGGGGCGCGACCTTTCCTTCTCCCCTTGTGGGAGAAGGTGGATCGGCGCGATAGCGCCGAGACGGATGAGGGGTGTTCCAGCGGAGTGAGACGCTGGCGTTCCCTGGAGCCCCCCTCATCCGTCGCCTTCGGCGACACCTTCTCCCACAAGGGGAGAAGGCGAGGTCGGCGCAACTCACGCATTCCACAGCCCCTTCTTCTTCAACTCCTCCATCTCGCGCGCTGCGCGCTCGCGCAGCCTGGCGTCGCGCAGGAGCTTCTCCACGGCGGCGTCGTCGGATTTATCGGAATAGCGGAACTCGGAATCGGCGTAGCGGTTGATCTCCTGCATGACCATGTCCATCGAGAACGGTCCGCGCAGTTCCTCGATCATCGCCTTCTTGTCATCGTAGCTCTTGTGCATGAAGGCTTCCGGCTTCTCGAACCAGTCGTCCGGCAGCTCGATGTCCATGGCGCGCATTTTTATCGCGTCGGTGACGTTCTTGATGGCGCGACCGGTGAAGCGCGGCTCGGCGTCCTTGATCATGTGCAGATAGGTGCCGACATCGGCCATGGTCTTCGGCGCGCCGTTTTCCTTCATGTAGCGCTCATAGACCTTCATCAGCCCGTCTTCCTGCGGCTTCTCGTGCTCTTCATAGGCTTCGGCCACGGCGCGCTGGATTTCCTGCGCGGCATAGAGCTCGTGCTTGCCAAGCGGGATCTCGTGGTTCTTGCCGGCAAGCAGCACGAAGATGTCGATATAATCATCGCGGGTCTGTGGGCCGTCGACCAGCCAGCGCGCGCCGGCGCGCTGGCGCAGCGCATCGTCGACATTTTCCGGATAGTTGGAGAACATGCCGAAGGAGCAATTGCCGCGCACCACCGTCGAGGCGCCGGCGAAGGCGTCCATCAGGACGCCGGTGATCTCCTGCTGACCGGCGGAAGCACGGTCGTCGGAACGGCGCGCCGCCACCTGGTCGATGTCGTCGATGGTGCCGAAGCCGATGGCGCGCGGGTTGAGCACGTTGTTGATGAACTGTCGGCAGTTCTGGCCCGACTTGCCCTGGTAGGACGAGATCTGGTCGACGCCGAAATTCTCATAGGCGAAGGAATAGCCGGCGACCTGGCAGTAGCCGTTGACGAGGCCGGCGATCATCTGGATCAGCGTCGTCTTGCCGGTGCCCGGCGCCCCGTCGCCGATGAAGGTGAACAGGAACCCGCCGAGCTCGACGAAGGGGTTCAGCTCACGCTCGAAGTCGTAGGCCATCAGCATCTTGGCCAGCCTGACCGACTGGAATTTGGCGATGTGGTTGCCGATGACCTCTTCCGGTTTCTTGAAGGTCATCACCAGTGGCTTGGTGCGCTTGCCGGGCGCGACGTCGAAACCATCGAGGGTGAAATCGTCGACGTCGATACGGATATGCGCATTTTCGAACGGGCCAATGCCGTCGAAGCGACCTTTGCGCGCAAGCAACCCGTCGATGGCGCCGCGGGCGAAGGCGCGAGCGCGCGTCGTCAGGTCGGCGTCGTCCTTCGAGCCGGCGATTGCCTTGTCGAGACCGGCGATGATCGACTTGACCGCGTCCTGCGGTGTGTCGAACAGGAAGTCGGGCTCGGGGATGTCGTTCGGCGCCTCGCCATCGCTGTCGATCAGCTGGAACAGATACGAAGCGAAACTGAAGGCGGAAACGTAAGCCGAGGCCGACAGAAGCTTCTTGAAGGTGGCTGCCTCATCGCCTTCCAGCGGCGCACGCGCATTCCTCGCCTGCAGGCTTTCGAGGTCGGAGCCTTCGGCGAAGACGTCGGATATGGCGAGCGCGATCGCCAGGCCGCGGCGGGCGCGGTAGAGCAGCGTGTGCTGCGGGATGCTCATCAACTGGTCGTCGGGATGAATGGCCGCTACTGTTTTCGTGAGCTCGACCTCGCGCGTGCGGTGCACCGAGCCGACCGACACGGTCGAGACGAAGCGGCGGTTGGTGCCGGCAAGCGCCGTGCCGGATTCGCGCGAAGGGTCCTCCAGCACGACGATGCGGGTGATGAAGCTCTGCGCGGTCGCGCGGTGCTTTTCGACTGCGGCTTCCGAGATCGTGGTCAGGCCGGTGTCCATGAAGGATGCTCCGCGATTGACGGTCAGACGTCGCTGATCACCTGTCCGTTGGACAGGATGTGGACCTTGTAACCGGAAAAGATCTTCTGCGCCTCGCCCGCGGCGTAGAGCGCCTGATAGGCCTCGTGCGGGATCAGCGCGTGGTTCTCGTAGCTCGACACGCCCTGGCGCGCCGCTTCGAGATCGTCGGTGTTGATGAAGAATTCCTGCGTCGTCTTCTCGCTGGAGAACAGGCCCCTGCGGCCGGGCTTTTCGCTCTTGGAGAAGACTTCCTGGATGGTCCAGGTGAGCAGCCAGGCGTTCTGCGGCTTGCGCACCTTGGCCAGCACCTCGGCCACCGTCGAATTGTTCTGGGTGATGCCGGCCGAGTAGAAGGGTCCCAGCACCACGCGCCTCAGCTGCTTGGGATGCAGCGGCTCGAAATCCTTGTCGAGATTGACGGCGATCGTCGCTGGAGACAGCGTATAGGCCGAGTTCTTCTCGGTGAAATCGTCGAAGCGGTGCGCAAGCTCCGGGTTGAGCAAGCCGTCGACGGGGAGCGGGATATCGACCCGCTCGTTGAGCTTGCCGTTCACGTCGACCAGCTGGCGCACCATGCTTTCGGAGGAGTCCTCCACCGTCACCATGTAGACCAGCGGCAGGTTGGCGCTGCCGTCGAACGCGGCCCAGTGGACGAGGTAATAGGGCCGCATGGTTTTCGGGTTGACCGAGACCTTGGCCGTCTGCGCAAGCGTGAACGGGCCGAAGGTCGCCTCGCTCTTGACGTCCTCCAGATAGAGCCGCTCGGCCATCGACTTCTGTAGCGCCTCGGGAAATTCCTTATGGCGCAGGATGAAGTCGGCCATCTCCTCGCGCAGCTCGCCGGCCTGCGGGATGTTGGCCAGGCGGGCATCGGCCTGCTGGCGGTCGTTTTCCAGCTCCAGCAGGTTCTGGAAGACCGGATAGCCGCTTTCGGCGCGCGAGATGCGGAAGGTGTCCATGAAGCCCAGCCGGTTGCGCCAGCAGGCAAAGGACTTGTCCAGCCGCGCGATATACTCCGCGACGATCCTGGCGACGATGCCGTGCCGGTAGAGCGGCGAGCGGTCGTCGCGCATGAACACTTCCAGCCCGCTCAGCGCCGCCGTGATGGCGGAGAAATAGCGTGCCGCGGCGTCGTTCTCAGGTGTCATGTGGCTGCCGTGGAAATGAAATCAGCGGCGCCGCCTATTGCTGCACATAGTTGGCGGCGTTGTGCTTCTTCATCACATCGTCGAAGCGGCGGGCGAAAGCATCGTCGGCAAGCTTCTTGCGGCGCTGGATGTCGGCTGAAGCCACCATGTTCTTCTCATGCATCTCGAGCAGGTCGCCAATGTGCTTCTGCGAGGCGGCGCCGATGCCGGCCATCGTCTCCTCGGCCGTGTTGTCGACCTGGCTGCCCAGCGTGTTGATCTTGTGGGCGACGTCCTGCTGGGCGGCGGTCTTGAGCGAATCTTCCAGCGCCTTGTAGAGGACGATGCGCTGCTCGGTGTCGATGGTCAGCTTGTTGATCAGCGTCGACTGCGCGGCAATCTGGTTGTTGAGTGAATCGACGAAGGTCTGGAACATCGAGGTGTAGCGCTCCAGCGTCTGGCTTTCGGCCAGCAGCTCCTGCTCCTTGGCCTGCTTTTCATTGTATTCGGTCGCCATTTTGGAGCGCTCGCCCTCAAGCTCGGTGCGCTCCTTCTGGGTCGTGGAGGCGGCGATCTTGTTTTCGATGTCGAGCAGCATCGGGTTCAATTCCTCGATGCGCTTCTGCACCGCTTCAAGGTTGGTCATCGTCATCTTGCGGCGCTCGATAACCTGCGAAAGGCTGGCCTCGGAGGTCTTGTAGCGCTGGTCGAGGACCTGCTTCTGCGCCTTCAGGATGCCGACGATGGTGTCCGACTTGGCCAGCAGCTCCTGCAGATTGCCGGCAAGCGACATGTTGCGGACGCGGTCGGTGCGCATGCGCTGCTTTCGCTGCGCCGAAAAGACACCGACGAAGTTTTCCCAGCCGGTGTAGTTCTTCATGCTTTCGAACTCGGCGCCGAAGACATTGGTTGCGTCCTCGAGCCCGATGATCAGGTCGGCAATATTGCCTTCCATGACCTTCTGCTGCTTGAGCACGTCCTCGATACGGGCGTTCTCGATGTCGAAATTGGCGTCGCCGATCTTCTTGTCGGCCTGAGCAAGCGTGTCGAGCACGGTGCCGGACTGCTCGATCTTGCTGCGCATGTCCTGCACGACCTGCTTGGTCTTGGCAATTTCGGCATCGAAATTCTGCAATGTCGCCATTGGGGCCTCCCGCTTCGGCATCCGTTTCCGTGTCGTGGCGGCGAATATATGTGGGGCTTCAAGGGATTGAAAGAAGGAAGACAAAGGGAAGCGTCAAAACAAAAGAATTGGTTAGGTCCTTGAAAGGCAAGGCAAGCATGCGCATGGCGCATAGTAACGCGCACCATCATCGAACAGCTTTTGCTGACATGCCTTAAGGTCTTGTTTTTGCGAACGGCCATGAAACAGCGCCGGCAAATATCTTGCGGCGGCGATGCCGGTTTCGCCGGCGCCGGTCAGGGCTTGAAGCGGTTTTCGGACGACCTCCGGCTCTAGAGCGGTTCAGCGTTTCACGGAATCGCCGAACCGCTTTAACTCTTTGTTTTTACACAATTCCGGACGGAAAACGCTATGCACTTTTCCTGGAATTGCTCTATGCAGGCTTTCGGCTCAGCGGTTGACAAAGCCGATGAAGTCGTCGGGCGCGGCCCGGCCCATCTCCTCTTCCCAATGCCTTCGGCAGAGCGAGACATAGACGTCCTTGCCGATCGCCACCTGCTCGCCCTGCTTCGCCACCTTGCCGTCGGGCCCCAGGCGCACCACCATCGTCGCCTTACGGCCGCAACGGCAGATGGTGCGGACCTCGCGCAGGTCGTCGGCGATGGCGAGCAGAGCGCGCGAGCCGGAGAACAGATTACCCTGGAAGTCGGTGCGCAGGCCGTAGCACATGACCGGAATGCCTAGACGGTCGGCGATGCGGGCGAGCTGCCAGACCTGCTCTTCCTCAAGGAACTGCGCCTCGTCGACGAAGATGCAATGCACAGGGCCATGCCGATGGTGCTCGGCGACCGTGGCATAGAGGTCGTCGCCGTCGCGGAAAATCTCTGCCTCGGATTCGAGACCGATGCGCGACGAGATCAGCCCGGTGTCGCCCTTACGATAGTGGCCGGCGACGAACAGCATCGTCGACATGCCGCGTTCGCGATAATTGTAAGACGCTTGCAAAAGCATCGTCGTCTTGCCGGCGTTCATCGTCGCGTAGTGGAAGTAAAGCTTGGCCATGTCGCTCTTTTGGGTGTGTCGGGATTCAGGCGAGGCCGGCCCGACCTGAATCTCGACACACCCTAAGCCGACTTGCCGCGGCTCGGGGAGAGGGCACCGGCTCCGTCCACCAAAAACTCGATGTCGTTCAAAAAGCTGTCATGTCGCTTAATGGCCAGCGCGCGCCGTTCGTCGCGACGTTGAACCGCTTGAAACAACATCAAAATGGTGTTTGGCTGACGAAACAAGGCGGGCGCAAGAACCGTGACTTCGCTTTGCCTCGGAAATCCAATGGGAGATAAGTTCATGTCGCGTATGAAATCTTTCGTCGCAGGCCTCGGCCTTGCGGCGTTCCTGTCGACAACCGCCGCCAATGCCGGCGATCCGGCGAGCTGCAAGGCCGTGCGGCTGTCGGATGTCGGCTGGACCGACATCCAGGCCACCACGGGCCTCGCCTCGGTGCTGCTCACCGCGCTCGGCTATGAGCCGCAGACGATCCAGCTTTCGGTGCCGGTGACCATGGCCTCGCTGAAGAACAAGGACCTGGACGTCTTCCTCGGCAATTGGATGCCGTCGATGACCAACGACATCAAGGACTACACCAAGGAAGGCTCGATCGAGACGATCAGCACCAACCTGACCGGCGCCGGCTATGGCATCGTCGTGCCGACCTATGTCGCGGATGCCGGTGTCAAGACGCTGACCGATCTCGGCAAGTTCAAGGACAAGTTCAACGGCAAGATTTACGGCATCGAGGCCGGCAATGACGGCAACCGCATCATCCTCGACATGATCAAGAACCCGAAGGACAACCTCGAAGGCTTCGAGCTGGTCGAATCCTCGGAGGCCGGCATGCTGACGCAGGCCGAGCAGTCGATGAAGAACAATGAGTGGATCGCCTTCCTCGGCTGGACGCCGCATCCGGTGATGGGCGCCATGAAGATCACCTATCTCGACGGCATGGGCGACAGCGGCTTCGGCGCCGCCACCGTCTATACCATCGTGCGCAAGGGCTACACCACCGAATGCCCGAACGCCGGGAAGTTCATCGCGAACCTGAAGTTCAATCTCGACATGGAAGGCGAGATGATGGACGCGATCCTCAAGGGTGGCGATCCGCAGACGGTGGCGACCGATTGGCTGAAGAAGCATCCGGACGCGGTGGCGCCCTGGATCGCCGGCGTCACCACCTTTGATGGCGGCGACGCGGCGGCTGCCGTCAAGACCGCGCTCGGGGGCTGATCCGCTTGGGACCGGCATGATTTCCGAAAAAGGGCAGCCCTCGAAGAGGCTGCCCTTTTTCATATGCCTGGAGACGTGAGAGGATAACCGTGCGGCGAGCGCGGCGAAGCCGAGAGGGGAAAGATGGATCCGATTTCTAAATTCCTGACCGACTACAAAATTCCGATCGGGCCATGGGGCAAGGCTTTCTTCGGTTTCCTGACCGACAATTTCGACACCATCTTCCGCGCATTTTCAAACGGTCTGAATTTCATCCTGGACGGAGCAGTGAGCCTCCTGCTCATGGTGCCGCCGGTTTTGTTGGCCCTGGTCATCGCGTTCATCGCCTGGCTCTTACAGCGTTCGCGGCCGCTCGCCATCGGCGTCTTCCTCGGCCTGATCTTCATCATCAACCAGAATCTGTGGAAACAGACGGTGCAGACGCTGGTGCTGGTCGTTGCCGCCGCCGCAATGGCAATGGCGATCGGCGTGCCGCTCGGCATCTGGGCGGCGCACAAGCCGAAGGTCTACCGCGTCATGCTGCCGGTGCTCGACCTGATGCAGACGCTGCCGACCTTTGTCTACCTGATACCGGTGCTCACCCTGTTCGGGCTCGGCAATGCGCCCGGCCTCATCGTCACCATCATCTTCGTCATCCCGACGGCGGTTCGGCTCACCCATCTCGGCGTCGTTTCGGTGCCCAAGGCAATCATCGAAGCGGGCGAGGCGTTCGGCGCCACCAAGCGCCAGCTTCTGTGGAAAGTGGAGCTGCCCTCGGCGCTGCCGACCATCATGGCGGGTCTGACGCAGTCGATCATGCTGTCGCTGTCGATGGTGGTGTTCGCCGCCCTGATCGGCGCCGGCGGCCTCGGCACGGAAATCAACCGGGCGCTCGGCTCGCGCCGCATCGATCTCGGGCTTGAGGCGGGCCTCGCGATCGTCGTGCTCGCCATCGTGCTCGACCGCATGACCCGCATCGGCGTTGGAGGCAAGAAATGACCGTCGCGGTTGATTTCAAGAATGTAGACATCGTCTTCGGCGCCGACCAGGCCGGTTCGCTGGCGCTGATCGATCAGGGCGCAACGCGCGCCGAGATTCTCGAAAAGACCGGGAATGTGCTGGGTTGCGCCGGCGCCAGCCTGACCGTCCATGAGGGCGAGATTTCGGTGTTGATGGGCCTGTCCGGCTCCGGCAAGTCGACGCTGCTGCGGGCCGTCAACCGGCTCAATGTGGTGTCGCGCGGCCAGGTGCTGGTCAAGGACGGCGACCGTGTGGTCGATGTCGTCACCTGCGACGAGGCGACCTTGCGGCGGTTGCGGCAGAAGCAGGTGGCCATGGTGTTCCAGCAGTTCGGCCTGCTGCCATGGCGCACGGTCGAGGAAAATGTCGGCTTCGGCCTCGAGCTTGCCGGCGTGCCGGAGGCGGAACGCAAGGCGCGCGTGCAGAAGCAATTGCAACTGGTCCATCTCGACCAGTGGTCGAAGAAATACGCTCATGAGCTTTCGGGCGGCATGCAGCAGCGCGTCGGTCTCGCCCGGGCTTTCGCCACCGAGGCGCCGATCCTGTTGATGGACGAGCCGTTTTCGGCGCTCGACCCGCTTATCCGCACCAAGCTGCAGGACGAATTGCTGCAGCTCCAGGCCGAGCTGAAGAAGACCATCATCTTCGTCAGCCACGACCTCGAGGAGGCGCTGAAGATCGGCAGCCACATCACGATCATGGAGGGCGGCCGCATCGTGCAGACCGGCGCGCCGGAAGACATCGTCTTGCGCCCTGCCAACGACTATGTCCGCGACTTCATCGCCAATGTGAATCCGCTGTCGGTGCTGACGGCGTGGAACGTGATGCGGGACCGTCGCGACCTGGAGCACGGCGATAACGGCTGGGTGTGGCTCGACCGGCGCAAGACGACACGCTTCAAGATCGACGACCACGGCCTTGTGGCGGCGGCCGAGCGCGACGGCAAGCCGGCGGTGTGGGTGTCCTGCGCCGATGTCGAGCGCCAGCCGGAGGAGGGCGCCCAGGTGTTCTGGGCCAATCCCGGCACGCCGCTGAAGACGGTGATGCTCGCCATGCACCGGTCGCAGACGGCGCCGGTGGCGCTGTTCGATGAAGGCTCGCGCTTCGTCGGCTCGATTGGCATCAGGGACGTGCTGAGTGCTGTGCTGAGGCGGTAGGGTTTCAGCCTTTTTGACGGGCGTGTGCCGCTGGCGGGCACCTCGCGCTTGTTCTAGACTGACCGGCAGCCGAACAACCGGCATCAGGCGAAAGAGGCACGAATGATCTTCCGTCAGCTCTTCGATTCCGTTTCGGGTACCTACTCCTATCTGCTCGCCAGCCGGCGCGGCGGCGAGGCGCTGATCATCGATCCGGTGCTGGAGAAGGTCGAGCGCTATCTGCAGCTGGTCAATGAGCTGGACCTGAGGCTGGTCAAGGCGGTCGACACGCATCTTCATGCCGACCACATCACCGGACTCGGCGCGTTGCGCGACAAGACGCATTGCGTGACCGTCATGGGCGAGCAGACCAAGGCCGACGTGGTGTCGATGCGGCTTGCCGACGGCGACAAGCTCGGCATCGAAGGCCTGGCGCTCGACGTCATCTACACGCCGGGCCACACCGACGATTCCTACAGCTTCATCTTGCCCGACCGGGTCTTCACCGGCGACACGCTGCTCATCCGCGGCACCGGCCGCACCGACTTCCAGAACGGCGATCCGCGCCAGCAATATGAATCGATCTTCGGCCGGCTGCTCAAGCTGCCCGACGAGACGCTGATCTTCCCGGCGCATGACTATAAGGGCGAGACCGTGTCGACGATCGGCGAGGAAAAGGCCTTCAATCCGCGCCTGCAGGTGAAGTCGGTCGACGAGTATGTGAACATCATGAACAATCTCAATCTGTCCAACCCGAAAATGATGGATGTGGCCGTGCCCGCCAACATGCGGGTCGGGCTGCATCAGGACGACATCGCCAGCCGCGGCTGGGCGGTCAGCGCGGAGCAGGCGCTGGCGCTGGTCGGGCGACCCGACGTGGCGCTGATCGACCTGCGCGAGCAAACCGAGCGCGAGCGACACGGGGTCATCCCCGGCGCGATCCATCTGCCCTATGCGCGGCTGCAGGAAAACATCGCCGCCGGCGGCATGTTGCACGAGCTGGCGAAATCGACCAGCAAACAGATCCTGTTCTACTGCGCCTTCGGCGAGCGCTCGGCGATGGCGGTGCAAGCGGCGCAGGATGTCGGGATTACCAGTGCCCGCCATATCCAGGGCGGCATCGACGCCTGGCGGAAAGCCAGCGGCCCGCTGATGCATTAAAGCGCGTCGCACTTCTGGGCGACATGCACTAGAGTCTTTCATGTTTTGACGGAAGCGTATCCGGCGTTTTCGAAGTAGTTCTTGCATTCGGCTGCCTCGATGGTT
>NZ_JAIUHQ010000006.1:0-293938 GCF_020165215.1 Mesorhizobium sp. CA15
GAAGCTCCTGGTCGTCCTCAACGCTATCATTCGCGACAAAACCGCATTCGCGTGAACACAGTTGCCATGCCGTGACGCCTGAGCGCCGCCACGGTGCCGAACGCTCACCAGCCAATTCCGCGAGAGAACTCGAACCATTCAGGATGATCTTCTGGAGCCTTGGCCGGTCTTGTGCCCCGGCATGCGGTGGGTAAGGTCATTGGCGACACCGAAATAGCGTGCCACCTTCTGGCTCGCAGTCATGTAAACATAGCCTGTCATGTTGCGATCTTAGCTGGCGCTGCGCCAACGGTTATTCTGGACGGCAGCAGTCTACGCCCAATGTCACGGCATGGATTCTAGGGTCTGCGCGCGTCGCTTCGCTCCTTGCTCCGCCCTAGAATGACGAAGTGGAAGAGGCAGCTTCCTTCGCGCCCCTCTGGCCTGCCAGTCACCGGGAGATCGGGCGCTACAGCGCCTTCACCGCCACCTTGACCGGCTTCTCGATCTCCAGCGGATTGCGCAGCGGCAGGCCGAAATCCGGCGCCTCGATCTCGAACGTATCGCCGGCCTCGGTCCTGATGCCATCGGCGAAGGAGAGCGTCGCGGTGCCGAACATATGCACATGCACGTCGCCCGGCTGGCGGAAGGCCGAATATTTGAAATGGTGGTGCTCGAGATTGGCGATGGTGTGCGACATGTTCGCTTCGCCCGACAGGAACGGCTTTTCCCAGAGCAGCTTGCCGTCGCGCCAGATGCGCGAGGCGCCGCGGATATCGGCGGGCAGCTCGCCGATCAGGATTTCAGGGCCAAACGAGGCGTTGCGCAGCTTGGAATGGGCGAGGAACAGATAGTTCACCCGCTCGGTGACGTGATCGGAGAACTCGTTCGACAGCGTGAAGCCGACGCGGAACGGCGCGCCGTCATCGCCGATGACATAGATGCCGGCGATCTCCGGCTCCTCGCCGCCATCCTGCGCGAAGGCCGGCGACATCAGGGGTGCGCCAGGCGCCACCGCCATCGTGCCGTTGCCCTTGTAGAACCATTCCGGCTGCACGCCGACCTGGCCTTTGGCCGGCTTGCCGCCTTCGAGGCCCATGCGGAACATCTTCATGGAATCGGTGAGTTCCGCCTCGCCGCCCTCGCTGAGCTTCTTGTGCATGGAATCGCGCGTTGCCGCGGAGCCGAGATGCGTGAGCCCGGTGCCGGTGAGATGCAGATGCGCGGGATCCGGATGGTTGATCGGCGAGACCAGCCTGCCCCTCTTATAGGCGGCATCGAGATCGACCGTCTCGCCATAGCCCTTGCGCTCGATCAGCGCTTCGAGGCCCGTGCCTGTCCGCGCGGCCTCCATCGCCAGCGAATAGACGCTGCGCGCGCCGTTGATGACCCTGGTCTTGCCGCCGCCATTGCGGGCGACGACGCGGATCGTCTCGGCGTCGTCGAGGATCTGGGAGATCAGCATGTTTGAACCCTCTCTCATCTTGCCTGGCTGCCCGCGGGCAAACCTTGACCGGCGCGGCGCGGAGAAATCCGTGCCACGGTTGAAATTCTTCGTCCGGATTGCGCTCGCGAGCCCGGTCCTTGCCTGGACTTCTTGGCGCCGACGGGTTGCCGGCAGCTTCGCGATCTGAAACCCGTATGCCTCCTTAAGTCCGCTTCAGGTCTTCAGGCCTTGTTCTTGTTGTAGACGTCGAAGATGACGGCGCCGAGCAGCACCAGGCCTTTCACCACCTGCTGCCAGTCGACATTGACGCCCATGATCGACATGCCGTTGTTCATCACGCCCATGATGAAGCCGCCGACGACGGCGCCGATCACCTGTCCGACGCCGCCCATTGCCGAGGCGCCGCCGATGAAGACGGCCGCGATGACGTCGAGCTCGCTGCCGAGACCGGCAGCCGGCACGGCCTGGCCGAGGCGCGCCGCGATGATCAGGCCGCCCAGTGCCGAGAGCACGCCCATGTTGATGAAGACCAGCAGGGTCAGCCTTTCGGTGTTGATGCCCGAAAGCTGCGCGGCCTTGGCGTTGCCGCCCATGGCGTAGATCCGGCGGCCGATGGTCATGCGCTTGGTGACGAAGACGAACAGCGAGATCAGCACGCCCATCACCAGCAGCACGACCGGCAGGCCCCTGTAGCTGGCGAACTGGAAGACCAGGAACAGCGCCAGCGCGCTGCCCACCAGCGTCTTGACGACGAACAGCGGGAAGGGCTCCGCCTCATAGCCGTGACGCTCGCGCTTGCGCCGCGTCCTGAAGCCGAAATAGGCATAGGCGAGCACCGCGATGAGGCCGAGCACGACCGTCGTCATATGCAGCGTCAGTCCGCTGCCGACGATCGTCTTGCCGGCGGCGTTGACCGTCGGCGGGATCAGCGTCAGCGGGCCGATCACGTCCGGGATAAAGCCGGAGCTCAGCGCCTTGAAGCTGTCCGGCAGCGGACCGACCGAGGAGCCACCGCCGAGCAGCGCCTGGCAGATGCCGCGGAAGATCAGCATGCCCGCCAATGTCACGATGAAGCTCGGTATCTTGTGATAGGCGATCCAGTAGCCTTGCGCAGCGCCGATGAGCGCCCCGACGATCAGGCACACGATCGAGACCACCAGCGGATTCGAGAACATCCCAAGCGGCCAGATCACCATCATCATTGCCGCCAGCGCGCCGATGAAGCCGGCGACCGATCCGACGCTGAGGTCGATATAGCCAGCGACGATCACCAACAGCATGCCAAGCGCCATCACGATGATGAACGAGTTCTGCTGCACCAGATTGCTGAGGTTCACCGGTTTGAACAGCGTTCCCGACGTCGTGTACTGGAAGAACAGCATGATGACGATCAGCGCGATGATCAGGCCGTATTCGCGCAGGTTCGTCGTCAGCGCCGAGACGGCGACGCGCGGACCCTGCTGCTTGACGTCCTCGGCGAGGCCGCTTTGCGGCGCGGGAGCGCTTTCTGTGCTCATGATGCTTTTCCTTCTCCGCGAACGATGGCGCGCATGATTTTTTCCTGGCTTGCGTCGCTTGCAGCCATTTCGCCGACTATACGCCCTTCGTTCATCACATAGATACGGTCGGAGATACCGAGCAGTTCGGGCATTTCCGACGAGATGACGATGATCGCTTTGCCCTCGGCGGCAAGGCGCGCGATGATCGTATAGATTTCGTACTTCGCGCCTACGTCAATGCCGCGGGTCGGCTCGTCGAGGATCAAAACCTCCGGATCGGCGAACAGCCATTTCGACAGCACGACTTTTTGCTGGTTGCCGCCCGAGAGGTTGCCGGTCAGCTGGTAGACGCTGGAGGCGCGGATGTTGGTCTTCTTGCGGTAGTCGTTGGCTACGCTCATCTCGCGCATGTCGTCGATGACGCCGCGGCTGGAAACGCCGGAGAGGTTGGCCAAAGTCACATTGTGCTTGATGTGGTCGATCAGGTTGAGGCCGTAGGTCTTGCGGTCCTCGGTGACATAGGCGATGCCGCTCGCCACCGCCTTGCTCACCGATGAGAGGTCGATAGGCTTGCCGCGCAGCGACACCTCTCCGGTGATATGCCGGCCGTAGGAGCGTCCGAAAAGGCTCATCGCGAATTCGGTCCGGCCGGCGCCCATCAGCCCGGCGATACCGACAACCTCGCCCTTGCGCACATTGAGGTTGATGTTCTTGATCACCTGCCGCTCGGCATGGATCGGGTGGTAAACCGACCAGTCCTTCACCTCGAAGATGACGTCCCCGATCTCCGGCTCGCGCGGCGGGTAGCGGTCGTCGAGCGAGCGGCCGACCATCGAGGTGATGATGCGGTCTTCCGAGATATCTTTCCTCGGCAGAGTCTCGATGGTGCGCCCGTCGCGGATCACCGTCACCTTGTCGGCGACGCGGTTCACTTCGTTGAGCTTGTGCGAGATCAGGATCGAGGTCATGCCCTGGCGCTTGAACTCGAGCAGAAGGTCAAGCAGCGCCTGGCTGTCCTTTTCGCTGAGCGACGCCGTCGGCTCGTCGAGGATCAAGAGTTTCACTTCCTTGCTAAGCGCCTTGGCGATCTCGACCAACTGCTGCTTGCCGACGCCGATATTGGTGATCAGCGTCTTGGGATCCTCCTTGAGCCCGACCTTCTTGAGCAGGGCGGCCGTGCGCGTCTCGTTGGCGTCCCAGTCGATGACGCCGTAGGTGGCGTGTTCGTTGCCGAGGAAGATGTTTTCCGCGATCGACAGCATCGGCACCAGCGCCAGCTCCTGGTGGATGATGACGATGCCGATATGCTCGCTGTCGTGGATGCCTTTGAAATGGCATTCCTGGCCGCGGAAGATGATCTGGCCCTCATAGGTGCCGGACGGATAGACGCCCGACAGCACCTTCATCAGCGTCGACTTGCCGGCGCCGTTCTCGCCGACGACGGCGTGGATCTCACCTTCCTCGACACTGAGATTGACGTTCGACAACGCCTTCACGCCGGGAAACGTCTTGGTGATGTCGCGCATCTCCAAAATCGTCGAGGCCATGAGGTTCTGCTCCCTGGCGCCTGCCTTCCATTCGCGGAAAGCGTCATGCGCGAAATCAACATACTGCAGTCTGGTCAGCGCCGCGACTGCGCACGGCGCTGCATAAGCCGGCAAAAACAATACCGGGGTCGCTTGTGAACGAAAAGGGGTCCTGCGGTCGCGCAGGACCCCTTCCTGTGAGGCTGGATTACTTCAGCTCTTCAGCCTTGATGTAGCCGGAGTCGACGACCAGTTCCTTGTAGTTCGACTTGTCGACCTCATGCGGCGTCAACAGGATCGAGGGAACGACCTTGACGTCGTTGTTGTAGGTCTTGGTGTCGAGGCCGTCCGGCTTGCCGCCGGAGAGCACCTTGTCGACCAGCTGCACGGTGGCCTTGGCCAACTCGCGGGTGTCCTTGAACACGGTCGAGTACTGCTCGCCCGAGATGATCAGCTTGACCGAGGCGGTCTCGGCGTCCTGACCGGTCACGATCGGCCAGGGCTGCGCCTCCGTGCCGTAGCCGACGGCGCGCAGCGAGGCGGTGATGCCGCGCGACAGGCCGTCATAGGGAGACAGAACGCCGTCGACGCGGCTGCCGTCCGAGTAGTTGGCCGAGAGCAGGTTGTCCATGCGCGCCTGGGCGGTGGCGGCGAGCCAGCGCAAGGTGCCGACCTTGTCCATGCCCATCTGGCCGGACTTGATCTTGATCGAGCCGTCGTCGATCAGCGGCTGCAGGACGGACATGGCGCCGTTGTAGAAGAAGAAGGCGTTGTTGTCGTCCGGCGAGCCGCCGAACAGCTCCACGTTCCACGGCTTGGTGTTCGGGAAGCGCTCCTTGAGGCCCTTGACCAGCGAGTTCGCCTGGATCACGCCGACGCCGAAATTGTCGAAGGTGGTGTAGTAGTCGACATTCGGGGTCTTCTTGATCAGGCGGTCATAGGCGATGGTGACGACGCCGGCATCATTGGCCTTCTGCAGCGCGTCGGCCATGGTGGTGCCGTCGATTGAAGCGATGATCAGCGCCTTCGGGCCTTTGGTGATTTCGTTTTCCAGCTGGCTGAGCTGGTTCGGGATGTCGTCCTGCGCATATTGCAGGTCGACGGTGTAGCCGAGCGCTTCGAGCTGGGACTTGACGGCGTCGCCGTCATTGATCCAGCGCTGCGAGGTCTTGGTCGGCATCAGCACGCCGACGAGACCCTTGTCGGCGGCATGCGCCGAATAGGTCGTGGCGGCAATGCCAAGGGCCGCGATGGCGGCCAGCGTCTTGATGATCTTCACGATTACTCTCCCTGGTTGATGGACGCGACACCTCGGGGCTTCGCGGGCCGCGCAGTCGAGCAGGTGCGCTGGCGCGCCACTGTCGGCTTTATCGATCTCCGGTATCCTCCCAATCGGCCCCGCGGCGCAGTTTCAATCGATACGATTTCGCTCGTCGCCGACCCCTGCGCATCGGAACGCGCGGAGGGTGGGTTGCTTTGACATAACTGTCAAATGCGATCTTTGCTGGTTGCTATATCAAGACTGGTATGGCTTAAGCGATCGATAGAAACCCGCACAGGAGACCGAAAACAATGGCGGCGTTGCGCGATCCCGATGCGATTTCAGGTGGTTACGAGAAATTGCCGCGAGATGGCGAGACGTTGCTGCGCAGCGGCCTCAGTCTCCGCCAGATGCGCATGATTGCCGCCTTGGACGATCACGGGCGGGTGAGCGCCGCCGCCCAGGTCATGAACATCTCCCAGCCGGCCGCCTCGCGCATGATCGCCGAGATGGAAGCGGTGCTCGACGTGAAGTTGTGCGAGCGGCTGCCGCGCGGCGTGACGCTGACCCCCTACGGCCAGGCGCTCGCCCGGCGCGCCCGCTCCATCCTGCTCGAGATGCGGGAGGCCGATCGTGAGATTTCCGAGCTCAAGGCCGGCAAGGGCGGCTCCGTATTCCTCGGCGCGGTCACGGCGCCGGCGATCGAGCTGGCCGTGCCGGCGATCCGTGAGATCCGCCGCATCTATCCGCGCATCGAGATCACAATGCAGGTCGAGACCTCAAACGTGCTGGCCCGCGAGCTGATCGCCTCGCGCCACGACTTCATCATCGCCCGCATCCCGGACGATCTCAATCCGCGGCTCTTCGAATCGCGCGTCATCGGCGTCGAGAAGGCCTGCCTCATCGTGCGCCGCGGCCACCCGCTGGCGAGCGGCAAGATGGTGCGGCTGGAAGATACCGCGGCCTATGACTGGGTGTTCCAGTCCGGCGGCTCGCCGCTGCGCCAGGCGATGGAAAGCAACTTTTTGAATCGCGACATTCCGCTGCCCGACCGCATCCTCAACACCTCTTCGCTGCTGCTCACCTTGGTGATGGTGGCGCAGTCCGACGCCATCGCACCGGTCTCGATCCAGGTCGCCAAGTTCATCCAGGGCGGCGATGGGCTGGCCGGCGCCATCGATGTCGTGCAGACCGAGTTCGACATCGAGGTCCGGCCTTACAGCCTGATCACGGTCAGGAACCGCGCGCTCTCGCCCGCCGCCAAGATGCTGCACGACTTCATTTTGCGCGAGGTGGGCTAATGGAACGAGAATGCTACTTGCACGTTCAAACCGATCGGTCGCTCCCTGGAGCCCGTTGCGGGTGAGGAAGGGCTGCCGTGCCCAACAGCTCGGGAGGTTTTTATGGAACGTCGGTTGTTTCTCACCGGAATGCTTGGCGTTGCGGGGGCGGCAGCGCTTGCAAGCCTGGCCGGACCCAGCAAGGCCGTTGCCGGTATTCCCGCCGGCAACGGAATTCTGGATGAATTGGATAAGCCGGATCCGGCCATCTACGAGGAGGATGACCAGGCCGATCTGCTGCAGCCAGCCCAGTACTACCGCCGTCGGTATTACCGTGATCGGTACTACCGCCGCCGCCGGCGCCACGTTTGGAGAAGGGTCTGCCGGCGCTACTGGCGCCATGGCCGGCGTCATGTCCGCTGCTGGCGCCGCCGCGTCTGGATCGGCTTCCGGCTCTAGAGCATGATCATCTAGGTCGATAGCGACCATGTATCGGGGCTGCCGGGTGAATCGCTGACTGGGGTCTTGCATGGGTGTGCAAGACCCCAACGCTCGCTTTACAAACAGCCGAATTCACCCTCGCGCAAACTGCCCGGCCTGAGGGTCGACCCGATGCAATTCCGCCCCGCGATCGCCGGCAGCCGACCTGAATCGGACGCGCAATTTGGCCCCTTTGTGAGGCCTCACTCAAATCCCTGCGGTGCAAGCTGGTGGAGCGGGTAGCGGGAATCGAACCCGCGCGTTCAGCTTGGGAAGCTGACAAGCTACCATTACATCATACCCGCTTCGGCCACCTCGTTAACATGATGGCAGGGCGTCAAGCAATCGGCAAAGCGGAACCGCGGCTCCATTGCTTGATGCCTTTCCGCGGAATGCGTATCTCTGATATCGCCCCGCCCCGAATCGGGCGGCTCGAACCGGAGGATGGCCTTGTCCGCACTGACGCGCTTTCTTGGCGACACGCCGCTCAGGGTGTTCCTGAAGCTGCTCGTGGTCTCCTTCCTCGTCGGTCTTGTCATGCATGCCTTCGGCTGGTCGCCGATGGACGTTTTTTACGGCATCCGCCAGTTCTTCGTCGATCTGTGGAATCTTGGCTTCCACGCCATCGACCGCTTCCTGGGCTACATCCTGCTCGGCGCCGCGATCGTTGTGCCGGTGTTCATCCTGCTCAGGATCGCCAGCTACCGGAAATAGTTCGGCGCGGCCTCACGCATATCCCGAGGCGACCTCGAACAGGATGGCGTGGCGCGCGGCCAGCGCCGGCACGTCGGTCGAGTAGCCGCCGCCGATGACGCCGCACAGCGGCACGCCGCGGTTGCGGAAATGGCCGATGACCATGTCCTCGCGGGCGCTGAGACCGTCGTCGGTGAGCGCCAGCCGGCCGAGCCTGTCCTCGGCATGGACATCCACGCCGGCATTGTAGAAGACGATGTCCCAGCGCCTTTGCCCGGAGAGTTCCGGCAGGATGGCGGCGAGCCGTTCGAGATAGGCGTCGTCGCCTGTCCCGTCCGGCAAGGCGACGTCGAGGTCGGAGGCGATCTTGCGCACCGGGTAGTTGCGCTCGCCATGCATGGAAAAGGTGAAGGCGCGAGGCTCATCCTTGAGAATGTCGGCCGTGCCGTCGCCCTGATGCACGTCGAGGTCGACGACCAATACGTTTGCGACGGCGCCCTCGGCCAGCAGCGCCAGCGCGGCGACGGCGACATCGTTGAAGGTGCAGAAGCCGGCGCCTTGCGCACGCCTGGCATGATGGCTGCCGCCGGCGGCGTTGCAGGCAATGCCATGTTTAAGCGCCAGCCTGGCAGCCAACACCGTACCCGCGGTGGCGAGCTGCGCTCTCAGCGACACGCGCGGGCCGATCGGAAAGCCGATCTCGCGCTCTATTTTCGCCGGTACCTGGCAGGCGATCACCTGATCGACATAGTCGGCCGCGTGCGCCAGCTTCAGGCGTGCGGCCGGCGCCGGTTCCGGCATCGAAAGCGCGCCGTGCACGGCTAGACCGCGTAAGCGCAAAGCCTCCATCAACAGCGGATATTTGCTCATCGGAAAGCGATGATTGACGGCGAAGCCTGCGTCATAATCGGGGTGATGGACGATCTGCAGCGGCATGAATTGGTGGCTGCGCCAGGTTTGCAATTCGGTTGGCAGCCCGGCGGATATGGTTGCGTGATGCCGGCAAACTGGGGCACATCGGGTCCTCGATCAAGCCGGAATCGGACAGGCAGCAATCCCTTGGACGCGACTCAAGCCAACGCCAGGTCTTTCGTCGTCACCAACCGCTCGGTGCTGGCGATCGCCGTGCCGATGACGCTTGCCTATCTGACGACGCCGCTGCTCGGCATCGTCGACACGGCGGTGGTCGGCCAATTCGGCGACGCGGCCCTGCTTGGCGGCCTGGCGGCGGGATCGCTGGTCTTCGACGTCGTCTTCACCAGCTTCAACTTCCTGCGCTCCGGCACCACCGGCCTCGTCGCCCAGGCCTTCGGGCGCGGCGATGCGCTGGAGGAGCAGGCGGTGCTGTGGCGCGCCGTGCTGATCGCGGTCGTCGCAGGCGTCGTGCTCGCCGCCCTTGCGCCGTTCTTTGCCGTCGCCGGCCAATGGTTCATGGGCGCCGAGCCGCGCGTTAGCGAAGCGATGTCGGTCTACATCCGCATCAGGCTGCTCGCCGCGCCCTTCTCGCTGATCAACTACGCCATACTGGGCTACGTGCTGGGGCGAGGCGAAGGCGGGCTCGGGCTGATGCTGCAGGCGGTGCTCAACGGCATCAACATCGCGCTCTGCTTCCTGCTCGGTCTCGAGCTCGGCTGGGGCGTTGCCGGCGTCGCCTGGGCGACCGTCACCGGCGAGTTCCTGGCCATGCTGCTTGGCCTTGCCATCGTGCTCAACCGTTTCCGCAAGCTGCAGCGGCCGTCGCGCCGGCGTATCCTCGATTTGCCGGCCTACCGGCGCATGCTGTCGCTCAACCGCGACATCATGATCCGCTCCTTTTCGCTGCTTGCCGCCTTCGCGCTGTTCACCAGGCAGGGCGCGCAGTTCGGCACGGTGACGCTCGCCGCCAACGCCGTGCTGATGAATTTCTTCCTCATCGCCGGCTATTTCCTCGACGGCTTCGCCACCGCCGCCGAGCAGCTTGCCGGCCGCGCCATCGGCGCGCATGCGCCCGCCCCGTTCCGGCAGGCAGTCCGGCTGACGCTGATCTGGGGCTTTGGCCTCGCCGGTATCGCCACGCTCATCCTGCTGACCGCCGGCGCCAGTCTGGTGGCGCTCGTGACGACCTCGATGGATGTTCGCGCGGTCGCCGACACCTATCTTCCCTGGGCCGCCTTCACGGCGCTGAGCGGCGTGCTGGCCTTCCAGATGGACGGCGTCTTCATCGGCGCCACCTGGTCACGCGACATGCGTAACATGATGCTGTTGTCGTTCCTCATCTTCAGCGCTGCGCTCATCACCCTGGCGCCGGCACTCGGCAACAGCGGCCTGTGGGCATCGCTGCATGTTTTCCTGCTGGTGCGCGGCTTGAGCCTGCTGACGGTGCTCAGGCTCAGGGTGAAGACAGCTTTCAGCTGATCGGTTTTGAAGCCCAGCGCTCGCAAGCCGAGTCTCGCAGGTCCCTGATCGACCCAAGCCGCTCGCGTTCCATGAACCGCGCCATGCCGGCGACGATGCGCCCGGGCAGCGCCGGCCCGGCATAGATCATGCCGGTGTAAAGCTGGACGAGGTCGGCTCCGGCGCGGATCTTCTCCAGCGCCGTCTCGGCGGAATCGACCCCGCCGACGCCGATGAGGACAATGCTTGGGCCGAGCAGCTTGCGCATGCGGGCGAGCACGGCGGTGGAACGCTCGAACAGCGGCTTGCCCGAAAGGCCGCCGGCTTCGCCTGCCACGGTCGTGCTCCGCAATCCCGTCCTTGCAAGCGTCGTGTTGGAGACGATGACGCCGTCGATCTTCTTCTCGGCGATCTCGGCGGCGATGTCTTCCAGCTCCGCCTCGACGAGGTCCGGCGCGATCTTGAGGAAGACCGGCGGCTGCGCGGGGGCCGCGGCACGTGCTTTCATCACACGTGACAACAGCTCGCCGAGCTGCTCGCGCGCCTGCATGTTGCGCAGGCCCGGCGTGTTGGGCGAGGAGATGTTGACCGTCAGATAGCTCGCATAGGGCGCGAAGCGGGCGACGCCGCGCTCATAATCGGCGATGCGGTCGGCGTTGTCCTTGTTGGCGCCGATGTTGACGCCGACGATGCCTGGCCGCCCCTTGCGCGCGGCAAGGCGCTTTTCGGCGGCCGCGTGGCCTTCATTGTTGAAGCCCAGCCGGTTGATCACCGCCTCGTCCGCCGTCAGCCGGAAGATGCGCGGCTTCGGATTACCGGCTTGCGGCAGCGGCGTGATGGTGCCGACCTCGGCGAAGCCGAAGCCAAGCCCAAGCAGCGCGTCCGGCACTTCGGCGTTCTTGTCGTAGCCGGCGGCCATGCCGAGCGGGTTTGGAAAGTCGAGGCCGCAAAGGCTGATCTTGAGCCGCGCGTCATGCGTCGGGCGCCGCGGCGCCGTCGCGCCGACTGGCAGCCCGCAGCGCAGCGCCGCGATCGACAGGCCATGCGCGGTTTCCGGATCGAAGGAGAAAAGCAGCTTTTGGCCGATCCGGTCGAGCACGCTCATTCGCCCTCCAGCCTCGGGAATTCGTGGCCGCCGGCGCCGAGCGGCAGCGGTTTCACCCAGAGAACCGCATCAAGGTCGAGCTCGGCGTAGAGATGCGGGAACAGGCCGCCGCCGCGCGAGACCTCGTATTTCAGCGCATCACCCAGCCTTGCCGCGTCGATCGCGATCAGCAGCAGGTCCGTCTGCTCGGCGAAATGCTTGGCCGCCGTCTCGCGAACCTGGCCGGCGGTGGAGAAATGGATGAAGCCGTCGGCGATGTCGATCGGCGCGCCGGCGAAGCGCCCGTTCTTCTCGGCTTCACGCCAAAGCGCCTCGGGCGCGATCTTGTAGATAATCTGAGACATTGTCGCGCTATAGTCCGAACCGAAGGTGCGGGGAAGGCTCGAAGCTCGACTCTTCCCCATTTCCGGCGCAAACCTGTGATAGCCCGCCTTCACTGGCTCATGGAGGAACAACATGCGTCTGCAGCACATCGTGATCCCCGCGGCGCTTTGCTCGCTGGTTGCCGCATCCGCCTATTCCGAGGAAACCGACCACTACCGTTTGGAGAAGTCGGCCAACGGCTATGTCCGCATGGACACAAGGACCGGCGCCATGTCTGTCTGCGAGGAGCGCTCAGGCCAGCTCGTCTGCAAGATGGCCGCCGACGAGCGGGCCGCCTACCAGGACGAGATCGACCGGCTGGACAATTCGGTCAAGGCGCTCGACGCGCGCGTCGCCAAGCTCGAGAATTCGCTCTCGGCCCGGCTGGAATCGCAACTGCCGAGCGAAGAGGATTTCAACAAGACGATGGGCTACATGGAGCGCTTCTTCCGGACCTTCAAGGACATTGTCAAGGACCTGGACAAGGAAGACGGCGGCGGCAAGCTGAACCAGCAGAAGACCTGATTGCAAAGCCGCCTTGGGGAAAACCCCGCGCGCGGCCTTTGCCGCTTGAAAACGCGCCGCGTCGCCGCATAATCATTCCGGTCCCCGCAAGAAGCACACAATGATGATGGGATCGGGGGAGGACTATTTGCCGTCGGGCCACACTTTCGTCATTGCCGACGACCATCCGCTTTTTCGCGGCGCGCTGAAGGAGGCGCTTGCCGGCATCGGCGACGTTGCCGCCATCCACGAGGCCGGCGATTTCGAAAGCGCCAAGGCGCTGGTGCTTGTCAATGAAGATATCGACATGGTGCTGCTCGACCTGTCGATGCCGGGCGCCAGCGGCCTCTCCGGCCTGATCTCGCTGCGCGGCATCCATCCGGCGGTGCCGCTGGTGGTGGTATCGGCGCACGACGATCCCGTCACCATCCGCCGCGCGCTCGATCTCGGCGCTTCCGGCTTCATCTCCAAATCGGCCAGCATGGATGAGATACGCGGCGCTGTGCAGGCGGTGCTTGCCGGCGACATTGCCGCGCCGGCCGGCATTGAGCTCGGCGTCGAGCGCGACCCGGAAATCTCCGACCTGATCAAGCGGCTCCAGGCGCTGACGCCGCAGCAGACGCGGGTGCTCGGCATGCTGGCGGAGGGCCTGCTCAACAAGCAGATCGCCTATGAGCTCGGCGTCTCCGAGGCCACCATCAAGGCGCATGTCTCGGCCATCCTGCAGAAGCTCGGCGTCGACAGCCGCACCCAGGCGGTCATCCAGCTGTCGAAGATCGGCGGCGACCCGCTGCAGCCGGTCGGCTGATCGCAGGCACCTCAGGCGAAGCTTTTCACCCTAACTGAACCCGACCAGCGCGGATCGATCATGCGGTCGCTTCGCGTCGGGTCGATGGCTGCGCCCGTCAGCGATAGTTTTCGACGGCGGAGCCCAACTGCGACGCGGCATCATCCTCGGTCGGGCCTGAAGGATTCCGCGCCCGCCCGATCGCGGCGCCGAGGCCCAGCGAAGCGATCGCCACCAGTGGAATGCCGGCGATCCAGGGCAGGCGCGGCGCGAGCGCATAGAGCGCCGTACCGATCGACGGTCCGAGCGAGTCCTTGAGGTCGACCGCCACAGACGAGGCGGCCATATAGGAAGCGCGTCGCGGCGATGGCGCGAGCGCGTTGACGGCGGTCGGCACGAGCGGCCCGACCAGCATCTGTCCCACCGAGCAGAAGCTGACTGCGGCGACCAGCGAAAGTATCGCCGGCGAGGTCGCCAGCAGGGCAAAGGCGGCGATCGTCGAGATGCCGGCGCCGGCTGCCAGCCAAAGCGCTGATCGCGTCTCGGCAAAGCGGCTGACCAGCATCTGCAAACCGACCGTCAGGGCGGCCGCATAGGCAAACAGCGCGCCGACACCGGACGGGGTGAGCGTGCCGGCATCCTGCGCATAGAGCGGGATGACCGCTTCGATCCAGTTGCCGGAAATCTCGAACAGCACGACCCAGGCGAGCAGCTTTGCTAGGCGGCCGTCGTGGAAGGCCGGCAGCAGCGCCGACAGGCCTTCCTCTTCCTCCGTTTCCCCATGGTCGGCTGCGGCATGGCCGCGCGTCTCGGCGAATGCGGCAAGCATGACGATGCCGCCGAAGAGCAGCATACCGCCGCCGGCCAGGAACACGCTGCCAAGCGAAACGAGCGCCAGCAGCGCGCCGCAGGCCGGGCCGAGGATCTGTCCGGCGCTCGAGCTGACGCGCGCCATGCCGAACCAGCGCGGATGCGCCGACGGCTCCGTCACATCGGCGATTGCCGTGAGGATGGTCGGGTGAAGCACCGACTCGCATATGCCGGTCAAAAGCAGCACGGCCGCGGTGGCGGCGACGCCATGGGCGAAGAACAGCGCGACGAAGCCGCAGCCGACGCCGAGCGACGACAGGATCAGCACCGGCCGCCGGCCGATCCGGTCGGCGATGCCGCCGATCAGCGGCGCGGCGATCAATTCGCCGCCCGCATAGCAGGCAAACAAAAGCCCGATCGCGCCGATCGGAATCTTCGCCTCGCCGCTCGCCCAGAGCGGAAAGAAGGGCACCAGCGCGCCGTCGGCGAAACCGGCGCAGAAGAACAGGAAGAGGCCGAGCAGGGCCGGGCGCGGCAGCCCGCGCCAGAACGATGGGAGGAGGGTCATGATGTCACCTACGCGTCAAAGGCCGAAGGCCGGAGCCAGAAGGCCGGGATTGCGCGTTGGTTGACGTAAACGCCTACGGCTGCCTCAGAAGCAGCATGGGGTAGTTTCGAGCAGGCCTTAGCCGAGCCGCATCGACAGCTCCACGTCGTCGCCGAACGGCGTCGACATATAGCCGCCGGCCGGCCCGCGCACCCGCTCCAGATATTCGGGCGAGAAGTCGGCATTGTCGGCGATGACCAGCGCGCCCGGCCTGAGCCGGCTCTCGACCAGGCTCAATATCTCCGGATAGAGCGCCTTGGCGCCGTCGAGCAGCAGGAGGTCTATCCGCTCGGGCAGATCGGTCGCGAGCGTTTCCAGCGCGTCGCCCTCGCGGATCTCCACCAGGTCGATGAGGCCGCCTTCCGTCAGATTGGCCTTGGCCCGGGTTACCTTCGACGGCTCGAATTCCGTCGTGATCAGGCGGCCGCCGCCATTGTCGCGCAGCGCCGCGGCGAGATAGAGCGTCGAGATGCCGAACGATGTGCCGAATTCGACGATGATGCGCGCGCCGGTGCTGCGCGCCAGCATGTAGAGCAGCGTGCCGGTCTCCGGCGAGACCGCAAGCCACAGGTCCTTCAGGCTGCCGTAGAACTGGCGATACTCGGTCTTGCTGTGCAGCAAGCGCGTCCGTTCCTCGCGCGAGTACCGTGCGATCGCCGGACTGGTCGCCGCGTCGGCCTCCTTGAACAGGCGGGCGAGCAGTGGGGCCAAAGGGGTTGCGGTCAGGGTGGTCATGGCTGTCTCCGGCGGGGTTCTTGTGTTGCTTCGAAAAATACGAATAATCCTTCAGGTTTCCAATTCGCATTTCGGCGCGCGACCATGATCCAACGCTCAAGCCCTTCAATTTCCACCCGAAAACAGCCAAAGCAAGCGCGCGCCACGGAGCTGGTCGCGGCGATTTTAGAGGCGGCTGCTCAGGTTTTGGCTGCTGAAGGCGCGCAGCGTTTCACGACCACGCGCGTCGCCGAAAGGGCGGGCGTCAGCGTCGGTTCGCTCTATCAGTATTTCCCGAACAAGGCGGCCCTGCTGTTCAGGTTGCAGAGCGACGAATGGCGCGAGACCACCGAGCTTTTGTGCGGCATTCTCGAAAACGCCGAATTATCGCCGCTCGAGCGGATAAGAACGCTGGTCCATACCTTCATCCGCTCCGAATGCGAGGAGGCGGCGGTGCGCGGCGCCCTGAACGACGCAGCACCGCTCTACCGGGATGCGCCGGAGGCCGAGGAGGCGAGGGCGGCGGCGAGCCGGACCGTCGAGACCTTCATGCGCGAGACGCTTCCTGACGCGCCGGATATCGGCCGCGCCCTGGCCGGCGACCTGATCATCAAGACGCTGAGCGCCGTGGGGGCGGATTTTTCGGAAAGGGAGCGAACGGCCGATGAGATCGAAGCCTATTCCGATGCGCTGGCCGACATGTTCTGCGCCTATCTCCGGAGCCTCGGCCATCGCGGCTAAGCTTTGGGGTCACTCCGCCGCCGGCGCCAGCGGCCTGACGCGCGCCATCATCGAGCGCAGCACGGCCGGCTTCAGCGGCTTGTTGATGACCGGAATGTCGAGCCGGCCGGCAGCCGCGCGCACCTCGCTGGAACGGTCGGCGGTGACCAGCACGCAGGGCAGGTCCTGCCCGTAGGCGGCGCGCAGCGTGGCGACCGCATCGAGCCCGGTGCCACCGTCGAGATGATAGTCTGCCAGCACGAGGTCCGGCTTCGGCGCGCCGGGCTTCAGGAGATCGCCTGATCCCGAAGCCGTCTCGACGCGGCATCCCCAGCCTTCGAGCAGCAACCGCATGCCGTCGAGAATGCGCGCGTCATTGTCGATGCACAGCACATTGAGCCCGGCAAGCGTCGAGGCGGAGCGGGCCGGCGCCTTGCCGGCCTCGCGCGGCGGCGCGGCGACCTCCGCGACCGGCAGGATCACGGAAAAGCGCGTGCCCTTGCCGGGGTTGGAGTAGATGCGGATTTCGAGCCTCAGCACCCTGGCGATGCGGTCGACGATGGAGAGCCCCAGGCCAAGGCCTTCGGCCTCGCGCGCGCCCTCGTCGAGGCGCGTGAACTCGTGGAAGACGGTGCTGAGCTTGTCGCCGGCAATGCCGATGCCGGTGTCGATCACCTGGATCTCGGCCAGCTCGCCGCGTCGCCGCACGCCGACCAGGATGCGGCCTTGGCGCGTGTATTTGATGGCGTTGGAAACGAGATTCTGGATCAGCCGGCGCAACAGGTTCCGGTCGGTCATGACGCCGAGCGAGGATGGGATGATCTTCAGATCGAGCTTCTTTTCGGCGGCCAACGGGCGAAAATCGTTGCCGATCTGGCCAAGCAGTCCGCCCAGGTTGAAAGCGGTATTGTCGGGCTTCATGGCGCCGGCATCGAGCCGAGAGATGTCGAGCACCGCGCCGAGGATGGTCTCGACCGATTCCAGCGAGGATTCGATGTTGACGGCGGCCTTCCCGGCCGGTCCCTTGCCTGCCTTCTCGATCAGCGACGAGCAATAGAGGCGGGCGGCATTGAGCGGCTGCAGGATGTCGTGGCCGGCGGCGGCGAGGAAGCGCGTCTTGCCGAGGTTGGCTTCCTCGGCCAGCATCTGCGCCTGCGCCAGTTCCTCGTTGACGCGGGTGAGTTCGATGGTGCGGGTCTTGACCCGTTGCTCCAGCGATTCATTGGCCCGCTTCAGCGCCAGGTCCTGCTCGACGCGGCCGGAAATGTCGGCATAGGTGGCGACGATGCCGCCGTCGGGCATCGGGTTGGAGCGCAGCTCCAGGATGCGGCCGCTGGTCTTCAGCTCCATCTGCCACGGGCCAGCGAAACTGGTCAGCCGGTTGAGCATCGTCACGCGCTGGTCGGCGGGAATATCGCCGCGCTCGGCGAGATGATGGAGGATCCGGTCGAGCGAGACGCCGACCTGGCCCATCTCGTCCGGCAGGTCGAACAGCAGCCGGTATTGCCGGTTCCAGCAGATCAGTCGGAAATCGCGATCGAAGACGGTGATGCCTTGCTCCATCTGGTCGAGCGCGATCTGCAAAAGGTCGCGATTGTGCTGCAGCGCCTCGGTGGCGTCGTCGAGCAGCTTGAAGGCATCCTTGGAGTCGCGATCGTTGCGGCGAAAGAGCAGCGACAGGATCAGCCGCGCCGAGGACGAGCCGACGGCGCTCGCCAGCAATTGCTCAGAGAAGCGGATAACATCCATGCTGGCTTGTTCGGTGCCGTGCAGAGAGACTTTCGCGTCCCTCTCGAAGGATTGGAACGAGCGCTCCGTGCGCTCGACACCGAGATAGCGTGAAATCGTATCCTTCAGGTCGTTGACGGTGACGGCGGTGCGGAAGCGGCGCAGGCTGGGCATCGGGCCTGCCTCGCGCGGCACGAAGATCGCCGCCTGGATGCGCTCCAGCGGCACGGACGCGCGGGAGAGGGAGCCGAGGACGAAAAACAGCGCATTGACCGAGAGGCTCCACAGCACGCCATGGTTCAGCGGCTCGCCGACGGTGCCGAACAGCGCCTGCGGCCTCAGCGCCTCGAAGCCGAACAGACCGTGGACGACTATGTCGGAAGCCGGGCCGACGAGTGAAGGCAGGAGCAGCGTGTAACCCCAGACGGCGATGCCGGCGACCATGCCGAGGGCTGCGCCCCGGCCGTTGGCGCGGCGCCAGATCAGCCCGCCGACCAGCGCCGGCGCGAATTGGGCAATCGCGGCAAACGACATCAGCCCGATCGAGGACAGCCGCGCGCTATTGGTGCTCTCGCGATAATAGAGGAAGGCGATGAACAGCATTATGAAGATCGAGGCGCGGCGCACATTGAGGATCAGCGTCGACCAGTCCTCGTTCTCCGAAGAACTCGTCTTGAGCACGCGGCGCACGAACAGCGGAATGACGAGATCGTTGGAGATCATGATCGAAAGCGCGACGCTCTCGACGATCACCATCGCGGTCGCCGCCGACAGTCCACCGACGAAGGCGGCCATGGCCAGCACGTCATGGCCGCTGAACAGCGGCAGCGACAGCACATAAAGGTCGCTGCTGGTCTTGCCGCCGACCAGCGACAGGCCGGCAAAGGCGATCGGCAGCACGAAGAGGTTGATGGCCACGAGGTAGAGCGGGAACACCCAGGTCGCCGTGCGCAGCTCCGCCTCGCTGCGGTTCTCGACGATGGTGACGTAGAACTGCCGCGGCAGCATCAGCACGGCAAACCCGCTCAAGCCGGTCAGCACCAGCCAGGTTGCCAGGGAGGTGCTGTAGCTCATCGCCTGGCGCACCTGGCTGTTTCCGGCAAGCCTGGCGAACATGTCGCCGGGCCCGCCGAAGATCAGGAACATCACCATCAGGCCGATGGCGAGAAAGGCGGCGAGCTTGACCACGGTCTCGACCGCCACCGCCAGAACCAGTCCGTCCTGATGTTCCGTGGCATCGGCATGGCGGGTGCCGAACAGCACCGCGAACAGCGCCAAAAGCATCGCCACCACCAGCGAGATATCGCTGACGAACGGATCGAAAGAGGGGGGCGAGCCCGTATAGTGCTCGACCATCAGGCTGACGGAACCCGAGATCGCCTTGAGCTGCAGCGCAATGTAGGGCACCGCGCCGATGGTCGCGATCAGCGTCGCGATCGCCGCGACGGTGAAGCTCTTGCCGTAGCGGGCTCCGAGGAAGTCCGCGATCGAGGTGATCTTCTCGCTTTTTGCCAGCCGGATCATGCGGTTGAGCAGCGGGAAGCCGAATACGAAGACCAGCACTGGACCGGTATAGATGCCGAGGAATTCGAGGCCGCGCTCGGAGGAAAGGCCGACCGAGCCGAAGAAAGTCCAGGAAGTGCAGTAGATGGCGAGGCTGAGCGCGTAGATGAAAGGCCGCGCCCGGCCGAGCCCGGCTGCCACCGAGCGCCGGTCGCCGACGCTGGCGATGGCGAAAAGCAGCGTCACATAGGCGATCGCGATGATGACGACGAACCAGCCTTGCACGGTCCGCACTTCCTCCCTGGCCGGTTTCCTCATCCGGTCGTTAAGACGCAACCACAGCTTGGAGCCCAAGTCCATCGCGGCTTTTGGCGCATATGCGGCTGACGAGGCAGGTAAGCACAAACCGGTGTCTTCGCCCTTTTTTCCGGTTTTTCAACCGGGGGTTTTTGTTATTGTGGCTTCGGATCGGTGCCGGAGAGCCGGGGCGGCTGCACGGCCGGTCATGGCAAGGAGGGCCGAATGCTGAAAGAATTCCAGGAATTCATTTCCAAGGGCAATGTGATGGACTTAGCCGTCGGCGTCATCATCGGCGCCGCCTTCGGCAAGATCGTCGACTCGCTCGTCAACGACATTATCATGCCGATCATCGGCGCGATTTTCGGCGGGCTGGACTTCAACAACTACTTCTTCGGGTTGTCATCGAACGTCCATTCGGCCACGCTGGCCGATGCCAAGAAAGAAGGCGCCGTCTTCGCCTATGGCAGCTTCATCACGGTCGTGCTGAATTTCCTGATTCTTGCCTTCATCATCTTCCTGATGGTCAAGGCGGTGAACAATCTGCGCAGGCGGCTGGAGCGCGAGAAGCCGGCTGCTGCCGCGGCACCGCCGCCCGCCGACGTACAGCTTCTGACTGAGATCCGCGACCTGCTGGCGAAAAGGTAACTCCTCAACGGGCGCCCTGGACCAAAACCCCGGCCGCTTGCGGCCGGGGTTTTCTGTTTGCGGCTGTCGTAAAAGAGGCTAGCAGTCGCGAAAAACCGGACGGATTCTTGCATGACCCTGATCGAGACCTTGCGCGCCGAAGCCCGTGCGGCGCCCGAAAGCGGCATCGTCGCTGTCGTCAATCACGGCCGCCTGCGCGAAGGCCTGATCCCGCTCTGGGCTGGCGAGGGCGATCTGCCGACGCCTTCCTTCATCAGCGATGCCGCCGCCAAGGGACTGGCCGATGGCGAGACGTTCTACACCTGGCAGAAGGGCATTCCCGAGCTCAGGCAGGCGCTCGCCCGCTACTACGCCAGGCATTTTGGCAAGACCTTCGCCGAGGAGGAGTTCATCGTCACCGGATCCGGCATGCACGCCATCCAACTGGCCATCGACGCGATCGCCGGCAGCGGCGACGAGGTGATCTACCTCTCGCCGGCTTGGCCGAATTTCGCCGCGGCCGCCGGCGTGGCGGGCGCCGTTCCGGTGCCGGTCACCCTCGACCAGTCCGGCAATGGCTGGTCCTGCGATGTCGAAAAGATCGCCTCCGCGATCACGCCGCGCACGAAGCTGTTGTTCATCAACACGCCGTCCAACCCGACCGGCTGGACCGCCGACAGGCAGACGCTGCAGGCAATCCTCGATCTCGCCCGCCAAAAGGGCCTGTGGATCATTGCCGACGAGATCTATTCGCTGTTCCACTACGGCCATGGCCGCGCGCCGTCCTTCCTCGACGTCGCCACGGCCGACGATCGTATCCTGTTCGTTAACAGTTTCTCCAAGAACTGGGCGATGACCGGTTGGCGTGTCGGCTGGATCAAGACCCATCCAGCCTTGCAGCAGGTGTTCGAAAACCTGATACAGTACTCAACCTCCGGCGTCGCCCAGTTCATGCAGCGCGGCGCGGTCGCTGCCCTCGACGAGGGCGACGGCTTCATTACCGAACAAGTGGAGCGTGCACGCGCCGCTCGCGATCTCGTCTGCGCCATACTCGGCGCGACCGGCAAGGCGCGTTTCACCGTGCCGCAGGGCGCGTTCTATCTGTTCTTCAGGGTCGACGGCATCACCGATTCCCGAACCGCCGCCTTCGACATCGTCGAAAACGCCAATGTCGGCCTGGCGCCTGGCACCGCCTTCGGCCCCGGCGGCGAAGCCTTCCTCAGACTATGCTTCCACCGCCGCCTCGATCAGCTCGAGGAAGCGGCGCATCGCCTGGCGAGGTGGATGAAGACGGTGTGAGGTCGCAATCGGACGGGAAGTGTTTGTTTGCGAACTTTTTTCTGCACCGCTTCGTTCTTAGGCAGACGTAACGGCATGGATTCCAGGGTCTGCGCGCGTCGCTTCGCTCCTTGCTCCGCCCTAGAATGACGACGGGAGGACGGCCTTGGACAATCTCCAACGTTTGCGATTATCGGCTGGCAAAATGGACGTCGTCATCCTAGGGCGAAGCAGTCGCGAAGCGACGTCGCGAGACCCTAGGATCCATGCCGTGACTTAGGAGCGGCGCAGCGTTGGAGAACAGCAACAAGCGGAGCGCGGCCAGCGCCCCGACAGTTGCAAGTCACCCGCCCGACTTCGGCACCAGCAGCGGAATGATCCGGTCGCTCTTGGCGACGGCGGGACGGCCGGAGCTGGCATAGGGAATACCCAGCGCATCCCAGGTCTCGACCAGCGCATCCTGCAATTCGGCGATCAGCGCGTCCGAATGGAACGGCGTCGGCGTGATGCGCAGCCGTTCGGTGCCGCGCGGCACCGTCGGATAGTTGATCGGCTGGATGTAGATGCCGTGCACGCCGAGCAGCCGGTCGCTGGCCATCTTGCAAAGCTCGGGATCGCCGACCAGCACCGGCACGATATGCGTGGCCGATTCCATCACCGGCAGTCCGGCGGCGGCAAGCACCTGCTTGGTGCGCGCCGCCTGGCGCTGCTGCGCGTCGCGCTCGGTCTGCGAGCGCTTGAGATGCCGGATCGAGGTGGTGGCGGCGGCCGCGATCGCCGGCGGCAGCGCGGTGGTGAAGATGAAGCCCGGCGCATAGGAGCGCACCGCGTCGATGACGGCGCTGGTGCCGGCGATGTAGCCGCCAAGCGTGCCGAAGGCCTTGGCCAGCGTGCCCTCGATGATATCGATGCGGTCGGCCAGGCCTTCGCGCTCGGTGATGCCGCCGCCGCGCGGTCCGTACATACCCACCGCATGGACCTCGTCGATATAGGTCATGGCGTTGTAGCGTTCGGCGAGCTCGACGATCTGCCTGATCGGCGCGATGTCGCCGTCCATCGAATAGACGCTTTCGAAGACGATCAGCTTGGCGCGCTCGCGCCCCGCGGCCTGAAGCAGGCTTTCCAGATGCGCCACGTCATTGTGGCGGAAGATCTTCTTCTCCGCGCCAGAGCGCCGCACGCCTTCGATCATCGAGGCATGGTTGAGCTCGTCCGAGATGATCAGGCAGTTGGGCAGAAGCCTGGCGATGGTCGAGATCGAGGCCTCGTTGGAGACGAAGCCGGAGGTGAAGACCAGCGCTGCCTCCTTGTCATGCAGATCGGCGAGCTCCTGCTCGAGCTCGACCAGCGGGTTGGAGGTGCCGGAAATGTTGCGGGTGCCGCCGGCGCCCGAGCCCATCTTGGCGGCCGCGTTCTGGAAGGCGGCAATCACGTCCTCGTTCTGGCCCATGCCGAGATAGTCGTTGGAGCACCACACAGTGATTTCCTGGGCGCGGCCGTTGGAACGCCAGATGGCGCGCGGGAACTTGCCCACGATGCGCTCCAGGTCGGCGAAAACGCGATAGCGACGCTCGGCGTGGAGCTGGTCGATCGCATCCTCGAAGAACCGCTGATAGTTCATGTCGACTTCCCAATTTTGGGCCGGATCATAATCACTGCCCCATGCCGCGTCCACCGCGCCCAACCGGTCAAAATGCCACGCCCGTGCCCTGTTCCTAACGATGCCGGATCGTGGCCTATTCCCTGCTGTTTGAAGCAACTTGGTTTCAGTACGATGCCTCGGGCGCGACGAACTGTTACGGACTTAACACATAGGGAGGCTAGTGGGCTTGCGGCGGGTTTTCCAGCGCGGTGGCTGTTGAGACAGTTTCCGACAAATCTTGATCAGCGAGGTAGATGATGACGGTTTTGGTGACAGGCGGTGCCGGTTATATCGGCAGCCACATGGTCTGGGAACTGCTGGACGCCGGCGAAAGCGTCGTGGTGCTCGACCGGCTTTCCACCGGTTTCGAATGGGCGGTCGCCCCGGAAGCAAGGCTCACCGTCGGCGATGTCGCCGATCGTGATCTGGTCGGCCGGATCATCCGCGACAACAAGGTCGACGCCATCATCCACTTCGCCGGCTCGATCGTGGTGCCGGAATCGGTCGCCGACCCGCTTGGCTATTACGAAAACAACACCTGCAAGACCCGCACGCTGATCGAAACGGCGGTGCGCGAGGGCGTGCCGCATTTCATCTTCTCCTCCACCGCCGCCGTCTATGGCGGCGCCGGGCTGGAGCCGGTGCGTGAGGATGCCCGCCTTGCGCCGGAATCGCCTTACGGCCTTTCCAAGCTGATGAGCGAATGGATGCTGCGCGATGCAGCGTTGGCGCACGACATCCGCTATACGGCGCTACGCTATTTCAACGTCGCCGGCGCCGATCCGAAGGGCCGCACGGGACAATCGACGCCCGGTGCCACGCATCTGATCAAGGTCGCCTGCGAGACCGCGCTCGGCAAGCGGCCGTTCATGCAGGTCTTCGGCACCGATTATGCGACGCCGGACGGCACCTGCATGCGCGACTACATCCATGTCAGCGATCTCGCCGCCGCGCACCGGCTGGCGCTGCAGCGGCTGCGCGATGGCGGCGGGAGTCTCGTCGCCAATTGCGGCTACAGCCACGGCTATTCGGTGCTGGAGGTGATCGACAGCGTGCGCCGCGCCTTCGGCCATGACTTCGACGTGCGCATGGGGGACCGCCGGCCGGGCGACGCCGCAGCCGTGGTCGCCAATTCCGAGCTTGCCCGCAAGGAATTCGGCTGGACGCCGCAGCGCGACGATCTCGACCTGATCGTCAACGACGCGCTGGCCTGGGAACGGATCCTGACGACCAAGAACTCCGTTCGAAACTGATCTGTTGGGCCAAGGGCTCGTCCGGCGCGTTTGGACGCGGTATTGAGCCTCATGCAGCGGCGGCGCGCGGGCCCGCCGCTGCGATGATGCTTGAGGGAACGGCATGAAGGTCTTGGTTCTCGGCGCCGGCGTGGTTGGCACGGCGGCCGCCTATTATCTGGCAAGGGACGGTCACGAGGTGACGGTGATCGAGCGCCATGAAGCGGCGGCGCGGGGCACCAGCCAGTCCAATGCCGGCCTGGTGTCGCCGGGCGACGCCACCGCCTGGGCTTCGCCCGCGGCGCTGAAGACCTTCCTGCGCGCGCTCTGGAACCATGACCTCGGCATCAAGGTCAGGCTGCGCCTCGATCCCTATTTCTATGCCTGGAGCCTGCGCTTCCTGCGCGAATGCACGGTGACCCGGCTGCGCGCCAACACCAACGTCAAGTTGAGGCTCGCGCTCCATTCTCGCGAGTGCATCAATCAACTGTCGGAGGAAACCGGCATCCATTACGACGAGCGCAAGACGGGCATTCTCTACTTCTTTCGCTCGCAAAAGAGCCTGGACACCGGCACCGACAATTACCGCTATCTGGGCGAGCACGGCCTGCCGATCGAGATCGTCGGCCGCGAGCGTCTGGTCGAGCTGGAGCCTGGTCTTGCCGGCGTGAAGGAAAAGATCGCCGGCGGCATCTATTCGCCGATCGACCAGACCGGGGATTCCAAGCAGTTCACCGACCGGCTCGCCGCCTATGCAGCCGAGAGGCTCGGCGTGAAATTCCTGTTCGGCACGACGGTCGAGGGCCTCGACATCGAGGGAGATCGGGTGCGCGCGGTGATGACCTCGGCAGGACCGGTCACCGGCGATGCCGTCGTCATCTCCATGGGGCCGGAAAGCGGCCTGCTCGGCCGCCGCTATGGTATCGACCTGCCGGTCTATCCGGTGAAGGGTTACACCGCGACCATCCCGCTCGAGGACGAGAGCAAGGGGCCGACCATGGGCGGCGCCGACGAGGACCGGCTGATCGGCTATTCCAGGCTCGGCAATCGCCTGCGCATGTCCTCGACGGCCGAATTCACCGGCTTCGACCGTAGCTTCAAGCCGGGCGATTTCCGGACCATCCTGGAAACCGGCAAGGATCTTTTTCCCGGCGCCTTCGACGAGAAGAAGGCCGTGCTCTGGGCCGGCCTGCGGCCGATGATGCCGAATTCGGTGCCGGTCATCGGCCAGGCGAAATACCGCAATCTCTATCTCGACACCGGCCACGGCCATGTCGGCTGGACCATGGCCTGCGGCTCGGGGCAGTTCCTAGCCGATGTCGTCGCCGGCAGAAAGCCGCAGATCGATCCGCGGGGACTGCTTTACGGGACGGCGCGCTGAAGGCTTTAATTGCCGAGGTCGGCGCTGCACCTCATCCGCCTGCCGGCACCTTCTCCCCGTTGAACGGGGAGAAGAGAGCTGTGGCCATGCCGACACGCATTTCCGCGGCGTTGAAAATTGGCGAAATCGCCGGTGACGGCCTCTTTCTCCCCGTCACTATACGGGGAGAAATGCCCGGCAGGGCAATGAGGGGCGGCGCCAACCTGTCAAGTAGAGCGGCGCCAAGCCCGAGCATATCCGCCCCAGGACTGATCGGTCGGTGGTTCTGTGCGCTCACCCTTGCTCATCGCGATGACGCGATCTGAGGCTAACAAGGCCGCGCCGATGCTGGTCCCGGTCGAGGTCTCTGACGCAATGACCGGTCGCTCGGTAGCTGCCGCCAGCATTCTGATGAAAAGCAGGTTCCGGGCGAAGGGTCCCTCGACAGTCGTCGCTCCGTCGCCGCCGATCAATTCCAGGCAGGTCGCGGTCATCAGCGCCAGATAGAACGAGATGGCGGCGAAGCGCTGGCCGGCGCTCAAGTCCTCGGCATTGACCCACTGTGCGCCGCGATGCGGAAACGGTCCCGAACCCTGCTGAGTGGCAGGCAGGAGCAGCACCCGCCGCGCCAGAACGGCGGCAACATCGTCTTCGCTCCACTCCTGGCTTTGGCCCTCGGTCAGCAGCGAGAACTCGCGTCCGCCCATGAAGCGCCCCGACGGCACCGGATCGCCGAGCGCGTTGACATTGACCAGCGTGTCGCGCGCCGGGTCGAGCTCCACCTTCCTGCCGCCCACCGCCATCGACACCACCCATGTGCCGGTCGAGACGACGGAGAAGGGCGGTGCCTCGGACAAAAGGTGCGGCAGCAGCGAGGCGTTGGAATCGTGCAGCCCGCAGAACACGGGCGTCTGCGGGTCGAGCCCTGTCCGCCGCGCCAGCTCCGGCAGGATCGGGCCAAGCCGATCCTTTGCCGGTCGCACCGGCGCCATCAGCCGGCGCCAGTCCATCCGGTCGACCAGCGACGAGTAATCGGACGTCCAGGGATTCCAGAGATCGGTGTGACAGCCGAGCGAGCTCACCTCATTGGCGGCGACGCCGGTCAGCCGCAGCGCCCAGTATTGCGGATACATCAGCATCGCGGTGGCCTTGGTGAATTCCGCCGGGAAACGCTTCTGCTGCCAGAAGAACTGCGCGCCGAGATTGAGGCCGATGGGCAACCGCGGCGTGCCGGTTTCGCCGAAAGGCGGGCGCACGGCGTCATAGTCGGCCGCAAGCTGGTCGGGACCGTCGAATTCGTAGTCGAGCACAGGCAGCACCAGTTCGCCTGAGCGGTCGACCAGCGCGCCGGTCGCGCCATGGGTGGTGATCGAGATTGCATCGATCCGCCGTTCGCGGTTGAGATCGGCGAGGCTGTTCAGGATGAACGTCCACAGCGCCTCGACATCGTGATGCGGATAGGGCGCCTGCCGCACCGGCGCGTTGGCGAAGCGGCGCAGCGCAATCTCGCTCAGTGTCGCGAGATCGACCAGCGCCACCTTGGCGTTGGTCTTGCCGATATCGATGACGGCGACGATCATGCCATATGGAACACGGTTTCCAGCGGCGCCGCCACCGGCTCGTTGTCGGGTTTGGTCTCCATGACATCGGCCATATACGCCCACCAGCGCTGCATCACCGGGTGCTTCGGAAGATCGGCCATGCCGTGGTCATCGCGGCGCCACAGCACCCCGAACAGGATGTTGGTCTCCTCGTCGAGATAGATCGAATAATCGGAGACGCCGGCCTCTCTCAGCAGCGCGACCAACTCGGGCCAGATCTCGTCATGGCGGCGCTTGTACTCGGCCTCCATGCCGGGATTGAGCTTCATCTTGAAGGCGTACTTCTCCATCAGGCGAAGCGCCCCTCGCGCAGCCGCCGCCAGACGATCGGCAGCGCGATGACGATGATCAGCAACAGGCCGATGAAGATCGACATGACGATGCCGGGCACGTTGAGCAGTCCGAGGCCGAACGTCACCAGCCCCATGATGAAGGCGGCGAGCACGACGCCCAGGATGCTGCCGGCGCCGCCGAGGATCGACACACCCCCAAGCACCACCATGGTGATCGCCTCAAGCTCATAGCCCTGCGCGATCGACGGCCGCGTCGAGCCAAGCCGCGAGGTGATCAACACCGAGGCTATGCCCGACATCAGCCCGGTCAGGCAAAACAGGATGAGTTTGATGCGGTCGACGCGCACGCCGGAAAACTGGCAGGCGACCGGGTTGTTGCCGATGGCGAAGACGCGGCGGCCGAAGCTCGTGCGGTGCAGCACGAACCAGTAGATCAGCGCCGCGGCGAGGAACAGCGCCAGCTCGAACGAGAAGACCCACCAGACATAGCCCTGGCCGAAGAAGGCGAAGCTCTCCGGATAGCCCTTGTAGGCCTGGTCGCCGAGGATGATGAAGGCGATGCCGCGGAACAGGCTCATCGTGCCGATGGTGACGACGATGGACGGTAGGCCGAGCCGCGTGACCAGCAGCCCGTTGAAGACACCGCAGCCGAGTCCCACGAGGACGCCGATTGCCACCAGCACCGGTGTTCCGGCGCCGGCCTGCAGGGCCATGCCCATCATCGTCGAGGCTAAAGCTACGATCGCCGCGACCGACAGGTCGATCTCGCCCGAGATGATCAGCAGCGCCATGGCTAAAGCGATCAGGCCCTTTTCGGTGAAGTTGAAGGTCAGGTCCGACAGCGACCATGGATCGAGAAAATAGGGCGAAGCAAAGCTGTTCACCGTGAAGATAAGGATCGCGATGATGATAAGCAGCGCCTCCCAGGAGAAGATCGCTGACGACATCGGCTTGTCGAGCCGATCTGGGATACGGCGCGGGGCAGGGGTCTCGGTCATGCCGCTTCCGCCTTTCTCAGGATGATGCGGCCTTGCCGCCGTTCGCCGCGCGCGTTGAGCACGACGGCCAGGATGATGGCGCTGCCCGATATCGCCATCTGCCAGAAGGGCGAGATGTTGATGACCGGCAGCGCGTTGGAGATGATGCCGAGGAACAGCGCGCCCAGCACCGCGCCGCCGACCGAGCCGATGCCGCCGGCGATCGAGATGCCGCCGATCACGCAGGCGGCGATGATGTTGAGCTCATAGCCGTTCGCGACCTCGACCGAGGCGATGACGTAGCGCGAGATCCACAGATAGCCGGCGAGCCCGCCGATCATGCCGGAAATGCAGAACACGATGAATTTGGTGCGGCCGACATCGATGCCGGCATAGACCGACGCGGTCGGGTTGACGCCGATGGCGTGGATCGAGCGGCCGATCTGCGTACGCGTCATGACCAGGAAGAACAGCGCGATCACGATGATCGCGATCCAGGACAGCACCGGCAGGCCGACGAAGGCGGCGCGCTGGAAATTGATGAAGTCCGAGCTCATCTGGTCGGCATTGACCCAGGCGCCGCCCGAGACGACGAAGGTGGCGCCTCGATAGATCGTCAGCGTGCCCAGCGTCACCACGATCGACGGGATGTTCAGCCGCCACACCAGGAAACCGTTGATGGCGCCAAGCACCAGGCCAACGGCGAGAGCGATCACGATCAGCACCGGGATCGGGATCGCCGGATGCGCGGCGTTGAGCATCGCCACCACCATGCCGGTGAAGCAGAGGTTGGACGCCATCGACAGGTCGATCGAGCGCGTCAGGATCACCACCATCTGACCCAGAGCCAGGATCATCAGGATCGAGGTGTCGTTGAAGACCTGACGCAGATTGGCGGGGTCGGCGAAGCCAGGGAAGCGCGTCGAGATCAGGCCGATCAGCACGACGATGCCGGCAAGCAGCCAGATCTCGCGGTATTTGAGAAAGCTCTTCATGCCGCGATCCCCGCCGCCGTTCGAACGAGCGTCTCGGCGTCCAGCCCTTTGTTGTCATAGGTGGCCGCGATGCGGCCCTCGCGCATGACCACGACGCGGTCGGACATGCCGAGGATTTCGGGCAGTTCCGACGAGACCATGATCACCGACAGGCCTTGCGCGACCAGTTCGGCCATGAAGCCGTGCACGGCGGCCTTGGAGCCGATGTCGATGCCCTTGGTCGGCTCGTCGAGGATGATCACCTTGGGCGCTGTGGCCAGCCATTTGGCGATAACGACTTTCTGCTGGTTGCCGCCGGAAAGCGTGCCGACATCCTGGCTCAGCGATGAGGCGCGCAGGTCGAGCCGCTCGGTGTAGGAGCGCGCGAGCGAAAACTCTTCCGCCAGCCTCAGCACGCCGGATTTCGAGGTGCGCTTCAGCGACGGCAGCGACACGTTCTGGAAGATGGGCAGGCCGATCACCACGCCCTGCTTGCCGCGCTCTTCCGGCACATAGACGATGCCGGCCTCGATCGAGTCCGCCGCCGATTTCGGTGCGATCGTCTTGCCGTCCAGCGAAATCGCGCCCCGGCTGGTGCGGGTGATGCCGGCGATCGCCTGCATCACCTCGCTGCGCCCGGCGCCGACCAGCCCGTAGAAGCCGAGGATCTCGCCCTTGCGCAATTCGAAGCCGATGTCGTCGAACTCTGTCGGGTGCGACAGGCCGGAGACGGAGAGCACCGGCGCGCCGATCGTCGGCTCGCGCTGCGGGAAGATGTGGTCGACGTTGCGGCCGACCATCATGCGCACGATCTCGTTCTGGCCGGTATCCTTCAGCAGGCCTTCGCCCACCATCTCGCCGTCGCGGAAGACGGTGTAGCGGTCGGCTATGCGGTAGATCTCGTCGAACTTGTGGCTGATGAAGAGCACCGCCTTGCCTTCGCTCTTCAGGAATTCGATCAGGAGGAAAAGCTCCTCGATCTCCTTCATCGAAAGTGCCGCGGTCGGCTCATCCATGATGACGATGCGCGCATCGATCGACATCGCGCGGGCAACCGCAACCAAGTGCTTGTTGGCGATGCCGAGGTCCTTCAGCCGCGTGTCGGCATCGATGTGGCCGGCGCGCATCGTCTCCAATACCTCGCGGGCGTTCTTGCGCATGGTGCGCCAATCGATGGTGCCGAAGCGGGTGCGCGGCGCATGGCCGAGAAAAATGTTTTCGGCAACCGAAAGATCGTCGAACAGCACTGTCTCCTGGTGGATGGCGGTGATGCCGTGGCCGAAGGCGGCATGCGCGCTGGGCAGCGTCGTGGCCTGGCTGTCGATGCTGATCTCGCCTGAATCGGGCTGGTAGATGCCGGTCATGATCTTGACCAGCGTCGACTTGCCGGCGCCGTTCTCGCCGATCAGCGCCGTCACCTGGCCGGGATAGAGCGACAGGCTGACATTGTGCAGGGCGCGCACGCCCGGGAAACTTTTCGAGATGCCTGAGAGCGTCAGGCGAGGAGCGGAGGCGGGGAGCCGCTCCTTTACCGTGCCGTCATGGGCCGTCGTGTCCATAGTCGTATCAAGCCCAGTCAATCTATTGCGTGTAGACTTCCCCTCACCCGACCTCCGCTTCGCTCGGTCGACCTCTCCCCGAGGGGAGAGGAGGTTTGCGAGCTTGGCTCCTGGCTCTTCTCCCCACCGAGGAGAAGGTGGCCGCGAGCGGCCGGATGAGGGGGCAGCGCCATCAGTCCGAGATCAATAGATCTTGGAGAACTTCTCGATGTTGCTCTTGTCGAACTGGAAAGGCGGAGCCATGGCGGCCGAGTTGGTGTCGTCGAGCGTCACCTTGCCGACGCGGCCGATCGACAGCGTGGCGCCGGGCTTGGCTTCTTCCTTCTTCACCGCCAGGTCATGGGCAAGGTAGATCGCCGAGTAGCCGAGGTCGATCGGGTTCCAGAGAGCGACAGCCTGCGAAGCGCCGTTGTCGATGAACTTCTTGAACTCCGACGGCAGCGCGAGGCCGGTGACGTTGACCTTGCCGATCAGGTTCTCGTCAGTGACGACCTGCGCGGCGGCGACGACGCCCACCGTGGTCGGCGCGATGATCGCCTTGAGGTTCGGGTAGGACTTCAAGAGGCCTTTGGCTTCATCCGTGCTCTTGGCCGAGTCGTCATCGCCATAGACGGTGGCGACCAGCTTGATCTTCGGGAACTTCTCCGGCAGCACCTTCTTGGCCGCTTCGATCCAGGCGTTCTGGTTGGTCGCGGTCGAGGAGGCCGAGAGGATCGCGACGTCGCCGCCTTCCGGCAGGTAGTCGGCGGCGAGCTTGATGATGGTCTCGCCGATCAGGTTGGTGTCGGACGGGTTGAGGTGGAGCTGACGGCCTTCCTTGGCGACGCCGGAGTCCCACGAGATCACGGTGATGCCGCGGTCCATCGCCTTCTTTAGCACCGGCACCAGCGCGTCGGCATCATTGGCTGAAACGGCGATCGCATTGACCTTCTGCGCGATCAGCGAATTGATCACCTCGATCTGGGCTTCGGCGGTAGCCTTAGTCGGACCGGTATAGATGACATCGACATCGCCCAGTTCCTTGGCCGCTTCCTCGGCGCCCTTGTTGGCGGCGTCGAAGAAGCCGTTGCCGAGCGACTTCACCACCAGCGCGATCTTGACGTTCTCGGCATAGGCGGCATTCACGAACATGGCGGCGGAAAAGGCCGCCGTAACCAGCAGTTTCTTCAAAAAGCTCATCGAATATCCTCCCTTGAGCGTTGCATTCCATCGCCGCTGCGGGCGAGAGTTTCCTCAGGCCTGCAGTGAAGATTCCTCCTTGTCGCTTGACTGTCCGCGGGCGACGATCAGCGCCACGCCCGCCGTTTCCAGCATCTTGGCCTCGCGGTCCTCGATGCCGTCGTCGGTGATCACGGTTGCGATGCGCGACAGCCCGCACAGGATAAGGCTCGAGCGCATGCGGAATTTCGAGGAATCGACCAGCACCACCAGTTCGTCGGCCTGGTCGATCAGCTTCTGCTCCGCCTGGATCAGAAGCGGGTCGCCTTCCATCAGCCCGAGCGGCCCCAGCCCCTGCGCGCCCATGAACATGCGCCGCGCATAGAAGTTGCGCGTCACGTCATTGTCGAAGGGCGACAGGATGATGTTCTGCTCGCGGTAGATCGTGCCGCCCGACAGCATCACCGTGTTCTTCGAGTGCTTGAGCAGATGCTCGGCGATCGGGAAGGAGTTGGTGAAGATCGGCATGCGGCGTCCGGTCAGGAAATGCACCATCTGAAAGGTGGTGGTGCCGCCATTGATGATGATCGGCTCGCCGTCCGCGCAAAGGTTCACGGCTTCGCGGGCGATCGCCCGCTTTTGCGCGGCGTTCAGTGTTTCGTTGACCGAGAAGGGCCGCCCGGCAAGGCCGATGAACTGCGGCGGCGAGATCGCCTCGGCGCCACCGCGCACCCGGCGCAGGCGCTTTTGTACATGCAGCGCCGCGATGTCGCGCCGGATCGTCGCTTCGGAAGAGTCCGTCAGTTCGACCATCTCCTGCACCGTCACCACAGGCTTTTCCTGGACGGCGGACAGAATGATCCTGTGGCGCTCTTTCTCGTGCATGGTTCCTCCCTGCCCAAGCATCAGGCCTTAGAAAACGCGCAGTGTCAATCATTTCCGATCATATATTTTCATTGTGCAGTGCAATATGATTGATATTGATCGTTTGTGATTGACAAGCGCGGCGCTTGCGTAGACATTCCCGGTCGAGAAATGAGGGGCGCGGCATCGTGCTCCAAGGGAGGATACCTATGCTCGACAAGCGCTCCGGCTCGCGCCTCGCCAGTCTTTGGGACGATGCAAAGGCCGAAGGGATGAGCGGTCCTGAGCTCCTGGTCTATCGCTCGAACACGCTGGGATCCGACAAGCGCGTCACCAACTATGGCGGCGGCAACACCTCGTCCAAGGTCTGGCAGAAGGACCCGCTCACCGGTGAGGAGGTCGAGGTGCTGTGGGTCAAGGGCTCGGGCGGCGATAGCGCCTCGATCAAGCTTGACGGTTTTGCCACCCTCTACATGCAAAAGCTGCGGGCGCTGAAGGGCCTGTATCGCGGTGTCGAGCATGAGGACGAGATGGTGGCCTATCTGCCCCACTGCACCTTCAACCTCAATCCGCGCGCGGCCTCGATCGACACGCCGCTGCATGCCTTCGTACCGAAGGCTTGCGTCGACCACATGCATCCCGACGCCATCATCGCGGTCGCCGCCGCTAAGGATTCCAAGGCGATCACCAAGGAGATATTCGGCGACGCCATCGGCTGGCTGCCATGGAAGCGGCCGGGCTTCGAGCTTGGCCTGTGGCTGGAGAAATTCTGCCTCGAAAACCCTGATGCCAAGGGCGTCGTGCTGGAAAGCCATGGCCTGTTCACCTGGGGCGACACGCCCAAGGAGTGCTACGAGACGACGATCTCGGTGATCAACCAGGCGATCGACTGGTTCGAGCGCAAATCCGAGGGCAAGGCGATCTTCGGCGGCAAGGCGGTCCAATCGCTCGACGCTTCCGCGCGCCGCGCCATCGCGGCCAAGCTGATGCCGCGGATCCGCGGCCTCATCTCCGAAAAGAGCCATAAGCTCGGCCATTTCGATGACCAGCCCGCCGTGCTCGAATTCGTCAATTCAAAGGACTTGCGGCCGCTGGCGGCGCTCGGCACCTCATGCCCCGATCACTTCCTGCGCACCAAGATCCGGCCGCTGGTGATCGAGTTCGATCCCGCAAAGCCGGATGTCGATGCCGTCATCGCGCGCCTGGCCGACGACATCGCCGAATACCGCGTCGGCTATCAGGCCTACTATGACAGCTGCAAGCATCCGGACTCGCCCGCCATTCGGGATCCCAATGCCGTGGTCTATCTGATGCCGGGCGTCGGCATGTTCACCTTTGCCGGCGACAAGGCGACGGCGCGCATTTCCGGCGAGTTCTATGTCAACGCCATCAATGTCATGCGCGGCGCCTCGACCGTCTCGTCCTATGTCGGCCTGCCTGCACAGGAAGCCTTCGACATCGAATACTGGCAGCTCGAGGAGGCCAAGCTGCAGCGACTGCCGAAACCGAAGGCGCTTGCCGGGCAGATCGCCTTGGTCACCGGCGGCGCCGGCGGCATCGGCCGCGCCACCGCCACCCGGCTGCTGCGCGAAGGCGCCTGCGTAATGCTGGCCGACATCGACGAGGCCGCGTTGGCCAGCGCCAATGACGAACTTTCGAAAGCCTACGGCAAGGACTTCGTCCGTCCGGTGCGGATCGATGTGACGTCGGAAGATCAGGTCGCCTCGGGCTTTGCCGAAACGTCGGTCGAATTCGGCGGCATCGACATCCTTGTGTCCAACGCAGGTCTCGCCTCCTCGGCACCGATCGAAGAAACGACGCTGGCCTTGTGGAACAAGAACATGGACATCCTGTCCACCGGCTATTTCCTCGTTTCGCGCGAGGCCTTCCGCCTGTTCCGCGCCCAGAAGATCGGCGGCAATGTGGTTTTCGTCGCCTCCAAGAACGGGCTCGCCGCCTCGCCGAACGCGTCCGCCTATTGCACGGCCAAGGCTGCCGAGATCCATCTGGCCCGCTGCCTCGCGCTGGAAGGGGCGGAGGCGCAGATCAGGGTCAATGTCGTCAATCCGGACGCCGTGCTGCGCGGCTCCAAGATCTGGACCGGCGAGTGGAAGGAACAGCGCGCCGCCGCCTACAAGATGTCGACCGACGACCTCGAGGAGCATTACCGCTCGCGCTCGATGCTGAAGCGGTCGGTCTTCCCGGAGGACATCGCCGAGGCGATCTACTTCTTCGCCTCCGACATGTCGGCTAAGTCCACGGGGAACATCGTCAACGTCGACGCCGGCAACGCGCAGAGCTTTACGCGCTAAGCTTCCTTCTCCCCGTTCCACGGGGAGAAGGTGCCGGGAGGCGGATGAGGGGCAGCGCCAGCCGAACGCATTCTTGGGAGGAATAGCTTTTGTCCGAAGTGATCATTTCAGCCGACCTCGTCGCTAAGCACAACGCCGCGCGCCAGGCCGATCTCGAGCGCGACTACGCCGCGCTAGGCGAGCGCCTTGACCGGCGCGGTATCGCCATCGATCCGATCCGCGACAAGGTCGAGAAATTCGGCGTCGCGATCCCGTCCTGGGGCGTCGGCACCGGCGGCACGCGCTTTGCCCGCTTTCCCGGCGCCGGCGAGCCGCGCGATATCTTCGACAAGATCGAGGACTGCGCCGTTATCAGCCAGCTGACGCAGGCAACGCCCACCGTCTCGCTGCACATCCCGTGGGACAAGGCCGATCCGGACCGGTTGAAGCAGGCGGCGTCCCGCTTCGGCCTCGGCTTCGATGCCATGAATTCCAACACCTTCTCCGATGCCAAGGACCAGAAGCTCTCCTACAAGTTCGGCTCGCTGTCGCATGCCGATGCCGGCACGCGCCGCCAAGCGGTCGAGCACAATCTTGAATGCATCGAGATCGGCAAGACGCTTGGATCGAAAGCGCTGACGGTGTGGATCGGCGACGGCTCCAACTTCCCCGGCCAGGTCAATTTCGCAAAGGCTTTCGAGCGCTATCTCGACGCCATGCGCGAGATCTATGCCGGCCTGCCGGACGACTGGAGACTGTTCACCGAGCACAAGATGTATGAGCCGGCCTTCTATTCGACCGTCGTGCAGGACTGGGGCACCAACTACATCATCGCCAAGGAGCTCGGCGACAAGGCCTTCTGCCTGGTCGATCTCGGCCACCACGCGCCCAACGTCAACATCGAGATGATCGTGTCGCGGCTGATCCAGTTCGGGAAGCTCGGCGGCTTCCACTTCAACGATTCCAAATATGGCGACGACGATCTCGACGCCGGCTCGATCGACCCCTACCGGCTGTTCCTTGTCTTCAACGAGCTGGTGGATGCCGAGCTCACCGGTGCCAAGGGCTTCGATCCCGCGCATATGCTCGACCAGAGCCACAACGTCACCGACCCGATCGAGAGTCTGATGCTGTCGGCGGTCGAGGTGCAGCGCGCCTATGCGCAGGCGCTGCTGGTCGACCGCAAGGCGCTGGAAGGTTTTCAGGATGCCAATGATGCTTTGATGGCGACGCAGACGCTCAAAGTCGCCTATCGCACAGATGTCGAGCCGATCCTCGCCATGGCACGGCTGAAGAAGGGCGGCGCCATCGATCCCGTGGCCGCCTATCGCGACGCCGGCTATCGGGCAAAGGTCGCCGCGGAGCGGCCGGCTGTTGCGGGCGGCGGCGGCGGGATTGTGTAGTCAACTTCCTGTCGATCCAACGGGCGACGGCAGCGCTTGAGCACCCCCCTCTGTCCTGCCGGACATCTCCCCCGCAAGGGGGAAGATCAGCAGTTCCGCCGACGGCGCTGTTCCTGCAACGTTGGTGATTGGCGAAAGCGATGGCGACATCCGATCTCCCCCCTTGCGGGGGAGATGGCCGGCAGCCCAGAGGGGGGTGTGAAGGATTGCCAACCGTCACAATTGGCTGGACTCACCCACCTCAACGGTCTTTCCTAGGCGTCCCCCAACGCCAGGAGCACCGCCATGCCCTTGACCCGCCGGACGCTGATCGCCGTCAGCCTTTCGCTCACCTTTGCCTTCACGCCGACCACCGTCTTCGCCGCTTCGCCAACTCCCGCCAAAGGCGAGCACGGCATGGTGGTGACTGCCCAGCATCTTGCAACCGAAATCGGTGTCGACGTGCTGAAGAAGGGCGGCAACGCGGTCGATGCCGCGGTCGCCGTCGGCTATGCGCTCGCCGTAGTCTATCCCAATGCCGGCAATATCGGCGGCGGCGGCTTTATGACCGTGCGGATGAAGAACGGCCGCACGACCTTTCTCGATTTCCGCGAGCGCGCGCCGCTCGCGGCGACCAAAACCATGTATCTCGACAAGGACGGCAAGCCGATCAAAGGCGCCAGCCTCGACGGCTATCTCGCGGTCGGGGTGCCCGGCTCGGTCGCCGGCTTCGAGATGGCGCGCGAGAAATACGGCACGCTGCCGCGACAGGAATTGATGGCGCCGGCGATTGCCTACGCCAAGGACGGCTTCGTGCTCAACCAGGGCGACGCGGCTTCGTTCGCCGGCGGCGCCGAGCGGCTGGCGAAGGACCCGGCTGCCGCCGCCATCTTCCTCAAAAAGGACGGCAAGCCTTACGGCATAGGCGAGAAGCTCGTTCAGCCGGACCTTGCCGCCTCCCTTTCGGCGATCTCGGAAAAAGGCCCGGACGCCTTCTACAAAGGGTCGATTGCCGATGAAATCGTCAAGGCGAGCGGCGCGAAAGGCGGCATCCTCGCCAAGCCTGATTTCGAGCAATATGCCGTGCGCGAGCTGAAGCCGGTGACCTGTTCCTATCGCGGCTACGAGATCATTTCCTCGCCGCCGCCGAGCTCGGGCGGCGTCATCATCTGCGAGATTCTCAACGTGCTGGAGGGCTACCCGCTCTCTTATCTCGGCGCCGGCTCGGCCGAGACGGTTCACGTCATGGTGGAAGCCATGCGCCACGCCTATGTCGACCGCAACTCGGCGCTCGGCGACCCTGATTTCATCGACAATCCGGTCTCGAAGCTGGTCGACAAGGCCTATGCGAAAGACATCCGCGACAAGATCGACCCGTTCCGCGCCGGCGTCTCGAAGGAGCTGATGCCGAAGGGCTTCGGCGAGTCGAAGGAAACCACGCATTACTCGATCATCGACAAGGACGGCAACGCGGTGGCCGTCACCTACACGCTGAACGGCTCCTTCGGCGCCGGCGTCGTCGCTGACGGCACCGGCATCCTGCTCAACAACGAGATGGACGATTTCACCCAGAAGCCGGGCGTGCCGAACCTCTACGGCCTAGTGCAGGGCGAAGCGAACGCCATTCAGCCGAAGAAGACGCCCTTATCCTCCATGAGCCCGACGATCGTCACGAAGGACGGCAAGCCGTTCATGGTCATCGGCAGCCCGGGCGGCTCGCGCATCATCACCATCACGCTGGAGGCGATCATCAACGTCATCGACCACGGCATGGACATCCAGCAGGCGATCGACGCTCCGCGTATCCACCATCAATGGCTGCCGGACACGGTCTATGTCGAGCCATTCGGGCTGTCGCCGGACACAGAGAAGCTGCTTGCCGGCATGGGCTACCACCTCGATCTCAGCGACCAAACCTGGGGGCAGGCGGCTGGCATCCTGGTCGGTGGCAAGAGCCTGGCACAGATCGAGAAAGGCGGCGGCGCGCGCTACAACGGCGCCATCGACAGCCGCGCTGCCGCCGGTGAGGCGCTGGGATATTAATTGATCAGATGACCAGCGTGATGGTCGAAGCGATCAGCATCACGGCGGCGATGGCGACGAACAGCGCATAGATGCGCGGCCGGTCGAGTAGCAGCGCATTGCCGGAAATCCAGGCCGCCGTGGCGCCGCCGAGCGCGAAGAGGAAGCCGTTGCGATGGCCGAAGGACATGGAGGCAGCCATCAGGCCGCCGATGATCAGCGCGCCGAAGACGATGATGACGGCGACCGCGTATTTCTCGAAATCATTGCCGCCACCCATCGCCGGCCCCATCGCATTGAGATTGGGCAGGTCGTCAGGGTCGAAGGGACTGGTCGAGCCATATTCGTCTTGACCGAGGGATTCGCGCATCATTCGTTCTCCGCTGGGCGGCAACAAACCATCAACGCCTGCCGAGCGCAACCCGGCAAAACCGCCACGCCGATGCATTCGCTGCCCGGCTGATGCCGACGTGCCACGGTTTCCCGGTCGGTTCCAACGGCGCAGCGGCGTTGCGGTTCCCACAGCATGATGCCGAAAGATGCGAAGGGGTTTTCCGACGATATCAGCTCCATCTCTGGCCCTGATCTACTTGGAAAAATCACTGCGCACGATGCCGTGCCGTTGCAGCTTGTCGTAGAAGGTCTTGCGCGGGATGCCGAGCGCCTCGATGGTGCGCCGGACGTCGCCGTCATTACGGCCAAGTGTCTCGCGGATGAGTTCGGCCTCGTAGCGATCAAGCCGTTCCGGCAAGGACACGGAGGTGTCGCGTTCCGTTGCCGCCGGGGAAGGCGATCCGGCGACGTCCTCGAGCCCGAGCACGAAACGTTCGGCGAAATGAGCGAGCTCGCGCACATTGCCCGGCCAGTCATGGTCGCTGAGGTGGCGCCGGACCGAGGCGGAGATTGCCGGCACGCCGCGCCTGAAACGGGCCGCCGCCCGCTCGGCGAAGTATCCGAACAACAACGGCACGTCGTCCCTTCGCTCGCGCAGCGGCGGGATCGACAGCGTCACCACATTGAGCCGGTAATAGAGATCCTCGCGGAAAGCGCCGCGCTGGCTGGCATCGCCGAGATCGACCTTGGCTGCCGCGACCACCCTCAGGTCGACCGGCCGCACCTCATTGGTACCGAGCGGCGTCACCTCGCGCATTTCCAAGACGCGCAGCATCTGCACCTGTGTCGAGGCCGGCATGCTTTCGATCTCGTCGAGAAACAGCGTGCCGCCGCTCGAATGCTCGATACGGCCGACGCGCCTTTTCTGCGCGCCGGTGAAGGCGCCGGCCTCATGGCCGAACAATTCGCTCTCGATCACCGTCTCCGGCAGCGTGCCGCAGTTGAGCGCCACGAAATTGCCCTTGGCGCGGCGGCTCCAGCGGTGCAGCAGGCTCGCCACCACTTCCTTGCCGGAGCCGGTCTCGCCGGTCACCAGAACGTCGACATCGGTGTCGGCGATCTGCCGCAGCGTCCGGCGCAGCCGCTCGATCGCCGGCGTCTGGCCGATCAGCGGCAATCCCTCCTGAGCCTGCTCGGCCGCTTCTCGTAAAGCGCGGTTCTCGATCACCAGCCGGCGTTTTTCCGCCGCGCGCGCAACGCTCTGCGCCAGACGATCGGCGGCGAAGGGCTTGGTGATGAAGTCGTAGGCGCCGTCCTTGATCGCCTTGACCGCCATGGCGATATCGCCATGGCCGGTGACCAGGATGACGGGAATGTCGGGGTCGAGCCGCAGCACGCGGTCGAAAAGCTGCAGCCCGTCGATCTCCGGCATGCGGATGTCCGACACCACCACGCCGGCGAAATTCCTGTCGAGCGCTGCCAGCGCTTCCTTCGCCACCGAGTAGGCCGACACCGCAAAGCCGGCAAGCTCCAGCGTCTGTCTTGTCGCCTTGAGCAGATCGCTGTCGTCGTCGATCAGGATCACCGGTGCTGGGTCATGCCTGGTCATGCCGCGCCGGCTTTCGACAAATGGATGGTGAAGCGTGTGCCTTGGCCGCTGCTCGAAACCTCGATGCGTCCGCCATAGTCGGCGACGATGTCCTTGGAGATGACGAGGCCGAGCCCGAGGCCCCTTTCCTTCGAGGTGTTGAAGGGCGTGAACAGGGATTTCAGGATCGCGGGCGGGATGCCCGGCCCGTTGTCCGAGACCATGAGCGTGACGTTATCGCCGGTCTCGGTCGCCGAAACCTCGATCTTCGCATCATCGCGGCCATCGAGTGCTTCCAGCGCGTTCTGGAACAGGTTGATCAGCACCTGCTCCAGCCGCAGCCGGTTGCCCATCACCTTGAGCGCCGGCGGCGGCAGCGTGATCGCCAGCGCGTCCAGCCGGCCGGCGAAGCGGCTCCTGAGCAACACCACCGCGCCTTCGATCACGCTGCGCAGCTCAACCGGTTCGGCGGCGGTGCGGCCCTTGCGGGCAAAGGCTTTCAGCTCTTCTGTGATCGAGCCGATGCGCTCGGTCAGCGCGGCGATGGCGCCAAGGTTCTCTTCAGCCGAGGCGCTCTGCTTGCGCTCCAGGAAGACGCGCGCATTGTCGGCATAGGCGCGGATCGTCGCCACCGGCTGGTTGATTTCATGCGCGACGCCGGCAGCGACCTGGCCAAGCGTGGCAAGCCGGTTGGCCTGCACCAGCTCCTGCTGCATGACCTGCAGCTTGGCCTCGGTGCTGCGATGGTCGGTGATCTCCGCCTGCAGCCGGTCGCGCGCCAGGCTGAGGTCCTGCGTGCGCTCGACGACGCGGCGCTCGAGCTCGGCCCGCGCGGCCTGCTCGGCGGCGATCCGCATCTGCGCGGACTCCCTGCGCCACAACAGATAGGCGGCTAATGCGAGGAGCGGGACAAGAACGCCCAGTGTCAGCAGCCGCATCTCGCGCTGCGCCGCCGCGATCGGCGCTTCGGCCGGAACGAGATAGTCGAGCCGCCACGGCGTCGATGGCACCGCGGTCGACAGCCGCAGATACTCGGCGTCGCTGCCCCCGGGCGTGATGGCATGGACCAGCGCGACGTCCGAGCTCAGCGGTTGCGGTTTTGTGATCGGCAGGGGCACCAGTGGCGCATCGCCAAATTGCTGGCTGGCGCGGATGGCGGCGCTGACCGAAACCGCCAGCGGCGCCGTCGTCATGAAGCGCCAGGAGGGCACGCTGGTGATCAGCACCACGCCATGCTCGTCGCTCACATAGGCCGGGCGGTTGGCCTCGTGCCAGTCGGCCTCGAGCTGGTCGAATTCCATCTTGACCACGACAACGCCGAGCGGCCCCGAAGCGCCGTCGACACGGCGCGAGATGTAGAGACCCGGACGCTTGCTGACATTGCCGAGCGCGAAATATTCGGCCGTGCCGGTTTCCATTGCGCCCGAGAAATAGGCGCGAAAACCGTAGTCGTTGCCGACGAAGCTCACCGGCTCGCGCCAATTGCTGGAAGCGATCGCCAGGCCGTCCGGGCCGGTGACGTAGAGCACCGAGGCCTTGGTGCCCGACACCAGCCCTTCGAGCTTGCGGTTGAGTACGTCGATCGAGGCAGGGCTGCGCTCGCTCAACGCGTCATGCACCTGCTGGTCCTCCGACAGCAGCAGCGGCAGCGCGCGCGGATTTTCCAGCACCGCGCGCAGCAGCGCCACCTTAAGGTTGGCGTCGGTGCGTCCCTGCGTGGCCAAGGCCTCGATCTCGGTCGAGCGGCCATAGAGGCCTGCGCTGTAAAGCGCTGCCGCGACGATCGCCAGCGCCACCGCTCCGAACAGCAGCCAGGCGCGCCGCGCCCGCCCGGCGAGCAGTTCGGGCGTCGAGGCGAAGGCAGCGGCAGGGCGTTGCAGCATGCCGCATCTGTGCATGAATTCGCACAAAGCACAATTCGACCTATGCGGATAAGCGCACGGAAGCTCTCGAAGATGCCCCGTCGTCGGTTCGAAAAAGCCAACAAAATCAATGTTTCGAGGCTTCGGCTATCACCTGGCACGCGCGTTGCAAATGCATCCGTAGCAGCCGTGAGGCTGTGGAGGTCAACAGCCCCCAGGGAGGTCGAGCGTTTCGATCGGGGGCCGAATGGAGGATATCATGCAGACAGCAATCGCTGCCGCCGAACCGCGCGGCAAGGTTCCCTTTTACCGGCATCTCTATGTGCAGGTCCTGGTGGCGATCGCCGCCGGCATCCTGCTTGGCCATTTCTATCCCGACTTGGGCGCCTCGCTAAAACCGCTTGGCGATGCCTTCATCAAGCTGGTCAAGATGGTGATCGCACCGGTGATCTTCCTCACCGTGGCGACCGGCATTGCCGGTGTTTCCGACCTGCAGAAGGTCGGCCGCGTTGCCGGCAAGGCGATGATCTATTTCCTCGTCTTCTCGACTCTGGCGCTCGTCGTCGGCCTCGTCGTCTCCAACGTCGTCCAACCCGGCGCCGGCATGCACATCAATCCGGCCACGCTCGACGCCTCGAAGGTCTCGACCTTCACCGAGAAGGCGCATGACACGACCATTGTCGGCTTCCTGATGAACATCATCCCCGACACCATCACCGGCGCCTTTGCGCAGGGCGACATCCTGCAGGTGCTGTTCTTCTCAGTGCTGTTCGGCATCGCCCTGGCGCTGGTCGGCGAACGCGGCCGCCCGGTCGTCGATTTCCTGCAGGCGTTGACCGCGCCGGTCTTCCGCCTCGTCGCCATCTTGATGAAGGCCGCCCCCATCGGCGCCTTCGGCGCCATGGCCTTCACCGTGGGCAAATACGGCATAGGCGCGATCGCCAACCTCGCCTTCCTGATCGGCACCTTCTATCTGACGTCGCTGCTCTTCGTGCTCGTAGTGCTGGGTGCCGTCGCATGGTACAACGGCTTTTCCATCTTGGCGCTGATCCGCTACATCAAGGAAGAGCTGCTCCTGGTGCTCGGCACCTCGTCGTCGGAAGCGGCACTTCCCGGCCTGATGGCCAAGATGGAGCGCGCCGGCTGCAACCGCTCGGTGGTCGGTCTTGTCATCCCGACAGGCTATTCCTTCAACCTTGACGGCACCAATATCTATATGACGCTTGCCGCGCTGTTCATCGCCCAGGCGACCGACACGCCACTCACCTTCGGCGACCAGATACTGCTTTTGCTCGTCGCGATGCTGAGCTCGAAGGGCGCGGCCGGCATCACCGGCGCCGGCTTCATCACGCTGGCCGCCACGCTCTCGGTCGTGCCCTCGGTGCCGGTCGCCGGCATGGCGCTGATCCTCGGCGTCGACCGCTTCATGTCGGAATGCCGCGCGCTCACCAACTTTGTCGGCAACGCGGTCGCGACCATCGTCGTGGCCCGCTGGGAAGGCGAGCTCGACCAGAAGCAATTCGCCGCCGCCATGGCCGGCCAGTTGCCGGAAGAGGCAGACCTTGCGCTGTCGGGCGGCCTGCAGCCTGCCTAGCCAACCAGCATCCTCCCGATGCCGAGCAGGCCGTGGCAAGCGCTGCGGCCTGTTCTTTTTGTCGGCTGCCGCATAGGGTGGCGCGGCGCGGCACTCCTGCCGATGCATTCCCGTTGCATTCAGGGGCGGTCGATGAGCAGTGCGTTTCCCGAGATCTATGTCGTTCGCCATGGCGAGACGGAGTGGAGCGCATCGGGCAGGCACACCGGGCGCACCGATATCCCGCTGACGGCGAAAGGCGAAGAGGCTGCGCGCGGCATCGCCTATCGGCTCGAGGGCCTGACGTTCCAGGCGGTCTGGTCAAGCCCCTCGCAGCGCGCTTTCGACACCTGCCGGCTCGCCGGCTTTGGCGAGCGCGCGGTCAAGAGATCCGACCTTCAGGAATGGGACTACGGCGCTTATGAAGGCGTGACGACCAAGGAGATCCTGTCCAAGCGACCCGGCTGGCAATTGTTTCGCGACGGCTGTCCGCAAGGTGAGACGGCGGCCGATGTCGGTGCCCGCGCGGACGCCATCATCGCCGGGCTGCGCGCGGTTGCCGGCAATGTGCTCATCTTCTCCAGCTCGCATTTCCTGCGTGTGTTCGCGGCGCGCTGGGTCGGCCTGCCGCCGGAAGGCGGCGAGCACTTCGTGCTCGATACCGCCAGCCTCAGCATCCTGGGCTATGAGCACGATCTGACCGAGCCGGTCATACGCCGCTGGAACCAGAAGTAGCCGCAGCTCGATAGCAGCTCAGGAGTCTCTGGAGATTAGGCGAAACCCTTCAGCCTCGTCATTCTAGGACGGAGCAAGGAGCGAAGCGACGCGGCGCAGACCCTAGAATCGTTCCGTTACCAATGAGCGTTGCCGCGGTGCAGAGCGACCCCTGTCTTGCGCCGCCTTTACCCTTTGCGCCAGGTCACGGAATGGATCCTCGGGTCTGCGCGTCCGCTTCGCTCCCGCTCCGCCCGTGGATGACGAAGCTGAGGCGTTTCGCTAGACTCTGACCATCGCCAGCTCCTCGGCCGTCAAATGCCGAGCCTTGCCCTTGGCCAGTTCGCCAAGCTGCAGCCGCCCGATCGCCACCCTGACCAGCCTCAGCACCTCAATGTCGAAAGCGGCGAGTAGCCTGCGGATGTGCCGGTTGCGTCCCTCGTCAAGCACGATCTCCAGCCAGGCTGTCCGCCCGCCGCTGCGCAACAGCGCGATCGAGCTTGCGGTGAGCAACTCGCCGTCGACGACGGCGCCCTGACGAAAACGCTCCAGCATTTCTTCGTCGGGCGCGGCCGCGATCTGCACGTGATAGGTCTTGGCGACATGCGAGGCGGGGTCGAGCAGGCCGTTCGCCCAGCGCGTGTCGTTGCTCAGCAAAAGCAGCCCTTCGCTCGCCTTGTCGAGGCGGCCCACGGGCGACACGAACGGCAGGTCAAGCCCTCCCAGGCAGTCATAGACGGTTCCGCGGCCCTCCGGGTCGTCGCGGGTGGTGACCAGCCCGCGCGGTTTGTTGAGCATCAGATAGACCTTGCGCTCGGCAATGACGCGCTCGCCGTCGACGGTGATGCGGTCGCGGTCGGGATCGATGCGCAGCAAGGCATCGCGCACTGTCTTTCCGTTGACCTGCACGCGGCCCTCGACGACGAGACGCTCGGCCTGCGTGCGCGAGCAGAAGCCGAGCTTGGAGAGCGCTCGGGCGAGGTTGACTTTTGGGTTTGCGGATCGTCTGTCGGGTTGGCGTGCCACTATCTTTGTCTTCGAACATCTCAAAGCGCCGCAACCGATGCCACGCCTGGCGAGATGGGCGCAAGCGGCTGTGTTACCCGGTTCAGGTCGCCAATTTCACTCCTGTGGCGCGCTCAGCCGCCGATAGGAGACGCCGTCGAATGTTGCCGTCACGAAGTTGTTGACCGACATCTTGCGCTTGCGCCCGTCGCTGCAGGCATAGAGCGGCCAGCCGGCCTCGCTGCATTCGATGGCCATGCAGATGCGGGCCACGCAGTTGCCTGTGGTCAGCCGGAAACCGCCCTTGCCGGCAAAGCCCTGCAGCAGGCTGCCATCCGAGGAACGCCATGTCCGCTGCTGGAATTCAGGCCGCAGCAGCCGAGGCTCGAGCGGCGCGGCTAAACCGGCTTGGGCCGCGGCGCCCGAATATTGAAGCCGGTAACGCGCCATGCCGGTCGTGTATGCGGTGATAAGATCGGATTGGCCCGAATAGGCCGCCGCGAGGCCGGGTCGGTCGAAAAGATGGGACGCGCGCGGTTCCGCCCCTGACGGTCTCGTCAGGGCAGCGATGGCGACAAAAGCCAGGCAGACGCGCAACATCCCGATTTCCAGCAGCCAAACCCCATCCGGCGTGCCGGGTTGCCCGGTGCCTGAGCATACAATCTTTCCAATCGGATTTTCGCGCAAGCGCCCGTTTTTGGGGCGCCGTAACGGATCGCCCTCGCTTCCGTCAGCTATTGGCGGCCGACGGCAGCTCGAACAAGGTGGCGCCGTTCTCGCGCCCTCGGTCGACATAGCCGATCACGCGGAACCATTTCGCGACGTCGGGCCTGTGCAGCCAGCTGCGCGAATGGACGGGAAGGTTGCCGGCCAGCGCCTGGACATGGCGGATGTGGCGCTTGCAGAAGCGGACCGTCGTGGCGTTGAAGAAATCCTCCCGCGCGGCAAAGAGCGTGTCGGCGGCGTCCGCGTGCTCATGCCAAGAGATGATCGCCACCGTCCTGTCGTCCTGCACGAGCGCATGGGCCCGGCCTTCCTTCAGGTTCATCATCAAATTGTCATAGGCGCTTTTGCTGTCCTTGCCGGCCGCCACATATTCGTCCGACATTCGCTTGGACAGACCGCGGAAAACATCTTCCAGGTCTCCGACCGTCGCCGCGCGTGCTCTCATTTCTCCTCCTGACAGCCCGCCAGCAGTTTGCCCCAAGCAACAGGGATCACCAAGAAAACCAAATCCTCGATCCGCGGTGTGCGCGCAATCTTTTTCCGCACGGAAGTGCCCGACTGCTGATCACGCTCGCATATCAGCGTTGGCTTGAGATCGCTTTTCCGCTGTCGGATCCCGGCGGCTGCGTGCGCCTTGGCAATACGGACATCCGGCTGGCGGCCGATCTTGCCGCCGCTGGCGATGACGGTGAGAGAAAGCGCATCGTTGAATTCATTGCAGCCCTGCCATAAAAGGCGGAAGTTCTCGATGGCCTGCAAGGTCTGACTGCAGCGTTAGGGGTATGCATTGACGTCGAGCAGGCCGATCCTGATCACCGGCGCAGCCGGTTTCATAGGTTTTCACCTTTGCCAGAGGCTGCTTGCCGAAGGCCGGCAGGTTGTCGGCCTCGATTCCATGAACGAGTATTACGACGTCACCTTGAAGCAGGCGCGGCTCGAGCGGCTGAAGGCGTTCCCAAACTTTCATTTCGAGCATGTCGATCTCGCCGACCGCGATGGCATCTCGGGGGTCTTTGCGTCGGTCGCGCCGCAGATCGTCGTCAACCTCGCCGCGCAGGCGGGCGTCCGCTACTCGCTGGTCAATCCGCATGTCTATGCGCAAAGCAATCTCAACGGCTTCCTCAACATCCTGGAGGGGTGCCGGCAGGCCTCGGTCGGCCATCTCGTCTATGCATCGTCAAGCTCGATCTATGGCGGCAGCACGCGCATGCCGTTCTCCGTGCATGATTCCGCCGACCATCCCCTCAGTCTCTATGCCGCCAGCAAGAAGGCAAACGAGCTGATGGCTCACACCTACAGCCATCTGTTCGGGCTGCCGACGACGGGCCTGCGCTTCTTCACCGTCTACGGTCCGTGGGGACGGCCCGACATGGCCTTGTTCATCTTCACCAAGGCCATCCTCGCCGGTCAGCCGATCGATGTCTTCAACCATGGCAACATGCAGCGGGATTTCACCTACATCGACGATATCGTCGAGGGAGTGGCCCGCGTCATGCAGCATCCAGCGACGCCCAATCCCGATTGGACAAACGCTGCACCGGACCCCGCGACGAGCACCGCGCCATTCAGGATCCATAACATCGGCGACAGCTCGCCTGTCGAGCTCAGCCGGCTGATCGACGTTCTGGAAGACGCTCTCGGGCGCAAGGCAATCCGCAACCTGATGCCGCTGCAGCCGGGCGATGTGCCTGCGACTTATGCCGACGTCGCCTCACTCGAGGCGGTGATCGGCTTCAAGCCCAGGATCCCGATCGAGATCGGCGTCCCGCGCTTCGTGGAATGGTATCGGGATTTCTACCAGGTCTGATTGCAGGTCAGAGCAATTCCAGGAAAAGTGTGAGCGGTTGAGTTCGGCGCCTTCGCCGTAACCTTCCGTCTGGAACTGCGTCAAAAACAAAGGGATAGAACGGCGACTATCCGAGCTCGCCGCTCGTTCAGTCGGCCCGGCGTGCCTGCCTGTCGATCCAAAGCGCGATCAGCGTGCAGGCGGCGCCCGAAAGCAGATAGGCGCCGGCGGCGATGAGGCCGAAATTGCCGGCCAGGAGCAGCGCCGCGAGCGGCGCGAAGCCGGCGCCGAACATCCAGGCCAGGTCCGACGTTACCGCCGAGCCGGTATAGCGGTGCTGTCGCGAGAAGCTCGATGCGACGACGCCCGAGGATTGCCCGAAGCTTAGGCCCAGCAGGATGAAGCCGAGCACCATGAACACCGTCTCGCCGACGGTGCCGCCATTGAGAAGCTGCGGGGCAAAGCCGCTGAATGCGGCGATGGCGACGGCGCCGCCGCCGAGCAGGGCGCGGCGTCCGACACGGTCGGCCAGCGGACCCGATGCAACGATCGCCGCGATGCCGAACAGCGCGCTCACCGCCTCGATAACCAGGAAACGCTCCGGCCCTTCATTGGTGAACAGGAACACCCAGGACAGCGGGAACACCGTCACCATATGGAACAGGGCGAAGCTCGCCAGCGGCGCGAAGGCGCCGACGACGACGTTGCGGCCTTCCGTGCGAACCATCTCCCTGATGCGCGTCGGTTGCAGGTCGCCGCTCTCGTAGAGTTTCGAGAATTCGGGCGTGACCACGATGCGCAGCCTGGCGAACAGCGCCACGACGTTGATGGCGAAGGCGACGAAGAAGGGATAGCGCCAGCCCCAGGCGAAGAAGTCGTCGGCCGAGAGGTTGGCGACGAAGAAGGCAAACAGCGAGCTTGCCACGATGAGCCCGATCGGCGCGCCGAGCTGCGGGATCATCGCATAGATGCCGCGCCGGTTCTGCGGCGCATTCAGCGCCAAGAGGGAGGGCAGTCCGTCCCATGTCCCGCCGAGCGCCAGGCCCTGCAGGAAGCGGGTGAGCGCCAGCAGCCAGGCGGCGACCGCGCCGACGTCCTGATAGGAGGGCAGGAACGCCATGGCGACCGTCGAGGTGCCGAGCAGGAACAGCGCGATCGTCAGCTTGGCGCCGCGGCCATAGGCGCGGTCGATCGCCATGAACAGCACGGTGCCGAACGGGCGCGCGATGAAGGCCAGCGCGAAGATGGCGAAGGAGTAGAGCGTTCCGACCAGCGGGTCGTGGGTTGGGAACACAAGCTTGGGGAACACGATCACGGAAGCGATCGCATAGACGAAGAAATCGAAGAATTCCGACGTCCTTCCGATGATCACGCCGACCGCGATATCGCCAGCGCTGACCTGGCCGTGATGCGAGCCGATCAGCCTGCTGTCCGTTTCGGAAGTCGAAGTTTCAGCCATCGTTTCCGTCGTCACCAAACTCAACTTCGGAACGCGATTGTCGTCGTCCCGACGCTATGTTGTCGTCATCCAATTATGCGTGCACACTTTCGCGAAAGCCATACCGGCTGGGCATTGGACAAATTGTCCAATGTCGTCGCTGTGCCCGCGGCAGTAGCCGTTGGTCCATATCGCATCGCAACCTGCAGAGATCCTGCTGCAGGGCCATCGAGGGCAGCGTTTGATGAGACGATCCGGAGCCTTGCTTCTTTTTCCGCTCGCCGTGCTGCTGAGCGGCTGCGACCTGGTCGTGCTGGCGCCCGCGGGTGACGTGGCAGTGCAGCAGCGCGACCTGCTCGTCGTCTCGACCCTGCTGATGCTGCTCATCATCCTGCCGGTCATGGCGCTGACCGTGCTGTTCGCCTGGCGCTACCGGCAATCCAGCACCACGGCGATCTACACGCCGGACTGGGACCATTCGACCAAGCTGGAGCTGGTGATCTGGGCGGCACCCCTGCTCGTCATCATCTGCCTCGGCGCGCTCACCTGGCTCGGCTCCCATTTGCTCGATCCCTACCGGCGCATCGACCGGATCGAACCAGGACAGCCGGTCAGCCAGAACCACAAGCCGCTCAGGGTCGACGTGGTCGCGCTGGATTGGAAATGGCTCTTCATCTATCCGGATTACGGCATTGCCTCCGTCAACGAGCTGGCGGCGCCGGTCAACCAGCCGATTGACTTTCGCATCACCTCCTCGACGGTGATGAACTCCTTCTACATTCCGGCGCTTGCCGGGCAGATCTACGCCATGCCCGCCATGGAGACGAAGCTGCACGCGGTCATCAACCGTCCGGGCACCTATTCCGGCTTCTCGGCCAACTACAGCGGCGCCGGCTTCTCCGGCATGCGCTTTGCGTTCCACGGGCTCTCCGATCAGGCCTTCGGTGAGTGGGTGACGCAGACCAAAGGTGCGCAGGCTACGCTCAGCCGCGAGACCTATCTCGAGCTCGAGCGTCCGAGCGAGAACGAGCCGGTCCGCCACTATGCCTCCGTCGATCCCGACCTCTATGGCGCGATCCTCAATCTGTGCGTCGAGCGCGGCAAGATGTGCATGAACGAGATGATGTCGATCGACGCCAAGGGCGGCCTTGGGCTGGCCGGCGTGCGCAACACCTTGCCGCTGCAATATGACAAGCTTGCCCGGCGCGGCGCGGTGTTCGGCAACGATCCGTCCTATGTCGCCAGCATCTGCACGGCCGAGGAAGCGGCCGCCGCCTTGCGCGCGGCCCGCGATGCCGGCGCGAAATACTGGCCAATGCGCGATCTTTCCCCGCTGCGCGGGGCAGGGCTGCTCAGTCCAGGGGCCGGCAGCCGCCGCGCCGATGCCGGGACCCCGTCGCTCGGCCTGCTGCGCTTCGAATTGTGAGGGATGGCGGATGCCTGAGTCGCTGACCAAATTCATCTTCGGCCGCCTCACTCTGGAGTCGCTGCCGCTGCACGAGCCGATCGTCGTCGTCACCTTCATCGTCGTGGCGTTGGGCGGCCTCGCGGTGCTCGGCGCGGTCACCTATTTCAAGCTTTGGGGTTATCTGTGGCGCGAGTGGTTCACCAGCGTCGACCACAAGAAGATCGGCATCATGTACATGGCGCTCGGCCTCGTCATGCTGCTGCGCGGCTTCTCCGACGCCATCATGATGCGCCTGCAGCAGGCCATCGCCTTCAACGGTTCCGAGGGTTACCTCAACGCTCATCACTACGACCAGATCTTCACCGCCCATGGCGTGATCATGATCTTCTTCGTGGCGATGCCTTTCGTCACCGGGCTGATGAACTTCGTCGTGCCGCTGCAGATCGGCGCGCGCGACGTCTCGTTCCCTTTCCTCAACAATTTCAGCTTCTGGATGACGGTCGGCGGCGCGATCCTGGTCATGGCCTCGCTGTTCGTCGGCGAGTTCGCCCGCACCGGCTGGCTGGCCTATCCGCCGCTCTCCGGCATCAATTACAGTCCCGACGTCGGCGTCGATTACTACATCTGGGCGCTGCAGGTCGCCGGCGTCGGCACGACGCTGTCCGGCATCAACCTGATCTGCACCATCATCAAGATGCGCGCCCCAGGCATGACCATGATGCGCATGCCCGTCTTCACCTGGACCTCGCTCTGCACCAACGTGCTGATCGTCGCGTCCTTCCCGGTGCTGACGGCGGTGCTGACGCTGCTTGCGCTCGACCGCTATGTCGGCACCAACTTCTTCACCAACGATTTCGGCGGCAATCCGATGATGTATGTGAACCTCATCTGGATATGGGGTCACCCGGAGGTCTACATCCTTATCCTGCCGCTGTTCGGCGTCTTCTCCGAGGTCACCTCGACCTTCTCCGGCAAGCGCCTGTTCGGCTACACCTCGATGGTCTACGCCACGATAGTCATCACCATCCTGTCCTATCTCGTCTGGCTGCACCACTTCTTCACCATGGGCTCCGGCGCCAGTGTCAATTCCTTCTTCGGCATCACCACGATGATCATCTCGATCCCGACCGGGGCGAAGATATTCAACTGGCTGTTCACCATGTATCGCGGCCGCATCCGCTTCGAATTGCCGATGATGTGGACGGTGGCCTTCATGCTCACCTTCGTCGTTGGCGGCATGACCGGCGTGCTGCTTGCCGTGCCGCCCGCCGACTTCGTGCTGCACAACAGCCTGTTCCTGATCGCGCATTTCCATAACGTCATCATCGGCGGCGTGCTCTTCGGCCTGTTCGCCGGCATCGCCTATTGGTGGCCCAAGGCCTTCGGCTTCAGGCTCGATCCGTTCTGGGGCAAGGTCTCGTTCTGGTGCTGGGTGCTCGGCTTCTGGCTCGCCTTCATGCCGCTCTACATCCTCGGCCTGATGGGCGTGACGCGCCGCATGCGCGTCTTCGACGATCCCTCGCTGCAGATATGGTTCGTGATCGCCGCCTTCGGCGCGGTGCTGATCGCCTGCGGCATCGCCGCCTTCCTGGTCCAGATATTCGTCTCCATCCGCAAGCGCGAAGCGCTGGCCGATCACACCGGCGATCCCTGGGACGGCCGCACCCTCGAATGGTCGACCTCCTCGCCGCCGCCGGCCTACAACTTCGCCTTCACGCCAGTCATTCGCGACAACGACGCCTGGTTCGACATGAAGAAGGCCGGCTACCGGCGCCCGCTGTCCGGATTCAAACCGATCCACATGCCGAGCAACACCGGCACCGGCGTCGTCCTGGCGGTGTTCAGCGTCGCGCTCGGCTTCGGCCTGATCTGGTACATCTGGTGGCTGGCGGCGCTGAGCTTCGTCTGCCTCATCGCAACCGCGATCGGCCACACCTTCAACTACCACCGCGACTTCGACATCCCGGCTGCCGAGGTCACGCAAACCGAAGAGGCGAGGACGACGCTCCTCGCCGCCCAGGGCTAGGAATTAAGCATGGCATCGAGCGCGATCACGGCCGTCGCGGAACCGGTCTTCCACCTGGAAGAAGAGCACGCGCACGCCGAAGGCGGCAGCACCATGCTCGGCTTCTGGCTCTACCTGATGAGCGACTGTCTGATCTTCGCCATGCTGTTCGCGGCCTATGGCGTGCTCGGCGGCAATTACGCGGCGGGTCCGGCGCCGAAGGATCTGTTCGATCTCGGTCTGGTGGCGGTCAACACCACCATGCTGCTCTTGTCCTCGATCACCTATGGCTTTGCCATGCTGACCATGGACAAGGGCCGCGCCGGCGCGACGCAGGCCTGGCTCGTGGTGACCATGCTGTTCGGCCTGGCGTTCCTCTCCATCGAGCTATCCGAATTCGCGCACATGATCCATGAAGGCGCGACGCCGCAGCGCAGCGCCTTCCTGTCGTCCTTCTTCACCCTGGTCGGCACGCATGGCCTGCACGTGACCTTCGGCATCGTCTGGATGGTGACGCTAATGGTGCAGGTCGCGAGACACGGCCTCATCGAGGCCAACCGCCGCCGGCTGATGTGCCTTTCGATGTTCTGGCACTTCCTCGACGTCGTCTGGATCGGCGTCTTCACCTTTGTCTATCTGATGGGGATGCTCAGATGACCGCTCATGATCATGCCGATCGCGACCATACCCATGGCGGCGCCGCGCACGGGTCGCTGAGGGGCTACCTGATCGGCTTCGTCCTGTCGGTGATCCTCACCGCCATCCCGTTCTGGATGGTCATGACCGGCGCCATGGACAACAAACAGGCCGCGGCCATCATCATCATGGCCTTCGCGGTGGTGCAGATCGTGGTGCACATGGTCTTCTTCCTGCATATGAACCCCGCCTCGGAAGGTGGATGGTCGATGCTGGCGCTCATCTTCACGGTGGTTCTCGTCGTCATCGTGCTGAGCGGCTCGCTCTGGGTGATGTACCACCTCAACGCCAACATGATGCCCGGGCTCCACGAGATGCGGGAGATGCCATGAGCCCCATTTCGGGCGTGGGCGTGTTGCGCGCGGGGAGGGCCAAAGCCGAGGCAAAGGACATGACCGGCCGGGCAGGTATCGGCTCGCATGCGGCCTCGAAGGGTTCCACGTCGCGATTCTTGGCTGTGGTGCTTGGGCTTCTCGGCGCTCTGATGTTTCTCGGGCTCGGCGTCTGGCAACTGGAAAGACGGGTCTGGAAGCTCGACCTGATCGCCCGCGTCGACCAGCGCATCCATGCTCCCGTCGTCGATGCGCCCGGCCCGCAGGACTGGAGCGGGTTGAGCGCACCGGACTACGAATATCGCCACGTGCGGTTGACCGGGCGCTTGCAGGGCGGCGCCAACACGCTGGTGCAGGCGGTGACCGAGCTTGGCGGCGGCTATTGGGTGCTGACGCCGATGCGCGACGACCGCGGTTTCACGGTCCTCGTCAATCGCGGCTTCATCCCGCAGGAGCGCAAGGTGGAGTTCGAGCGGGAGAATGCCGCGCTCGCCTCGCCGGCGACGGTTGACGGGCTGCTGCGCATCAGCGAGCCCGGCGGCGGTTTCCTGCGCAGCAACGATCCGGCTGCCGATCGCTGGTATTCGCGCGACGTCGCGGCAATCGCCAAGGCGCGCGGCCTGGCGGATGTCGCGCCTTATTTCATCGATGCCGAGGCATCCGGCGCTGCTGGCTGGCCGCGCGGCGGGCTCACGGTCGTCACCTTCCGCAACAGCCATCTCATCTATGCTTTGACCTGGTTTGCCCTTGCAGGGATGCTGGCGATGGCGCTTGCCAGACAGGTCTTCTCCGGCCGCCGGAACTGGGATGCAGCGTGATGAATATCGCGTGGCCCCATCGCGACAAGCCGTTCCTGACGCTTCCTCCAACGCGGCAGGGAGGCGCCGCGTCGGACGCCGACGTCACGAACAGGAAGAACCTGCTCCTGCTCATCCAGCTGCGCTGGCTGGCGGTGGCGGGGCAGGTGCTGACCATCCTGGTCACGCAATACTGGTTCGCCATCCCGCTGCCGCTCGCCGAGATGGCGGGCGTGGTGCTTTTCCTGGTCGGCCTCAACATCTTCAGCCTGCTCGCCCTGCGCGGCAACCGCCGGATCTCCAACGCGCAGCTCTTCGTCGCGCTTATTTTCGACATGGCGGCGCTGACGACGCAGCTCTACCTGAGCGGCGGCGCCTCGAATCCATTCGTGTCGCTTTACCTGCTGCAGATCACGCTCGGCGCCGCGCTGCTGGCGCCATGGTCGACCTGGCTCCTGGTGGTGGCGGCCTCGGCCTGCTTCGTCTTCCTCATCTTCGTCTTCCAGCCGATCGCACTTCCGCATCACGGCGGCAGCGACCTCCTGGCGCTGCATCTGCGAGGCATGTTCATCTGCTTCGTGCTCGCGGCCGGCCTAATCGTGATCTTCATGACGCGCATCAACCGCAACCTGCGCGAACGCGATGCCTATCTCGCCGACCTGCGCCAGCGTTCGGCCGAGGAAGATCACATCGTGCGCATGGGCCTGCTGGCCTCGGGTGCCGCGCATGAACTGGGCACACCGCTGTCGACAATATCGGTCATCCTGTCCGACTGGCGCCAGATGCGCGGCGTCAAGCGCAACCGCGAGCTTTCCGAGGACGTGGCCGAGATGCAGGCGCAGATCGAGCGCTGCAAAGGCATCGTCACGGGCATTCTCATGTCCTCCGGCCAGGCGCGGGGCGAGGGCACCATCCGCACTACGATCCGCCGGTTCCTCGACGATCTCGTCGAGGAATGGCGCGTCAGTCGCCAGCCTATCAAGCTGGACTACGGCAATGGTTTCGAGCCGGACGAGCCGATCGTGTCCGACACGGCGCTGAAACAAGTGATCTTCAATGTGCTCGACAATGCGCAGGAAGCATCGCACGATTGGGTCGGCATCACTGCCGAGCGGCAGGATGAGAAGCTGGTGCTCTCCGTCGAGGATCGCGGCCCGGGTTTCGACAAGGATATTCTGGCAACGCTCGGCCAGCCCTATATGTCGAGCAAGGGGCGTCCGGGCGGCGGCCTAGGCCTCTTCCTGGTGTTCAACGTGGTGCGCAAGCTTGGAGGCGACGTTTCGGCGCGCAACATGGCCGAGGGCGCCCGTGTTACCCTTTCGCTGCCGCTGGCGGCGCTGACCTATGGAGACGATCGTGAAATCTGATCGATCCTTGTTCGTCATCGAGGACGACGCGACCTTTGCGCGCACGCTCAAACGCTCGTTTGAAAAGCGCGACTACGACGTCGTGGTCTGCCACGACCGCGAGGCGCTGCTGGTCGCGCTGGAAACGGCCGTTCCGGCCTACGCCGTCGTCGATCTCAAGCTCGGATCGGGATCGGGTCTCGAATGCGTCAAGCTTCTCAGCGCCCGCAATCCGTCGATGCGCATCGTCGTGCTGACGGGATTTGCCAGCATCGCCACGGCCGTCGAGGCGATCAAGCTCGGCGCGGGCCACTATCTGGCCAAGCCCGCCAACACCGATGACATCGAAGCCGCCTTCGGCCGCGCCGAGGGTGACGTTTCGGTGCCGCTCACCAGCCGCCCCACCTCGATCAAGAACCTCGAATGGGAGCGCATTCACGAAACGCTGGTCGAAACCGGCTTCAACATCTCCGAAACCGCGCGCCGGCTGGGCCTGCACCGGCGCACGCTTGCTCGCAAGCTCGAGAAGCGCGTGGTGCAGTAGGGCGCCGCACCAAGATTATTCGCGAACGGCCACGGCCACCACCGAGACGCAGTCGCCAGCCTTGACCAGGCCCGGGAAATGACGCGCGGCGAGCAGTCCCGACATCCTGGCCCTGATTTCCTGCGGCGGCTGCCCGGTGCGCCCGACCGGATGGATGCGCGCGACCACGTGGCCGTCCTCAACTGGTTCGCCGAGATCGACCATCGTCTCGATCATGCCGTCATCCTCGGCGAAGGCGAAGCAATCGCCGGAAGGCATGTCCAGCCACTGGGTTTTGCCCTTCTCGATCGCGCCATCGACGATGCCGGCGTGGCGGAGCACGTTGAGGATGCCGCGCCGGGCGATCCGCACCGTCTCGGCGCGCGAGGTTCCGCCGCCGCCGAGCTCGGTAGTGACAAAGACCTTGCCCATCTCCTCTGCCGCCGTGTCATACATGCCGACCGCGTCGATCTCGGTCATGCGCATCGAGAACGGCGCCGAGAAAGCCTCGACCGCGGCGAAGGCCTTTTTTTCCTGCGCCTTGTCCGGCAGCGTATGTGCCGCGCAGAACGGCACGAAGTCCAGCGTCTTGCCGCCGGAATGGAAGTCGAAGACGATGTCCGCGCGAGGCAGCAGCTCGCGCTGGAAATAGTCGGCGATCTTCTCCGTCACCGTGCCGTCCGGACGTCCGGGGAAGGAACGGTTCATGTTGCCCTTGTCGATCGGCGAGGTGCGCGTGCCGGCCCGGAAGGCCGGATAGTTCATCGCCGGCACGATGATGACCGTGCCGGAGACGTTTCTCGGATCTAGCGTGCGGGCGAGTTCGTAGAGCGCCAGCGGCCCCTCATACTCGTCGCCGTGATTGCCGCCGGTGAGCAGCGCCGTCGAGCCCTTGCCGTTGCGCATGACGCAGACCGGGATCATCACCGAGCCCCAGGCGGAATCGTCGCGGCTGTAGGGCAGGCGCAGGAAGCCGTGCTGGACGCCGTCGCGCTCGAAGTCGACGGTCGGCGTGATCGGCGAGGGACGCAAAGCGGACATCGGCTCAGTCCTTCACGAACAGCTTGCGCGGCACGTTGGCCAGGCATTCGACGCCGGTGTCGGTGATCAGGATCGACTCGGTGATCTCAAGCCCCATCGTCTCCAGCCACAGTCCAGTCATGAAATGGAAGGTCATGCCGGGCTTGAGCTCGGTGCGGTCGCCAGGGCGCAGGCTCATGGTGCGCTCGCCCCAGTCCGGCGGATAGGAGATGCCGATCGGGTAGCCCGTGCGGTTGTCCTTGACGATGCCGTATTTCTTCAACACGGCGAAGAAGGCGTTGGCGATATCTTCGCAGGTGTTGCCGGGCTTGGCGGCCGCGAGGCCGGCTTCCATGCCTTCCAGCGTCGCCTTCTCGGCGTCTAGGAAGGCCTGGGTCGGCTTGCCGAGGAATACTGTGCGCGACAGCGGACAATGATAGCGATTGTAGCAGCCGGCGATCTCGAAGAACGTGCCTTCATTCACCTTCATCGGCTTGTCGTCCCAGGTGAGATGGGGCGCCGAGGCGTCCGCTCCCGACGGCAAGAGCGGCACGATCGCCGGATAGTCGCCGCCGATGCCGGCGACGCCGCGCGTGCCGGCATCGTAGATCTCGGCGACCAAATCGCATTTGCGCATGCCGACCTCTATTTTGTCGACGATCCGCTGGTGCATCGCCTCGACGATACGGGCGGCGTTGCGCATATACTCGATCTCGGTCGGGCTTTTCACGGCGCGCTGCCAGTTCACCAGCGCTGTGGCATCGGCGAAGCGGGCGTTGGGCAGGTGCTTCTGCAGCGCCGCGAAGGCAGCGGCCGAAAACCAGTAATTGTCCATCTCGACGCCGATGCTAAGCTTGTCCCAGCCGCGCTCGGCCAGCACGCTGGCGAGGTAGTCCATCGGATGCCGCTCGGTCGACTGCACATAGTGGTCGGCGTAGCCGATGATGTTGTCATGCGCGAGATAGGCGGTGCGCTTGGCGCCGTTGGCGTCCTGGCCGCGGCCGTACCAGACTGGCTCGCCGGAAGGCGGCACGATGACGGCCTGATGCACATAGAATGACCAGCCGTCATAGCCCGTCAGCCAGGCCATGTTGGAGGGATCGCTGACGATCAGCAGATCGACGCCTTTAGCCTCCATGGCTTTTCGTGCCTTGGCGAGGCGCTCCGCATATTCGCCGCGCGAGAATTTCAAATTTGGCTGCATTTTGTTGTCCTCGTTTGTTGGGCCTGGCGGCCAGCATCAACTTTCGAAATTGAGCCCGACATTGGCGGCGCGCGCACGGTCGCGAGCCAAAGTGGCGATTGCGGTGTCCTGCACGCCGGTGCCGGTGAGGTCGGCGATGGTTATGTCGCCGGCCGAGCGCCGTCCGGGCTTGCTGCCGGCGATGATCTGGCCAAGTTCCGTGACCTCGGCGTCGGCGGCGAAGACCGCCGCCTCGATGGCGTGGTGGAGCTCGCCGAGGCGCCGTGTCTGCTTGGCGCTGTCGGCGACATAGAGATCGGCCATGCGCAGGATCGCCGGCGCGATCTCGTTCTTGTGCTCGGCGTCTGAGCCCATGGCGGTGATGTGCTGGCCGGCGGTGACGAAGCCGGCCTTGATCAGGGGTTCGGTCGAAGGCGTGGTGGTGACGATGATGTCGGCGCCCGCTGCCGCGTTCGCCGCATCCGGCTCGGCGCGCACGAGGATACCGAGCTTCTCGCGCAAGCGCGCGGCGGTGGCTTCAGCCCTGGCGGCGTCGCGCGCCCAGATGCGCGCTTCCTCGATCGGTCTGACGAGACGCAGCGCTTCCAACTGCAGGCCGGCCTGCAGGCCGGCGCCGAAGATCGCGGCCACGCTGGAGTCTTGGCGCGACAAATGCTTTGCCGCAACCGCGCCGGCCGCAGCGGTTCGGATGTCGGTGAGATAGCCATTGTCGAGCAGCAGCGCCTCGACCACACCGGTCTTGGCCGAAAGCAGCACCATCATGCCGCCGCCGCTCGGCAGGCCGAGCGTCGGGTTGTCGAAGAAACCGGAGCTTATCTTGACGGCGAAGCCGTCTATGCCGGGCACATAGGCAGACTTCACGTCGACCTCGCCGCGATGCTCGGGAATGTCGAGCCGCAGGATCGGTGGCATCGCCACCGGCAGCGTGGCCAAGGCGCGAAAAGCGTCCTCGACGCAGGCAACGGCGTCCAGATCGAGCGTCACGATCTTGCGCAGATCACTCTCGGTGAGAATGGTTATGCGGCTCATGCTGCGCGCTCCGCGATTGTCTCGCCGCAGACGATGCGGCGGTGCAGGTCCATGTCGATGTTTTTGCCGGAGAGGATGAGAACAGTGGGGCCGCTCACTTTGACCTTGCCGGCAAGCAGCGCGCCGATGCCGACGGCGCCGGCGCCTTCGACTATCTCGCGCTCCTCTTCATACGCATGGCGGATGCCGGCGGCGATCTCGTCCTCGGCAAGCAGGACGACGTCGTCGAGCAAGCCACGACACATGGCAAAGGTCAGCCGGTTGTCGAGCCCGATGCCGCCGCCGAGCGAATCCGCCAGCGTCGGCAGTTCCTCGACCTGCACCGGCCGGCCGGCGTCGAGGCTGGCCTTCATCGCAGCACCGCGCGCCATCGAGATGCCGATGACTTTGGTGCGCGGGCTCACGCCTTTGACCGCCGCCGCCACACCGGCCGCCAGCCCGCCGCCGGAGAGCGGCACCAGCACGGCCGCGGCATCCGGCACCTGCTCCATGATTTCCAATCCGAGCGTGCCTTGCCCGGCGACGATATCGGGATGGTCGAAGGGCGGCAGCATGACCAGCCCTTCATTCGCCACCAGCCTGTCGACTTCCTGCTGGGCGTCGTCCTGGCTGTTGCCGACGATGCGGATATCCGCGCCGAGGCGACGGATGGCGTCGAGCTTGTTTTCCGGCACCAGCCTCGACATGCAGATCACCGCGCGGATACCTTCGAGCTTCGCCGCATGCGCCAGCGCGCGGCCGTGATTGCCGGTCGATGCCGCGACGACGCCGCGCGATTTTTCTTCCGCGCTCAATGCTGCGATCGCATTGGAAGCGCCGCGCAGCTTGAACGCGCCGGTGGTCTGGTGATGCTCCAGCTTGAGATGAACGGGACGGCCAGCGCGGTCCGAGAGGCTTTGCGACAGCACCATGGGTGTCCGCTCGACCTTGCCGGCAATGCGTTCGCGCGCCGCGCGAATATGCTGAAGCTCAACAATCATTTCGATCACGGGCATTTCGTTCACTGGGCCAGCGGCTTCGTCCACAGTCGGCCGAATTCGGGCCGGGGCGTTTCGTCGCCGCACAGCCGCAGACAGTTCCAGGCACTGGCCTGGTTGCTGGTGACGACCGGACGTCCGATCGCCTCTTCCATGCCGGGAACCGCCAGTGCGGCGCGCAACGCGGTGCATGAGACGAACAGCGCATCGGCCTGCGGATGGGTGACGTTGCGCGCCAGCTCGACCAGGGACGCCGGCGTGATGCGCGCCATCTCACGGTCGTCCTCGAAACCGAGGCAGGTGAAGCTTTCGATATGGAAACCGTGCGCGGCGAAATAGCCCGCCATCGGCCGGCTGGTCTCGACGGTGTAGGGGGTCAGGATGCTGATGCGCTTCACCCCGAAAGCGTTCAGGCCGCGCACGCCGGCCATCGGCGGGGTGACGACGGGCGCGCCTGGCTTGGCTGAATGGATCGCCTGTTCGATCTCGGCGTCGCCTATCACCACCGACGCAGAGGTGCACGAATAGCATATCGCATCGAGCGGCTCGTCCGGCAGGATCAGCGCCGCGCCCGCCGAAAGCGACGGCTGCATCTTGCGCAAGTTTTCCGGCGTCGTCGGATTGGCGTAGGGGATGCGCGCGACATAGACGCCGATCCGCTCGCTCGCCACCATGCGCCGGAAATCCACTTCGCTGGTGTGATCCGTAGCTAAAGCAATCAGGCCGACGCGCTTTTCCAGCGGACGCGAGTCCAGAGTGGGACGCGCTGTTTCGAGGCGGATCTCGGGCAATGCGTTCATGACTTTCATCTTTCGATCCTGCCGTAGCGATGCTCCAGCCAGCGCAACAGCACGACGGAGCAGAGGCTGATGACGAGAAAGAAGGCGCCGACCAACGTCATTGGTTCGATGTAGCGGTAATAGGTGTTGGCAACGCTCTTGGCCTGGTTCATCAGTTCCAGCACGGTGATCGCCGACAGCAGCGGCGTCTCCTTGAACATGGCGATGAAGTAGTTGGCCAGGGCCGGGATCATCGGCGGGATCGCCTGCGGCAGGATGATATGCGTCCAGGTGTGGCGGCCGCCCAGATTGCAGGCCTTGGCAGCTTCCCACTGGCCGCGCGGCACATTGTCGATGCCGGCGCGGTAAACCTCGGCCGTGTAGGTGCCGTAATGCAGGCCGAGCCCGATGACGCCCGCCACCAGCGGCGGCAGCAGGATGCCGATGTCGGGCAGCACGTAGAAGATGAAATAGAGCTGCACCAGGAGCGGCGTGCCGCGGATGAACTCGGCGAACCAGCCGACGCTGCGCGCGACGATGCGGTTCTCCGAGCGCCGCGCCAGCGCGATCCCAAGCCCCACGATCGCCGCCAGGACCGAGCCGAGCACCGTCGCCAGGATGGTGATCTTCACCCCCTGGATAAGGGTCGGCATGATCTCCCAGACGAAGTTCCAATCCCATTCCATCAGACGCGCACTCCGTCGAGGCCGCGCGCCATGCGGCGCTCCAGCGTGCGAATGCCCCACGAGATGATCAGCGCCAGCGCGAAATAGATGACGAGAACGGAGAGGAAGGGCATCAGCGTGCTGCCGGTCTGCGAGCGCACCACCTGCGCCTGGAAGGTCAGGTCGGCGAGCGAGATAAGCGACACGACCGAGGTTGCCTTGAGCAGCTCGATCGCGTTGTTGCCGAAGGTCGGCAGCATGACCAGCAGCGCCTGCGGCAGGATCACATGGCGCATGCCTTGCCAACGGCCGAGATTGAGCGCCGTGCAGGCCTCGTATTGCTCGCGGCCGACCGACAGTATGGCGCCACGCACGACTTCCGCGGCATAGGCGCCGACATTCAAGCCCAGCGCCAGCACGCCGGCCTGCAGCGGCGTCAGCGACAGGCCGGCGAAAGGCAGCACGAAATAGGCCCAGAACAGCTGCACGAAGATCGAGGTGCCGCGGAAGAATTCGATGTACGTCGTCGCCAACGCGCGGATGATGAAGAAGCGCGACACGCGCCCCATGCCGGCCAGGAAGGCCATGATCAGCGCAAGCACCGACCCCATCAGCGTCAGCTCGATGGTGACAAGCGCTCCCTGCAATATCAGGCCGAGATAGCCGGACCACTGGGTCATAAAACTAGAAGTTTCCCAACATTGATGTGCTTGGCGCCTCCCATCGACAGAGAGATGCCGGTTACCCTCCATAGCTGCAGCGCAGCTGCTGCGTAGGATGGGCAGGCAGATGAGGGGCGGAGCCAGCCTTGCAGAACTTGGCGCCCCTCATCCGGCTCTTCGAGCCACCTTCTCCCCGCAAGCGGGGAGAAGGCAAAGGAGCACTACTTCGCCGCGCAGAGCTTCTCGCGCGTCGTCGACATCGCCGCCTTGGCGGAGAAGCCGTAGGGCTCGATGATCTTGGCGAACTCGCCGGACTTCTTCATTTTGGCGAGCTCGACGTCATAGGCGTCGCGCAGTGCCTCGTCGCCTTTCTTGAAGGCCGCGCCATCGCAATAGACCGGCGCGCCCTGCACCGGCGCGATCACTTCGAGGTTCGGGTCGTTGGCCTTCTTCATCAGGTCGTTGATCGAGAGCACGGGCAGCGAATAGGCGTCGATACGGCCGTCCTGCACCATCTTCAGGCCGCTCTGGCCGTCCGGCACGACGATGACGCGATCGCGCGGCACGCCGGCAGTGAGCGCCAGCTTCTCCTCGGTGCCGCCGCCCGGCGCGCCGACCGTGGCGGAGCTGTCCTTGGCGATGTCCTCATAGCTCTTGAAGCCCTTCGGATTGCCCTTTTTCACCAGCATCGCTTCGGCATCGCAAAGCACCGGCTCGGAATAGGCGACCGCCGCGCAGCGCTCCGGCTTCATGAACAGGCCGGCGGTGACGACGTCGAAGCGGCCGGCCTGCAGGCCGGGGATCATCGCGCCATATTCTGAAATGGAAGCGACGATGTCGTTGACGCCGAGACGCTTGAAGATCTCGCGCGCCACGTCGGGAGCCGCGCCCGACACCTTGCCGTCGGCCGCGACCGCCGTATAGGGCGGCTCGTTGGCGATGGCGACGCGGGCGAAGCCTTGCTGCTTGAGCTGCTCCAGCTTGGCGTCATCCGCCGACCGCGCGCCGGGGGCGAGCAGCATCGCGGTGATCGCGAGGCTGGCGACGCCAGCCAGAATGCCAAGTTTCTTCATTGTTCCCAACTCCTTGTTTGTCTTCTTGGTTTGCCTGGTTCGGGACGGCCTTTGGCCGCCCGTGGACGGCTTGCGCCGCCCGCTCGCATTGCGGTCAGACGCGATGTCCGGCCGCGATGATCTTCTTCAGGAAGCTCTGCGTTCTTTCCTGTTTGGGATGGCGGAAAATCTCATCGGGCTTGCCTTCCTCGACGATCCTGCCGCGGTCGAAGAACAGCACGCGGTCGGCGAAGTCGTGGGCGAAGCCCATCTCATGGGTGACCAGAAGCATCGTCATGTCGGTCTCGGCGGCGAGCTTGCGCATGACGTTGAGCACTTCCTCGACGAGCTCGGGGTCAAGCGCCGAGGTGACCTCGTCGAACAGCATGATCTTGGGCGACAGCGCCAGCGCCCGGGCGATCGCCACGCGCTGCTTCTGGCCGCCGGAGAGCTGCGCCGGCATCGCCTTCGCCTTGTCCGCAAGCCCGACCATGTCGAGCAGTTCCATCGCCCGCTTCTCGGCGGCGGCGCGCGCGACGCCCTTGGTCAGCATCGGCGCCAGGGTGACATTGTCCATGACGCATTTGTGCGGGAAGAGATTGAACAGCTGGAAGACCATGCCGATCTTCTGGCGCATCCTGGCCAGATGCCGCTCGTCGGCCGGCAGCAGCTGGCCGTTGCGTTCCATGTGATAGAGCTGCTCGCCGTCGACCTGGATATGGCCGCCGTCGATCTTCTCCAGCGTCATCAGGATGCGCAGGATCGTCGTCTTGCCTGAGCCGGATGGACCAATCAGCGCCAGCTTCTCGCCGGGCATGACCTCCATCGACAGGCCGTCCAGCACCTTGAAGGCGCCGAAGCTCTTCGAAATCGCATCAACCTTGATGATGGGCGCGGGCAATCCATTCCCCCGTTCTGGAGCCTATGCCCTTAACGATGCGAAACGCGCCAAATCATGTCAATTGGGAAAATAATATCATGACAATATTTCCGGCGCGGCACAATTTCAGGGCAATCTGAGTTTCCTTTGTGCATCAGATGGCGAGCAGGAGATGCTCCGGATCGCCGAGCAGCAGTTTGGCGACAACGCTCAGGCCCGCCCGCAGTTCCCCCTCGGTGGTCGATCCGAGCGAGATGCGCACGGCCGGATGCCAGGGCGTGTCGGCGATGCGGAACGAGGTGCCTGGCGCGATCGCCACCCCACGCAGGCGCGCCTGCGCGACAAAGCTCTCCTCGGCCCGGTCGCCCGGTAGCTCGAGCCACAGATGCAGCCCGTCGCGGTGACAGCGGTAATCGACGCCGGCCAGCATTTCGGCGGCAATCTCCTGCCGCCGCTTCAACGCCCCACGCTGCCAGTTGACCAGTTCCATCGCGGTGCCGTCGGTCACCCAGCGCGTGGCGATCTCCGCCACCATCGGCGTCGCCATCCAGTTCGAGACGAGATGGCGGTTGGCGACAGCCGCGACATAGCGGTCCGGTACCGCGAGATAGCCGATGCGCAGGCCTGGCACGACGATTTTGGTGAAGGAGGTGACGTAGAGCGTCCGTTCCGGCGCGAAGGCGGCAACCGCGGGCGGCCTGCCTTCAACCAGCGGCCCGAGCACGTCGTTCTCGATGATGGCGATGTCATGCTTGCGTGCGACCGCCGCGATCTGCTCGCGCCTTGTGGCGTCCATCAGCGTCGCCGTCGGGTTGATTACCGACGGCTGCACGAACACAGCGCGAATGTCCGAGAGGCGGCAGGCCTCGTCGAGCGCTTCGGGGACCAGCCCGTTGCCGTCGATCGGCAGGCCTTCGAGATTGAAGCCGAGATAGCGGGCGAGCGGGATCAGCGTGTGGTGGCCGATCGCCTCGGTGGCGACCGTCGAGCCGGGCGGCGCGACGCTCATCAGCGCCACCGTCATGCCGGCAGTGGCGCCGTTGGTCAGGCTGATGTTCTGCGGCGAGGCTTCAAGGCCGCAAAGTTTCAGCCATTCGATCGCGACCGCGCGGTGGCGCGGGAAAACCATGTTCGGCCGGAACGATAGCGCCGAACTCGACGGCAGGTTCTCGGCCAGCCAGCCCAGCGCCTGCTTCAGTTTCTCCAGATGCATCGGCTCGCAGACCGGCTTCAGGATGGAGAGGTCGATGACCTCGCCCAGCCGTTCCGGGATGTAGGGCGGCTCGGGCTCGCGACGCTGCGTCTGCACGAAACTGCCGCGGCCGACCTCGCCGGAAATCAGTCCCCGGCGGATCAACTCCTCATAGGCGCGGCTGACGGTTTGCACCGAAAGCTTCAGATCGTCCGCCAGCCGGCGATGCGTCGGCAGCCGCGTGCCGTTGGCCAGCCGCCCGTCATGGATGGCGCGCGCGAACTGGTCGGCCAGCGAGAGATAGGCCGGTCGGCGGATGAGAGCAGGATCTGGCTGCCAAAATGTCATGACTTATTAGAGATCGAAATCAGTGCAATTGACAATCGAAATAATGCATCGTCATGGTGTCCGCAACGAAAGGCGGACCCGCATGGCGGCAGCGAAACTCGACCCGATCGACCTCAGGATTCTCGACGCCGTCCAGCGCGACGGGCGCATCACCAAGCTCGCGCTGGCGGAGAAGGTAGGCCTGTCGCCGACGCCGTGCTGGATGCGGCTGCGCAAGCTGGAGAAGGCCGGCATCGTCTCCGGCTATCACGCCGCGATCGCCATGCGTGTCATCGCGCCGGTGGCGACGGTGCTGATGGAGGTGACCCTGGCCAATCATCGCCAGGCTGACTTCGACCGCTTCGAGCGGGTGGTCCGCGATACCCCGGAGATCATTGCCTGCTGGTCGGTGGGCGGCGGCGTCGACTACGTGCTGAAAGTGATGGCGCGCGACATCGACGCCTATCAGCGGCTGGTCGACGGCCTGCTTGAGCGCGAGATCGGCATCGACCGCTACTTCACCTACATCGTCACCAAGACGGTCAAGGATGAGACCGTGCTACCGGTGGCCGATCTGCTGCCGGAATAAGGGTGAGTCGGTCTCACGATCAGCGTGGAGATTAGCCGAAACGTCCGTCACTTCGTCATCCACGGGCGGAGCAAGGAGCGAAGCGACGCGGCGCAGACCCGAGGATCCATTCCGTAAGGCCAAGGCGTTGCAACGGTGCAGAATTCTGCTCCGCTGCGCCCTTCGATCAAGGTCACCGAATGGATCCTCGGGTCTACGCGTCCGCTTCGCTTCCGCTCCGCCCGTGGATGACGAAGTTGTGGAGGCGGCCAATTTCACCGGTTGGTGACATCCGGCGGCTGGTAAGCCAGAGAGATTGACCTGCTCTCCCGGACAAATAGAGACAATCTCTCTCTATCAGCCTGTCGAAACAGCCTCTTTGTCCCGATTGCACGACTAGTCTCTCCACATCGCCTCGGCACCGGGAGACCCGACTGATGTCCGCGCATTTTGCCCGTACCAACCACCATGAAGCGCTCGACCGCCTCGCCGATCGCCGGCTGCTGCGCGCGCTCGCCTATGTCGATGGCCATTGGACGGCGAGCGAAGCGGCGGCAAGTTTTGAGGTTACCGATCCGGCCACCGGCGCTACCGTCGCCTTCGTAGCCGCGCTCGATACTGCCCAGACGACAAAGGCGATCAATGCCGCGTCACGCGCGTTTCTTGGCTGGCGCTTGGCGCTGCCGCAGGAGCGCTCGAAAATCCTGCGAAAATGGTTTGATCTGATCATCGCCGCCAAGGATGATCTGGCGCTGCTGATGACGCTGGAACAAGGCAAGCCGCTGAAGGAATCGCTGGGCGAGATCGACTACGCTGCGTCCTTCGTCGAGTGGTATGCCGAGGAAGCGAAACGCCTCAACGCCGAAAGCGTCACCAGCCATCTGCCGAATGCGGAGATGTCGGTGCGCCGCGAGCCACTCGGTGTCGTCGGCATCGTCACGCCCTGGAATTTTCCGTCAGCCATGCTCACCCGCAAAGCGGCGGCAGCTTTGGCCGCTGGCTGCACCATCGTGGCGCATCCGTCCTCGGAGACGCCGCTGTCGGCCCTGGCCCTGGCCGAGCTCGGCGAGCGTGCCGGACTGCCGGCAGGCGTCTTCAACGTCGTCACCGGCGATGCGCGCACGATTGTCGGCGCGATGTGCGCCGATGCGCGGGTCCGCGCGATGAGCTTCACCGGCTCGACCGAGGTCGGCCGGCTGATCGCCGCGCAGAGCGCTGCGACGATGAAACGACTGGTGATGGAGCTCGGCGGCCACGCGCCGCTGATCGTCTTCGACGACGCTGACATCGATAAGGCGGTGGCGATAGCGCTCGATGCCAAATTCGCCACCTCCGGCCAGGATTGCCTCGCCGCCAACCGCATCTATGTGCAGCGGCCGATCTATGATCGCTTCTGCGCCGCTTTCGTCCGCCGCATCGAGCAACTCCGCACCGGCAATGGCTTATCGGCAGACGCCGATATCGGACCGCTGATGCATGAGCGCGCGGTCAAGAAGGTCGAGGAGCAAGTCGCCGATGCGCTCACCCACGGCGCGCGCTGCCTGGCCGGCGGTAAGCGTCACGCGGCCGGGCCGCTGTTCTACCAGCCGACGCTGCTCGCCGATGTGCCGGACGAAGCGCTGATCATGCGCGAAGAAACCTTCGGCCCTGTCGCGGCTGTGACGCCATTCGACGACGAGGCGGAAGTCGTCGCCCGCGCCAATGCCACGGAATACGGCCTGGTCGCCTATGTCGTCACCGAAAACGGCGCGCGCCAGGCGCGCATGGGCCGCGCCTTGGAGTACGGCATGGTCGCCATAAACCGGGTCAAGATCACCGGCGCGCCGATCCCTTTCGGCGGCGTCAAGCAATCAGGTATCGGCCGCGAAGGCTCTCGCCACGGCCTCGAAGCTTTTACAGACCTCAAATCCCTTTGCCTCGACGTAGCCTAAGCTACGCGGGCCTCATTCTCGTCAGGAGTCAAAAATGCTCGAACAGTCCAACGAACTCTCCGCTTGGGATCGCGACCATTTCTTCCATCCGTCGACGCATATGGGCACGCATGCGCGGGGTGAGTCACCAGCCCGCATCATGGCCGGCGGCGAAGGCGTCACCGTCTGGGACAACAATGGCAAGAAGAGCATCGATGCATTCGCCGGCCTCTATTGCGTCAATGTCGGTTACGGCCGCCAGAAGATCGCCGATGCCATCGCCGAGCAGGCCAGGAATCTTGCCTACTACCACGCCTATGTCGGGCATGGCACCGAGGCCTCGATCACGCTTGCCAAGATGATCATCGACCGCGCGCCGAAGGGCATGAGCCGAGTCTATTTCGGTCTCTCCGGCTCCGATGCCAACGAGACCAACATCAAGCTGATCTGGTATTACAACAACGTTCTCGGCCGGCCGGAGAAGAAGAAGATCATCTCGCGCTGGCGTGGCTATCACGGCTCGGGTGTCATGACCGGTTCGCTGACCGGGCTCGAGCTGTTCCACAACGCCTTCGACTTGCCGCGGGCGCCGATCCTGCACACAGAAGCGCCGTATTATTTCCGCCGCGCCGACCGCTCGATGAGCGAGGAGCAGTTCTCGCAGCATTGCGCCGACAAGCTGGAAGAGATGATCCTGGCCGAAGGCCCCGACACGGTCGCGGCCTTCATCGGCGAGCCGATCCTCGGCACCGGCGGCATCGTTCCGCCGCCGGCCGGATATTGGGCAAAGATCCAGGCCGTGCTCAACAAATACGACGTCCTGCTCGTCGCCGACGAGGTGGTGACCGGCTTTGGTCGTCTCGGCACCATGTTCGGCTCCAACCATTACGGCATCAAGCCTGACCTGATCACCATCGCCAAGGGCCTGACCTCAGCCTATGCGCCGCTTTCCGGCGTCATCGTCGCCGACAAGGTATGGCAGGTGCTGGTCAAGGGCTCGGACAAGCTTGGCTCGCTCGGCCATGGCTGGACCTATTCGGCGCACCCGATCTGCGTTGCCGCCGGTGTCGCCAATCTCGAGCTGATCGACGAGATGGACCTTGTGCGGAACGCCGGCGAGACCGGCGCTTACTTCCGCGCCGAGTTGGCCAAAGCCGTCGGCGGCCACCGGAATGTCGGCGAGGTGCGTGGCGATGGCATGCTGGCCGCAATCGAGTTCGTCAAGGACCGCGACGACCGCGTCTTCTTCGATCCGGCGCTGAAGGTCGGGCCGCAGATCGCCACCGCGCTCGCCGCCAGCGGCGTCATTGGCCGCGCCATGCCGCAGGGCGATATCCTCGGTTTCGCGCCGCCGCTCTGCCTGACGCGCGAGGAAGCCGACATCGTCGTCGCAAAGACCGCCGACGCGGTGAACAGCGTATTGGCCAGCATCTGAGAAGTGACATCCGAGAAGCGACATGAATGCCATGACAAGAACTCTTCCCGCCACCATGGCCGCCGTGCAGCTTACGGGCCATGGCGGCCTTGAGAAGCTCGTCTACCGCACGGATGTGAAGGTGCCGGCACCTGCCGCCGGCGAGGTGCTCGTCAAGGTCAGCGCTTGCGGCATGAACAACACCGATGTCTGGGTGCGCCAGGGCGCCTATGGCACGGAGGAAGATGCCGGGGCGGTGTCGACGTGGCGCCGGCAAGGCAACACTCTGACCTTCCCGCGCATCCAGGGCACCGACACTGTTGGCACGATCGTCGCCGTCGGCGACGACGTGTCCGCGGAGCGCATCGGCGAGCGCGTCATGGTCGATTTCTCGATCTATAATCGCGACGACGATTCGCTGGCCGACATCGACTATATGGGCCACGGCCGTGACGGCGGTTATGCCGAATACCAGGCGCTGCCGGCCGAGAACGCGCATGTCGTCGACACCGATCTGAGCGACGTCGAGCTAGCCACCTTCTGCTGCGCCTATCTCACCGGCGAGCAGATGCTGGAACGGGCGGCGCTGAAAGCTGGCGAGCGTGTGTTGGTCACCGGCGCCTCCGGCGGTGTCGGCTCCGGCATCGTGCAATTGGCGAGGGCGCGGGGCGCGATCCCCTATGCCGTCGTCGGCAAGGGCAAGGAACAGGCCGTGCTCGACATCGGCGCCGAGAAGGTGATCACGCGCGGCGTGGCCGACCTGCTCACCGCCGTCAACGAAGCGACGAATGGCCAGCCCATCGATGTGGTGGCCGACCTCGTCGGCGGCGCCATCTTCAACGACCTCCTACGCATCCTGCGGCCCGAAGGCCGCTACACGACTGCCGGCGCGATCGCCGGGCCGGTCGTGCAGCTCGACCTCCGCACCATGTATCTGAAGCAGCTCCAACTCCACGGCTCGAGCCAAGGCACGCGCGCGGACTTCCGCCGTATCGTGCGCTACATCGAGGAAAAGAAGATCAAGCCGCTGGTCGGCGGCGTCTACAAACTGTCGGACTTCCACCGCGCTCAGACCGACTTCATGGCCAAGGACTTCGTCGGCAAGCTGGTGGTGGTGCCGGACGCGATGTGGAGCGGCGCCTGACCCAGGAAAGAGGCCGGCTTGGGCTCGGCGGGTCGCCGTAGCCTTCCGTCCGGAATTGCGTAAAAGCAAAGAGACCAGGAGTTTTCGCCGCTTCCATGAAACGCTGTGGCGTCACGGACACGCAGCGCTGCGCGGAGGCGTGGCTCGCCGATGGCGATCCTGCATCGACAGACGGCGACGCGCTTACCCAGGTCATTGCGGCGCCGAGGTCTCTGGGTTATTTTAGCAGCTGGTTGAATGCGCGATCTGCCTTGCCATCGCAGGCGCGTTCCTTGCCGTCTTGGCAGATTGTGAAGTCTTTAACAGACCGCGATGCCGCAAGCTGCGTTCTTGTGGCCGACAGGTGATAGCAGTTAGGGATTTTACCATGCTGCGATGCTGCGCGCTGATTGCAGCCTTGATCCTCGTGGGCCTCGCGACGGTGCAGGCGCACGCCGATCGAAGGGTTGCGCTTGTCATCGGCAATTCCGAATATCGCGAAATCCCTGGGCTTAAGAATCCGGACAAGGATGCCGACGACGTGTCGAGCACGTTCCGGCTGGCTGGCTTCGATGTGTTCGTCGCCAAGGATCTCACCAAGCTCCAGTTCGAGAAGGAATTTCGCAATTATCTCGCGGCGGCGGACGGCGCCGATCTGGCGGTCGTCTACTATTCGGGTCACGGCTTTCAGATCGGCGGCGAGAATTTCCTGATTCCGGTCGATGCGTCGCTCAAGGATGCGGCCGACATCGAGGTCCAGGCGGTCAAGCTCGACGACGTCCTGCAACAGTTGCGCGCCAAATCGAAGATCCAGGTGATCATCCTCGATGCCTGCCGCAACAACCCGTTCCCGCGCAAGGATTACTGGCTGCGCGACCAGTTGATCGCGGCCGGCGGCACCGGCCTCGCGCAGGTGAAAAGCTCGCTGAACACGCTGATCGCCTTCGCCACGGAACCCGGCGCCGTCGCCTATGACGGGTCCGGCGATCTCAGCCCGTTTTCATCCGCCTTCTCGCGCCGCGCGCTGGCGCCGAACCAGGAGATACGCTCGGTCATGGCGGCCGTCCGCCGCGATGTGGTCGAGGCCACCAAGGGCGCGCAGGTTCCCTGGGAAAATTCCTCGCTGATCGACGAGGTGGTGCTGATGCGCCGCGCCAGCCGGCCGGCTCTGCCGCCAGTGCTGGAAAAGACCGTACCGTCGGGCGTCGGTCCGGTCGCGCTCGACCTGCCGGTGCCGGTCGATGTCGATGGCGGCTCGGTCACCATCAGCATCGAAAGGCCGCCGGCGCTGGGGCGTCTGATCCTGGACGGCAAGCCGGTCGCGACGGGCGAGCCGATAGAGGGCAAGGATCTGCCGCGGCTCGCGATGGATGTGCCGAAGGGCGCCGACGCCGAGGACCAGGTCGATATGCTGGCCTATGCCGCGCATGACGAATGGGGCGGCGGATCGCAGGGCATACTGGTGTTCCGGGTCAAGAATGGCGAGGGTGCCGCGGGCAAGCAGCTTGTCGCCTCGCTCGAGTCGAAACAGAAGCAGCAGGTGGTGGAGCGCGGCATCCACATCGCCGGCGCCGCCGAGGCGATCGAGAACCGCGACGTCAAGATTCCGGTCGGTGTCGGCCCGGTGCCGCTGAAGCTGGATTTCCCGACCAACGATCCGGCCGTAAGCGTGAAGCTTGCGAGCTATCCGGCAACCGGGACGCTGTCCCTGCCGGACCGGACCTTGTCGCCGCAATCGAGCTTGATGGCCGACGAGGTCGATAAACTGCGCTACGAACCGCAGATAGGCGCGGTCAAGCCATTGATAGTCGGCGTCGAAATCAGAGCTGACAACACATCGTCGAAGCCGGCGACGATGAAGCTGTCGCCAAGCGTCGATCCCTGCGACACGCAGGCAGGCGAACCCTTGGACCTGCAGGGCGTCGTTCCCGGCCTGTTGCCAAACGAGATCGGCGCCGGCGCGGTGGAGGCCTGCCGGGCGGCCGTGAAGGCCTATCCCGATGTCGCCCGCTTCCACTACGAACTCGGCCGCGCGCTGCTCGCCGCCGGCAAGGTCGAGGAGGCCAAGAAGGCGATCAAGGAAGCCGCTGACCAGGGACATGTCCGCGCTGTATTCGAGCTGGGCTACCTCAACGCGACCGGCACGGGTATGCCCGCCAACCGCAAGCAGGCCAACGCTTTCTATGCCGCGGCGTCCGACAAAGGCGATCCCTATGGAATGACTTCATGGGGCCGCGCCTTGTTCAACGGTTACGGCGTCGACCGCGATACCGGCAAGGGGCTGGACCTGCTGCTCAAGGCGGCGGCGATGGGCCATACCTATGCGATGAACGACCTTGCGGCGATCTTCACCGAAGGCCGCAACGGCGTGCCGGCCGATCCGGCTCGCGCCGTGGCCTTCCTCAAGGCCGGCGTCGAGCGGCAGGACATGTATTCGATGAACCTGCTTGGGCGCAATTATCTCTCCGGCACGGGGGTCGAGAAGGATCCAAAAACCGCGCTCACGCTGTTCCAGAAATCGATGGATCTCGGCCAGCCCTATGCCCCCGGCAGCCTTGCACGCATGTACAGGGACGGTGTCGGCGTGCAGCAGGATCTGGCAGAGGCGCAAAGGCTGTTCGAGCTGGCGACCGATCGCGGCGATCAGTCGGCCGCATATGATCGCGCGGCGCTGGAGATGCAAAGAGGCGACAAGGCCGACCAGGCGGTGGCCGCGCGCTATCTTGCTTTCGCGGCCGCGCTCGATCTTCGCAACGAGATTCCGGACGCAAAGGCGACGCTCGCGAAATTTGGAGCCAAGGCGAAGACAGCGGCTCTGAAACAGATGCGTGGGGAACTCAAATCCAAGATTTCGGCGGACGGCTCGTTGGACGATCAGCTGGTCAAGACGGCCAGGGCGGTCTGGGAACAAGCCAATCCGCGACGGGACCTGTTCTGATCAGCAAGGAGGCAATGTTGTGGGCTGGGCATCGAAACACGCAATCGTCGCAACAATCCTATCCGGTGCTCTCGCGGTCGCAGGCTGCACGACCGTGACGCCCAGGGTCGAGCCGGCCCCGACGGAGAAGCACAGGACGAAGGCTGTTCGCACGACGACCGCGCCAAAAGTCGTCGAGCGCAAGAAGGTTACCGCCAAGAAACTGATCAAGCCCGTTCAGACCGAGACCGCGCCTGTCGTCACTCCGCCTTCAATTGGCGGTGGCAATAGCGGTGGCGGCGGTGGCGGTGGTTGGGGCGGATAAGCGGTCGATAGCAGGCAGGGCCGCCGTCGCGCGATAGGTGTCGTCACATCCTTCGAGGTCGAGTAGAACCGCTCGCCAAGCAAAGGCAAGTGCTCTATGCTCCGATCACATGCCGGTATCGAGATCGGGTTGTCCTGGCGGGGGCGTTCCATGTTCGAAGTCGTCGCATTCTGGCGAAAAATGCGAGCCAAGGCCGCGGCTTTTGGCTTGGTCGTTGCCGCGCTGCTGGTCTTCGGATCGCAGGCTGCGAGCGCCGCGCCGAACTGGACGCTCGATCCGTCCGCTTCGGTGCTCACCTACCAATCGGTCAAGAAGAACACGATCGTCGAGACCAACAAGATCAGGAACATCACCGGCACGCTGAGTTCCGCCGGCGACGCCAGGATCAGCTTCGACCTCAATTCCGTCGATACGGGCGTCGACCTGCGCAACGTTCGCATGCGTTTCCTGTTTTTCGAGACATTCACCTATCCGACGGCCGAGGTGACGGCGAAGGTGGATCCGGCGGCGTTCGCCGATTTGCCGGCCAAGCGCCGCGTGAAGACGACACTGCCGTTTCGCCTCAGCCTGCATGGCGTCGACAAGGATCTCGAGGCAAGCGTCGTCGTCACCATGATCAGCGACACCCAGGTTTCCGTCGCTTCGGAAGCGCCCGTCGCGGTCCATGTCGAGGATTTCGGGCTCTTGCCCAATATCGACAAATTGCAGCAGGCGGCCAACGTGACCAACATCGTGCCCACGGCGTCGGTGTCCTTCGATTTCGTCTTCACCGCCGACGGCGCCAACCCGGCCGCCGTGCAGACCGTTGCCGCCTCGACCGCCGAGGTCGGCCCCGTCGCCACCGATGCCGCGAAAGCCAATTTCAGCGACGAGGAGTGCCTCAACCGCTTTGCCGTGCTCTCGCGCACCGGCGCCATCTATTTCCGCCAGGCAAGCGCGAGGCTCGACGCCAAGAGCCGCCCGCTGCTGGCGGAGGTCGAGGGCGTCGTCGGCAAATGCCCGGCCCTTAAGGTCGAAGTGTCCGGCTATACCGATTCCGACGGATCGCCCGAGGCGAACAAGGCGCTCTCCGAGCGGCGCGCCCAGGCGGTCGCCGATGCGCTTATCGCCGACGGCGTGCCGCGCAACCAGATAAGCTCGGCCGGCCATGGCGAGGACAAGCCGGTCGCCGCCAACGACACGCCCAAGAACAAGGCGCTCAACCGGCGGATCGAATTCTCCGCCAGCAAGCTCGCCAACTGAGGTGGCGGTGGGTCCTGGTCCGATCGCCTTTTGCGGTGGCCTGCTTCGCGCCGCGGGAGTTGTGGCGCTTGCCCTGATTCTGACGATGGCGGCCGCCAATGCCGAGCGGCGCGTCGCGCTGGTGCTCGGCAACTCGCAATATCAGCACGCGGCGCCGCTCGCCAATCCGGCGCGGGATGCGCAGGCCATGGCCGATCGGCTCAAGGACCTCGACTTCGAGGTGGTCTCCGGCTTCGACCTCACCAAGCAGCAGACACAGACTACGGTCGCGCAGTTTGCCAAGCAGGTGCGGGGCGCCGACATCGCGCTTTTCTTCTATGCCGGCCATGGCCTGCAGGTCTCCGGCAAGAATTATCTGCTTCCGGTCGACGCCGCGCTCGAGGACGAGACCTCGCTCGATTTCGAGGCCGTCTCGGTCGATTTCGTCCTGCGCCAGATGTCGCGCGAGACCAGCATAAGACTGGTTTTCCTGGACGCTTGCCGCGACAATCCGCTTGCCGACGTGCTGGCGAAGACCGCCGGCATCAAGGGCGCAAGCAGCGGCCTCGCTGAAATCCCGATCGAGAATGGCGGCGCCGGCACGCTGGTCGCCTTCGCCGCAAGTCCGAACCAGCTCGCCTATGACGGTTCGGGCGACCACTCGCCGTTCACCACGGCGCTGCTCCAGCATATCGGTGAAGCGAACGTCTCCATCACCGAAGCGATGAACAGGGTGACCAGCGATGTCTTCAAGGCCACTGCCGGCAAGCAGCGCCCCTGGATCAACGTCTCGCTGACCACCGAGGTCGTCCTGCACAGGATCGATCTCAATGCGCCGCTGATCGTCGGCGAGGCAGGCCCGCCGCAGGCCGAAGCGGGCTCCGGGACGCGCAACACCGGCGCGGCGTCCGGCCAGAGCGACGAACAGCTTGCGCTCAATGCGCTGCGTGAAAGAATCCCGAGGCTGGCGACGGACGGGCCGATCTTTTTCGATCGCCCGGTCAAGTTCGGCGACCCGGCGATCGACGGCAAGAGCATAGCCCAACTGATCAAGGGACAACCGCTTTTCAGTCCGGTCGAAGGCCTCGACAAGTCGGTCTGGCAAGGCAAGCACTGCGACGGCTGCCACGAGTGGAACGAGACCCGCCTTTGCGAGCAGGCGAAGAATTTCGCTGCCAACGACGTCTCCGTGCTGCGCCTGCAGCATCCGCTCGGCACGCGCTTCAAGGTCGCTTTGGCCAGGTGGGCGCAAGGCGGCTGCAAATGACTGTGTGCGGTAGGCCCTAATACGCGTCGACCGATTGCCGCTGCGCCTCCATCTCCACCATCTGGATGCCCATATCGACGAAGGCCGAAAGCACGCCAAAGCGGTCCGCGGTCGAGACGCGCGCCAGCCCCGCCAGGATCCCGGCGTTGACGGCGTGGGCGGCGGGAAATCCAGTCGACAGCATATCGAAGGCCGGGTCGCGCCACGCCGCGGACAGAGCGATCCAAGCAGCCGGCGTCGTCGGCGACGGATCGACGGCGTCGCCCAGCGCCATTCGATGACGGGGATTGCCAGGCTCGCCGACCCAGTCATTGACGAGCGCCAGCAATTCGAGGTCCCTATCGGCAAGGAGTTCTGAGAGATGGCTCAGGCATTCATGCCCCCACCAGACCGCGGCGCGTTCCGGCAGGAGATAGGCACAGAACGTGACAGCCTCCTCCGGCACGCGCCCGGCGAGCAGGGCGCGGCAGAACTCGAGCGGGGATTGATTGGCGGGCGGCGATTTCATGTCCCGGGCGATCGCGGGACAGGCAAGAAAGAGATCCCTTGCGGTTCTGTATCCGAGTTCGTTGGCCATGGCTGCCAAACCCCGAGAGCCAGCTGATAACCACTCAAGCCTTTAGCCGAGAGCCGGTCAAGCCTTAGAGCCGGATGAACCCGTCTCTAAATCAAAGAACTAGAGCATGATGCCGCCCGAAACCGCTTCATATTTTTCGGCATCATGCTCTAGCTTTTAGCAGGTGGCGGCCATCGGCAACGTGCGCTTGTTCACACACAATCGCTTCAAGATTTGATATGGTGCGCGCCAGCGAAACCCGCTCAAACAGGAGTGACGGTCATGCGGTGGGGCAGCTCAGCCTTGGCATTGGCGACCGTGCTTTTTTCAACGCACGTTTTTGCCGATCCGCTACAGAAATCGGAAGACATCGTGAAGTTCTTCGCCGGCCAGGGTAATCTTGGCGCGTCGCGGGGTATCTGCGTCGGCACCGAAGAAGAGTGCAAGAGCAAAGCCGACAAGAACGAGGCGCCCCAAAAGGGCAGCCTCGACATGATGATCAATTTCGCCCTGGATTCGGCCCAGCTCGACCAGACCGCCCGCACGGAGCTGGACGAGTTCGCCAAGGCGCTGAAGGACAATAGGCTGAGCACGTTCAGCTTCGTCGTCGAAGGCCACACCGACGCGACCGGTACGGATCGCTACAACCAGGACCTGTCGCAGCGAAGGGCGCAATCGGTGGCGGCCTTCCTGACAGCGAACGGCGTTCAATCGACCCGCCTCGAGCCGATCGGCCTGGGCAAGTCGCATCCGCGCGTCGCCAATCCCTACGATCCGGTCAACCGCCGGGTGGAAATGCGGATCAGGACGCAATAGGCGGCCGCCCCTCTCCAAACGGCTCATGGCGAGACAGCCGGCCCGCCGACCGGCCGGGCTTTGTCCTCGGTCAGTTCTTGAGCGCACCGCCTACCGCGATGCCGGTGCCGAAGATCAGCGCCTTGATCATTTCCGTGAAATCGGCGCAAACGCTGGGAATTGATTGAAGCCGCCCCAACCTCGTCATTCCATGGTCTGCGCGCGTCGCTTCGCTCCCGCTCCGCCCTGGAATGACGATCGCGATGGGCGTTTCGGCCAATCTTCAATGCATGCCATCTGCCAACGCAAACAGAGGTCAAAATCCCTGTGCAGTGCCGTTAGCCGGGCTCCAGCGTATTCTGGATCGAACCTATCAGCGCGGTGATCGCCTGCTTGTATTTTTCGAATTCCGGAGACGTCTGCCGGATTTCGGTCGTTGTCGTCGCCGGCTGGCCTTGGTCAGTCAGCACGCGCGGCGCTTTCTGCCCCATTTTCCGCTCGGCCCAGTCCACGACATAACTGGCGGTCTTGCCGGTAAGGAACGGGTTGGCCTGGATGACGGCTGATCCCAGAACCGCGGTCAATTGCGACGAGCCCGGCGCCGCCAGCACCTGATGCGCCCCTTCCATGCCGAGGAAATGGCAAAGATAGAGGCGACCGGCGGTGATCTGGTGGCCGCGGGCGCGCAGATAGGCTTCTCCCTCGCGCGCCAGGTTGCGCACCATCTCGCGCGACAGCGTCGCGTCGTAGCGGAGCGCCAAAAGGTCGGCGGTCGAAAGCGAGCGGGCGAGATCGGGACGATAGGTGTTCATCATGCGGATCCAGGTCTTGGAGATGAACTGGCCGGCGCCGGTTGCCGACGAAAGCGGGTTCTTGGCACGGGCGCTGCCGCCGCTTTCGACGTGCACGATCCGGTCGGTCAGCGTCTCGACGGCGGAATCGCCTGAGCCGCCGGAGCTGACGGAAACCGCGGTGGCGACCGAAGTGACCGTGCCCAGCGGATCGATGGCCTCGCCGTTCTGGTAGAGCTCGAAATGCAGATGCGGGCCGGTCGAAAGCCCTGTTGTGCCGATATAGCCGATGACGTCGCCGGCCTTCACCTTGGTGCCGACCCCGCTGGCGATGGCGAATTTCTGCATATGCGCATAACGCGTCTCGCGGCCGTTGGCATGCGTGATCTTCACCAGATTGCCGTAGCCGCCGCCATCGCCCTGAAAGGAGATCGCGCCGTCGAAGGCGGCCACGATCGGTGTGCCGACCGGAGCCGCCCAGTCGACGCCCTTGTGGATTCGAACCGTGCCGAGGATCGGATGCTTGCGCGGGCCGAAGGTCGAGGTCATCACTCCGGCGACCGGTGTGACCATGCCGTTCGTGACGGTCAGCGATCGCACCTGATCGTCACCCGTCACGCAGGCATACTGGCCATCGCTCTGCTGGAAGACGAAACAGTCGAGGCTCTTTTGCGCGCCCTGGACGCCGACATAGAGCACCCGGCCGGAGATCTCGCCTTGGCCGCGCGGCGTCTGCGAGTAGATCAGCACCAGCCGCTGGTCCTCGCTGGCAAAGGCATCGAGATCCTGCCCCCGCGACAGATACATGATCGCCTCGCCGATGACGCTGGTCGGCACCTTGTTGCGCGCCGCCGTCGAATAGATCGCGTCGAGCAGGCGGTACTGCCGCTTGGGCCCGCCCTGGTCCGAGGCGCCGGAATAGTTGAAGAGGTCCTCGCGGACCCAGGGGTCGACGCCCGACACGAAGGCGCCGGCCGCATTGCGCGTCAGCGTGCCGACATAGACATTCTTGGCGTAGATCGAGACCTGCATCAGCGACATCATCGTCGTCTCGCGGTTCGGCCGGAACCCGCGCATGGCCACCACAAAGCCGGGCTCCAGCCCGTCGCGGTTGAACAGCGTCTTCAGCGCCTCGCCCGCAAGCTTCGCGTCGTCGGCGGAGAAATGCGCGTCGAGTGCCACGCTGTCCAGGCTGCGGTCGTTGAGGATCTTCACGAAGGTATCCTCGGTCGCCTCGAAGCGCTGGTATTCGCTGGCGACGGTCGCCACGGTCGTGTTGTTCTCGACCGCGGTCTTCTTGAAAGCCGGGAGCGCGGCTTCCCCCTGGTCGATGGTCTCGCCCCAGCCGGCCTCGGGATCGTCGGCGTCGGCCTTGGGCGCCGGGCCGGCGTCGCTCTCGTCAGGCGCCGCCTGGAGGTCGTTCTCGAGGTCGCCCTGCGGATCGCCCTGTTGATCGTCTGGCGCCGCGGCCGGAGCGGGCGGTGCCGGTTGCGCGTCGTCGGGCGTCGCCGCCGAAGGCTTGGAAGCGGCCTGCCGCTGCGCCTGGAAGAAGGCGAAATCCTCCTGCGTCGACGGGATCGTCGTCATGAACTTCTCGCTGGCGCTCAGCATCACGTCGGACAGGATCTCGATCTGCGGCGAAGCCCCGGAACTGTCGAGCTCAGCAGGGCGCGCGACGGTCTTGCCTTTCGTCGCGCTGTCGGCATCGGGCGCCAGCGTGATCCACATCGGATCGCCGGCGAGGTCGATGATCGCCGGTACATAGACCGAGGCGTCGGGCGGCACGTCTTCCATGCCCTCGACGGGATGCAACTCCTCGTCCTCGTCGCCGAACGACCAATAGTCCTTGGTCAGGTAGAAGCCGGTGGCCAAAGCGACGACGGCGAGCGTTGCGGCCCCTGCAAGGATTCCGCGCCAGAGCTTGCGCCGGCGCTCGGCCAAGCGCGCCAGCTTCTTCTGTTTGAAGCTCCTGTCGATCGAGTGCGTCACGGGCTGCTTCCGGTCAGGAAGTAGGTCCAGCGCACCTGCTCCTGCGTATCGACCTCGACGAAACGCGCCGCGATATGGCCGCGCTGCCAGCACTCCTCGATGCCACGGATCGAAAAGCGCCGCCGGTCGATGCACATCTCGGTCGATCCGTTGAGGATCGCGTGGCCGAAGACGTCCGTCGCGTAGAGGTAGATGTAGCGATTGGCCAGCTCCTCGCGGATGACGTTGACGCATTGGTTGGCGCCGATGGTCCACCAGCCATCCGTCTGGTCGGCATTGTCGACCTTCTGTCCGACCGCGAGATTGACGACGTCGAGCGTCTGGTTGCAGACGGTGAATTCGGCATGCGCCTTGCCGGGCGAAAGGATCGAGAACAGCGCCGCGCCGAGCAGCGCCACAAGCGTCATGCGGCCCGGCAATCGGAGCCGGTTACGCTGCTTGCGTGGCGAGGGCTGGTGCAAATAACGCAGGCGGCGAAGGTCCATCGGCGTTCATGCTATCCGCCAAGCCGGAAATAGGTGGCCGTGGCGGAGAACTGCGATCCATCGGCCTCGATCTCCTCGAGGATCCTCGGCAAAAGCTCCGAGGCCGGCGTCGGTCTGGAGAACATGGCAGCCTGGATGTCCTTGGGGCCGGTGATCACCAGCATGATCTGCGGCACCGCCTTGCCGGCTGCTTTGTCCGCGGCAGCGAGACCGATCGGGATGTTGAAGGTCACCTTGTCGGTCTGCGGCACCATGCGGTCGTCGAGATTGAAGGCGATGCCCTTGTGGTCGATCAGCATGATGTTCGAGACAAGCCCGCCGCCCGTATACAGCGCGCCGCTGACCGGCGATCCGTCGGGGACCGATGTCCGGTCGAGGACAAGCTGTGGCTTTGCAGCCGAGCTTCGGTCGAGGAAGCGAAGGAAGGTGGGCACGCCGCACTGCGGCGGGGTGATCAGGCGCACGCTGATGTCCGGCTCGACATGGAACCTCGTCTGGAAATCGTTGAGCAATTGTTCGAAGGGCTGCACCGCCGTTGCGTATCCCTCGATCGTCGGGGTGGCGCCAGGTCCGGAAGTGACGTTCGCGTAAAAACAGCTGCCGCCGCTGAAATCACGCACCCAGGAGCGCTGGTCGTTCCACTTGATCATGTCGTCTTCCGCTGAAGGAAGCGCCGGCTTCGGCACATTGATGGCAACGTCGGTGTTGTCGGGCTGCTTGGCCGCCGGTGTCTGCGCTTGCTGCGCTGGTTGTGCCGGCGCGATCGGCGTTTCCGGCTGACTAGGTGTTGGGGTCTGCGCCTTCGGCTCGGCCGGCGGAGGCGTCGGCTGCGTCGATGCCTGGCTTTGCGAAGCTGGAGGTGGGGAAGCCGCCGGCTTGGGCAACTTGGAAAGCATCTCCACGAGCTCTTTTACGCTCGGCTTGGCCGCCGGCGGACTTGCCTCCTGCGCCGGCTTGTTCTCAGCCGCCTGGCTCGGTTCCGGCGTCTTGGCTGCCGGCTTGCCTGCAGGCTGCGCCGGCTTGTGGCTTTCGGCGGCCGCTGGCGCGGGAGCTGGCGCAGGCTTCGGCGATTGCGCCGCCGGCGGTTGCGCCGGTTTGGTCTCGACCTGTGGGAGATGCGGTTGGCTGTTGGCCTCGCTCTCCGGCTGAGTGGCAGGCCGGGCCGGCCTCTCGACGGGCGTCTTGGCCTCCGCATCGGGTTGGACAGGCGGCTTCGCCGTCTCGATGGTGGCGGCGCCGTCAGGCTTCGGCGCCTGCGGCTGAGCCGCGGCCGGTGCCTGCGCCTGAGATTTCGGCGCCTCCGGTGGCTGCGCCTCGGCCGCCGGCTTGGCGGCTTCGGCGACCGGCTTCGGCGTCAGTGGCTTAGGTGTTACCGTTGCCGGCGGGGGCGCCAGGACACCGCTGAAATAAACGCCGCCCCCAACCAGCACAGCGAGAGCCGCGACCCCTCCGGCGATGGCGGGCATGCGCGAAGTCTTTTTGGGTGCGGCCGGTGCGGGCGCACTGGCCGGGGCGGCTGCCGGCGCGGGCCGTGGCTCCGACAGATGTGCGGGACGCACATGCTCAACGAAGCGGGGCTCGCCGGGAGACGCCGGCGGCTGCGGTTTGGAATCCGGCAGCGCCGTCCAACCGGCGCGCGGCAGGCCGGAGCGTTCGCGTGCCCCAAACGACACCGGCGGCGGCAATGTCGCCTCGAGATCCTCGCCGCGCGAGGCCCTGGCAATCTCGGCCATGCTGGCCGGCCGGTCGCGCGGATCCGGCTGCAGCATGGCTTCGATCAGCTCGCGGAAATCGGGATCGATATCCGACAGGTCCGGCACCGCCCGGCGCTTTTCGATGACCTCATATTGCGACCCGCTCATGTCGAGCGGCTTTCCGCGCAACGCCGCGGCCAGCACCAGGCCGAGGCTGTAGATGTCGGATTGCTCGCTGACCTCGCCGCCATAGAGGCCGAGCTGTTCGGGCGAGACGTAATTGTATTTGCCGGCGAACTTTCCGCCGATCAGCGTTTCGCCGCCGACGGTGGCCGACCGGGCGATGCCGAAATCGATGATCTTGGCGCGCTCCACCCGTCCGCCGGGCAGGATGATGTTGTCCGGCGAGAGGTCGCGGTGGACAGCGCCTGCCTGGTGCACCGCGGCGAGCCCCGAGGCGAGGCGATGGCAAAGCCGGCGCACATCATCCCCCGGCATCGGCCCGCGGCGCATGACGTCGAACAGCGACTGGCCGTCCACGAACTCCATCGCAAGATAGGGACGGCCGATCCCCGGATCGATGGTGAAGACGTGGTAGCGCACCACCGCGTCATGCGACAGATGATTGAGGATCGATGCTTCCTTGCGGAACAGCGACAGGATCGTCTGGTCGCGGGCGAATTCGGGCAGCACGATCTTGATCGCCACATGGTCGCCGGTCTGGATGTTGTGGCCGCGATAGACTTCGCCCATGCCGCCGGAGGCGATCCTCTCGTCGAGTTCGTAGATGCCGCTGAGCTGCGTGCCGACACCCGTATAGGTGACGTTCGTCGACAGCCGTGTCTTGTCGTCGTCGCTCATCCGGCCAGCCCCTCCGCTGCGGACCGATCCGAATGGTGCGCGCCGCTCTGCCCGTCGCCGATCTTCACGAGCACGATAGTCACATTGTCGGTTCCGCCGCGCGCCAGCACGGTTTTCAAGAGGTTCTCGCATGCCGTCCGCGGCGTGGCGGATCTGACCGCGGCCTCGATCTCGGCGTCGCTGACATGCGCGGTCAATCCGTCGGTGCCCAGAACGAAGACATCGCCCGCCATCAGCTCGCCCTGCTGGAAATCGATCTCCAGCTCGTCGCTGACGCCGATCGCATGCGTGATCACGTTGCGGCGCGGCCAGACGCGCGCTTCCTCGGCGCTGATCATGCCGCGGTCGAGCAATTCCTGCACCTCGGTGTGATCCTTGGAAACCTGGAAGATCGAGCCGTTGCGGACGAGATAGATGCGGCTGTCGCCGGCCCACAGGCAGGCGAAGCGCCCATCCATGGCAAGCAGGGCCGCGAAAGTGGAGCCGATGGTGATGCCGCGCGAGCGCGATATGTTGCGGATCTCGGCATTGGCGCGGCTGAGCCTGTCCTCGAAGCGGGCACGAAGATCCGGCGCCGAGCTCGCAATTCCGATCGTCGCCAGATGGTCGACGATGCTGGCCGAGGCCACTTCGCCGGCCTCATGCCCGCCCATCCCGTCGGCCACCACCCACAGCCCGGTCTGCGGCTCGATGAGGTAATTGTCTTCGTTGTGGTCGCGCACGCAGCCCTTGTGGCTCACGCCGAAGCTGTCGATGGGGAAGGCGACAGTACTCAATTTGCCACCAAGCGCTCAGCAGGCGTCCTCTGTGACCAGCCATGGGCCGCGTGCCCAGGCCACTCTGCCACAAGCGTATGTATTAGAGTACCGAAATGAAGGCTGGGACCGACCATCTCAGAACGCCTTCGGACAGCTGAAGCCGGACAAGGCCGGCAGCAGCAACGGATTGGCGCCCGAGCCGGCCTGGATGGTGTAGGCGACATCGCGTCCGCCGATCACGAAGCGCGCTTCGGTGTTGGCGCCGTCGCCGGTGATGGTTGCTTTGTCGAAAAGCCGCTTCAATGCCCATGGTCCTTCAAATTTGAGCGCGGACTCCCGGCCGGGCATTTCCGGCACGAGGCTGAGGCTCGCCGATCCGGAAGCGGCGCCGCTCGGCCATGTCACGATGCTCGGCGCGTTGCCGGCCTGGGCGCTCTGGACCGTCTGCCCGTCGACGTCGAGCAAAGCACTGTCGACTTCGCTGTTCAATGAGGCGGGCGTTATGGTGATCGACACCGAGGGCACCGAGCCACCGGAAGGGAAAAAGGCGCCGCGGATTTCCGCCGCCGACTGGAACGCCTTCAAGGTCGACTTGGCCAGGTCGCGGCTGGAACGGGCGTCCTGCTTCCAAGTCCACTCCTGGCCGGTCATGTCGATCAGCGGCGCGAGGTTCTGCGCGAAGAAGCGGTCCATCAGGCCGCCCGGCGCGAACAGCTTGGTGAAATCCGCCATCGAGATCTCGTCGGTGCCGTCGCGTGTGAAGGGATAGCGGCCGTTGACTGCCTCCTCGCAGACGCGCGTCACCGTCTGGTCGAGCGTCTGGTTGAGGTTGGCTACGGAGGCCTCGGCGACATTGCCTTCGAGCTCGTCCGCCGCCGCGTTGACCATGCGCGCCAGCGGCTTCGGCAGGCGCGAGACATTGGCCCGTAGCGTCGAGATCTGCAGTTGCAAATTGGCGTTGATGCGTTCGGTCTGTGTGGGGACATCGGCCGCGAGCTTCAAGCTCTGGAAAATGTCGTGGAAGTTCTGCGTCAGCGCATCAAGCGGCCGGCGCCCGGCGGCCCCGCCGACCAGCGCCTGGAACGAACGGAACTGCACCTCGATGCTAGCGCCGGCATTCTGTGCAACGGCCGAGCTTGCGCCGGCGCGGCTCTGCGACTTGCCGCCGGCGATCTGCAGGCCGATGCGAGCCAGTCCCTTGGCCATGCTAGCCGGATCCTGCTGCGCCGTGCCGATATCGCCGTCGGCGCCGCTATCCTTCGTCAATGCGGTTTCATCGGCAATCGCGGTGAAGAGCTGGTCGAGCGGCGAGTCCGGCGCGGCGAGGGCGGAGAGCGCCAGATATTGCGGCTTGTCCTTCAGCATCGCCTTGAGCTTCAACTGGTCGAGCACGCCGTTCCAGGCTGCGGCGAATTCCTTGCCGTAGCGGTCGATGAGCTCGGGACCGAGCCTGGGCAGGTCCTGGTCGATGCCGCCCTGTTCCCCGCCGCCGCCGAGCACCCACTGGTCATCGACGAGCATCTGCGCGATGCGCGAGAGCTGCGGCAGGAAGAAGCCATTGAACCCGGCGCGCGTGTAAAGGCCGGGGACCTGAAGATCGGCGAGCTCGCTGCCATCCGTGCGCTCGAACACCAACTGCGCTTCCGGACCGGCTTTCGCGGCGATGGAGAAATCCCGCAGCTTTGCCGCGTAGACCGCTGACTTGATCTGCGCCGAGGCGCGGTCGGCGAGGCTCATGCGTCCGAGCGAGCGCTGCGCGGCCTCGACCAGCGGCTGGTTGAGCGCGAAGGTCGGATCATAGGCGTCGTCAAGCGCAAGCATGGCGCGCAGATGCTTTTCGAGCTGCGCGCGGCCTTCGCGATTGTTCTCGCCGGGGTAGCGGTTCTCCTCCCAGTCCTGCTTCATCCAGGACACGATCAGCTCGTCGTCGACCTTCGGCGCCTTGCCGCCCAGCATCAGGTAGATCTTGAGCGGCTCGTAGAGCGCGATCGGATCGGCCATCCTGGCCTGGATCGTCCGTTCCGCCTGAAGCAGCAGCCGCGAGCGGAAGGTCCGCTCCAGCGCTTGCCGATAGGCCGTCTTGGAGGCCGACAGCAGCCGCTCGCGCTGGCTGAGCCCGAACGTCTCCTCGATCGGCTTTCCCTGGTCGCTATTTTCGAAACCGGCCGGCAGGTTGCGCAGCTGGTCGAGCGGACCGATGACGTTTTCGAGGTCGACATCCGTCACCGTGGTGCTCTTGAGCAGGCTATCGGCGCTGTCGCGATAATGCGCCATGGCTTGGCGTGTGGAAGCGATCAGCGCCTTGTTGGCGAAGAAGCTGAAGCCAAGCATGCCGAGCGCCGCGAACGCCGCCAGCGCGATCGCGGCAAGGCCGCCGAACCTGGCGAGCTGCGCGCGCCGCTCGGCCGCCCGGTCGAAGGACACCCAGCCCGATTCCGGGAAGATCACATTGGCCAGCAGGTCGTGCAGGAAGAAGCTCTTGCCGGCGCCGGAAAGATGCGCCTGCGAGGCACTGCCGAAACTGCGGCCGATCGCGCCCAACACCTGGTCGAAGGGCGTTCCTTCCTGCGTGCCGGACGAGAAATAGAGCCCGCGCAGGCTGACATTGACCTGCGACCTCGATGTGTCGAACAGGCTGCCGACAAACTGCGTTATCCGGTTCTTCAGCGCCCCGAACTGGGCCGGGAAGCCGAACAGCGCGATCCGCGCCACCGGGTCGGGCTCTTCTTGCAAGCGATCGGCGACTTCTTCGGCGAGCCGCTTCGCCAGCTCGTCGAAGGCTGCGGGCGCCTCGCCGGCCATGTTTTTGGTGCGGTCGGCGGTCTGGAACGTCGCCCCCCATACCTTGCGCCTGCGCGCCTCGTCGAAATCGCCGAAATAATCCATGAAGCCGCAGATGAGATCGGCCTTGGTGAAGAGCAGATAGACCGGGAACTGGACCTTCAGCGTCTCGTGCAGCTCGCGCAGGCGGCTCCTGATCTCGGCGACATGCGCGTCGAGTTGCCGGTCGTCGAAGCCGATCAGGTCGGCAAGGCTGATGGCGAGGATCACGCCGTTGATCGGTTGCCTGGTGCGGTGCTTCTTGAGCAGTCCCAGGAAGGCGAGCCAGCTTGCCTTGTCGCGCTCGCGGTCCGATTCCTGCGTCGTATAGCGGCCGGCCGTGTCGATCAGCACCGCCTCGTCGGTGAACCACCAGTCGCAGGATCGCGTGCCGCCGACGCCAGCCAGCGGCTGCGCGCTGCCGGAGCCGGCAAGCGGGAACTTCAGCCCGGAATTGACCAGCGCCGTCGTCTTGCCGGCGCCTGGCGGGCCGATGATGATGTACCAAGGAATGTCATACAGGAAATTGCGCTTGCCGCTCGTCCGCTTCAGCGTCGCGATGGCTTCGCTCATGCGCGCTTCAAGCACCTGCGAATCGTCGTTGCGTTCGTCGCTGCGCACGATCGCCGTTTCGAGCGCCTTTTGCGCCTTGCGCCGCTGCCAGAAGCGGATCCCGTAGAACAGTGCGAGTGCCACGATGGTGACGCCGATGATGGTGGCCCTGAGCCACACAGGTCCAAGCGGGCGCGTATCGGCGAAGCGGATCAGCGGCCCGGCATACCAGACCGCCGCCGAGAAACCGGCAAGCGCGGCCAGGCTGAAGATCCGCAGCATCCAGCGCATCAGTTGCCGTTCTCCGCCGCCGCGCTCGTCTGCAGGGTCTCCTGTTTCGGGATCATCACGTCGACGCGGCGGTTCCTGGCGCGGCCTTCCGCAGTGCCATTGTCGGCGATCGGTTCATCCTCGCCCTTGCCGTCGGCGCTCAGCCGCGACGGGTCCTTCAATTGCTTGGCCATCATCGCCTGGACGGCCTTCGCCCGGGCAACGGAAAGATCGAAATTCGATTTGAATGTGCTCGATTTCTTCGGCTTCACATTGTCGGTGTGGCCGATGATATTGATGGGCCCGGGTTCGGCATCGAGCGCCGTGGCGATGTCGGCGGCGACAGGCTGGAACTGCGGCTTCAGCTCCGCCTGGCCGGGCGCAAACAAAAGCTGGTTGTTGATCTCGACGACGATGAACTCGCCCTTCTCGCCGACGCTCAGTCCGCCGCCGGCGATCTCCTTGGCAAGTGCGGCGCGGATGCGGTCGATCTGGGTGGTGCCCGGAACCGCGGGCGGTGGCGGGCTGGCTTGCGCGGGCTCAGTGGGCGCCGCCACGCTGGCGCGCTCGATGGTGACGGGCGTCGACGGGTTGAGCGCCAGCAATTCGCCGGCGGTCGCGTCGCCTTCGTCGGCGATAAGCACCCGCAGCCCGAAGAAGGCCGCTGTCACCAGCGTCGCCGCGGCGGCCGCTGCCGCCCAGAGCGGCAGCCGCGCCCTTGCCTTCGGCAGCGCCGCCGCCATGCCTTGCCAGCGAGGCGAGATGTCATCATTGGCGCGCGGCTTGAGGTAGCGCAGCGTGTCGTAGACGTCGCGCCGGACGCGTTCGAGCATGTTTCGTTTGCCCGCCAGCCCCCGATACTGGCCTTCGAAGCCCAGCGACAGGCACGCATGCATCAATTCGAGTAGGTCGTAATGCGCTTCCGGCTTGGCGAGAATCTTGTTCAACGCCCCATAGAAGCCCGTGCCCGTCGGTTGGGTGTGGAAGAACCGCGCCGCCAGGCTGTGCTGAAGCCAGCTGTCCTTGTCCGACCAAGGTAGATTGCCGACGAGGTCGTCGGCGGTTTCGCAAAGGGCGAACTTGGCGATGCGTGCGTCTTCCTCGGCTACGCCGGCTTTGGCGATCGCGCGGTCGAAGGTCTCGATCGCATCGGCGATACGCTCCGCCAAGGGTGCGGCTTGCCGTTCGACCGGTATCAGCCGCAATTGGCCGAAGAGCATCAGCAGCGGCGCCGCCGCGGCAAGGATCGGATTTGTCGCGGCATATCGCACGCCCTCGGCGGCGGCGAGCACGGCGTCCTGCGGCAGCCCCGGCGTCGCATTGTCCACCGCTCCCGGGGCAGGCCCCTGAAACAGCACGGTTCCGGACGACCAACCGGTTGGCATCTGTCGACCGCCGCCGGGGTCGAACACTGTCGCCTCGCTGGCAGGCGATGGAGCAGGACGTGCGCCTTCCGGACCGGATCTCTCGGGAGCCGCAAGCGGCTTCTGCTTCGGCCGCGGCGCGCGGATGACGGTTCTATCCGCCGACCTGGAAGGATCGTCCTTGGAACTCATCGGCGACGACCCGCCTTCGAATTGCAATGAGCAGGTTTTGGTCCGGGGAAACGCGTTCCAGCCTGAGCCTCGGCGGTGCACCGCATGGACAGGCTCATCTCGCCGAAACATGACATTGCTGCACACGCCCCAAGCCACGCCGCGTTGCCCGCCGGGCAAGCGTCCCTGGGCATTCTAGTCGCCCGGATACCCAATTGAAACGGCCCGCCGATTGAAATCGGAGAGCAAGATGCTCGAAGGGGCGGCTTCTTCTATGAGACCCGTCACATACGGCCGGCGCGGTCGTGCCGCGCAGCTATTTCTGCTTGTCGGCCTTGGCGTAGGCTTCGGCGAAATAGGCGAGGAAGACATCCAGCATGCCGTTCTCGTGCTTGTCTTCCATCGTCCGCCAGGTCGCGACAAGCGCATCCCAGGCCTGACTCTTCCTGGACGAGAAGGAAGCCGGCGGGATCTTCCTGGCGATCGCCTCCGGCGACAGGTCGTCAAGCAACCTGGACAGCGCGGCCTGCATGGCGGCATAGGTCGCGATCTCATGGGTCTTCAGGTCGCGGAACGCATCCTCGATGCTGCGCCTGGCATCGAGATAGCCGGCTCTGCGCCTGGCGAACATGATCTCCAATATGTCGTCAGTGCCCGGCACGAATTTCAGCGGGTTGTTGTCCTCGGCGCCGATCATCGTGCGGTGCGAGCTCTTGGCGAGCACCTTTGCCGCCGCGCGCGCCTTGAGCAGCAGGGATAGCTGCTCAACCGTGGTCCTCAGCACGGAGCCGATCTCGGCCGCGACATCGTGCGGGTCGCGCGACTGCAGCAATTCAGGCGCGATGCCCGCCGCCCTGGCAATCTCCCGCAGCATCGCGTCCGCTTCCGCCGGCCGATTGGCCGGGGCCACCGGACCGGGCTGCGGGGCCGACGATCTGGAGACTGGCGCCGTCCCGGTCGGGCGCTGTTCCGCCGGAGTGAAGAACGGCTCATGGCTGGGAACCGACGGGCCGCCGGGCGAGGGCGGCAGCTCGCGCTGCGTCGATCCTGTCCTGGTCTGCGGATGTCCGGTCGCGGCCCGTTCGTCTTCGATTGAAACGCCGACGACGTAGCGGCCGATCAGCAGCCGGTCGCCCTGGGCCAGCCGATGCGGTCCGCTCATGCGCTGGCTCGACCCGTTGACGAAAGTGCCGTTGCGCGAGACATCGTAGAGCCAGAACGAACCCGCCTGGTAGCGGATCTCGCAGTGCCGGCCCGAAATGAACTTGTCCGGATCGGACAACGTCCAGTCGCAATTCTCGCGGCCGATCTCGAAACTGCGGTCGCGGGCGGCATAGCTGTCGACAGTGCCGGCCGGCAGCCTGTCGACATTGCTGATCTGGAGCGAGATGAACATCCGGAAGCGTCGCCCAACTTGGTCAACAAATGCTTATTTTCCGCGCAATTCCAGGCGGAAACGCCAACGCAGCTTTCCTGGAAATGCTCTGGCATTCTAGCAGCTAGCGAGCGCGGCGGGAGAGCAGCGTTTCACACCGGCGCATGGGCAGTTTAGCCACGGCTGTTATTTGGCGGCCGCCAAACATGTGCTAGGCTGAAAGTGGTCCGGTGCGGTGGGCGTGAAAAGTTCCCGAACGTGATGCGGTTAACATAGCGGGGGCTTCAATCCATCATACTGGCGGCCGCGTCCAGGAGGGGCACGACCATGCCGAACGAACGCGCCACGGTTGTGCAGACGCCGGCGGGCGCCGACCTGACCTTCACCCATCTCATCGGCCGCGATGAGATCAGCCGCTGTTTTGCCTATACGGTCGGCTTCGTCTCGAAGAACCGCGACATCGATCCGTTGAAGATGCTGGGTGGCGTCGTTTCGGTCGAGGGCGAATCCGATCCGAAGCGCTGGTTCAGCGGCCTCGTGTCGGATTTCAAACTGACCCGCATCGAGGACCGCCTGGCCTTCTACGAGGCGACCGTCAGGCCATGGCCCTGGTTTCTCGGCAACACCACCGACTGCCGCATCTTCCAGAACATGACGGCGGTGGAGATCGTCGAGAAGATATTCTCGAAATACGGCATCGCCAAATTCGAGAAGCGGCTGCAGGGGTCCTATCCCCAGCGCGAATATTGCGTTCAGTACGACGAGAGCGATCTCGATTTCGTGCAGCGGCTGCTCGAGCACGAAGGCATCTTCTATTTCTTCGAGCATGACGAGGGCAAGCACACGCTCATCCTCTGTGACGCGATGAGCAAGCTAAAGCCGGCGCCCGGTTATGAGAAGGTGCTTTACAATTTCGAGGGCCAGGCCTCGCGGCGCGATGTCGAATACATCACCGAGTGGATTCCGGGCAGCGCGGTGCGGCCGGGCGCCTATGCCCATACGGATTATGATTTCGAGAAGCCCGGCGCCGATCTGATGGCGAAATCCGCCCAGCCTTTCGCCCACAAGGAGGCTTCGGGTGAGAACTATCGCCAGCCCGGCGCGCATCTCGATGTCGGGCGCGGCGACAAGATCGCCGGGATCCGCCGCGAGGAGCTCCAGGCGGTGCATCAGCACAGCACGGCGGTTGGCACGGTGCGCGGCCTTTTTTCCGGCTGCAAGTTCACGCTGGAGAGCTTTCCGCGCGACGACCAGAACCAGGACTATCTGGTGGTCAGCGCCGAATACCGGCTGTTCGACCCGGGTTACCGCACCCAGAACGAGGCTCACAGCGAGAATTTCAAGGTGGTGCTCGGCGTTGCGCCCACCAAACTGCCCTACCGGCCGGCGCGCATCACGCCGCGGCCGATCATGCGCGGTCCGCAGACCGCGACCGTTGTCGGCCCTTCGGGCGAGGAGATCTTCACCGACAAATATGCGCGGGTGAAAGTGCAGTTCCACTGGGACCGGCTCGGCAAGAAGGACCAGAACTCCTCCTGTTTCGTGCGCGTCTCGCAGACCTGGGCCGGCAGCAACTGGGGCTTCATCCAGATCCCTCGCATCGGCCAGGAGGTCATCGTCGATTTCATCGAAGGCGATCCGGACCTGCCGATCATCACCGGCCGCGTCTACAACGCCTCGCAGATGCCGCCCTACGGGCTGCCCGGCAACGCCACGCAATCCGGCTGGAAGTCGAATTCCTCGAAAGGCGGCGGCGGTTACAACGAGCTGATGTTCGAGGACAAGGCCGGCTCCGAGCTGGTCAACTTCCAGGCCCAGAAGGATCACCACCTGCTGATCAAGCACGACCGCAACAAGACGGTCCAGCACGACCAGTCCGACCGCATCGACCACGACGCCAAGCACTCCGTCGGCCACAACCTCGACGAGGACGTCGGCAACAACAAGACGGTCAAGATCGGCGTCGACCAGACGACGAATATCGGGTCGAACGACACCGAGACGGTGGGCAAGAACAGGTCGCTGACGGTGATGGCAAACGAGACGATTCACGTCGTTTCGAATTCGACGGAGAACATCGACGCGAACCACTCGCAGACGGTGGGGCTAGTGCAGACGGTCACGGTGGGCGCGGCGCGTGTGGATACGGTGGGGGCGGCTGAAGCGCGAACTGTCGGCGCTTCGCAGACGAACACGATTGGGGCGACACGGTCGGTCACTGTGGGGTCGGCGCAGAGCCACCAAATTGGTGCCGACGACAGCTGGAACATCGCGTCAAATCAGGACGTGACGATCGGCGGCGGCCAAACCGTCAACATCGCCGGCGATCAGAAGTCGAAGATCGGCAAGGGAAGGCGTGCGGAAATCGCCGCCGACGACGGAACCAAGGTGGGGGGCGCCTACGAGTTGCGGATCGCCAAAGGGAGCATGGTTCAAATCGGCGAGGACGGAAAGATAAATGTCGGCAAGACATTCCTGATCGAGGCCGGCGATTCGATTGCCCTCAAATGCGGCTCCGCAGCGATTACGATGAAGAAAGACGGCACCATAACCATCGAAGGCAACGACATCTCCATCAAGGGCTCCGGCAAGATCAATGTTAAGGCCTCGAGCGACATCACGATGAAGGGGTCAGAGATAAAGCAGAACTGAGGGCTGGCCATGGCGGTGACAAAAGAACGGATTGATGGCGTTGTGATCGGCATTTTCCTGGGCTTCGGTGAGGATTCCCCCCTTGTGGTTTTCCCGGGCAATCCAAAGGAAACTGCCGTGTCGGCGCGAAGCCTCGCGGAATTGACCTCGGACATGATCGGCGCCGAGGTGGCACTGCTCTTCCAGGAGGGCGATCCAGGCCGGCCGCTGATTGTCGGGCGGATTGTTGACCCCGCGCATAAATCTGATGCGCCGCACGTGGTTCGGGACGGAGAACGTGTGAGGATCAACGCAAATGAGCGCATTGAACTTCGCTGCGGAAAGGCCACGATCATCATGGAAAAAGACGGACGCATCACGATCCGCGGCACCTACGTAACGAGCCATGCCAGCGCAACCAACCGTGTTCGTGGGGCATCGGTGAATCTCAACTGATGCCCAAGGTTGTCCTGCGCGAGATCGTGCGTCAGCACGCGGAAATGGCGGCGTTTCTTTGGACCGTCTATGACCATCATTTGCTGCATCCCGACGAGAATCCCGATATGGACGAGGAGCGGCTCGAGCGCCTTGTCGAAAGGCTGGATGCTCATCTCGATGGCCTCCGGACCGCCGGCGATGCCGGACGGGAAATTGCTGAGGCCCTCTATGCCGAGTATCCCGAAGCGGGAGAGATGTTCGTCTTGCGCATGCTGATCGACGGCGCGCCGAAACGCGTTGCCGACCTCGACCTTGCCAAGGTGCGAGCGTACCTGTCGCAGAACGGCCATCAGTCTGGTGAGACGTCCGTAGTGTGAACCTCGTCTGCGGAGGTAAAGAAATACTGCCCCCGCTGGGCAGTTTCAGATAAGTCGAAGCCCGTCATCGTAGACAAGAGTCAGCGTCTTCCATCTGCGGCCATCGAACCGCCACGCCGTGTCGATGCCGGCGACGTACAGGAACTCGCCATCCGTGCGGAGGTCTGAGGCAATGCCGGTGTCCTCGAATGGCAGAAGCGCGTTGGCCTTTTCGATGTTCAGCCCGGCCTCGTCGCCCCAATAGGCATTGCCATTGAAGGTTCGCACGGAGAGATAAGTCATGTCGGCGGTAGCGGTTATCTCGGTTATTTCGTCATTTGCAATTCGAAGGCAGACGCCGTCATCGCCGGCGACCCTGATCTTGCCGTCAGGCGCGACGTCGATACCGCGCAACTGATCGTGCCGGTGTGTTTCCAAGGGCTGCCAGCCTGCACCCATCAGGCGGTGGAGAGTGCCCATCTCACCGCATGCATAGATGCCGTGCTTGCGGTGTCCATGAATATCCAAGTACTCGTTGGATCCGAGCGGCGTAATCGCCTGCCATCGCGGCCCAACGAGCCGGAAGGCCACGCCGTCCGTGCCAACCGTGATCGGCCCTCCGGCATCCTCTGCCCAGACCTGCCTGAGGCTTTTGTCGCTGACTTTGTCACGTGCCCAAGTCGTACCAGCGTATCGCCAGATCCAGGTGGTCGCCTCAAGTGCGAACAACTCGCCAGAAGGCGCGGCTGAGAGCGCCATCAGCCATTCAGACGTTACCAGGGCACCACGGGATTTCTTGGGGTCGAAATTCTCGACGACGAAAATCACCGAGACAGTGGTGACGTAGTCGGCATCGCTGAGCAGGAACAGGATGGCCACTTTGTTGCCGCTCAACGGCGCAACCTGCAGGCATTCGATGTCGGTGTCCGGATCGGTTGCGAATCCCTCGAGGTCTTCTTTGTCCATCTTCATTCGCTTCGTCCTTTCCGGCTAGCAGGAAACTTTCGAGGGGGCCACATCCGCGGCTGTCACAACGACGGATTCCCCACCCGCCGCCTTCCTGAGGCGCTTTTTGGCGACTTGAACAAGACGAGCCTGATCCTTCGCCTTAGGGCAAGTCCCGTGGCAGGCTTTCTTGTCCTTCACCTGTTTCTCGGACTTGTTCATGCTCTTCTTCAAGTATTCCATGTTCGCAGTCTTGAGGCATTCTGTGGCAGCGGCGTGCACGGCAGGCGGAATCTTGGGGTCGTCAAGGTTTTTCACCGTGCTGTTCACGCATTCGTCAGTAAAATCGCCCAGCTTGCCGGCAGAATTGTTGCTCAGCCAGTTGCGGGCATCCGCAGACTTTTTATTGTGCGGGGTTTTGCGCTTCTTGCCGACCACCTTTTTGCCGGGCGCGCCCGCAGCCTTGGCTTTTGCCGCTTCGCCCGCCATCCATTTCGCCTTCATGCAAATGCATGGCGCTTCTTTGTCGTCGTAGTCCTTGCAGCAGTCCAGAGTCAGGTCGCGCACACCTTCGGCCGTGAAGAACTGGACCTCAACGGTATGCTCCTTTTCATAGCCTTCCGGGCATTCCAGCTCCTTGTACGGCTTTATCTCGAGATCCGAGCATTTGAAGGTTGCCGGCGTGGCCGTAGCGACCTTCGGCATTGGAGGTCCGCCCGCGGTAGGGGAGGCGTGATCGTTCGATGAAATGTCGGTGAAACGGCTGATCGGCTCGCCATCCATCTTGACGTCGCCGGACCAGGCATGGGCGTATTCCTTGCCCGTATTGACCGAGGTGATGATGTTTTTCTTTGGCGCGCAGCCCGCCTCGTTGCCGCTACATCTGGTGTAGTAAGATTTGTTTTTCTGCGTGACAGTCTTTCCGCCGATCTTGACTGTGCCTGTTCCGTTGTCCGTGTCGCTGTCCATTCCAAACGTTGGATAGGGTACCGGGACGCCGGGCGGTGTTGCCGGAGTTTGTGGCGGGGTGAAGCAGACGTAAGGAAAGGCCGCGATGACCTGGTTAGCCTGCGCTTTGCAGGCAATCTCAAGACTATTGGCGTAGACGGTCATGCCCTTCTCCCGTAAGCGAACACCGCGGCGCCGCACGCACCTGCGTCGGAAGACGCCTCGATGAGGACCGGATTGCCGGCGGCATATCCTTTGCCGGCTGCGGTCCACGCCATGCCTACCATAAGCGGAACGGCTGCGGCACCGATGTTGCCCAGAGACTCCGCGGGCGACCATAGGTCCTGGAACTCATGGCGCCCCCGCAGCAGGCGGATCGAGGCCAGCGCGGTCTGCTTGAACCAGTATTGCTCGCCGATCAGGTCGGCGATGCGATAGCCGAGCCGGTTCATATCAATCCCGGTTTCGTGGAACGCCGCATCGTAGGCAGCCGTCATGCCATCGGCGCGCAACGGCAGATCTTGGTCGTTGTAAATAGAAGCCTCCTCGCGCGAAAGACCGAGCCCGAACAGCCGGAAACCGTTACCCTGCGGTCTCGAGCAGAGAATGGCCGCAGCGGCTTCGCCTGGAATGAAGCCGTTGGAATTATCCGCCGTAAGCAAGCGGCGCTTGCTGAGGTAGTGGGAAATTGTTGATCCGGTCAGATAGCTGTCGACGCCTGCAATCATGACATAGGGAGCTTCGCCAGATGCAAGCAGTCTGCGCGCTTGATCGAACGCTACGTGCCCGGAAGGACGTCCATAAGCCACGATGCGAGAACGCAGATGAGGTTCGATCTCGACGATTTCGCTGATCCGGCGGAGCAAGGCGAGATTGTCCCGGACCGGGCGGCCGGGGCGATCCTCCTCCGGTAGGCAGAGGATGAGCGCCGTCTGCCCTCGAGCTTGCGGATGATTTCCGAACGCTTCCGATATCGCCCCTGCTGCTAGGTGGGCCATTCGTTTTTCGCCGATCCAGTTGCGTGGCAGCGGCACCGGCGCACCCGTAAGCCAGCCCGCGGGTGAGCCCACGAAACGGGTTTCCTGGAAGCCATCGAGCCGAGCGCGCATCGCTGCGCAGGCTGAGGGCGCGTCAAGGCCAACGGCCGTCACCATACCAACCGAAACGATCTCGACCGGGGAGGTCATGCTTCCTCCTCCTCCGGCGCCGTGCCGTTGGCGCGGATATAGGTGCGGCCTGTCGCGCGCGCCTTCAGCATTGCCGGCGTGGGCGGACCGACCCAGCACTCGGAGAAATCGAGGATGGTCCGCTGGATTCGCTGTGAGACGCGCCAGACCAGCGAGAAGCGACGCCTTTCGGGGTCAAGGAGGACGGTGTCGGGAAAAATATCACCTTCGTAGGCCTTTTGGTTCCCCTTGAACAAGGTGATGGGCAATGCAGTCGACGGCAGCCGAAAGCTAACACGCCCATCGGGCGTGAGGTTCACAAGCGCAATCTCCTCGCCGCCATGCGGGTGATCGATCTGCTGGTCCTCAGGCGCCATCTGGAAATAGCGTTCGTCGAAGTCCGGCGGCAGGAACGGAAAAATGTTCTTCGTCCAGTTGTCGTCATAGGTGCCGCCATATTCAATGCGGCCAGGCCAGCCGCGGCCCATCGGCCCGAAGCTCATCGGCTTGTAGTCGCCGAAGGGTGAACGGATCTCTTCACCAACGGCCTGCGTGTTCGGCAGCCGCAGGCCAGGAATGAGACGCTGGTTCCTGGTTCGCGACCAGCCGGTGCCGACCGGATTGTGTTTGTAGCTGGCAGGCAGCTTGTCCTCCGGATCCAGCCGGTCGACGCCACCCCAGGCGACGTTGTAGGAGATCGGCAGTTTCAGGAAGGGCTGCGGCGCCGTTGCAGTGAACACGGGCCCGATAGCACGCCATTCGCGGTGGCCGACGACTTCGAACAGCTTCGACCAGTTGCCGGCTTTGATGCCGACCGGCACGCGCTCGGCCGGGCGCCCTCCCGGCGCATAGGCGCAGCCATTGGCGATGACATCGCAGCGCGGCTTACGGAAGGCGAAATCCGTCTCCCACAGCGTCGCCGAATAGCCCGGCACGCCGGTGTGCGTGTCGGCCATCACCAGCGGCACCTGCTCGGCCGATTTCTGCACCAGTCCGCCAGGCTTCTCAGGAAAGTCGAACGTACCCTTCACCACGACGACGAGCCATTCATGGCCGGCCTTGTCCATGCCCATAGTGAACTGGTGCGGATAGCCCATCTGGTTCCAGATCTGCATCAGCTGGTCTCCCAACTAGCCGCGAAAATCTGCTCCAGCACCGGCTGCGGCGCCTGCGGATCGACGTCGAAAATATCCGTATGCGCCGTCCATGCCACGAGGCCGTCGATGACATCGCCCTCACCCTCGACGGGCGGAATGGGCAGGTCCGCAAGCGCCGCGTCGAGTTCGTCGGGCGTCAGCTCGCCCCGTTGCGCGGCGAGGGCGGCATTCTCGATGCCGTCAAACCACCTATCCGCATAAGCCAGCTTCAGCGGCGCCTCCGAAATCCGGGCGACGACGCTGAGCGGGAACCGCCGGCCGACCCGGTCGGCGCTTTGCAGCACGATGCCTGCCGAGGCGCCGAAGGAACCAGGGCCGGCCAGAAACCGCAGCGCCGTGTCCGCCGGCCAGGTTTCCACCCCGAACAGCGGCACGATATGTTGCGCCAGCCAGCGGTCCCACACGCGCACGAAATCGCCCGGCAGCCGGCGCGTCACGAAATCGCCGGCGGCGGGCATCTTGCCGTAGAAGCCGGGCAGGATCAGATCTGCGGCGGACATGTGAACTTCTTGAACATTTCGAGCGTGTAAGGGTTCTCGACGCTGGCCGCCTTGAGCTCGAAATCGGCCCACATCCCCTTGGTGCCGAGCCGCAGGCTGTAGACGTCGGTGAGCTTGGTCGCGTTGAAGCGGCCGCCGCGCAGCATCCTCAGCCACGCCCAGCTGCCGGTCTCGTTGAGCATCACCTCGGGCGAGCCGTCGACCGGCTGGAAGGCGAGCGAGATCACGCCGGTGCCGTCCTTGCCCGGCCATGTCATCGGCTGCGGCCTGGTTGCGTTGTTGTAGTAGACGAGGTTCTGGCCATCGAGGTTGAGCGTCACCCGCGCCACGTTGGGCGACAGATCCTTGGGTTCCAGCGTGAAATTCATCACGGGACCGGTGCCGCCGGGGAACAGATCGTCGCGAATGTGGCGCGCCTGCTCGAACGCCGCCAGCGCCGCCGGGTCGAGGCCGAAATCGGCGCGCCATTTCCATGGCTCGCTGGCGGTGTCGACATAGTTGATCAGATGGTCATTGGTGAAGGCGTCGATCAGCCCGGTCGGGCCGAACAGGCGCTGGAAGTCGCGCACATTGACGTCGACCGCGCTGTCGGGGCTGAACGGATAGCGGTTGTTGAGCGCCGCCTGACAGAAGGGCAGGATGTCGGCGCGCCAGATGGCGTTGAGCTCGTTGGTGACGGCCTTCTGCGACAGGCCGCTTGTGTCGCCGGCAATTCCGCCCAGCCAGTCGTTGATCGGCGAGGGCAGGATCTGCGCCTGCCTTGCGACTGCGCCTGTCAGTTCGGCAAGCCCACCCTGTTTCTTGATGGCGTCTTGCGGATCGGGGTTGGCGGTCACCGTCTGCAACACATTGGACAGGGCCGTGAGCGCCACGATGGCGGCGTCGAGCGCCGGCGGCTGGCCGTCGACCTGGGCGATCGTGCCCTTGAGCGGCTTGAAGTGCTCGGCCACCAGGCTGCCGGTCATGTCGACCTGATCGGCCGAGCCCGCGCGGGGCAGCAATTTCGCTCCCGTCTTCACCACCTTGCCCAATTTGCCGAGCTTGCTCAAAAGCTTCGAGCCGGTCTTGGCAGCGCCGCTCTTGTCGTCGGCCGACGCCTCGTCGGAACGGGTCAGGTCGGTCTCCTGCACCACCGCGGTGAGCAGGCGCTTCAGCGCGGAGTCGGCGCTGGAAAGATCCTTGAGGTTCTCGCTGGCGACGTTGAGGTCGGTCAGCGGCGCCAGCCGCATGTCACGCAGGAAACTATCCCACTGCGCGATATAGTCGTCGTAATAGAGCTTCAGAATGTCTTCCGACAGCGCCGAGACCGACGTCTCCGAATTCTCCGAACAGCCGCCGGCAAATACCGCGCGGTCGAGCGCCGCCTGTCCGGCGACATCTTCGACCCGGTCGAGGATCGCGTCGTGGAAGCCGGCATAGGTATAGGGGCCCGGAACGCCGACGCGCAGCGTCTTGTCGGAGCGGCGCGCGAACACCTTGGCGCCGTTCGGTCCGGCGAAATTCGCCGGCACCCATTCCTTGACCGCCGCCACTTCCGGGTCGGCCAGAAGCTGCTTGTAGGCGCGCTCCGGCAGCGAGATCGTGCAGACCGTCTTCAGCGCCTCGGCGACCAGCTCCTTGTCCGGCGCGATGTAGCTGTCGTCGACCGCCATGCGGCGGATCGCGGCAAGCTGGTGCTCTTCGGCATCGGCGGTCGGGAAGGGTGCGGCCGGCGCGAATTGTGGCAGGCTGTTCACCCACCAGTTCTGCACGAAGTCGGTATCCATCTGCGACAGGCCGGTCATCATCCGGTAGGTTTTCAGCGCGCCGAGCATGAAATCCGGATCGCGGATCTGCCGCCACATCGTCGCCTCCAGCAACGCGACCATATGCGGCTCCAGCACGTTGCGCAGCACATGGTCGTAGGTATCGGTCTGCGCGCGTATGAGCTCGGCCGAGGCGGTCGGGCCGAGCAGGTTGTGGACGGCATCCGGCGGTGCCGTGCGGGCCGTGGCCACCGCGTCCATTGCCGCCAGCGCGCCGTCCATGGTCGGCTGCTCGACCGCGGCCGGCATCGCCGCGACGTCCGTGAGCGGCGCCTGCAGCGCCTCGAATTGGCCGGCCTGTTCGGCGATCGCATTGCGGTTGTCGAGATAGGACCAGGTGAACAGTCCGCCGGCGAGCAGGGCGGCGAGCGCACAGGCGGCGGCGGCTCCGCGCCAGATCCAGGCGCGGCGGCGCTGCGCCAACGGATCGAATGTGCCGAGGCCGGCTTCCTTGAAGATCACTTCGGTGAGCAGATTCCTGAGGAAGAAGCTGCGCTTCTCGACGCGCGCCGCCGGCATGGCGCGACGCGGCGGCAGCCCGAACGATGAGGACAGCGCCGCCGTCAGCCGGTCGATCGGCGCGCCTTCCTGCGTCGCCGAGGTCAGATAGAGGCCGCGCAGCCAGGCGGCTTCCTCATAGCGGCTCTCGCCGAACATCGCCTCGACCAGCACCTGGATCGGCTCGGAGAGGCTCGCCAGTTGCGCCGGGAAGCGGAAGATCTCGGCGCGCTGGCCAAGCTTGTCCTCGTCCTCCAGCCGCGGCACCAGCCGCCGCTCCAGTTCGGTGGCAAGCCTGGCGAGTTCCGTCTGGATCGTGCCGGCACTGACACGGGCATCGAGCGGGAAAGTGGTTCCCCACACCTGCTCGCGCGCCGTGGTCGACAAGCCGCCGAAGAACGCTTCGAACCCTTTGATCAGATCGGCCTTGGTCAGCATCAGGTAGACAGGAAGGCGGATCTCCAGCCGGTCGTTCAGCTCCGCCAGCCGGCGGCGGATCTTTCTGCCATGCGCCTTGATCGCGTCGTCGCCCTCCGACAGCGCATCGATCGACAACGCCACGATCACCCCGTTGAGCGCGCGCCGGCCTCGGTGCTTCTTTAGAAGGTCGAGGAAGCCCAGCCACTCCGCCGCGTCGACATCCGGCTGGCTTTCCTGCTGGACGTAGCGGCCCGCCGTGTCGATCAGCACCGCGTTCTCGGAGAAGAACCAGTCGCAATTGCGCGTGCCGCCGACGCCCTGCAGGTCGTCCGTGAGGTCGATCGGAAAATTGAGGCCCGACTGGCGCAATGCCGTGGTCTTGCCGGTGGCCGGCGGACCGACGATCACATACCAGGGCATCTCGCGCAGGAATTTTCTGCCGCCGAGCTTACGGCGCTTCAGCTCCGCCATCACCTCGCCGAACTTGGCGCCGACGGCGGCCACGCTTTCCTCGCCGGGCGTAAGCTGCTTTTCGGCGACCGGCGCCGCGATCTCGGCGACGAACATGCGGTTGGCGCGGATTGCGCGGCGCTGCGCGATGATCAGCCAGATCAGCCACAGGATGATCAGCCCGGCGATGATGGCGATGCGCACATTGTCGGATTCGAACGGCGCGTAAGGGCCGACCTGCACGATCGGGCCGAACACCCAGATCAGCAGCGAAAGCAGCGCGATGCCGATCAGCGTCCAGAGAAAACGCGAGGTGATGACGGCCCAGAGGAAGCGCAGGATGAACATCTCAGAGCCTCTTCTCGACCAGAACCTCTACGCGCCGGTTGAGCGCGCGGCCCTCGCGCGTCGAGTTGTCGGCCACCGGATCGGTTTCGGCGCGGCCCTCGGAAGAGATGCTCTCCGGCGGCACGCCGGCCTGCACCAGAAGCTTGGCTATGGTTTCGGCGCGCGCTTCCGACAGCCGCTGGTTGCTGGCCAGCGGGTTGGACTTTTGCAGGCGCACATTGTCGGTATGGCCAACGACGGTGATTTTTCCGATCAGTTCCTTATTGTCCAGGATCACCTTGGCGATCGCTGCGATCAGCGGCTCGTAGCCTTCCGTCAGCGTCGGTCGGGAAGACTGGAACAGCTCGGGATTGGAGGACTGGATGATCAGCTTGGCCAGCGAGACGCTCTCGGTGCCGCTGAGCGCCCCTTTGAGGTTGTCCGGCGCCTCGGCCTTGAATTCCGGCAGCAGCGCGAAATCGACCGGCTGCGGCTCGGGCGCGGGTGCATCCTGCTTGGGCGCGGCGCGGGTGATGTCGCCGCGCGAGGCCGGCGGCAGCGTGCGCACCAGCGCGGAGAGCTCGACCGCCTGGCTGCTCAGGCCCATCGACAGGCCGATATAGGCGGCTGCGGCGACGACGATCGCGGCAAGCGCCATCACCCAGATGGGCACGATGAAGCGCTGCGGCTCGTCGGAGGCGATCACGCCTTTCCAGTTCGGCGACAGCGGTGCGTCCTCGGCGTCCGCATTGCGCAGGAAGCGCGCCGCCGCCACGCGCACGGCATTGAGCGAACGGTCGCCGGCGCGGCCGGGCACGCGGTACTTGCCGCGGAAGCCGAGCGCAAGGCAGTAATATTGCAGCTCCAGCATTTCGCGGTCGCGGTTGGGATGCCGCTCCAGCTCGTCGAGGCGGGTGAAGAACTGGGTGCCGGCATCGACATCGCCGTGCAGCATGACCACCAGCGGCTGGCGCGGCCAGGCGCTGGCGCCGCCCCACGGCGTGTTGAGCGCGAGATCGTCGAGCAGCGCCGCCACCGCCCAAGCCGCCTGGTCGGCGCGCTCCAGCGACGAGCCCGCGGCAACAGCGGCATCGCGCGCCCGCACCAGCTCGTCGAGCAGGCGCGTGCGCATGACTTCCGGGTTCTCCGGCGCCAGCGCGCTTTCGAGTTCCGGCGCGAATTCGAGCAGCGGCGCGAAGATGTTGATCAGCGTGTTGGGATGGGCACGCGCCCGTTTGACCGGCGCGCCGGGCGCCAGCGGCGCCATCGGCCGGGGCGCGGCACCCGTCAGCCGGATGCGGGTTCGCTCGCGATCCTCCGACAGTCCGAAAGGATCATCCCGGCTCATGGCCTCACCTGTTCACCGAATAGCAGTCGACCTGCGGCTCGCTCGGCAGTACACCGGAAACACCGATGACGAAGCCGGGCGCGTCGAGCAGCGAGGCCCAATGCTCGCTCTTCTGGTCGAGCTCCAGGCACAGCCTGTCGCCGTCATACGGGATCTCGCGCGGCTGCGAATGCAGCGGTTTCAGCGGAATGCCCGGCAGGCGCGACTTCCATAGGCCTTCGAACTGGTCGGCGGAGCCGACCGTCGCCTGGTTGACAAAGATCTTGCGCAGCGCATCCTCCGAAAGCTCGGAGCCGACGCGGATGACGATGCGGCTGGCGACCAAAAGCTTCGGGTTGTCGATGCGCACCTTCCACACATTGGTCGCGTGCCGCATGACCGGCAGCGCGCGCGACTTCGGCTCGATGTAGCGCAGGCTGAGGATGAGCGAACGCAAGGCGTCGGCCAGCGCCATATAGGCGGGGCCGGGCGCCATGTGGTCGTAGGCCGGCAGCTCTCCGAGCCGCCGCGAGCTCGAGCCGTAGGTGGCCATCTCGCCGGCGAGGCCGGCAAGCTCGAGATAGAGCTCGGCCGGATGGAAGACATCCTGCGCCAGCATATGCGCAAGGCGCGGCCGCGCGGCATTGGCGAGGTGCAGCATCAAAAGGTCCTCGACGCTGCGGCCGGCCCCGCCCATCACCATCTTGCCATGCGCCTCGGCGATCTGGTCAAGGCCGGTGACGACCTCCTGCAGCAATTGCCGATACCAGTGGACGGCGCCGGTGATCAGCGTCGGCGGCAGGAAGGCCTGGTCGAGCGAGACGCCGCCATCGGCGCGCACGCCTTTGATGTCGGCGACCGGCAGCGCCGTGTAGCCGCCGACCGATTTGCCGGGCGCCAGCAGCACCGCTTGCGGCCGCGCGATCTCGATCTCCTCCGGATCGGCACCGCCCTGCACGGCATCGCGCACCGCAACGATCTTGCCGTGGTAGCGCGCGCCCGTCGACGCGGAATGCGCCGGATCGAAGCCGACGCCGCCGGGCGGCTCGAGCGGCAACGCCACCAGCACCGGCCCGGCGCCGGTGTCGGCCGTGACCGGCAGCGGCTTCGGCGCGTCCATCAGTTCCGGAATGGAGAAGGGCGTGCCGTCCGGGAAGATGCCCCGGGCGGACACGATCGACACCTGGCCGGCATCGAGCAGCGACTGGTCGAGCGTCAGCTGCTGGAAGCCGAACGTATGGAGCTGGCCGGCCTGCAACGCGCCGCGCACCATCCCCTCGAAGAACCGGTCCTGCTGCTGGAAGTGCTGGGTCCTCAAGAAGAGTCCCTCGGACCACAGCACCCTGTTTGCGTCGCTCATGCCACTGCTCTCTGCACTGCCGTGCTGTCTCGTCGTCAGGCGGAAATGCCGCCCTTGCCGAGGCTGACGTTGATGGTGAATTTCGACCCCGGCGATACCGACTTGGTCGTGCGCCAATTGCGTCCGCCTGGCTCGCGGATCAGCGCGACGAAGCCGAGCGCCGTCGCGTTCGGTTCGACCGTGATGGTCTTGGCCGCCGTCTTGCCCGGAGCGACCGAGATCGCGTCCGATCCGATGAGGTCGGCGCCCAGCGCCGAGCCGGCATCGCCCTGCAGCGCAAAATAATCGGCCGAGTTGAACTTGCCTGTGCTGGCAAGCCGCATCACCAGCACGGTCACCGGCCTGTCGCCGCCGCCCGGTCCCGGATTCATGCCCGCGCCACCGGTCACGTTGACCGAGATGACCGATGGTTTCGGCGGGCCGCTCTGGCAAGCCGCAAGCAGCCCCGTCGCGCCGATGGCGACGATGAATTCACGTCTGTCGATCATGTCCCTACTCCTCTTCGTATGCGTCCCTGAAATCTGCGCCGATCTCGCCCAGGAAGCTCGATTCCGCGCTCTGGGCGATGTCGCGATGGCGTTTCTGGTAAAGCTCCCACAGCTTGGCATTGCGCCCGCCGGCAAGCAGATTGCCGATCGCCGAATTGGACTTGAGCTCTTCCTCGATCGCGGCCGGATCGAAGCGGTCGATCATGCGCCGCAGCGCCGCCTGCACACCGCGCCAGGCGCGCACGTGGTGCTGCGCGAGGTCCTTCACCGCGTCGCCGATCGCCGCCTCGCCGGACAAAAAGCCGGGGCTGCGTTCCGCGATGATGGTGACGATGACATCCTCGACCGTCGGCAGGAATTTGAGCGGGTTGACCTCGGAGGCGCCGACCATGGTCTGGGCGACGCGCGCGCTGCCCTTTTCCTCGGCGCGCTTGCGCAAGAGCTGCATCAGCCCATCGAGCATCAGCCTGTATTCGCGCCCGAACTTCTCCATTTCGGCGATCGGATCGCGCCCGGGGAAATCGGCCTCCTCGACGCCCATGCCGCGCAGGAACGCCGCGCGCAACGCCATGTCGCTGGGCGCCGGTTGCATCGGACGTGACGGTTTGGGAGCGGGACGCGGCGGCGCACCGGGTTCGGCCCGCACCGGCATCTCCCATGGACGGGCGGCCTGCGGCTTCTCCGCGGGCCGCTCGACGCGGCCAGCTGGATCGGCACTGTTGCTGGAAGCGGGCGCCGCGGCCGGCCCGAAGCCGAAATCGTCGAAGCCGGACGGTTTCGCCGCGGGTTCGGGCGTGTCGCTGCGCAACGGCATGTCGCCGAAGCCGAACGGATCCGACCGACCGACGGCGGGCTCGTTGTTCGATGCCGGCGTCGCCACCGGATCGAGGCTAAACGGGTCGTCGAAGGCGGGCGAGCTGCGCTGGTTGGAACTGCGATCGTAAGCTCCGGGCACAGGCTGCTCGAACGGATCCGGCAGCCCGGCCGGGCGCGGCCGCAGCGGCTCTTCCTCGACCTTGGCCGAGAAGAAGTCGTCGCCGCCGATGCTGGCCGGCGTCCGCGATTGTGGCGACCATGCCGGCGCGGCATTGGCGATCGGCGCCTGACCGATGGAGGTGTGGCCGGCGCTGGGCTGCACCTCGACATGAAGCACATAGTCGCCCATGCGCAGCCGCATGCCGCTTTGCAGGCGCGTCGACCTGCCGGTGCCGAGCGGGCTGTCGGAATCGTCGATGAACAGTCCGCTGCTCGACGTGTCGGTGACGTAATAGCCGTCGCGGCCGCCGCTGATCTTGCAGTGCGCGCGTGAGACGAACATGTCCGGATCGTCGATCTGCCAGCCGGCATCGGCGCTGCGGCCGATCACCAGCTCGCCCTCGTCCAGCCGGGCCTGTCTGACCACCTGCGAGCGCGGGCCTTGTTCCAGGGTCAGCAGGAGGCTCATCAGGCTGCCTCCGCCATGTCCGGTCGCCAACCGACGATGGTGCGCAGCCTGAGATCGTCGGCGTCGCCCTTTTCGACAGGGCGCGAAAGCCAGGAGGTACGGCCGAGCTGGATGGTTCCCATCTTCGGCGCGGGTACCGCCTCGCGCGCGAGCACGACCCTGAGATCGACGTCCAGCGCCTCGCCGATCATGTCGCGCACTGCCTTCTTGAACAGGGCAAGGCGCCGTTCTCCAGGCAGGAACGATTTGAAGTCGTCGAGGCTCAGCGGGCCGACGCGCAATTCGATCCGGCTCTGCCGGCTGAAGACGCGCGGGCCGATCGTTGCCCCGCCGCCGAGCGCCGCATAGGCCTTGCCGACGCGGCTCTGCAGCGCCGTGGGAATGGTGATCCAGGCGGCGACGAATTCCTTGATTTCAACCGGCACCTTGAAGGCCGTGGCGAGAAAAAGCGTCAGCCGCTCCGCGCCGTCGACCTGGTTGGCCAGCGACCCGGCCTGGCGCAGCCGCACCGCATCGAGTTCGGAATCCTGCGTGCCGGGAAGGCCGATGCCAGCCATGGCCTCCAGCATGGCGCGCACGCGCCCGCCGACCGAACGTTCGACCTGCACCGCCGGATGCGCATCGGCCCATGCGCGGTAGTAGAGCGCGATCATGCGATGCTGCAGGATGTTGACGAAGTCGACGAAGGTCGTGTCGCTGGTCTGCTCGGCGTCGGCGCCGCTGAACCAGCGCTGCGACAGCCGGTCGAGCACCCAGCGCGTCAGATGCAGCGGCATCGGCCCTTCCGGCCCGAGCAGGCCGAGATTGGCGATCGTCACCCGCGCCGGAGCCTTGTCCCTGGCGTCCTGGAATTTGATCACGTCCCTGGCCGAGAAGCTCAGGCGCACATGTTGGCCGAGCCTTGCCGGCTCACGGTCCGCGGTTCCGGAATGCCCGAACAGTCCGCGCCGCTGCTCCAGGCGGCGCAACAGCTCGAAGAAGTCGAAGCTCTCCGACAGCGCCTCGGCCTCGGCTGGGGCGGGCTGCGCTAGATCAGGTAGCGATTGCCGGGCGTCATCGGCCATGGCACATCCTCCTGCTTCTGCAGCAGCCGCGTACGCGTCCGCACGAAACCGTTTATCCCGGCATGGCGGGCAAACAGCCGCGCCAGCAGGGCCGAAAGCAGCAGCGTGCTCTGGCCCGCCAGAACCGACTGATCGACATGCAGGGTCACCTCGGTGCCGCGTCCGAAACACATCGGCCCGTCGATCTTGAGCCGCTCGATCACCGGCCGCGAATCGATCCGGGTGATCGAATGCACGTTGCGGGCAAGGCTCGGATCACCACGATCGGCATAGAGGTCGAGCAAGGCATGCAGCGGATCGACGCCGCGGCCTTCTTTGGCGAGGCTCAGGAAATTGAGCGAGAGCTGCGCCACCAGCCGCCAGGCGAGATTGTCGGCGCGGGATTCGCCTTCGGCGCCGGCCGGCAGCGCCGCCGGGATCGCCGGCTGCGGCGGTCGCAGCGCGCCGAGCAGGCGTACCGCTTCCACCGGGTCGGCGGTCTCCAGCGTCAGCGACGGCGTATCGTCCAGGATCGGCAGGTCGCGGTTGGTGCAGAGCGCCATCACGTCGAGCCGCTTGAGCGGCCGGTTCGGCTGGCTGCCGGCCGGACGCGAGACTGCGATAAAGACATCGTCGCCGGTGTAGGAGGTGCGGGTCAGGCCGTCGCGCCGTTCATCCTCCGTGGCCCGCCGCGGGCGCCGCTCGGCGGAATAGACCCAGCCGCTGCCGCGGTTCTGTCCCAGGCTGAACAGTTCGGGGATGGTCGCCTCGCTGCCTTCGGCATCGGCGTCTTCCACCCGAGTGACCCGGAAGATCTCGAAATCGCGCGCCCGGGTGCGGTCGGCGTGCAGCACCTGGCGCGTCCGGCGCGGATCGATCTCGATGACGTTGCACTCGCGTTCGAACAGATTGATGATCGGCGTCGCGAACAGCTCGAAATCGGCCGCTGTCACATCGGCGAGCTCCGGCACGGGACGCCGGAACAGGAGGACGATCTCCATTCCCCCATCGCACTTGCGCACCACCGGCTGCAGGCCGGCGACGCGCACATAGTGGAAGCGTTCGGGGATCATGAAATATTCGCGCAGCAGCCGGTATCCCTCAAAGGTCGGCCGCGTGCGCGGCATCAGCGCTTCATCGTCGTGGATCCCGACCATTTCGGGCTCGGGCAGCGCGGCGAGCGGATTGGTCTTGCCTTCCGGCCGCGCGCCGACGGCCGAACAGGCGCCGAAGATCGCGTCGAAGATGAGCGGCGCCTTGGCGCGTCCGGCGAAATAGAGATCGAGGCGGTCGAGCGACAATTCGCTGAGCTTGCCCTTTCCGGTCCGGGTAAGCGCGATGCGGAATGCCGCTTCGCCGCGCACGCCGCCGACCGGCGCGATGCCGGCGGCGGCGAGCGCGCTGCGGTCCTGGAAATAGCTGACCGAATTGATCGCGATCGGCCACAGCGTGACCTCTTGCGCGGTGGTGAAGGTCGAGCGCGTCGAGAGCCCAGGATGCAGGCCGGAAACCAACCGCGTGCCGCGCGCCACGGCATGGCCGGCGATCATCGATTGCACCTGCTGTCCAGGTTTCAGCACGGCCATCGCCGTCGCCGGCGCCGGCGTCACAAGGTCGGGATAGAGCACGTCGAGCACGGCGCGCGAGAAGCGCGAGCGCTCGGCGTCGACCTTCAGCCGCGTGCGCGCGGCAAGAAAGGCCACGCCGTCGAGCAGCCGTTCGACATAGGGATCGGGGCAGGGGACGGTATCGAGGGAAAGGTTGCGGGCCACCGCCGGATGCATGTCGGCGAATTCCGCGGCCAGCGCGCGGATATGGGTCAGTTCCTCTTCGTAATACTCCACGAAGACCCGATCCATCTCAGGTCTCCCGGAATTCGGTTCGCGCCAGGCCGTTGTCGAGATTGATCGTGGTGCGCAGCCGCATGCGTTCCGGCGTCGGCGTCATGATCAGCACGGCGTCGATCTCGATCTTGAGACCGACGGTCTTGTCGCCAAGCGTGACGTTGACGGTCGTGGCGCTTTCCTTGAGGCGCGGCTCAAAAGTGGCGAGCACCGCACGGATTTCGCGCGCTAAAGTATCGCGGTCGAAATCCCGCGACGAACGGCCCGAAAAGGACGGCACGCCGTAATTGACGACGCTGCGCCGCACCTCCGGAAAATCGGCAAGCGGCGGCAATTCGTCCAAGGACTGTTCATGCTCGGCGTCGGAAAGCATCGGGACGGACTCGAAACGCTCTGTGTTGAACAGGGCCTCGATATCGCGCCGGACCGCTTCCCTGAGCACGCGCGCCGACACCACCACGCCGCGGCTTTCGATCTCGGTGCGGTGCTCGGTCTGGAAGACCAGCCTGTGCAGTCGCCGTTTCTGCTCGGGCGTCAATTCCGCATCGGCATCGATGACGCGGGCGCTGCCGGCAAGAAGGGCCTCGACGCGCTCGGCGCCGAGTTCTTCATCCAGCAGGCGGCGCAGCCCATCGATCTCCGACGTCAGCCCGGGCAAATCGTTGACAAGGCGGTCCCAGAGGGAGGGCTGGACGGCCTCGCGCTTTGCCCGAGAGCTGCCGGCGAGCTGCGCCTTCGCGGCCGGCCGCTTGGCCTCACTTGCCGACATAGACGTCCATTTCGATCTCGTCGTCCTTGTCGTAGACGAACTTGATTTTCTTGTAGGCGAAGCTGACCTCTTCCTCGATCAGGTCTGGTTCGTCGTGCGCCTGCCGCATGTCGTATTCCATGATCGAGGCGTCGGTGAGCGTCACCACCAGATAGTCGCTGGTCTCGCCGTCGATGGTGCGGCGTGCCGAGAACACCACCTCGTCGAGCGCCTTGTTCTCGAACAGTGCCTTCTTCAGATAGGGCGACGACTTGTCGTAATGCTTGATGAATTTGATCATACCCATCGACACGCGGCCGCGCCGCGAGAGCGAATTCGGGTCGTAGGGCGCGATCATCTTATAGTCGACGCCATGGATCTCGATTTCGTCTTCATGGCCGTCGCGCTTGCTCGGGCCTTTGATGTCCGGGACTTTCAGGAAGCCGTCGATCTTCGTCGAAGGCGCATCGGTTCTCTCTGGCATTGTCTTTCTCCACCGCTACAAACAAGATGACTTTGCTTAACGATTTTCAGCCCTTCACCGACGGCAGTTCCGATACCAGCCGGAGCGAGGCGTTGATGCCTTCCAGCTGGTAGTGCGGACGCAGGTAGAAACGGGCATTGTAGTAACCGGGCCGGCCCTCGACGCTGTCGACCTGGACCTCGGCCGCAGCGAGCGGGCGCTTGGCGCGCGCCTTGTCATCGGCAAAGGCTGGATTGGCCAGCACATACCGGTTGATCCATTCGGTCAACCAGATCTCCATGTCGGTGCGTTCCTTGAACGAGCCGATCTTGTCGCGCGCAATCGCCTTGAGGTAGTGCGCGAAGCGCGAGACCGGGAACAGATAGGGCAGGTTGGCGCTCAGCCGTTCGTTCGCCTGCGCGTCCGGATCGACCAGGCGCCCGGCGCGCGTCTCGTCGTCCTGCAGCGAATGCGCGCCGATGAAGGCCGCGAGGTCGGTATTCTTGCGGTGCAGGATCGGCATCAGGCCGAGTTTCGCCAGTTCCGCCTCGCGCCGGTCGTCGATGGCGACTTCGGTCGGGCATTTCATCGCGATCGAGCCGTCGTCGGTCGGGAAGGCGTGCACCGGCAGGTTCAGCACCGTGCCGCCATTCTCGACGCCGCGGATCTGGGTGCCCCAGCCATAGAGCTTGTGGCTGCGGTTGATATTGACGCCCATCGGGAAGGCGGCATTCATCCAGACATATTTGTTGTGGTCGCCACCCACTTCTTCTTCGAAGGTGAAGCCCTTCACCGGAACGGTCTCCGAGCCGTAGGGCAGGCGTGCCAGCACGCGCGGCATCGTGAGCCCGATATAGCGGGCGTCCTCGCTCTCGCGCAGCGACTGCCACGAGGCATAGGCCGGGTTGTTCACGATCATCTGCAGGTCCTGCGGGTTGGGCAGTTCCTGCCAGCTGTCCATGCGGAACAGCCGCGGCGAGGCGGCGGCGATGAACGGCGTGTGCGCCGAGGCGCAGACGCCGGAAATGTTGCGCAGCAGGCCGACGTCGCGCGGGTGGTTGGAGAACTCATAGGCGCCGATGATGCAGCCGATCGGCTCGCCGCCCAGCATCGAATACTCGTCCGTGTAGACCTTCTTGAAGATCGGGCTCTGGTCCCACATCTGGCCTTCATAGTCTTCGAGCGTGTCGGCCAGCTGCTCCTTGGAGATGTTCATCACCCGGATCTTCAGCTTGGTATCGGTCTCGGTGTTGTTGATCAGGTACCAGAGGCCGCGCCACGTGCCTTCCATTTCGCGCACTTCCGGCGCATGCAGGATCTCGTTGACCTGCGTCGTCAGCATCTTGTCGATGCCGGCGATCAGCGACTTGATCGACTTGATCGCATTGGAAGAGATGGTTGTGGTCTCGGAGCGCGACTGTGCGGCCAAAGCCAGGTTGCGCACCAGTTGCTGCAGCTTCTCGCTGTCGTCCTTCTTGACCTTGAAATCCTTTTCAAGGAGTCCGCTGAATTCGCCGAGATCGATGGCTTCCGCCTCGGCGGTGGCGGCTGCGGTCTTTTGCTGTTCGGCCATGACTTACTCCTCGCCCTTGCCGTCATCCATCGCCTGGCTGGCGATCTTGCTCAGCAGCGGCTCGTTGTTCAAAAGCTGCGCGATGCGCTTTTCGGCGTCGACGCGGCCGTCCATGAAGCCCAGCAGCTCCTCGAGCTGACGGCGCATCTTCAGGATCTCGGCCAGTTGCGGGACCTGCTCGGCGATCTTGTCCGGCGCGAAGTCACCCATCTTGGAGAAGGTGAGATCGACCATGAGCTCTTCCTCACGCTCCTGGCCCTCGGCCTGCGGCAGCGTGTTCTTCACCCGCGCCTTCACGCGCGGCCCCATCGCCTCCATGAATTTCGGGAAGCGGTTGGCGTCGGTTTCGACGAAGTTGCGGTCAAGCACCGACTTCGACGCTTCCTTGGTCTGCGACGCGCCGGCAAGATCGGCCATCACGGCCATGACGAACGGCAGTTCGATCGTCGTCGGGCTGCCGTAGGTTTCGACGTCGTAGGCGATCTGCACGCGCGGCGCGCGGTTTCTTTCGATGACCTTCGCTTTGCTCTCTGCTGGCATGCTTTTCTACCTTTCATCCTTCTGGGCCGGCTTCTTGGGATCGGGAACGCCGGCAAGCAGCCGGAACTCCTTCAGCCCCGACGGGGCGAGATCTTCCATCAGTTCCACGAAATCCATGTGCACCATCCGGCGCACGCGCCGGGCGAGATGCGGGATGGGGCTGGACGGCTCGGTGCGGTCGTAGAAGGCGACCACGAGGTCGAGGCATTTGACGACCTCGTCGCGCGAGTTGATCCGGTCCGGCAGACCGGTGCTCGCTTCCACGGCGCTTGCCACACTTGCCATCGTCTCGGCTCCATGACCGTTGCGGGCGGGCATTGCTGGTTCCGCCGCCGCCTGCGGAGCGGCCTTCGCGGCACCATTCGCCGTGGCGCCGGCACCGGAATTCCGCTCCAGCGTCGTCAGCAAACGCTGCAGGAACTTCTTCAATTCCGGGACAGTGGCGCCATGGCCATCGATGCGGGCGTTGAGCGCGGCGTCCACCGCGTCGAGGGCAGCGATCGCGGCCCGCGCGTCGGCGAGCAGCGAGGTCATCACATCCGCTGCTTGATCGATTTGCGCCGCGCATCCGGTGCGCACGCGGTTCAACAGCTGATTGTGGGCGCTCGTCAGCGCCGCCTTTTCGGCGGCCCCAAGGCCAGAGGCCGCTTCCTGGAGCATGACGCGTTCGTCGAGCGCAGCCTGTTCGAGGTCCCGGCCGCTAATCGGTCCGATCGCGCGCGGGGAGAAGAAGACCATCTGCCTGAGGTTCGCCAGCAAGCCTTCGTGGCCGTTCTGCAGATCGAGCAGCGCGTTGATGCGCCGCAAGGCAGCATCGCGCGGCGCGCCTGTCCGCAGCGACGGGTGCATGGTGTCCCAATACTGCTCAAAGGTTCGCGCGATCAGCGTCAGGCCCTGGGCGAGGCCGGCCAGCCCTTCCTCGTTGGCCAAGGCCCGCGCGACGATGACCAGCAGGCGCAGGTCCCGGCCGCGGGCGCGCAACTCTTCGGCCTTTTCGAGCACCGCCGCCCAGTCGACAGGACTGGGTTGCGAGGTGGGCTTGCCGTTACCGTCATGGACAACTTTGAGCTGAGGCTCGGCCAGGCGCTCCAGCTCATGAAAGGCCGGGTCGTTGCGCAAGTCCTCTCCCGACGGATTCTCACCGTTCAGAGGATTCAGCCAGAGTGCGAGATCAATCACACCAACCCCCAGCCAGCGGCCCTGAGACCCCTATGTAACGTAACGTTATCACCGGCTTCGCGCGACGACAATTGAGCACCTGCGCAAAAACTAACGGAAGCTAAACGCGACCGTTCTCTTCGGCGAAACCCATTGCGCGATTGCCGGACCCGGTATGTGAAATGGCTCGCATAGCCCGGGCAGCAATCGTGTTTGTTGGCCACGAGTTTGCAAGGCTTGTGTATCCGGGCGGTGCCGCCCGGATAGATTCAAAAACCTTATCCGCCATGCGGCTTTGTCAAGCAGCCGCTTATATGGCAGGGTACGGTCGGCAGGTTGCGGGAGCAGGTTCGATGGAACAGCGCCGGTCATCGCAGAGCTTCAAGCGTAAGGAACTGGTTGCCAAGCTGAACGCCACCGGGGTGCGCGCCTTCAAGGCCGCGGCTGACACGGCCAAGCTGCGCGGCAATCCTTATGTCGAGCTTGTCCATTTCATCCAGCAGTTGGTGCTGTCAGAACGCTCGGATGTGCAGATGATCATCGCCGACGCCGGACTGGATGCCAGCCGGCTGACGGCCGACATGACCCGAGCCATCGATAAGCTGCCCTACGGCGCCACCTCGGTGGAGGAATTCTCCGACCACATCTTCCACGCCATCCAGGAAGGATGGAACCTTGCGACGCTGGAGTTCGGCGTCGAGGAAGTGCGCAGCGCCCATATCCTGCTTGCCTGCCTGAAGACGCCGGTGCTGGAAGGCCTGGTCTCCAAGATCAGCGCCGAATTCGACAAGATCGACGCCGATGGGGTCATCTCCCGCTTCGCCGATGTCACCGAAGGCTCGCTCGAGGCCGGCTCACCGCCCGCCGAGCACGCTGCCGAGACGCCGATGAAGCGCGGTCCGGGCGGGGATTCGGCGCTGGCGAAATACGCCACCGACCTCACCCAGCGCGCCCGCGACGGCAAGATCGACCCTGTCGTCGGCCGCGACCCGGAAATAAGGCAGATCGTCGATATCCTTATGCGCCGTCGGCAAAATAACCCGATCCTGACTGGCGAGGCCGGCGTCGGCAAGACCGCGGTGGTCGAGGGTTTTGCGCTGCGGATCGCCCAGGGCGACGTGCCGCCGACGCTGCAGAATGTCAGCGTGCGCATGCTCGATGTCGGGCTGATGCAGGCCGGCGCCAGCGTCAAGGGCGAGTTCGAGAAGCGGCTGAAGGCGGTCATCGACGAGGTCCAAGCCTCAGAGGTGCCGATCATCCTGTTCATCGACGAGGCGCATACGCTGATCGGCGCCGGCGGCGCGGCCGGGACCGGCGATGCCGCCAATCTCCTGAAACCGGCATTGGCGCGCGGCGAGCTTCGCACCATCGCGGCCACGACCTGGGCTGAGTACAAGCAGCATATTGAGAAGGACCCGGCGCTCACCCGCCGTTTCCAGGTGGTCAAGATCGATGAGCCCTCGGAAGCGGTGGCCGTGCTGATGTTGCGCGGCGTTGCCAGCGTGCTGGAGCAGCACCATAAGGTGCAGATCCTGGACGAGGCGATCGAGGCCGCGGTCTCGCTCTCGCACCGCTACATCCCGGCCAGGCAATTGCCGGACAAGGCGGTCAGCCTGCTCGACACCGCCTGCGCCCGCGTCGCGGTCTCGCAGCATGCGACGCCGGCCGAGGTCGAGGACATCCTGCGCCGCCGCCAGGCACTCGAGGTCGAGAGCGGCATCATTGGCCGCGAAGCCGCGATCGGCATCGACGTCGCCGACCGGCAGGCCCGTGTCGACGCCGGACTGGCGGAAACCGAGACTGCTTTGGCCGCTGCCCAGGCGCGCTGGGACCGGGAAAAGGCCTTGGTGGCCGAGATACTCGACCTGCGCGCAAAATTGCGCGGCGAGGGCGTGCCGCTCGATGCGGCCGACGATGAGGTCACTGCGGAGGCCGAGAGCGCGGAGGGCGCGGCAAAGGCGCCTGAGCAAACGGCGCCCGAGAGCAAGATCGGCGAGAGCAAGACTGGCGACGGCAAGCCTGCCGAGACCAGGAATGCCGAGGCCACGAACGCCAAGGCTGCGAAGGCCGAAGCGGTGTCCGCCGAGCCGGCAGACGAAGCCGCTGCCAATCTCGCGCGATTGCGCGAGCTGATGGCCGATCTTGCCGCGGCGCAAGGCGAGACACCGCTCATCCTGCCCTCGGTCGACCGCAATGCGGTCGCCGCCGTGGTGCAGGATTGGACCGGCATCCCGACCGGACGCATGCTCTCCAGCCAGACCGAAAAGGCGCTCAGGCTCGCCGCGACCCTGTCCGAGCGCGTCGTCGGCCAGGATCACGCGATGGAGATGATCGCCCGGCGCGTGCAGACCAGCCGCGCCGGCCTCGGCGCGCCGGAAAAACCGGTCGGCGTCTTCCTGCTTTGCGGCCCCTCCGGCGTCGGCAAGACCGAGACCGCGCTGGCGCTTGCCGAGACGCTCTATGGCGGCGAACAGAACCTGATCTCGATCAACATGTCGGAGTTCCAGGAAGCGCACACCGTCTCGACGCTCAAGGGCGCGCCGCCCGGCTATGTCGGCTACGGCAAGGGCGGCATCCTGACTGAGGCGGTGCGCAGAAAACCCTATTCGGTGATCCTGCTCGACGAGGTCGAGAAGGCGCATCCCGACGTGCACGAGATCTTCTTCCAGGTCTTCGACAAGGGCATGATGGACGACAGCGAAGGCCGTCGCATCGACTTCAAGAACACGCTGATCCTGCTCACCTCGAATGTCGGATCCGACGTCATCATGGATCGCACGAAGAAAGGCACGGTGCGGACCGGCATCGACGATCTCGATACCGCGCTGCGCGCCCCGCTGCTGAAGGTCTTCCCGGCCGCCTTCCTGGGCCGCGTCGTCACGATACCCTATTACCCGTTGTCGGATTCCATGATCGAGGCGATCGCCCGTCACCAGTTCGGCAAGATCGCCAAGCGCCTCAAGGATACCAACGACGCCGAGCTGGTGATCGGCGACGGTGTCATGGACCTGGTCAAGGCGCGCTGCACGGAGATCGAATCCGGCGGCCGCATGATCGACGCCATCCTCACCAACACGCTGCTGCCGGAACTCAGCCGCGGCGTCCTCAACCGCTCGCTCGAGGGCAAGAAGATGGCGAAAGTCATCGTCGGCGCGTCGCCGGAAGGATTTACCTATTCGTTCGAATAGGCCTTCACGGCGAGGGAAGCCGTCTTTGCGCGACCGAATGGTCGATGCCTTGCGCCGCCGGTCGGGAGGCCCGCTTGCCGACTTAAAGGCGTCTTGTCCTGCGCCACTCCTCATACTCTGCGCGGGCATCGTCGTGCAGCGGATAGTAGCGTTGCAACGGAGCGCCCTGCATCAGCTTCTCGCGTGAAAACTCTTCCCAATCGTGGTGTTTCTGAGCCTCCTCGATGACCTTGGCGGCCATTGCGACGGGAACCACCACCGCGCCGTCATCGTCGGCGACGATGATGTCGCCGGGGATCACTGTCACGCCGCCGCAAGCAATCGGGACGTTGACCGCATTGGGATAGATGCTGGTCTGCACATGATAGTTTGGCGTCCAGCCGCGCAGCCATAGCGGCAGATCGAGCTTCTCGACATTGGGCCGGTCGCGCATGCATCCATCGATGACGATGCCGGCGCCGCCTCGGCCCTTGAAATAGGTCGACATCATATCGCCGAAGACGCCCGAGCTCATGTCGCCGCGGGCGTCGACCACGACCACGTCGCCCTCCTGCGCATGATAGAGCACATGCCGGTGCAGTTGCGTTTCCGGATCGGTATATTCTCCCTCGTCGAACAGGTCCGGCCGTTGCGGCAGGAATTGCAGCGTCAGCGCCGGCCCGACGATCGACTTCCCATGGTTCTGCGCCACCGGGCCGACCATATGCGGACTGCGGAAGCCCATGTGGCCGAGCGTGCCGGCAACCGTCGCGGCGCCGATCTCCTTCAGCGCGTCGATCAGGTCCTTGGGCGGACGCGTGATGTCGGGAATATGCGTCATTGTCGAACTCCGGATGAGTTGGAACTACCAGTTGGTGACAGAACCGTCGCGGCGTTTGAGATGCGGCGCTTCCCAGAAGCGGAAACTCTGCGCCTTGATCGCCTTCTCATTGACCTCGACGCCGAGCCCCGGCAGATCGCCGACCGGATAATCGGTCCCGTCGAGCCGCGGCTGCACGGGGAAGAAGTCGGAACTGTCGAAGCCCAGCTTCCTTTCGGGCGCCCTGGTTTCGAGCCAGGCGAAGTTGGGCACGGCGGCCGCCAGATGCACGGTCGCGGCGGTGCACACCGGACCGAGCGGATTGTGCGGCATCAGGTCCACATAATGCGCCTCGCTCCAGCCCGCGACCTTCATCGCCTCGGTGAGCCCGCCGACATTGCAGACATCGAGCCGATTGAACTGATGAATGCCGCGCTCGATGTAGGGCAGGAACTGCCACTTGCTGGCAAATTCCTCGCCAATGGCAAAGGGGATGTCGGTCATCCTGCGCAGGGACTCGTAGGCCTCCGGCGTCTCGTCGCGTATCGGCTCCTCGAGGAAATCGAGCACGCCGCGGCCGAGCTTGTTGCAGAAGCTCGCGGCCTCCGCCACCGACAGCCGATGATGGTAGTCGATGCCGAGCACCACATCCTCGCCCAGCGCCTCACGCGCCTTGTTCAGCATGCTCGCCGTAGCGCCGATTGACTCGCGCGGCTCGAAGATGTCCTTGCTGTTTTGGCCGGCGGGAAAGAAGCGGATGGCCTGCCATCCCTGCGCGCGCAACTCATGGGCGCGTTCGATGGCAGCATCGCCCTCGGCCTCGTCTCCGGTCGAGGCGAAGGTGGGGATGCGGTCGCGCTGCTTGCCGCCGAGCAGTTCGTAGACCGGCACTCCCAGCGCCTTGCCCTTGATGTCGTGAAGGGCGATGTCGATGGCGGAAATCGCCGCCTGCAGAACCCGCCCGCCCTCGAAATACTGGCTGCGATAAAGCTCCTGCCAGATCCGGCCGATCTGCATGGCGTCGCGGCCGACGAGGAACTCGCGATAATGCTCGACGGCGCCGGCCACGGCCTTCTCGCGGCCGCTCAAGCCGCTCTCGCCCCAGCCGAAGATGTCCTGATCGGTCTCGACCTTGACAAGCATCTGGTTGCGCGTTCCCACCCACACTGGGTAGGGCTTGATCGCGGTGATCTTAAGTTTCGTCGTCATTCGCGCCACGTCCACACGCGTTCGCCGCGTCAATCGGCCCCGAGGGCCATTTCGGTTTCGCTGTCGAACAGATGCATGCGCTCCTGGTCGAACTCGAGCCAGATCCGCTCGTCGGGCGCGACGGCAATGCTCGGCGGCACGCTGACGTTGACAATGGCGCCGGACAGGAACGCCTGAACGAAAGTCACGTCTCCGGTCGGCTCCACCGTGTAGGCCTTGGCCGGAACGCTGCCCGGCACCGCACTCTTGTGCAGCTTGATCGTCGAATGTCGCGCGCCGAGCACGACTTTCCGGGTCGTTGCTGTCGCGACCTTCCGCGCATTGGGCGGCGACAGCTCAAGGCTCCAGCCCTCCGCGCTGGTCAACACCGTGCCGCCGTTCGCCGTCGATGCCTCGAGCGGAATAAGGCTCATCGCCGGACTGCCCACGAAGCTCGCGACGAACATGTTCACGGGATGCGCGAAAACCTGCGCCGGCGAATCATATTGCTGCAGGTAGCCGCCGTTCATCACCGCCATCCTGTCCGCCATGGTGACGGCCTCCAGCTGGTCGTGCGTCACATAGATGATCGTCGCCTTCAGGTCCTGGTGGAACCGCTTGATCTCGGACCGCATCTGCACGCGCAGCTTCGCATCGAGATTGGAGAGCGGCTCGTCCATCAGGAACACCGCCGGATCGCGAACGAGGGCGCGGCCCAGGGCCACGCGCTGCTGCTGACCACCTGAAAGTTCGCGCGGCTTGCGCTCGAGCAACTGCGTCATATCGAGCACGCGCGCCGCTTCCCTGACCTTCTTGTCGATCTCGTTCTTGGGCAGCCTGCGCATCTGCAGCGGGAAGGCCAGGTTCTTGTAGACCGATTTCTGCGGGTAGAGCGCATAGTTCTGGAACACCATCGCGATGTCCCGGTCCTTGGGATCTAGGTGGTTGACCACGCGGTCGCCGATGATGATATCGCCCGATGTTACCGAGGTCAGACCCGCCACGAGATTGAGCGTGGTTGTCTTGCCGCAGCCTGAAGGGCCGACGAGAGCGACGAACTCGCCGTCATTGACCGTCAGCGAGACGTCGTTGACAGCTTTGAAGCCGCCATAGGTCTTGACGAGATCTTTGAGGACCACGTGGGCCATCGGCAGCGACTCCTAGTGCTTGACCGCGCCTTCCGTCAGGGCGCGTACGAAGTATCGTTGCAGGACGAGAAACAGCACGACGACGGGCACGCTCATCATGAAGCTTGCCGCCATCAGGCCCGGAAAGTCCGTCGTATTTTCCGAGAAGAAGCGCTGGATGCCGACCGGCAGGGTCAACTGCTCGTTCTTGGAGAGGAAGGTGTAGGCGTAGATGTACTCGTTCCAGGCGCCGATGAAGGAATAGATCGCGGTGGCGATGATCCCCGGCGTCGAGAGCGGCATCACGATCAGGATGAAGGCCTGGAACCGTGTAGCGCCGTCGATGCGTGCCGCCTGCTCGAGCTGCACCGGGATGTTGTCGTAAAAGCCCTTGAGCAGCCAGATCGCCAGCGGCAAGCCGAAGGTCAGATAGGTGAGGATGAGCGAACCATGCGTGTTCACCAGCCCGAGCGCACGCATCAGGATGAACAGCGGCACGAGAAAGATCACCGCCGGGAACATGTTTCGGAGCAGCACTGCGAAGAACAGGAAGTTTCGGCCCGGGAAGGTAAAGCGCGAAAACGCGTAAGCCGCGGGAACCGCCACGATTACCGAAAGGATGGTCGTGGCAGTGGAAACGTAAAGGCTGTTCCAGAAGAAGCGCAGGAAATCCTGACCGACGCTGTTCTGCGGATCGAGCAGCTTCTGGTAGCTGGCAAGGGTGGGCTGATCCGGCCACCATTGCGGCGGAAATTGCATCGCCGCGAAGCCGGACTTGATCGAGGTCAGCAGCATCCAGATCATCGGCAGCGCGGTGTAAAGCAGCATGAACACCAGGAATATGCGGCCGCCCCACCGCCATCCGTCGATTCGCATGCGGCGACGGGCTTGGTTTCGAGGGGCTGTCTCGGCAATCGTGCTCATGCGCTTCCATCCTTCCGCTCGTTGCCGCTCAGCGCACGGACATAGAAATAGCCGAGTGTCATCAGGATGAAGAACAGCAGCACCGAACAGGCCGACGCCACGCCCCAGCGCTGCCGGCCGAAGGCAAGCTCATAAATGTGGGTGATCCAGATATGCGACGCATTGGACGGCCCGCCGCCGGTCATGATCCATGGGATGATGAAGGAGTTGAAGTTGGCTACCGCCAGAAGCAGGATCGTCACCGTCGAGACGTTTCTCAAATGCGGGAAGGTGACGTGCCAGAAGCGCTGCCATGCATTGGCCCCGTCGACCGTCGCCGCGCGCAGCAACTGGTCGGGAACCGTCTGCAGGCCGGCCATCATCATGATCATGGCAAACGGAAACTCGCGCCAGATATTGACGACGATCAGGGAAGGCAGCACCGTGCTGACATTGTCGATGAAATTCGGCGGCCCTCCGGCCAATCCGAGGCCAACCAGAACCGCGCCGATGACCCCGAAATCCGAATGGTAGATCCACTTCCAGATATAGGAAGCGGCGACCGCGCTGATGACCCAGGGAATGATCAGGATGGCGCGCAGGATACCGCGGCCGACAAAGTCGCGGTGGAGCGCCAGCGCGGCGCAAAAGCCAAGGACGAAGGAAATGAAAGTGGAGGCCGCTGTCCAGATAAGCGTGTTCCAGGTGACCTTCCAGAACACCTCGCTTGTGAGGATGGCCGTGTAGTTGTTGATGCCGACGAAGATCTTGTCGCGGAGCTGCAGGCCGGGCGGGGTGTTGAAGAAGGACAGCTCGATTGTGTAGTAGATCGGATAGGCGATGACGATGAGCATTACGGCGATCGCGGGAAGCACATACGCGTAGTCGGCGCGATGCTCCCAGACACTGCGGAGCACGCCGGACCCGGCGGGTTGCAATCTGCGGCGAGCCTCGGCCTTGCCGGTCGCGATCGTCACTGTAGCGCGCCCTTGTTCTTGGGGAAGTATCGGCTGCGCTCACGGCGCAGCCGATCCGATCGTCGGTCAGGCCCGGATTAGAGCCCGCCTCCCATCAGGTCTTTCACCTTCTTGGCCGCGTCCTCCGCCGCCTGATCGACGGTCATCGCTCCGGTCAGGGCATTCTGCAGCATGTCCGGGATGATGATGTTCATGATTTCGGGCGACTGCGGCAGCGCCGGGAACGGGATGCCGTATGGCAGCATCGAGGTCGTGACGTCGAGGAACTTGATGTTGTCCAGACGTTCCTTCATCCATTTGGTCTTGAAGCCGTTGAGGTTGCCCGGGTTCGAGCCGGCATAGGCCATCTTCAGCGACCATTCCGGGCTCGTCCACATGCAGATGATGGCCTTTGCGGCCGGCTCGTCCACCTTGCCCCCCTCGACATATTCGGGCTTCAGGATGTGGATGTTCGAGCCGCCGAACACGACGGCGCGCTTGCCGTCGGGGCCGGTCGGAATGAGGCCATAGCGCATGTTGTCGATGACGGTCTGTGCCTTGTCCTTGTCGGTGCCCGTCGCCTTCTTCTGCAGATCGAGCATGACGTTGTAGTCGGACGGATGCGAGATCATCATGCCGAGCTGGCCGGCGAGAAACAGGGGCTGGTTGTCGGCTTGCTGGTTGGTGAGCGCCGAGACCGGAACCGATTTGTCGCGGACATACATGTCGTAGGAGGCCTGCAGCGCCGCCTTGCTCTGCGGGCTGTCGAGCTCGATCTGCTTGTAGGTTGGGTTGGGGGTAGCCTCGTCGAAGACGCCGCCGCCATAGGCCCACAACTGCGGCATGAAGCGATAAGGCGTGTTGCCGGCATTCTTGCGCGCCACCAGGCCGTAGCCGGCAATGCCGAGCTTGTCGTGGATTTGCTTGGAATATTTGACGACGTCGTCCCAGGTTGCCGGGGGCTTGTTCGGATCGAGGCCCGCGCGCTTGAAAATGTCGGCGTTCCAGATGAAAGCCATCGTCTCGTTGTTGGTCGGAATTCCGTAGGTCACGCCGTCCCAGGTGACGGCCTTCATGGCGCCGGGCCAGAAGTCCTCGGTCGAATACCCCACATCCTCAGGCTTGAGCGGCTGCAGATAGCCCTTCGAGGCGAATTCGGTGCCGCCCAGGATTTGCAGGCGGACCGCCATTGGCGCCGCGTTGCCGAGCAGCGCCGTGCGGAACTTGTCGAGAAGGTCGTTGTAGGTGAGGGCTTGTTCCTCGAGCTGGATGTTCGGATAGGTCTTGCGGAAGGTTGCGAAGAAATCCTTGTAGTATTGGCGCAAAAGGTCCGGGTCGCCCTCGAACACGCCCTGGTACCAGAAGGTCAGTCGGCCCTTGTAGTCGAGCGGGGTGACCTTGGCGCAATCGCCCGCAGTGTCAAAATCCTGCGTGCCCGCAATGGAGCGCACATATTCCGGCGACCACTTGCTCAGGTCGACCGGCGGCGCGCCCAGCGCCGGCGCGGCCATCAACAATGCCATTAACGCAGTGGAGACAGTGCCGCGCAGGACGGCACCGCCGAGCGTAATCCTCGTCATAGGTATCCTCCAGGTTTCTCTCCCGTGCCGCTCTGCGTCGAGGCAAGCGGTCGTTGCTCGTTCGATCGCGGGATATTTGCCGGTTCTAATGTATCCCTTCGACGACTTTGTACGTTTTCAGATCATAGATTATCTGTCAACGCGAAGAATCGTACATTGTTTTATCGAAACCGAGCGTGATATAGGGCGGGGGTGTATTCACTTGGGGGAGATGGGCCTTGGCCGAGACAAGCGATTTCAAAGCGGAGCCACCTGCGGGAATAGACCCCATCGGGGCTTCCAGCGAGGGCGCCTCGCTTTATGAACTGATCAGGGATGACATCATCGAAGGACGGCTGGCCGCCAACGAACGGCTTGTGGTCGCCGATCTCGCCCGGCGTCACGGCACCTCGACCAACCCGGTGCGCGAGGCCCTGCAATTGTTGCGCGGAGAGGGCTTTGTCATCTTCAGTCCCAATCGCGGGGCACGCGTGCGACCCATAGATCAGGACTTTGTCCGGGATATCTACGAGATCGGCGTCCTGATCGAACCCGCCTTGACGCGATGGTTCGTGAACATGGCCACCGACGAGGACATCGCCGAGCTCGAACGTCTCCAGAACCTGATCGAGGAGAACAATTTTGCCGACACGTTCAGGCACAGCGAGCTCGATACCGCCTTCCACACCGTGATGTACCAGCGGCATTATAACCGCCATGCGGCCGAGCTCTGGTGGAAGCATCGCGAGGTGCTGAGGGCGGTCAGCCGGCGGTTCAATTTCACGCTTGCCAGGCGCGCCGCGATCATCCGCGAGCACCGCGAGCTCATCGCGCTGGTAAAATCGGGAGAGGCCGAGAAGGCGGCCGAACTCATTGCCCGCCATGTCGAGGGCTCCGGCCGGCATGTCCTCGAACACATGCGCGCGCGAAGCGCCGCCCGGGCAGGGTAGCCGATCCGCAACACCGTCAGCCTGGCCGTTTCAGAGAGGATAGTCCAGATGAAAATCACCAGCATTCGGCCATGGCTGATCAAGTCCGATGCTTCTTACTGGGGAGAGTTCCTGTTCGTCGAAGTGACGACCGACGAGGGGGTGAGTGGCTGGGGGGAGATCACCACGACGACAAAGCTCGCCAACCGCGCGCTCTGCACGATCCTGCGGCAGATCGGCGCCGCCATGACAGGCGAGGATCCGGCGCGTATCGAGTATCTCTGGCACAAGATTTTCCGCAGCTTCACCTATATGGGCAGCCGCGGCGCCGCCGTCGAATGCGTCAGCGCCATCGACATCGCCCTCTGGGATATCCGTGGCAAAGTCCTCGGCAAGCCGATCTACGAACTGCTGGGCGGACCGGTGCGCGACGAAATCGCGCTTTATACCCATCCCAACCAGGCCAAATTCACCAGCAAGGAAGCCGTGATCCGCGAAATTCGCGACATCGTCGAGTCCGGTCACACCGGCCTCAAATTCGATCCTTTTCCCCATCAGGGCCCCAGCGTCGATGGCGTAGCCCGCGAAAGGCGGGACGGTTATCTCGACGGCAGCATGACCCGCAAGGACGAGCGCGAGGCCGCCGAACTGACGGCCCTGATCCGCGAAACGGCAGGCCCCGATGTGGACATCCTCATCGATGCGCATGGCCGCTTCGATGTTCCGACCGCCATTCGCCTCTGCCGCAGCCTCGAAGAGGCGGGCCAGATCGACTGGTTCGAGGAGCCCTGTCCGCCCGAGAGCCTCAATGCCCTCAAACAGGTGCGCGACAAGGTCAGCGCCGCCGTCTCGTGGGGCGAGCGCGGCCACACGAAGTGGGATTTCGTGCCGGTGCTCGAGGGCAAGCTCGCCGACTACATCATGCCGGACGTCACCTGGACCGGCGGCGTCACCGAGCTCAAGAAGATTTCCGCCCTGTGCGAAGCCTATTACGTGCCCGTCTCGCCGCATGACGCCGCCGGACCGATCAACGTGGTCGCGGGAGCGCAGGTGATGATGACGGTTCCCAACTTCTACAAGCTCGAAACCTCGGAGTGGGACCTCTCCAAATACGACCACCTCATAGACAGGCCGCTCGACGTTTCGAACGGCAGCCTCAGGCTGACCTCGAAGCCGGGTCTCGGTGTTGAGATGAATCGCGACTACCTGCAGGCCCACGAGATCGAGTTGGGCTAGCGCTACTGCCGGCCGCGCGACGGGCGACCAGTTCCGCCGACCAAAACGAGGACAAGCCATGCCAAAGACGAGTGGAGCCGACGAAGCTCTCAATCGGATCAACACCAATTCCAGGCCGTCCGAGCTTCGCATCACCGACATGCGGGTGGCCGAAATCGTCGGCGCGCCGTTCACCTCGGCGCTGCTCAAGATCTATACCAACCAGGGCATCGTCGGGCTTGGCGAGGTGCGCGACGGCGCCAGCGCCACTTATGCGCTGATGCTGAAGAGCCGGCTGCTCGGCGAGAATCCCTGCGATGTCGACCGGCTATTCCGCCGCATCAAGCAGTTCGGCGGGCACGGGCGGCAGGGTGGCGGCGTGTCGGCGGTCGAGATCGCGCTCTGGGATCTCGCCGGCAAGGCCTATGGCGTGCCGATCTACCAGATGCTGGGCGGCAAGTTCCGCGATCACGTGCGCGTCTATTGCGATACCGACGCCGAGAAACCGAGCGGCACCGAGACCGGTAAACGCCTCAAGGAACGCATGGACCGCGGGTTCACCTTCCTCAAGATGGATCTCGGCTTGATGCAGATCGCCCACATTCCGGGTGCTGTGACATCGCCCGCCGGCGCGCTCGAAGGGTTTCACGCCAATCCGCGCGGCCGCGGCGGCACGATCGAGGAGCGCAAGGCCCGCAATCTCGCCTATGACGCGCAGAACGTGCGGCACCCGTTCACCGGTCTGCATTTCACCGAGAAGGGCATCGATCTTCTCGAGCGGTACATCCACGAGGTTCGCGAGGTCATCGGCTACGAGATCCCTTTGGCCATCGACCATGTCGGCCACATCTCTCTGCAAGACGGCATCCGCCTGTCGCGCCGCATCGAGAAGTACGTCCCGGCCTGGCTCGAGGATGTGATTCCCTGGCAATACACCGAGCAATACCGGCAGCTGCAGCAAGCGACCTCGGTGCCGATCTGCACCGGCGAGGACATCTACCTCAAGGAGGCCTTCGACCCTCTGCTGAGAAGCGGCGGCCTTTCCGTCGTCCATCCGGACCTCCTCACCAGCGGCGGTATCCTCGAGAGCAAGAAGATCGGCGACATGGCGCAGGACCACGGCGTTGCCATGGCGATCCACATGGCCGAAAGCCCGATCGCCGCGATGGCCGCGGCGCATGTCGCGACCGCGACCGAAAACTTCATGGCGCTCGAATATCATTCCGCCGATGTCGACTGGTGGGACGATATCGTCACCGGCCTGCCCAAACCGCTGGTGAAGGACGGCTTCATCACCGTTCCGGACAGACCGGGCCTGGGGATCGACGACGTCGTCGACGAGGTGCTCGCGCAGCATCTGCAGCCCGGTGTCACGGGGATATGGCAATCCACCGAGCATTGGGACAATGAATATAGCTGGGACCGGACCTGGAGTTAGCCGGATCGCCCGCCCTCATTCCCCCAGATTCACAGGACCAACGACCGACCATTCGTGTCGACCGCTCCTAAGCCGGAGATGAAGAAGGAAACGGACGAAACCATGATCTACGAACTGCGTATCTATGACTGCCTGCCGGGCAGGCTGCCGGCTTTGCTCAAGCGCTTTTCCGACCAAACGCTGGCCATCTGGGAGAAACATGGCATCCGCCAGGCCGGGTTTTTCACCACGGCGATCGGCGAAAACAGCAATCGTCTCACCTATTTCCTCGCCTGGGAATCGCTGGCCGAGCGTGAGGCGAAATGGGTGGCTTTCGTCACCGATCCGGCATGGCACAGGGCCCGGGACGAGTCTGAGCGCGACGGGCAGATCATTGCCAATATCAGCAGCCAGCTGCTCACGCCGACAGCTTTCTCGTCTGTGAACTAGGACTGCGCCATGAAGATCACCGACCTGCGCTGCGCCGTCATCGGCAAGCACCCCATCGTGCGCATCGTGACCGACGAAGGTCTTCACGGCCTTGGCGAAGTCGAGTTCACCAAGACCTACCTCAAGCCCTTTGTTCTGCATTTCCGCGAGGCGCTGATGGGCGAGGACCCGACCGATGTCGAGCGAGTGATGCTGCAGATCCGCCAGCGCGGCTCGTTCAAGCCCTATGGCGCGGCGGTGAGCGCGATCGAACATGCGCTGTGGGACATTGCCGGCAAGGCCGCCGGCGTTCCGGTCTATAAGCTGCTTGGCGGCAAGGTGCGCGACAAGGTGCGCGTCTACAACGGCTCGATCCGCCGCAAGCGCACCGGCGACCGGCCGGAGGACTACGCCGCCGACGTCAAATGGATGATGGAGCAGCCGCAGAACTTCTTCATGATCAAGCAGGGAATCTCGTTCCACTCCAATATGAAGGACACCATCGAGGGCTTCCATTACGGCGTGACGCAGAAGAAGGCCGGCTATCACGGCGCCATGGATCAGGGCGTTATCAGCGAGCGCGGCTTCAATCACATGCTCGACTGCGTGATCGCGATGAAGGAGGTGCTGGGCGACAAGGTGAGCCTGGCGCTCGACTGCGGCCCGGGCTGGATGTTGCCCGACGCGATCAAATTCGCCCGCGCGGTCGAGAAGTACAATTTGATGTGGCTGGAGGACATGCTGACCGGCGACTATGTGCCGTGGGTCAATCCGCAGGCCTATCGCGAGCTGACCGCCTCCACCTCGACGCCGATCCATACCGGCGAGCAGATCTATCTGCGGCACAATTTCAAGGAGCTGATCGAGACGCAAGCGGTGCGCGTCATCGGCCCGGATCCGGCCGATATAGGCGGCATCGCCGAACTCAAATGGGTGGCGGAGCACGCCTACATGCATTCCATCCTGATGGCGCCGCACGGCACCGCCAACGGCCTGCTCGGTCTTGGCGCGCTGATCAATGTCTGCGCCACCTTGCCCGCCAACTACATCGCCTTCGAATATCCGAGCGCCTCCGATCCCTGGTGGGAAGACATCGTCATCGGCCTGCCGTCGCAGATCGTGAAGGACAGCATGGTGGACCTGCTGGAAGCGCCGGGACTGGGGCTCGATATCGATGCCGAGGCGGCCAGGAAATATCTCAGGGAAGAGGATGCGGGTTTCTTCGACTGAGCGTAGAAGCTTCGGCGCAGGGGAATGTCGGGAGAAGAGGGGATGGTGCCAGAGGCGGAATCCAAGTCAGAGAAATCTGGCTGTCGTTTCAAATGGTTAAGAGTCGCGCAAAAGCAGTGCTGACCAACAAAATATTTCTGTGGATTGGTTTGGTTCCCGAATATTACTCGCAGGTCCCAACTCGGCGCAGCTGGACCGCTGCCGGTCGCCATTAAGGCAGTCCGACTTTGTCAAGCGCATGGCGCAAGTTGACCGAAGTGACCTCCTGCTGACAAAGTCTTGAACGTCTGCTTCGCGCCTAATGTCGGCCGTAGTCTTGAGCTCTATCGTTGACCCAAAGCTGTCGTTCGCCAGATTCTGGCCAAGCCTCATTGCCCAATTCCCTCAGGCAACTAACTGCTCAGAGTTTCAGGCTCACCGCTCCAGGCAGATCGCCACGCCCTGGCCGCCGCCGATGCAGAGCGAGGCGAGGCCCTTCCGCGCGTCGCGGCGGATCATTTCGTGGAGCAGCGTCACCACGATGCGGCAGCCGGAGCCGGCCAGCGGATGGCCAAGCGCGATGGCGCCGCCGCTCATGTTGATGATGTCCTCGTTCCAGCCCATCTCGCGGTTGACCGCGATGGCTTGCGCGGCGAACGCTTCGTTGACCTCCATCACGTCGAGATCGGACGCGTGCCATCCGGCCTTGTCGAGCGCGCGGCGCGAGGCCGCCACCGGTCCGAGGCCCATGTCCATAGGCTCGACCCCGGCTGAAGCGTAGGAGGCGATGCGGGCTAGGGGCGTCAGGCCGAGTTTCTTCATCCGCGCCTCCGACATCACCAGCACCGCCGCCGCCCCGTCGTTGAGGCCTGACGAGTTGCCGGCCGTGATCGTGCCAGCCGCATCGAAGACCGGCCTCAGCCGGCCGAGGACTTCCATGGTGGTGGAGGGATTGGGATGTTCGTCACGGTCGATGACGAGATCGCCCTGCCTTGTCCTTATCGAGATCGGGACGATCTCTTCGTCGAACCGGCCAGTCTGGATGGCGGCGTCCGCCTTCTCCTGTGAGCGCAGCGCGAACCTGTCCTGTTCCTCGCGGGTGATCTGGTAACGCTGCGCCAGCGCCTCGGCCGTTACGCCCATATGCACCTGATGGAAGGCATCCCACAGCCCGTCGGTGATCATCGAATCCTTGAGGGTACGGTCGCCCATGCGGATGCCGCCGCGCATATCGGAAATGAAGTGCGGTGCCGAGGTCATCGAGTCCTGTCCGCCGGCGATCACGCAATCGGCGTCGCCGCAGCGAATGGCCTGGGCGGCGAGATGGATCGACTTCTGGCCGGCGCCGCACACTTTGTTGACGGTCATGGCGGGGATACTGACCGGAAGGCCAGCCTTGAGCGCGGCCTGCCGCGCCGGGTTCTGCCCGGCGCCGCCGGTCAGCACCTGGCCCATGATCACCTCGCTGACGGCATCGGGCGCGAGCTGAGCATCGGCAAGCATTGCCTGGATAAGCTGCCCGCCCAGCTCCGCCGCGGACAGGCTGGCGAACGCGCCGTTCAGCTTGCCGATGGGCGTGCGCTTGGCGGCAACGACATAAACCGCATCCATTTCCGATCCTCCGCACGCGCGACCCACACAGGCGGGATCGCCGCTTGACATTCTGGTTATAACCAATAATCATGAAATGCATCGGCAGGCAAGGTCGCGGCATCGAGCCCGGCCTGCGTTGCGGGAGGAAATCCATGTCATCCGTGCTTTGGACGCCGGCGCCGGCCGCGTTCCAATCATCCAACCTTGCGCGCTTTTCGACCGCCAACGGCTTCGACCCGCGCGACTACGATACGCTGCATCGCTGGTCGATCGGCGATCCCGGGGCCTTCTGGCGGGCGGTGTGGGATTTCGCCGAGATCGTCGGCGATCCAGGCGCGATCTCCTTCCTGCGCGACGACAATGCGCCGATGACCGGGAGCCGCTTCCTGCCGGAAGCAAAGCTTAATCTTGCGGAAAACCTGTTGCGTGGCGACGGCGAGAGGGTCGCGGTGATCGAGGCCGACGAGGGCGGCCATTTCCAGGCGATCACGCTCGCTGAATTGCGCCGGCTTGTAGCTCGAACGGCCGACGGCCTGCGCGCGGCCGGTATCGGCGAGGGCGATTGTGTCGGCGGTATCTTGCCCAATAGGGTCGAAGGGCTCGTGGCGCTTTTGGCGACGCTCTCCATCGGCGCCGTCTGGTCGTCCTGTTCGCCGGATTTCGGCGCCGCCGCGATCGTCGACCGCCTCGGCCAGATCGGCGTCAAGGCGCTGTTCGCCGCGCCCCGCTACCGCTATGCGGGCAAGGAGCACGACATTTCCGGCAGGCTGGGCGAGATCGTCGCCGCGATGCCGACAGTGACGATGCTGGTGCTGACCGGCGAAGCGGCCGCCAAGCCGGATTGCGCGGCGGCTAGCGTTGCGTTTGACAAATTCGGCGGCGAAAGGCCACTCACCTTCGAACGCGTGCCCTTCGACCATCCTGCCTATGTGCTTTACACCTCCGGCACGACAGGCGCACCGAAGGCGATCGTCCATCGGGCCGGCGGCGTGCTGCTCCAGCATCTGAAGGAGCACCTGCTGCACGGCGATGTTCGCCCCGGCGACGTCATGAGTTGGTACACGAACACCGCCTGGATGATGTATCACTGGCTGATCTCCGGCCTCGCCTGCGATGCGACAGTGGTTCTCTATGACGGCGCGCCGATCCTGAAATCGGCCGATGGCCTCGACCCCAGTCCGCTATGGACGATGGCCGAGCGTGCCCGCGTCACGCATTTCGGCACCAGCCCGAAATATCTGGCGACGCTTGCCGCCGAAAATTACGCGCCGGGGCGCCTGCACGACCTTTCGCCGCTGCGCTCGCTGCTGTCGGCCGGCGCGCCGGTTTCTCCAGCGCAGTTCGACTGGGTCTACGAGCATGTGAAGCGCGACATGATCTTCGCCTCCATTTCCGGCGGCACCGAGATCGTCGGCTGCTTCCTGCTGGGATCGCCGATCCATCCTGTGCGGCGCGGCGAGCTGACCGTGAAGGGGCTTGGTCTGGCGGTCGCGGTGATGGACGAGCGCAATGCGCCGGTGGTCGGCCGCCAGGGCGATCTCGTCTGCACCGAGCCGTTCCCGTCCATGCCGCTGACCTTCTGGGGCAAGGACGGCGATGCGCGCTATCACGCCACCTATTTCGCCGCGCGCCACGAGATCTGGACGCATGGCGATGTCGCCGAGATGACGGCTTACGGCTCAGCCGTTATCCATGGCCGCTCCGACACGACGCTGAAGCCCGGCGGCGTGCGTATCGGCACGGCGGAGATCTACGCGGCCTGCGAGAATTTCGCCGAGATCGACGATTGCCTGGTCTTTGGGGCGCCCGTCGAGGGCGACGAGGAAATCGTGCTCTGCGTCAAGCTCAACGATGGCTATACGCTGACCTCCGAGCTTGCCGCGCAAATCCGCCGCGCGATCCGTGAAGGCGCTTCACCGCGCCACGTGCCGCATCGCATCCATGCCGTGCAGGCCGTGCCCTACACGCTGAACGGCAAGCGTGTCGAGGGCGCCGCCCGCACCACGCTCGAGGGCAAGCCGGTCAAGAACATGGCTTCGCTCGCCAATCCGGCATGCCTAGAGGAATACCGCACGCTCGACCGGAGCAAGGCGGCATGAGCCGGCCGAAGGGAGCGATCGTCGGCATCGGCGAGTTGAAGCCGCAGCGCCTGACCAGCGGCGTGAGGACGCTGGAGATGATCGCCGAGGTCTCGCGCCTGGCGGTGCTCGACGCCGGGCTCGATCCGGCGGCAATTGACGGGCTGCTGGTCGGTCCCCAGGTCGGCGAGACGCCGCAGCATGTGCCGGCGACGATTGCCGAATATCTGGGTCTCGCGCCGACCATGGCCAATGTCGTGGACCTCGGCGGCGCATCCGGCGCCGGCATGGTCTGGCGCGCGACCGCCGCGATCGAGGCAGGCATGTGCGAGACGGTGCTGTGCGTGCTCGCCAACAACCGCGAGGAGACGCCGCCTCGTTCTCCCAACCGCAATCCGATCCGCGAGTTCGACGTGCCTTTCGGCGCCTCGGGCGCCAACATCTCCTATGCGCTGCTGATGCAGGCGCATATGGCCGCATACGGCTCGACCGCGCGGGACTTCGCCCTGATCGCCGCGGCCGCGCGCGCCAATGCGCAGCTCAATCCCGACGCCATCTTCTTCGGCAAGCCGGCCGATGTGGAGGCGGTGCTGGCCTCGCCGATAATCGCTTCGCCGCTGCACCTCCTCGAAATCGTCATGCCGGTCGCCGGCGGCGAAGCGGTCGTCGTCACCTCGGTCGAACGCGCGCGGTCGTTGCGAAAGCCGCCCGTGCATCTGCTCGGCGCCGGCGAGAAAGTCACGCACCGCGCGGTCAGCCAGGCGCCGAGTCTTACCTCCGGTCCGTTGAAGAGCGCCATGGCGCGGGCCTTCCAACAGTCCGGCACGCGGGCCGATGAGATGGACCTTCTGTCGCTCTATGATTGCTATACGATCCTGGTCGCCACCACGATCGAGGATGCCGGCCTCTGCGCGCCGGGCCAGTTCGGCGCGTGGCTCAACGACCACGACCTTTCCCACAAGGGCGACAAGCCGCTCAACACGCATGGCGGCCAGCTCGGCTTCGGCCAGCCGGACCTTGCCGGCGGTATGACTCATGTCGTCGAGGCGGTACGCCAGCTGCGCGGCGAGGCGGGCGAACGCCAGATCGGCAAGGCCGGGCTCGCGCTGGTCACCGGCAATGGCGCGACGATGAGCGAAGCGACAGCGCTCGTGCTGGGAGCCGCCTGATGTCCGTCGATCTCAATACGCTGAAAACCCCTGGCCCGACGATCACCGCGCTGACCAAGCCGTTCTGGGATGCCGCCGCCGAAGGCCGGCTGACCATCCAGCACTGCGAGGACTGCGGCAAGGCTATCTTCTATCCGCGCCCGATCTGCCCGCATTGCTGGAACAAGCGCCTGGTCTGGAAAGACGCATCGGGCAGAGGGCGGCTCAAGTCTTTTTCGGAGGTGCACAAGCCCGGCCATGCCGGCTGGCTGCCTGTGGCACCTTATGTGGTCGGCCTTATCGAATTGGTCGAAGGCCCGACGATGCTGAGTTTCATCCTGGCCGGCACACGGCCGCTACAGATCGGGGACATGCTTCGGCTTGCGCCGACAGCCATCGGCGGTCGCGTCCTGCCGGCCTTCAAACCAGTCGAACCCGGAGCAGAGGAGAAGCCGCAATGAGCACCGAGACGAAAGACGGTTGGGTGGGTGTCGTGAAGGGTCGCCCGCAGGTCGGGGCCTTCGCCGAGCGCACGCGCCGCACAAGGATGAGCGACATCGAGGCCTTCACCGACATCACCGGCGATCGTAACCCGCTGCATTACGACCGAACGCTGGCCGAGAAGTCGGTGTTCGGCAAGCTGATTGTCCAGGGCGGCGTCACCTCCGGCATCCTAAACGCGCTGGTCGCGGAGGATCTGCCTGGCCCCGGAACCGTGTTCCTCGAAGTGGCCTGGAAGTTCGTCAAGGCGGTCGGCGTTGACGAGGAGATCACCGGACGCGTGGAGGTCAAGGAAGTGCGGTCCGATAAGCCTATCTGCAAGATCGAGACCAGCGTGCGCAACGGCCAGGGCGAGCTTTGCCTCACCGGCACAGCCACGGTCTTCACCGTACCGCTGCAAGGCGCATGAGCACGGCCGGCGGGCTTGGCACGGCGGCCGACAGCGAGCGCTGGCGCGTGCTGTCGCTGCTTTGCCTCGCAGTCGTCCTGTCGCTGACCACCTGGTTCTCGGCGACCGCGATCCTTCCTGAACTGAGGCAGGAGCTGGCGTTGGGCGCGGGCGCCGAGGCCTGGCTGACCAATGGCGTCCAGGTTGGCTTCGTTCTAGGCGCGCTGGCGGCGAGTCTGGTCAATCTTCCCGACCTCGTACGGCTGAGTCACCTGATGGCGGCGGCGGCGCTCGTCGCCGCTTTGGCCAACGCGACGCTGCTCTTCCATCCCGGGCCTGGCGGCATGATCGCCGCGCGCGTCGCCACCGGTGTTGCGCTCGCAGGCGTCTATCCGCCGGCGCTGAAGCTGGTCGCCACCTGGTTCGCGCGCGACAGGGGACTGGCGCTCGGCGCCGTCATCGGCGCGCTGACTGTCGGCTCGGCGCTGCCGCATCTTTTCCGCGCTGTCTCGACCGCGCTCGACTGGCGTCCGGTGGTTGCCGGGGCAAGCTTGGCCACTGCGGCGGGCGCGCTGCTCTTCCTGCTGTTCGCGAAGGAAGGACCCCATCCCTTCGGCAAGGCTATCTTTGAGCCCTCGCGCATCGGCCAGGTCTTTCGCGAAAAGCCGCTGCTGTTAGTCAATCTCGGCTATCTCGGCCATATGTGGGAGCTGTACGCCATGTGGGCGTGGCTGCTCGCCTACACGCGCGCCGCCTTCGAAGCACAGGCGATCGGAACGGCGGCCGCTGCCTCGCTCTCGACCTTCCTCGTCGTCGCCTCCGGCATTCTGGGGTGTTTGCTCGGAGGCTATCTGTCGGACCGCGTCGGCCGCACCGCCACCACCGCCGGCATGATGATCATCTCGGGAAGCTGCGCGCTGCTGATGGGTTTTCTGTTCACCGGCCCGCCCTGGCTGTTCATGCTGGTGGCCATTGTCTGGGGCGTGTCAGTGATCGGCGATTCGGCGCAATTCTCCGCCGCCGTCACCGAGCTTGCCGACCGCCGCTTCGTCGGCACGGCACTATCGGTGCAACTCGGCGCCGGTTTTGCGCTGACGGTGTTCGCCATCTGGCTGACCCCACGCTTCGCCGACTTCATTGGCGGCTGGCGCTGGGCCTTCCTGCTCCTGGTTCCCGGACCACTTTTGGGGGCGGCCGCCATGCTATGGTTGCGAAACTTGCCGGAGAGCGTGAAAATGACCGGCGGTCTCCGCTAGGGAGGCGCTGCCGCTTATCTGAGTCGCGGCAAATGAATTGCGGCAGGACCGGATGGAACAAGCAACCAGAACGCGCGGGCGTCCTCGTTACGATCAGGAAGACGCCGAGGCGGCCGAGGCCTTCCGCTCGATCGGCTCGAAAGTGCAGCTCAACCGCGACGAGGCCGCACCGCTCTGGGTGCAGTTGCGCAACCAGGTCGAGGAAGCGATCAACACCGGCCTGCTTGCCGCCAATTCACGCATTCCCTCGGAACAGGCGCTTTGCGATTTCTTCGGCGTCTCGCGCCCTGTGGTGCGCGCCGCGATCGGCTCGCTGTCCAACGAAGGCCGCATCATCAAGATGCCGCGCAAGGGCATGTTCGTCGCGGCACCCCGCGAGCATGTCGACTTCATGACCGCCAATCTCGGTGTCTTCGACGATTTGACCGCCAAGGGCCACAAGGTCTCGACCCGCACGCTGGAGATCTACCGCTGCCCGCCGAGCGACAAGGAGTCGAAGGTCTTCGGCATTCCCGCCAATGGCAGCGTGGTCCGCATCAGCCGCGTCTATATGACTGACGGCACGCCGATCACCATGACGCGCATCAGTCTGCCGGGGCACCGGGTGCCGGGTCTGGAGAACATCCTGTCGGAAAACCAGTCCATCTTCGGCACTATCCGCGCCGTGTTCGGCCTGACGGTGAAGCGCGCCGACCGCTGGCTGCGCGCCGCGCTCCCCACCAAGGAAGAGGCCGACGAAATGGGCGTCGCCGCCAACACGCCGCTGATCGAGATCGAGTCAATCGCCTATGACGCGGACGGTGCCGCGCTCGAATATTACGAGGCCTTTTATAATTCCTCCGTCGCCCGCATCCATATGGCGGTCGAGCAGCCGTCAGCGACGGTGAACGGCGTCGATCGCACCTGACTTGCCAGTCACCAAAAAAGAATCTGTTTTCTGGTTATAACCAGATTGACGGGTGGAAAAAGCTTCTGTAACGTCCCTGTCACGGGGTCGGGAGGAGCCTGACCCCGGAGGCATTATCAGGATCGGCTGGCTTGCGGCGCTGCTTCGGCGGCGAGGGCAGTGTTTTGCCCGCGCTCAAGTTCGTCCTGATGGAGGACGTGCATGGATTACCGGTCGCAATTCGACCTAACGAGCGAGGTCGCCGTCGTCACCGGCGGCGCCAGCGGGATCGGTCTCGAGGCCGCCAGGGCGCTGGGGACTTGCGGCGCGCGTATCGTGCTTCTCGACATGAATGCGGACGGGCTGAAAGCTGCTGCCGAGGCGCTCAAGGCGGCTGGCGTCGCGAGGGTCGATGGCCGCGTGCTCGACGTCACGGATCCGCAAGCCGTGGAGGCGATGGCCGCTCAGATCGTCGCGGACTTCGGCAAGGTCGATGTCCTGGTCAACAGCGCCGGCATCGCGCGACTCAACGCCGCGCTCGACACGCCGGACGAGGAATGGCGCCTGGTGATGGATGTCAACGTCAACGGCGTCTACTGGGCCTCGCGCGCGTTCGGCCGCTCGATGGTCGCTCGCAAGAAGGGCTCGATCGTCAATCTGGGCTCGATGTCGGGCCTGATCATCAACCGTCCGCAGACGGCGCCGTCCTACATGGTGAGCAAGGGCGCCGTGCATATGATGACCAAGGCGCTAGCGGTCGAATGGGCAAAGTCAGGCGTGCGCGTCAACGCGCTGGCGCCGGGCTATGTCGGCACCGAGATGACGCTGAAGATGCGCGAGCGTCCCGAACTCTTCAACACCTGGATCGACATGACGCCGATGGGGCGCTTGGGCACGCCGCAGGAGATCGCCTCGGCGATCCTGTTCCTGGCGTCGCCCGCGTCGAGCTACGTCACGGGCGCGATCCTGTCGATCGATGGCGGCTACACGGCCTGGTAATTGGCCTCGCAAGGATTGGAATACCGCATGACCCTTTCGGACCTTGAGGCGCGCCGGGCCATCATCGATGCCTGCATCGAGATGAACGCGCTGGGGATCAACCAGGGCACGTCAGGCAACATCAGCCGGCGCCATGGCGAGGGCATGCTGATCTCGCCGACCAGCACGCCCTATGACACGCTGCAGCCGGAAGACATCGTCTTCATGGGCTGGGACGGCGAGGTCGACGGACGCCTGCCACCGTCTAGCGAATGGCGCTTCCATCTCGACATCATGAAGGCCAGGCCCGAGGTCAACGCCGTCGTTCACGCGCATCCGACCTACTGCACGACCATCGCCATCATGGGCCGGAAGATACCGGCGATCCATTACATGGTCGCGGTTGCCGGCGGCAGCGACATACGCTGCGCGCCCTACGCCACCTTCGGCACGGCGGAGCTTTCGGCGCATGCGGTGGAGGCGCTGCGCGACCGCAAGGCCTGCCTGCTTGCCCAGCACGGCATGATCGCCGTCGGATCGAGCCTCGCCCAGGCGATGTGGCTGGCGGTCGAGGTCGAGACGCTGGCGCGCCAGTATCACGGCGCCCTGCAGATCGGCGAGCCGCCGATCCTGTCCGACGAGGAGATCGAAAACGTCATCAAGCGCATGGCGAGCTACGGCCTGCGCGACAATGACGCCGCTGCTTGAGGGGCAGCAATTTCACAGTTTCGCATATCCTCCGGGAAGGCCCGGAGCGATCAACAAGGGAGGAATGAAAATGACCAGATCCATAAAAGGCCTCGTCAAGGCGCTCGCTTTTGGATTAGCGGCGGCTTGCAGCGTTGCCGCCGTCTCCGGCGCGAGTGCCGAGGAGCTGTCGCTCAAGGGCAAGCGCATCGGTGTCTCCGCCATCGGCACGGACCACTATTGGGACCTGATGGCGTTCCGCGGCATCCAGGATCGCGTCAAGGAACTCGGCGGTGAAGTCATCGCGCTCGATGCCGGCCGCAAGGACCAGCAGCAGATCGCGCAGCTGCAGACGCTGATCGCCCAGAAGCCCGACGCCATCATCGAGCAGCTCGGCAACCTCGAAGTGCTGAACCCCTGGCTGCAGAAGATCCGCGCCGCCGGCATTCCGCTGTTCACGGTCGACACCGCGACGCCGCACGCCATCAACAACACCACGTCGAACAACTACAATATCGGCGCCGAGATCGCGCTGCAGATGGTCGCCGACATGGGCGGCAAGGGCAATGTGCTGGTCTTCAACGGCTTCTACAGCGTGCCAGTCTGCAAGATCCGCTACGACCAGCTGAAATACGTGCTGACCTCGTTCCCGGATGTGAAGATCATCGAGCCGGAACTGCGCGACGTCATCCCGAACACGGTGCAGAGCGCCTATTCCAATGTCACCGACATGCTGACCAAGTCGCCCGAGAAGGGGTCGATCGGCGCGGTTTGGGCGTGCTGGGACGTGCCGCAGATCGGCGCCACGCAGGCGGTCGAAGCCGCCGGCCGCAACGAGGTCAAGACCTACGGAATCGACGGCAGCCCGGAAGTCATCAAGATGGTGATGGACCCGAAGTCGTCGGCCGGCGCGGTCGCGGCTCAGCAGCCCTATGAGATCGGCAAGACCTCGGTCGACAACGCCGCCAAATATCTGGCCGGCCAAAAGGTGCCGCCCTTCACTTTCGTGCCTTCGGTGCTGATCAACAAGGAAAACGCCGCCGAAAAAGGAAAGCCGTTCCTCGACGCCGCCGAGAAGGCTGGCGTTCAATAGGACGGAACGGAACGACGGGCAGCCGCGCCTATGCGGCCGCCCGTCACAGCCAACCAGGATTGACGGCCATGCAGACAGCAACAAGAGAAATTGCTGTATCGATGACGGGCATATCGAAACGGTTCGGTCCGGTGCGCGCGCTGGAAAACGCGAACCTCGAGATCGCGCGAGGCTCGATCCTCGGCCTTGTCGGCCAGAACGGCGCCGGCAAGTCGACCATTATCAAGGTGCTGGCCGGCATCATCAAGCCGGACAGCGGCACGATCGTCATCAATGGCGAGGTCATTACCTCGCTGACACCAGCGTCGGTCGAAAAGCTCGGCGTGCACTTCATCCATCAGGACAGGCTTCTGGTGCCGACCGCGACCGTCGGCGAAGCCGTCTTCCTCGGCCACGAAATCGGCCTCGGTCCATTCGTCAGCCGCCGTGCCATGGAGCGCCGCGCCGCTGATCTGTTGAAGCGCTTCTTCGGCATGGAACTGCCGGCCGGAACCCTCGTCAAGGACCTCACCACGGCGCAGCAGAAGGTGGTGCAGATCACCCGGGCGCTGGCGCAGAAGGCGTCGGTGCTGGTGCTGGACGAGCCGACGGCGGCGCTCGTAAAGCGCGAGGTCGACAGCCTGTTCGACGTGCTGCGCCGGCTGCGCGACGACGGCATCGCCGTGGTCTTCATTTCCCACTACATGCAGGAGATCGAAAAACTCTGCGACCGCGTCACCGTGATGCGCAACGGCACCGATGTCGGCACAGTCGATCCGCGCCAGACGCCGATCGACGAGATCATCGCGATGATGATTGCCCGTGATGTCGGCGAGATGTTCCCGAAGCGCTCGGTCACTTTAGGCGCGCCGGTGCTGGAGGTTTCCAACCTCCGCCTAGGCGGCAGTTTCGAGAACATCGGCTTCAATGTGCGCGCCGGCGAGATCGTCGGCCTCACCGGGCTGCTCGGCTCCGGCGCCAAGGAGATCGTCCAGTGCCTGTTCGGCCTCAAGACTGCCGATGGCGGCCAAGTCAAGGTCGAGGGCAGGGAGCTGTCGCTGTCCACGCCGGTCAAGGCCGTGCGCGATGGCATCGCCATGCTGCCGGAAGATCGCCGTGCGCATGGCGTGGCGCTTGGTCTGTCCGTGCGCGAGAACATCTCCTTGGCCAGCCTGCGCCGCTATTCGCGCAGCGGCATGGTCAGCCGTGGCGCTGAGAACCAGGCGGTGGACGGCCTGATCAAGGAACTGTCGATCAAGACACCGCATCGCGACGCGCTGGTGCGCGAGCTCTCCGGCGGCAACCAGCAGAAGGTGGCGATCGCCAAATGGCTGAGCTGCCAGTCGCGCGTCTATGTGCTGGATGAGCCGACGGTCGCCGTCGATGTCGGCGCCAAGGTCGAGATCTACAACCTGCTGAACCGGCTGGCGGGCGAGAGCGCGGCGATCCTGCTTTTGTCCTCCGACCTGCTCGAGCTGGTCGGCGTCTGCGACCGTGTCCTGGTCGTCTATCGCGGCCGGCTTGCCAGCAGCTTCTCCGGTCCCGCGATGAACAGCGACGCGCTGCTGGCGGCTTCGTCCGGCGCGCGCTCGAACACCGATGGGGTGGCCGCATGAGCGCGACTGTTCTCCACACCGAAGTCGGCGTTTCCGACGAGAAGCAGACCGCCGCAAAGAGCGCCGGCCGGCGCTTTGGCGCGCTCGTCGTGCGGCTCGGCGCGATCGCCGCCTTCGCCGCGATCATGGCCTATTTCGTCATCTTCGCGCCGGGCTTCACCTCGACCTTCAACCTGATCAACGTCGTCGAGCAGTCGGCGATTCTGGGTGTGCTCGCCTATGGCATGACGGCCGTCATCATCGGCGGCGGTTCCGATGTCACTGAAGGCGGCATAGATCTGTCGATCGCCGCCAATATGGGGCTCTGCGCCGCCGTCTACGCGACGCTCTTGTCGATGGGCTATGGCGATTTCCTTTCCGTGCTCGCGGCCATCGCCGTCGGCATGGCGGTCGGCGCGTTGAACGCCCTTGCCGTGGTCGGCCTCGGCATCCTGCCGTTGCTCGCAACGCTTGCCGTGCTCAACGTCGCAGCCGGCATGGAACTCACGCTCACCCAGAACACGGTGGTCGGCGCATCCTCCCCGCTGCTCGGCGTGCTGGTTTCGGGCAGCTTCCTCGGCGTCTCCGCGCTTGCCTGGGCGCTGATCGTCTTCTCCGCGATCATGATCGTGCTCGTTCACGGTACTTCTTTCGGTCTCAGGCTCTACGCTGTCGGCGGCCATCCCGAGGCGGCGCGCGCGGCCGGCATCAGCGTGCCCTTCTATGTCTCCTTCACCTATGTTCTAAGCGGCCTCTGCGCGGCGGTGGCGAGCATTCTCACCGTCTCGCGCCTGTCGGCCAGCACGCCTGGCTCCGGCGAGCTGCTCCTGTCGGTGCTGGCGGCCGCGCTGCTCGGCACCGTCTTCTCCCGCCGCTTCGTGCCGACCATGGGCGGCACGCTGCTCAGCGTGCTGTTCATCGGCCTGCTCGGGAACGGTTTCCAGCTGCTCAACGTCTCCAGCTACTGGGTCAACGGCGTGCAGGGCGCGCTGATCCTGCTGGTGGTGGCCATCACATCCTTTGCCCGCGGTTCGGAGGGTTCGCGATGAGCGTCTCAGCCAACGACAATTCAGCCAAGGTGAGTGTGCGCGGCTTCCTCGCCAAATACAGCGTGCTCATCGCCTTCGCGGTTATCGTCATATTATTCGCCGTGGCGAGCCCGACCTTCCTGACGCCGGCCAACCTCTTCAACGTGCTGGTCAACAACGTCGTCATGCTGGCGATCGTCGCGCTGGGTCTCACCATCGTCATCTCGTCGGGTGGCATCGATCTGTCGGTCGGCGTCTCGGTCGACATGGCAAGCATGATCTTCGTCATGCTTCTGGCCGCCGGCTACAGCGGCATCGTTGGCGTCGCGGGCGGGCTCGGCGCCGCGCTGATCGTCGGCGTGCTGAATGCGATCCTCATCACCAGGCTCAACATCAGCCCCTTCCTGGCGACGCTCGGCGTGCTCTTCATCGGCCAGAGCACGCAGCAGCTCGCCACCAGCGGCGGCCAGCCGATCTATCTCACCAGCGGGTATGCAGCAGACCAGTTCAACGCCATCGCCCGCACCGCTTTGTTCGGGATACCGACCCCGGTCATTGTGCTGATCGTCCTCGCCGTCGCGGTTCATGTCCTGCTGCATCGCTCGGTGTTCGGCCGCTACGTGCAGGCCATGGGCGCGCAGCCCGGCGTAGCCTGGTATTCCGGCATCCGCGTGCCGCGCGAATTGTCGATGGTGCATGTTTTGTGCGCGCTGCTTGCCGGCGTCACCGGCATCCTGCTCTCGGCGACCGTGAAGTCCTACGTGCCGCTCTCCGGCAACGCCTTCCTGCTCGATGCGATCGGCGCCACCTTCATCGGCACGACGCTGAGCCGCGAGCGCAAGCCCTCGGTCATCGGCACGCTGCTTGGCGTGCTGCTGCTCGCCATCGTCAAGAACGGGCTGCTGCTTGTCGGCTGGAATTTCTACTGGCAGCAGGTCGGCATCGGCGTGCTCGTCTTCCTGGTGCTGGCCGCGAGCTTCGGCCTGCGCCGCGCCGCCCATTGAACTCGAAAGGTTAAGTCAACCATGCCACAATTCGACGTCAGCTCGATCGGCTTCTATGTCCTCGACATTCTCGGGCGGCCGGTCTCGCGCATCCCCGAAGGCGGCCGGGCCGACTATATCGAGGAGATCCGTATGACCGTCGCCGGCACGGCGGGCGCGACCGGCATGGACTGCGCCATCCTCGGCCTGAAGACGCGGGCCGTCACCACGCTTGGCACCGACGATATGGGCGACTGGTTCCTCGCCAAGCTCAAGAAATACGGCCTGGAGACGAGCCTCGTGCGCCGCGACGGAAGCGTCCAGACCTCGTCCACGATTTTGCCGGTGCGGCCGAACGGCGAGCGTCCCGCATTGCATGTGCCGGGCACAGCCGCCCTGTTCGAGGTCGCCGATGCTGATCTCGATGCCGCGCTCGACGCGACCGTAGTCCATGTCGGCGGCACCGGCCTGTTGAAGCGCTTTGACGGCGAACCAACGGTACGGCTGTTGAAGCGCGCGAAGGCGCTTGGCCGCATCACCACTTTCGACCTCATCCAGGCGACGCCGGAGACCTGGAAGCTGGTCGAGCCTTGCCTGCCCTATATCGATTATTTCGTGCCCAGCATCGACGAAGCCGGCGAGATGGCGCGCGACCGCGATCCGGCCCGCGTCGCCGCTTTCTTCAAGGCGAGAGGCGTGAAGAATTGCATCCTGACGCTCGGTGCCGGCGGCGTCTATGTCTCGCCCGAACATGGCGAGGATTTCCATCTGCCCGCGTTCGAGGTCGAGGTCTTCGACACCACGGGCTGCGGCGATTCCTTCACGGCCGGCATCATCGTCGGCATCGTCAAGGGCTGGGACCTGAAACAGTCCGCGCGCTTTGCCAGCGCGGTCGCCGCCAAGGTGGCGATGGGGCTCGGCTCCGACGGCAAACTCGTTTCGTTCGACGACACGATCGCGGCGATGAACTCGCTCCCGGTCAAGACATCAAAGGTGGAAGCAGCATGACCATTCTCCCCGAAGCCAAGGGCAAGACGGCTCTCGTCACCGGCGCCAGCCGCGGCATCGGCAGGGCGCTCGCCAAGGGGCTCGCCGAAGCGGGCTTCGATGTCGCCATCACCGATCTGCCGTCGCAGGCGGCGGAGCTCGACCTGACCAAGGGCGAGATCGAGGCGGCCGGCCGCAAAGCGTATGTCTACACGATGGACGTCAGCAAGAAGAAGGACATCGAGGCGGCCGCGCAGGCCCTGCTCAAGGCTGCGGGCAGCATCGACGTTCTGGTCAACAATGCCGGTATCCTGAAGCCAAGTCTACTGCAGGATCTCGACGAGGCCAATTGGAATGCGCATTTCGACGTCAATGCCAAGGGCGTGCTGATGATGTGCCAGGCGGTGCTGCCGCATATGCGCGCCAGGAAGTCGGGCAGGGTGATCAACATCGCCTCGATCGCCGGCAGGCAGGGCGTGCCGACGCAGGGCCACTACGCCGCGACCAAGGCGGTGGTGATCACGCTCACCCGCGTGCTGGCGCAGGAGGTCGGCATGGACGGCGTCACCGTCAACGCCATCTGCCCCGGCATCATTCTGACCGAGATGGGCAAGAACAATCTGGGCAGCGAAGCGGCGATCCGCCATTGGGAGGAGGTCGCGGCGCTGAAGCGCCTCGGCGCGCCGGAAGACATCGTCGGACCGGTGCTGTTCTTCGCCTCGGATCTCTCGGCCTTCGTCACCGGCCAGGCGCTCAACGTCGACGGCGGCATCTACTACCACTGACCACTCGCTCGGTGGCCGCGCGATCGCCAAGCCCACTTCTTGGCGCAGAGCCGCCGTTTACCCGTGGAATGCTTGAGTCGGATTCGGCTCAGAACGGCTGGTTCAGCGGAAAGCTTGAGGAAGTGTCGAGGGCGTTCAAAGAGGGGAGGGATCGTCTTAGCGTAGGGTTGAATTGCGCATGGAACAGCTTCAAATCACTCTCCATCTTGGTCTTTGGGTTCGTCAGACCATACGAGAGAGTACGAGGGAAAAAGGTTGGCGGGCCAGCCGCTAACGTATTGATTTTCCCGTTTGTTCTCACGCCCTCCGAGCCTACCACACTATGCCTACATCTACTGTTCTCGCTGAATTTTTGAGAGTCGATTCATATTATGGATTCGAACCCTCTCGTTTGAAGTGTCTTTTGGCATTTCGAAGGGGCGTCGCATTCGGTGAAATCGGCGTGCTTATGGAGTCTAACGTTGAGCTACCATAGCCCATTTAGACAATTAACGTTGCCTCTCAACTGAAACGGCTGGCGCGGAAGGCCGCGAGCATTGGGTGCGGGTTGCCTGAGACAATCTCACGGGCAAGCAACTCTCCGACAATCAGTCCAAGCGTGGCGCCACTGTGGCTGAAGGCAACGTGGAGACCTGGGACGGTCTCGAGCTCTCCAAGCACCGGCTCGCCGTCAAGGCATCGGCGCCGCGCCGCGCCGCTCGAGCGCGGTCTTGCGGATGATTTCCGCGATCTCCGGGCTGCTGCCGCATAGCATCTGGAAATCCGACGAGTGCAGCGATAGCAGTGAGACCGCCGTTGCGGCGCTGACGGTCGCCATACGCGGTTCGCCGCTGATCAGCGCCATCTCGCCGAAGAAGGCGCCAGGGCCAAGCTCCACCGGATTCGGTGTTGCGACGCTGACGCGCCCCTCCACGACGAAGAACATCTGGTCACCGCTCTCGCCATTGCGGCAGATCACGGCGCCCGCCGGCACGGTGCGAGGTCTTAACGCGCGCACGATCTCGACCAGCACGGCCGGTCCGAGCTTCTGAAACAACGGCACGGCGGCGACCAATTGCCAATTACGGACAAAGTCCCCGCGACGGACTTCTTGATAGAAGCCGGTGGCAAGAATGCCTGCCCAGAGGGCGAAGATGCCGATGCCACTCATCATGACAGCCCCAGCAAGGACACGGCCAGCGAAGCTTTGCGGAATAGCGTCGCCATAGCCGGTGGTGGACAGCGTGACCACCGCCCACCACATTGCCTGGGGGATGCTGCCGAACTTTTCCGGTTGGATATCGCGCTCGATGACATAGCCCGCGAGAGCGACACCGAACAGAACGACGCCGAAGAGCGTGGTAACGCCGATCAGGTTGCGCGCTTCGTTGGCCAGCACCCTGCCCAGCACCGGGAAGAAAGTCGAGTCGCGCAGCGGTTTCAGGAGCCAGACAGCACAGTAGAGGCTCCGGTCGGGCGTGCCAACGAGCAGAAATGCGGCGAGTGGAACCAAGACCGCGAGCACATCGATGGCGATTGCCGGCGTCCTGTCCCTAGCGTCTACCGCCTGGCGCTTGAGCAGCGTCGCGGCCATTTGCAGGAGATAGGCGCCCCAAATGACAGCGAGCACCACAGCCAGAGCCAGCCTGCTTCGTCCGGACATGTCCGGTATCGTGAGCCCAGCCACCGCCAGAAGCCCCGGCGCAGCCAGCACCGCGTTGAGCGGCGCGTAAATTCTTACAAAAGGCAGTACCGACATTTCTATGCCCGCGAGTGGCTGCTGCCCTCCAAAATAGAATGCCTTCGAGGCAAGCGTAAAGGTGCCTAGAGCCGCCACATTCGCACGCGACCTGTGCCACGCAATTCCGTTTCCCCGAGCGGCTCGCAAGCAAATTCCGGCCCAAGCAATTGATGAGTCGCATCCGAAATACGGATTTCATCGGGCTCTGCGGCTTTTTGAATGCGCGCGGCGAGATTGACGGTGTCGCCCCACAGGTCATAGACGAACCGCCTTTTGCCGATGACGCCCGCGACGATTGGCCCTGAGTGAATTCCAATTCTAAGGCTTAGCGGTTCTCCTGCGAAGCGCTCGCACCTGGCCGCCTCCCGCAGCTCGAGCGCATAATGTGCAAGGGCGTGCGCGTGATCTGGTCGCGCGACGGGCAGGCCAGCGACCGCCATGACGCAATCGCCGATGGTCTTGATCTTTTCGCAGCCATGCTGTTCCGAGAGCAGATCCGCAGCCCTGAAGAAGTAATTCAAGATAGCGAGCGTCGTCGTGGCTCCGACGCTCCGCGCTCTTTCCGTAAAACCGACGATGTCGGCAAAGAGCACACTGACCTCCGCGTGGTTGTCTGCAATTTGCTCGTCCGCCTTCAGCCGCTCCGCGATCGAGGCCGGAAGAATGTTAAGGAGCAGGGATTCGGCGCGCCGGTACTCGCGCGACAAACCCTCCTGGCTCTCCCTCAATGCCTCATTCGTCGATTGCAGCTTCGCATTGAGTTGACGCTCCCTCTCCTGCAGAAGCGTCATTTCGTATGCCTTCTGCTGAAGCCGCTGCTGGTGGTCGCGTTCGGGCGTGGCGTCGAGAAAGACCAGCCACACCGAGTCGCCATCGCCAAAGAAGTGAAGGTCCGCGACATGCCCGCCGGGCAGTTCCATCATGGGCATATGGAATGGAAGCTCGGGGCAAGGCAGCAGCCCTTCCATGAATTCAAGCTGCTGGGCAACGGACTCGCCGAGGCGAAGCGACGAGAGCCCGTAAAAGTCGAGATTGCCGCCCTTGGCTTCTATGCATTGCCGGGTATCGATCATCAGATAAGCTGCGAAGCGCTCATTCGAGAAGAAGTCGTATATCCAGCTTCTGACTTCTTTCGGCAAACTGGACATGGTCTAGTTGGCGACCATCGAAGCAAGCTGACGAAACGCATCGTCGACATGTTCGCCCGAAAGCGCGCTCGTCAGATAGATCTGCCATCCACGTTGCTTGAGTTCGTCGATCTCGCCCTCCGGTACCGCCCACCGATCAGTCAGGTCGGACTTGTTGAACAGCAATATGAACGGCATGGCGCCGAATTCGGCCTCGCACCGTTCGCGCAGCGTGAGCGCCACCGCAAGAGTGGCTGGCCGGGTTCCATCGGCGACCAGCACGAGCCCGGTCGCGCCTCGCACATAGCTGACGCGGAACGAGCCGATATCGTCTTCGCCGGCCAGATCCCACAAGATCAGGTCCACTGTCTTGTCCGGAAACGCGACGCTCTTCTTGTCGATCTTGACGCCGACCGTGGTCAGGTAGTTTTCCGAGAAGATGCTTTGGACGAACCTGCGCACCAAGCTGGTCTTGCCGACGGCGAACCCGCCCAACATGCAGATCTTTTTTTGCAGCATCCTGGGCTCCGCGCTACTCTAGGTTCACCGTAATCGAAACCCGGCGATTGGTGGAGTTCCCAGTTCGGCTATTTTCATTTTCGGGCACCGCCGGCTCGAAGGTGCCGGCGCCCCGAACCTGCAGGAGTTCCGGAGCGACGCCGCGCTTGTTGAGAAGCGCGCGAACTGTCTCGGCGCGGGCGGCGCTGATCGACGCGTTGGCCGTCTCGCGACCCGTTATGTCCGAATGGCCGGTCAACATGAACCGCGCCGTCACGCCTGCCTTGTGGGCATTTTCTGCGAATTCCTTCAGCTGATCAGCCAGTCTGTCGAGCACCGGCGTCTGCTCCGGTCCCGGGACAACTCTACCGGAAGAGAAGAAAATATCGGTCGTCTGGATGGCCTCTCTCAACTGATTAAGCTCTGCAAGGTTTAGCTCGCTCAGCTGCGAGACATCCAGAACCACTCCGTCCGCCGAAAGTTGGTCGGCGGCGGCCCGCGCTCGGCTGATCCAGCCGGCAGGTGCCTCGCCCACAACGACGATGCGACCCTGGACGATCGAAAGCCGAACCGATTTCGGCGGGGACAGCGACGCCGTCAGCCGCTTCACCACGAACTTCGGATCAAGACTCTGATAGAATTGCCACTGTGAATGAACGCGAGCGGGATCGACCTGTGTTCCGGACAGCAGAGCTTTTGGGTCGACGGCAAGAGGATCTCTCAGACCGGAAATGTAGAAATCTCCGCCCCTCGCCGATTGCTGAGCGACGATGATTCCCGGTTCGGCCTCAAGTCGCGACACATAATACTGCCAATGCTCCGCCGCGCGTGCATCGGGGCTCACATCACGAACCTTGGAGATGTCGAACTCCGGCCCGCCTTCTGAAAGCTGTCTTGCCGCTGCGCGCGCCCGATCTATCCAGGTGTCGGGAGCCTCACCCTCGGCAACAATGCGACCTTTGACGATTGAAAGTCGCACTTTATCCATCGGATACAGCGACGCCGTTAGCCGCTTCAAGACGAACTGCGGCTCAAGGCTCTGATAGAATTGCCAGCTGGCATGAACGCGCGCGGGATCGACCTGCGTCCCGGACAGCAGCGACTGCGGGTCGACGGCAAGCGGGTCTCTCAGGCCGGCAATATAGAATTGGCCATCGCGCACATTCTGTTGGGCGACGATGATGCCGGGCTGCGCCTCCAGGCGCGACACATAGGCCTGCCAGCGCTCCTCGGGGCTCACATCACGGACCCCGGAAATGTCGAAGACCGGGCCGCCGGCTGAAAGCTGCTGGGCGGCCGCGCGCGCCCGGTTGATCCACGCGGTGGTGGCTACACCCGCGGCAACGATGCGATCATTGACGACTGAAAGCCGCACCGAATCCGGCGGAGCAAGCGAGGCCGTCAGCCGTTTAAGCACGAACTGCGGCTCAAGGCTCTGGTAGAATTGCCAGCTTGCATGAACACGCGCGGGATCGACCTGCGTTCCCGCCAACAGCGACCTTGGGTCGGCGGCAAGCGGGTCTCTCAGACCTGTAATGTAGAATTGGCCGTCGCGCACGTTGTGATCGGCGACGATGATGCCAGGCTGGGTCTCCAGTTGCGACACGTAGGCCTGCCAGCGCTCCTCGGCGCTCACATCGCTGACCCCGGAAATATCGAAGACCGGGCCGCCTGCCGAAAGCTGCTGGGCAGCGGCCCGCGCCCGGTCGATCCACGTGGTGGTCGCCTCGCCCTCGGCGACGATGCGACCATCGACGACCGAGAGTCGTACCGAATCCGGCGGCGCCAGCGACGCCGACAGCCGCTTCAGCACGAATTCCGGCTCGAGGCTCTGATAGAAGTGCCAGTTTGAATGAACGCGGGCGGGATCGACCTCCGTTCCCGGCAGCAGCGACTGTGGGTCCGCGGCGAGCGGGTCTCTCAGGCCGGCGACATAGAACTCGCCGCCACGGATTTTTTGGTCCGAAACGACGATACCCGGTTGGGCTGCCAGCCGCGACAGGTAGGTCTGCCAGCGGTGTGCGGATTGCCAGGACAGAAAGAACCAGCCGCCCCCCACGATCAATGCCAGCAGGACCGCCGTCACCACCAGCCACGGAAATCCCTCTTTCGTATCCATGTGCTGCAGCTCGACGCAGGTCTGCAACTGCGTCTCCACGCCGGGCAACTGGGAACTATCGCCGTCGAACCGCTCCAGGGCTCGCGAGGATTCTTGATGGATGCGAAGCAGTACGTCGCGGATGACTTCATGCAGTTCCTCCGGAGGATTTCCCCGGATCACCGCAACCAGGGTCGCAAACTGTCCGACTTCCGACCAGAGGCGAAGTTCCCCAAACCGGATGGTGTCGAGGCCGCTGTTTTCCTTCTCTTTGAAAGAGTCCTTCACAAAATCCTGGATGGCGCTCAGCATCGAGGAAATCAGTTGAGGGTCTTCGCTGGTTGCGTCTTGGGATGTTACATGCGCAATCAGGAGCCCAGAAGCGCGACTGATGAGAAAGACATGTTCCACGCGATAGATAAGAGAATGCTTGAGAACAACTGCCGAGAAGCTTGTCCCCGTTCGCCAGGCTTCAAACCTCCACTTCAACCCATGCCAAGTGAATATATGCCTCAGAGACTCATTCAACGACTGGAAGGTCTGGTCGATCTTTTCGCCGATCGACTTGCGAATGGCCGGCAGAAAAACCGGATACAATATATCGGTCAGCGTGTTCGGGTTCTTTTGGATGGACCGCTGCGCGGCTCTCTCGACGGCCGGGGCAAGGGCCTCGCCGAGTTGCGCATGGGACGCGCGCGCCGTTGCTTCGGGCAGAACGTTTCCCACCGCGGCGGCAAGCTGCTCGGGTTCGTCGAGCAGGTGCGTAACGCGTGACAACTCCGAGATCTCGCCGCCGACGAGCAGTTGGCGGAGCCTTTCAAGCCGATGGTCGGCGGCCGGAACGCCTTCGTAAAGGGCACGGTTGTCCGGATCGACGTTCCGGGCAATTTCCACCAAAAGGCGGGCCAAAGCCTCGCGATCAATACCGGTATCGTTCGAAGCTTGTCTTTGAGATAGGCTGATTGGTTCGACGCTCGACGTCAAGTTCCGATCAACTCACTTTCCAGCCACGCTCCGAATTGCCCTTGCTGCCGACGGGATCCTGGTTGAGACATTTCGCGACCTCGACGAACAGGCCGGCCAGAAGATTCCGGTCAGTCTTGACGTTGCTGAGATCGGAAAAGATCTTCTCCATCAGCATTTGAGCGCTTTCGTTCTTCTGCTTGATTTCCTCGCGCAGCAAATGGTCGCTTCTGCTCATGCGATCCGCGAATTCACGCTCGAGCTCGCTCAATTGGTCCGACAAGGCGCGCACCTGCTTTTCGAGCGCCTGGTTTTGATCGCGAAGATTGCGGTCGATCTCCTTGTCAGCCTCGGCGCGCGCATCCTTTTCGTTGCGCAACTGCGTCGCCAGCGAGTCGACCTGCTTCTTGGCATTCGACTCGTAGGTTTCAAGATTGCGCTTGGTTTCGGACTCGACATCCTTGAAGCGTTGCAGGAACCGCTCTTCAAGCTTGGAGAAACGGCGGTCGTAGTCCTGCATCTGATTGCCGAACAAAAGATCGCGTATCTTGTCGACACCTGGAGCATCACCGCCGGCCCCGCCCTCGCGAGCCTGGGAGGCCATGAAGTTCAGCCCGTTTCCCTCTGCATTACCTATCAGATTTGCGTCCGCTTTACTTGCCGAAGAAGCGGCACTCGAAGATTCCTTCGCCATTTCTGTGCCCCAATTACCCACTGCAACATTAGGAGATGGTAAACTATGTCAGACAAATACCAAGCCCGCAAGACGGAATCCGTTGGTTTGACCCAGCCGAACGCCACGTCACCGACGTGGCAATGGAAGTTGGAGCGGTTCCATCTTAAAAGCGGCCGCGACTTATCAGCGATCAAGCCGGCAGGCGCGGGGTCGTCGAAGCAGTGTGACGGTCCGCAATCTCTGCGCTCACGGGCGTTCAACCGCAAGGCGATCAACCGCGTAACGACGGCGGCAGCGCTCAGGGCCGGCAGCCAAAGATGGAAAATCGGGGATGATCAATACCAGCGAATGGTGCAGGTTCTTCATGATCCGTGGCAAGCGGGCAACTGAGCGGGTGCGGCTCCCGCTTCAGCATATGGACCCTTTGAGGAATACAAATTGAAAATTTTGCCCTCATGTTTCACAACAGGTCGGTGGGCTCGCGAGGGTGGTTTCGAATCCAGCGGGTCGTCCCCGGTTCTCAACGCGAGAATTCTGAAAGACGTTCAATATGACGCAGCACGTACAAGACGCTCGAATTCTCATGTATAGCCACGACACGTTCGGGCTCGGCCACTTGCAGCGCTGCCGGACGATCGCGCATTCGCTGGTCGAGGATTTCCGCGGACTTCAGGTGCTGATCATTTCAGGCGCGCCTATCGCCGGCGCCTTCGACTATCGCGCCCGTGTCGACTTCGTGAAGATCCCCAGCGTCATCAAGTTGCGCAACGGCGAATACACCTCGCTGGAAAAGGATATCGATCTGCATGAGACGCTCAGGATGCGGCAGTCGATCATCCGCCACACAGCCGAGACCTTCCGGCCGGAAATCTTCATCGTCGACAAGGAACCGCTCGGCCTGCGCGGTGAGATCGAGGACACGCTGTCCTACCTCAAGACGCGAGGTACCACGCTCGTGCTTGGCCTGCGCGAGGTGATGGATGCGCCGCATCTGCTCGAAGCAGAGTGGGCACGCAGGGATGTGATGCGCAAGATAGGCCTGTTCTACGACAAGGTCTGGGCCTATGGCCCGCCGGATTTCTACGATCCGTTGACCGGCTTGGATGTGCCGCCGGCTGTCAGGGCAAAGATGCGGTTCGTCGGCTTCCTGCAACGGAGCCTGCAGCGGAACGAGTTGCCCGGCCACCGGCCCGAGGGCGAGTATATCCTCGTTACCACGGGGGGCGGCGGTGACGGCGCGGAACTGATCCACGACGTCATCGATGCCTATCAGCAGGACCCGCAATTGCAGCATAGGGCGCTGATCGTGCTTGGGCCTTACATGCCGGCGCGCAAGCGCAACAAGCTGCTCAAGAAGGGGTCCAAGATCCCCTGCGTCAAGATAATCGAGTTCGACAACCGCATGGAAGACCTGATTGCCGGCGCCAAGGCGGTAGTGGCAATGGGTGGTTACAACACCTATTGCGAGATACTGTCTTTCGACAAGCCGGCGCTGATCGTGCCGCGCGTCGAGCCCCGCCAGGAACAACTGATCCGCGCTCGGCGCGCAGCCGAACTCGGCCTCATCGAGATGCTTTTGCCGGACGAAGCCAAGGATTCCCAGCGGTTTGCCGATGCACTGGTGGCGCTACCGGACCGGCCCCGCCCATCCCAGAGCAATCCGCATCTGAGGCTGGAAGGGCTGCCTCATATTTCCGAAATCGTTGCAGAACTGCTCGATCGGCGGGCCAGCCCTCACCTTTCGGTCATCGAGGGAATGAGCTGAGTTGCAACGTCGCAAGATCGTCGTGGTTCTGAAGGGCTATCCGCGGCTGTCGGAAACCTTCATCGCGCAGGAACTGCTCGGTCTGGAGCGCGCGGGATTCGACCTGATACTCGTCGCGCTCAGGCGGCCGACCGACGCAAAACGCCACCCCGTGCATGACGAGATCAAAGCGCCCGTCCATTATCTGCCGGAATATCTGCATCACGAGCCGCTGCGCGTGGTTCGCTCGCTGTTTGCCTATCTGCTGCGGCCGGGGTTCTGGCGCGCGCTCGGATCGCTGGCTGCCGATATCCCCCGCGACTTTACGCGCAATCGCGTGCGCCGCTTCGGGCAAGCGCTCGTGCTGGCGGCCGAATGGCCGCAAGACGCGGGATGGCTGCATGCACATTTCGCGCACACGCCGGCCTCGGTGACGCGCTATGCCAGCCTGCTTCGTAATCTGCCCTGGAGCTGCTCAGCCCATGCCAAGGACATCTGGACTTCGGCGGACTGGGATCTGGCCGGCAAGCTTTCCTCGGCGCGCTGGACGGTCACTTGCACGAAAACCGGCTTCGACCGTCTGAACGAACTCGCCAATGGCAACTCGTCCGTGCATCTGAGCTACCATGGGCTCGACCTTGATCGCTTCGGCAGTTTCGGCGAGGCGCGAAAACAGCGGGACGGCTCGGCGCCGGACGAACCGGTCATCATTCTGAGCGTCGGGCGCGCCGTTGCAAAGAAAGGTTACGATACCTTGCTGGAGGCCCTTGCCCTCTTGCCTGGCGATTTGGCGTGGCGTTTCGAGCATATCGGCGGCGGCGAGGAACTGGAACGGCTCAAGGCGCTGGCGCAAAAGCTCGGACTGGATGGACGCGTCTCCTGGAAGGGCGCGCTTGCGCAAGAGGAGGTGCTTGAGCACTACCGGTTCGCCGACATCTTCGCCCTGGCCTGCAGGATCACCGCAAATGGCGACCGGGACGGTCTGCCGAATGTCCTGGTGGAGGCGGCCAGCCAGCGGCTTGCCTGCGTGTCGACCGATATTTCCGGCGTGCCGGAGCTTTTATCGCCGGATGAAACCGGGCTGCTGGTTCCGACGGAAAACCCAATTGCCCTGGCAGAGGCGCTGGAGCGCCTGATCCGTGATCCCGTGCTGCGCGCCCGCCTCGGCGACGCCGCGGAGCAGTGCGTGCGCTGCAATTTCGACCATATGGCTAGCATTGGACAGCTCAAGGAACTGTTCGAGCGGGAGTGGCGGGCCGCCGAATGAAGCGACCGCGCGCTTTCTTCTATGTCCAGCACCTCCTCGGTATCGGCCATCTCGCGCGCGCCAGCCGCATTGCGGCGGCGCTGGTCGATGACGGGTTTGACGTAACCGTGGTGACTGGCGGAGCGTCGATCGCGGGGTTTCCAGGACTGGGTGTAAAATCTGTGTCCCTGCCACCCGTCACCTCCGGTGATGAAGGATTTTCCGGACTTGTCGACCTGCAGGGCAAACCCATCGACGATGATTTCAAGAAACGGCGTTCAGGAATGCTGCTGCAGGCATTCCTGGATTGCAGGCCTGATATCGTCATTGTCGAGGCGTTTCCATTTGGACGCCGGCAGATGCGTTTCGAACTCTTGCCGCTGATCGAGGCCATCGACGCGACGTCGCCCAGGCCGCTGCTGGTGACGTCCGTCCGTGATATCCTTCAGGAGCGCGTCAAGCCGGGCCGAAATGAGGAAACGGTCGATCTCATCAACAGGCATTTCGACCTTGTCATGGTCCACGGCGATCCGGCTTTCGCAACCATCGACAAGACATTTCCGCTGGCTGGGGCAATCAGGGCCGAGGTCACCTACACAGGGCTCGTTGCCGCGCCGCCATCGCCCGCGGCCACCGAGCGCTTCGACATTCTGGTGTCGGTTGGCGGCGGGGCTGCCGGAAGGGGCCTTGTCGGTTCCACCATCGCAGCGGCGCGGAATGCCAACAATGGCTGGAAATGGTGTTTGATCACCGGCCCCAACCTGCCGAAAGACGAGTTTGACGCGATCGCACGCGATGCCACGCCGGGCCTGTCCATCTTCCGCTTCCGCGAGGATTTTGCCAGCTTGCTGACCGGCGCCCGCCTGTCGGTCTCGCAAGCGGGTTACAACACGGTCTGCGATGTCCTGCGCGCGGGTTGTCGCTCCCTGCTCGTGCCGTTTGCAGCCGGCGGGGAAACCGAACAAACAGTTCGCGCCCTGATGCTCGAAGAACTCGGGCTTGCAACGGTGCTCATGGAAAAGGACCTGACGCCTGAAGGTTTGGCGCAGGCGATCGAACAGGCGCTTGTGGCACCGAGGCCGTCGGCGCATCGTCTCGATCTGGAAGGGGCGCGTCACTCGGCGCAAATCCTGTGCGAGCGGCATCGAACACGGTCCCTAAAATGAGGCCCGGTCTCGGAATAGGACATGATCAAGCAGATGGCGGGGCCTAAAGCGCGTCGCGCCGAACCGGATTCAGGCGCCGCGCTTTAAGTCTTTGTTTTGATGCATGTCGTTGTCCTAAATGCATCAAACAGTTCCAATTAGCATGAAGCGCGAATAATTTTTTGTCGGTAGTTCGCCAGAGAATCGTATCTCCCGCAGCGCCGCCATTGCTTCGAGAGCTGCAAGTGAAGCCACGCAGTTGATGTGCGTCGGCTCGCTGAAATAGTCATTTGATTGCAGCAGTACATTCGTGCCCCGCGGAAGCAGAGCAAGCCAGGCACGCAGATCGGCTATGTGCTCGCAGCTCGTATTGACTATCAGATCGGACGGCCCGGCCGCATAGTCGAGTGCGTACATATCTGCTGTTAGCGCCCGGAACCGGCCGCCGGCTTCCCGGTTGAGGGTCCGGGCAACTGGCGCGACTTCGGGATCGATGTCGATGCTATCGACTGCCGCAATATCGAAGCGGGGGTCGTTGAAAAGCATTGCCGGCAATATGCCGTACCATCCGCCCAGAACCCATATGCGCCCGAAGCGCCCGCCGCAGCTTTCGAACAGCCTGTCAAGCGCCCACATCTTGCAGGCCACCTGCTTGTGGTTGAAGGCGTTGGCGATGTCCGCCTTCGGATGTTTGGCGATGACGCGCGCCAGCCCTGCCACGAGAGGGTGGTTGACATAGGCAGCAATTCCCCGCGTGAGGTCCAAGGCCTGCTCGTGCCCGTCCATGCCGGCATTGCGCGGTTGCGTGACATCCATCATATTCGCCTTGTACGTTGGGATTTCGGGCGACACAACGCAATCTTGCCCCGCCAAGCCGCCTCGCAGGCTTCGAACATGTCGTCGGTGATGATTGCCGATGCGCCGTCCACCAGCTGATGCTTTTACTTTGTTCTTTAAACTGAAGGTCCACAGTCGCATATGGAACCCAGCCTGGCTCGCTATATTTGGACGCACACCAAGAAGCAGCAGCTCTGGATATTGGTTATCGTCTTGCTTTCGATGATCCCGTATTTCATGTCCTTTGACCTGCCGAAGTTGATTGTCAACGGCCCGATCCAAGGTCGCGGCTTCGAGCAGCCGGGCGCGACCCAGCCATTCATGAGGCTACACTATAACCTGCCGTTCATCGGAGAGGTCCAGTTCTTTCCTGGCTTTCAGCTCGACCGCACGACGACGCTGCTTGCCCTGAGCCTTGTGTTCCTCCTGCTGGTCATCATCAACGGCCTGTTCAAATTCTACATCAATACCTACAAGGGCCGCCTCGGTGAACGGATGCTGCGCCGTATCCGCTTCGAACTGGTCGATCGTGTGCTGCGGTTTCCGCCGCGTTATTTCAAGCGCGTGAAATCCGCCGAGGTGGCAACCATGGTGAAGGACGAGGTGGAGCCGCTGGGCGGTTTCATCGGCGATGCTTTCCTGCAGCCGGTGCTGCTCGGCGGCCAGGCGGTGACGGCCATGCTGTTCATTGTGGTCCAGAACTTCTGGCTCGGAATGATCGCCGCCGTGATCGTCTTGATCCAGATCGTGCTGATCCCGCGAATGCGGCGGCGGCTGATCGTGCTCGGGCGCAAACGGCAGTTGACGGCGCGCGCGCTATCGGGCCGCGTCGGCGAAATCGTCGACGGCATCGGCGCGGTCCACGTCCATGATACGTCAAACTACGAGCGCGCCGACATAGCTGCCCGGCTCGGGCTCATCTTCAAGATCCGCTTCGATCTTTACCAATGGAAATTCATGGTGAAGTTCCTCAACAATTTTCTCGCGCAGATCACGCCCTTTCTGTTCTACATGGTCGGCGGGTATCTGGTCATTCAGGGGCGGCTGGACGTCGGTCAGCTCGTGGCCGTGATCGGCGCCTACAAGGACCTGCCCGGACCGATGAAGGAACTGATCGACTGGGATCAGGACCGGCAGGATGTCCAGGTCAAATACCAGCAGGTCGTCGAACAATTCACCGTCGAGGGTCTCATTGCGCCGCGAATCGGGGCACTGACGATCGACGATCCCGGTCCGATGACCAACCCCCTCTCGGCGATCGGTCTGTCCATGGCAGACGATGGCGGTGCAATGCTCCTCGACCGTATCTCTCTCCAGGTCAAGCCGGGTGAGACGGTGGCGCTGGTCAGCACCTCAACAGGTGGAGCGGAGGCGCTTGCAGAGGCCTTCGCGCGGCTGAACTGGCCGGAAAGCGGAAAGGTCGCTTCGGGTGCCGACGACCTGCTTGAACTCCCCGAAGCGGTGACCGGCCGGCGCATGTCCTATGCCTCGTCGGACGTTTTCCTGTTCCAGGCAAGCCTCCGCGACAATCTGCTCTACGGGTTGAAGCATGCGCCGCTGACATCGGTGACTTATGACGGTGCCGCGGCGGACCAGCACCGCTGGAACATCCACGAGGCGCGCCGGTCGGGCAACCCGGACCTTGATATCCACAGCGACTGGATCGACTATGCTTCCGTCGGCGCTACCGGCCCGCACGACCTCTTTGAAGCCGTGCGCCAGGTGCTCGACGCGGTTCTTCTGTCGCGCGACATTTTGGATCTAGGCTTGCGTTCTTCGGCCGACCTCACGCGTCACACGGCGCTTGCTGGGCGGATCGTCGAACTGCGTGCGGCGCTGCGAACCCGGCTGGAACACGAAGGATTGAACGGACTGGTGGTTCCTTTCGAACCGGGCGCCTACAATAAGGAAGCAACGATCGGCCAGAACCTGCTCTTCGGCGCTGCCGCCGGCCCGGAGCTGGCCGACAGGGCTCTGGCGGCAAATCCCTATTTTGCTTCCGTGCTGAGGCAAGCCGGCCTCGATCGCACGCTCTACGAAATGGGCATGGATATCGCCAAACAAGCGATCGAGCTGTTTGCCGACCTGCCGCCCGATCACCAGTTCTTCCAGCAGCTCGCCTTCATGAGCGCCGAGGAGATACCAGCCTACGAAACCTTGCTGCAACGGCTCAAGAACCGTCCCTACGAGACGGTCTCGGAGAACGACCGCGCCATGATCGTCACCCTGAGCTTTGCCTATATCGAGCCCCGGCATCGCTTCGGCCTGCTCAGCGACGAATTGATGAACAAGATCGTCGCCGCACGCAACCAGTTCTATGAAGACCTGCCGCCCGAGCTGCAAAACGCCGTCGAACGCTACGATCCTGCCAAATACATTGCTGCGGCTACTGTCATGGACAATGTCCTGTTCGGGCGTCTGGGCAGCAACCATCCCGATGCGCCGGACCGCATACGCTCCATTGTCTATGATATTCTTGATGAACTGGGGCTTTATGCCGAACTGCTGGATGTCGGCTTGGACTTCAACGTCGGCGCCGGCGGCAGGCGGTTGACCAGTGGACAGCGACAGAAGCTCGATGTTGCCCGGGCCCTGCTCAAGCGTCCCGATTTTCTCATTTTCAACCGGCCGCTGTCGGCGCTCGACCAGCGCGTACAAGAAAAGGTGCTGCAAAACGTGCTCGAGGAAGCCAGACGCGACGGCCGTTCGCCGGCAATTGTGTGGGTCGTGACGAATCCGGCAATGGCGATGATGTTCGATCGCGTTGTCGTCTTCGACTCGGGTCGTTTGGTGGAAGACGGACCACACGAGACGCTTTTGGCGGGGAGCGGTATTTTCAAGGAACTGCTGTCATAGAGCCCGGACATTCAGATGGGATCGTTCCGCCGATGGGAACTTGCTGCAAGCTCAAGAGATTAACGTTTCCAACTGATCAGGCCGCCACGTTCGCGCGGTTCGTCCCGCTATCCGCAAGCAGAATTGATTCCATCTGGATGTCGGTTGTTCTAGTCTGGCAAACGTGAATTTTGGGAGGTTTGCGACAATGCTGCTCAAGGATGAGGTCGGAATGCTGCAACGCGTTCCCTTGTTCTCTGGCATCGAGCCGGCAAAGCTCAAGCTGCTTGCGTTCACATCTGATCGCGTAAGCTACAGCGCCGGCCAGATCCTTTTCCGGCAGGGCGACGAGGGAGACGCCGCCTATGTCATCCTTTCAGGCAAGGCCGATATTCTGGTCGATTCCGAGAGCGGACCGATAAAAGTTGCCGAACTGCTGCCAAATTCGATCGTTGGCGAGATCGCCATATTGTGCAACAGCTCCCGCACGGCCACCGTCAGAGCCGCAAGTCCGGTGGAAGCCTTGAGAATTCGCAAGGATCATTTCCTGAGGCTTATGAAGGAGTTCCCGGAAATGACCGTCGAGATGGTTCGGGTTCTCGCCGATCGCCTAAGCCATACGACCGCGGATCTGATCGACGCACGAAGCGCCAAATAACGAATGATTTGCGCCGATCCTTGCCGTCGTGATGGCACTGACCTCTCATGGACAAGGTCATCAGGAGGAAAACCTGTCTCGCCTAGCAGCAGTTGTTTGGCTACGATGGCCTAGGGGACTATGAAGGGCTTGCATGGACGACGACGTTTTCCTGGTCAGGTTTTGGGGCGTCCGCGGCAGCATTTCGGTATCGGGGCCAGACTTCTCCCGCTATGGCGGCAACACGATCTGCATTGAGATGCGATGCGGCAAGCATACGCTTCTGTTCGACGCCGGCTCCGGCTTGCGGCCTGCCGGCTGGGCGCTTCGGGCGTCGGGCGTGACCGATTTCGACCTGTTTTTCACCCACTGCCATTATGACCACATCATCGGGCTGCCGGCATTTAAGCCGATCTATGACCGCAGCGTCAAAGTCAGGCTTTGGTCCGGGCATCTTGCAGGACGCATGACGACCCGACAGATGGTCGATGAGTTCATGCGGCCGCCTTGGTTTCCGGTGAGACTGGACGTCTGCAAGGCAAGCCTCGACTATTGCGATTTCGTGTCAGGAGACGTGCTTCGGCCGCGTGAAGGGGTGGTGATCCGAACCGGCAGTCTCACCCATCCCGGTGGCTGTATAGGCTATCGGGTCGAATGGGGTGGCCGCGTCGTGGCGGTGATCACAGACACCGAACATGAGTCGGGTAAACTCGATCAGGCGGTGCTCGGCCTAATCGAAGATGCCGACCTCGTCATTTACGATTGCGCCTACACCGAGGAGGAAATGGAACGCTACCGCGGGAACGGGCACTCGACATGGCAACAGGGGGTCAAGCTCTGCGAGGCGGCCCGTGCGCGGGAGCTTGCGCTGGTTCACCACGATCCGGCGCGCACCGACGAGGAACTGGACGAGATCGAGAAACTGGCCAAGAACAGGTTTGCCGGCTCTTTTGCCGCGCGGGATGGTCAGACGCTCGAATTTCCAGTCTTATCGCACAAAGCGGGCTGAGCTATTTTCCTCTGCTGGCGCTGCGCCCGATCAATGTCCTGATCGGATGCCATGCACAGGCTGCATTGCGTGCGGTGACGGCGAACAGCCGTTCGAGGAAAAGCCAGGCCGATTCATCATGCACGAGATGATGGGTGAGCAGGCCGACCGGTTCGCCGCCGTCGAATGCATGCCGCAATTGCGCGGCGACGGCCTGAACCAATAGGCCATGATCGCGGCAGCCGCGCGTGCCATGCCAATCCATGATGTCGACATTGCTGTTGATGACCGCCAGCGAAGCCGGCTTCGGCGGCCCAAAGACCGACAGTGCCAAAAATCCTATCGACCCAAGGTCGGATACCAAGCCGGCGTCGATCCTGTTCCAGGGTGGCACCAGCATCGGAACGGCACGTGCGCCGTGCAAGCCGGTTATGCGAGAGAGCCCGCGAGCCAGATCATCGAGCACCGCCTCGGGTGGCCGATGCGGCCCGAGTTCCTGCTTTTTCTGGTCCTCGGGCGCATGATTTCGGTGCGCCCAGCCATGGATGGCGACCGTGGCATGCGGCGCCTCGTCAAGCCGGACGACAAGCTTCTCATCAGTCAGGGCTGGAATGACGGCCAGAGCGACCGGAACCCCGAATTCACTGGTGAGGTCGAGCAGCCGATCAAGCGCAAGCGTCGGATCCACGGCGTCATCGTCGCGCAGCCAGAATTCTGCCTTGCGGTCCGCCCGTTGCCAGCGCGCCAGTTCTTCCACCAAAGGTTGCCAGATCGGATCGGATGTCATGAGACCGGGATCTTCGCAAGAAGTTCGGCCAGACGCGCCGCCGCCGTATCGAGCGAGCGCTCCTCGAGGATGAAACGTCTGGCTTCTGCGGCCATGATGGTTCTTTCGTCGTTACGGGCCAGAAGCCTTTCAATGGCAGAAGCGAACGCCGTCACATCGCCCGGCGGGGTGAGGAACCCGGCCTGGCCATCCCGCACGACCTCCGGCACGCCGGCGATGTCCTGAGCCACCACCGGAAGGCCGGCGGCCTGTGCTTCAAGATAGGCAACGCCATAGGCCTCGCCGAAACCCGGCCAGACGTAAATTCCCCCACTGTAGAGGACATCCGGCACGGCGGCCGGCTCAATCGCGCCGAGCCATTCGATACGGTCGGCGGGCAAGCCGGCGAATTGCGCTTTAACCTCGTCACGGGCGGGCCCGTCCCCGACGACCGACATGGTCCAGCGCAGGTGACCGATCGAACCGAGCGCTTGCGCCAGCATGCGATAGCTTTCGAGTTTGTCGCCCCGGCGCATCATGGCGACGGTAACGAGGCGCGTCGGACAACCCCGTGCCGGCATTTCACGGAATGCCGATGTGTCGATGAAGGGCGAAAGCGTGCCGAAAGTGGCGCCGGGTACCGCATCCGCCAGTCCCTGGCGGTCCCTTTGCGTGAAGCAGATGTTCAGTGCCGCCTGTTCGACGGCTCGCGTTACCAACGCTTGCGTATCGGCCCACAAACCGGCGTTGCGCCGTCTCGAATAGGAGGCTTCCGCCGTCACATAGGGGACAGCGAAGGCCGACGCCAGCTCGGGCCCGATCAGGTCGGGCGCCTTGTAATAGGGATGATAGGAGAACCAGAGATCGGGCTTGCCGTCACGATCCCAAAGCCTTGTCAGCCTCGCGGCTTCCTCTCGGGCCTCGATCTTGAGCGCATCGAGACTTTTCGGCTCCGGTTCGCGTAGGTAGAAGCGCAATTCGGATGCCAGTTCGACGCTATGCCCTCCATGCTCCAGCGCCTTGATCAGCGTCCGTGCCATCTGGCGATCGCCTGAGGCAACGGGATCATTGGGTGACTTCAGCGGCGCGTAGAAGGCAATTCGCATTGCCGGACCCTATCATCGGAAAGCCGGCGCAAGTCAATTTCGCAGCATGATCGACTTCACCCTTCAAGCAGTGGAATGTGCTATCTGATGCCCATGGAAACAGCTGCCGCGTCCGACCCGTTTGTGGCTTCTCTGCCGGTTTTCGCAAAGTTCGAAAGCGTTGCCGATATCGACAACTATCGGCCTCTCCCCGATGGCTGGGCGCTGGCCACCGCCGACATCGTCGGCTCGACCAAGGCGATCGAGGCTGGGCGCTATAAAACCGTCAATATGGCCGGGGCCAGTGTCATTTCGGCGCTGCTCAATGCGCTGGGTCGGCAAGATTTTCCCTTTGTTTTCGGCGGCGACGGCGCGCTCGTGGCGTTTCCCGGCTCGGCGCTGGAGATCACCCGCAACGCGCTGGCGGCTGTCCAGAGATGGGTGGCGGACGAACTGGACCTGACCTTGCGTGCCGCAATCGTGCCGATAAAGGATATAAGAGCGCAAGGTCTCGACGTTCGCGTGGCGAGGTTCCAAGCCTCCGAAGCGGTCTTCTATGCCATGTTCGCCGGCGGTGGTGGCAGTTGGGCGGAAACCGAGATGAAAGCCGGGCGCTACCGCGTCGATCCTGCGCCGGCCGGCGCGCGGCCGGATCTGACCGGCCTCTCCTGCCGCTGGAACCCGATCGAAGCACGGCATGGCGACATCGTCTCGATCATAGCCATACCGGGTCCGTCGCGCGACTTGCGCGGTTTTCAGTCTCTGGTTTCCGACATCATTGCCCTTGCCGGCAGGCAGGAACGCGATGGCCATCCAGTGCCGGTGAACGGGCCGGCCTACAGTTTTTCGCCCGCCGGCTTCGATCTCGAGGCGAGGGCCGTGGCGCCGGCAGGACGGCGGTGGTTGTCGAAGCTGTGGATATTGTTCCTGCTGACGCTAGCGGCCGTTGCCGATCGATTCGGGTGGACGATCGGTCGTTTCGATCCGAAGGTCTACAAACGCGACGTGGCCAGCAATTCGGATTTCCGGAAGTTCGACGACGGCTTGAAGATGACCATCGACGTTGACTCGGACGTCTTGCAACGGATCGAGAACCGGCTGAAACAGGCGGAAGAGGCGGGCATCTGCACCTATGGCCTGCACCGCCAGAAATCGGCCTTGATGACATGCCTCGTCGCTTCGCCGCTGCAGCGCGACCACCTTCATTTCATCGATGGCGCGGCCGGCGGCTATGCGAGGGCTGCCGCAAGCCTGAAGGCGAAGGTGCCGGTTTGATGACGGCTTGCGGAAACCGATCTTCCGCAATATGCCTCGGCCATGGTCCTTGAGACCAAGTGAGCCTCGCCACGGGAACGGACAGCCTGTCCGAATTGACGGGAAAGCAGATTTTTGGACGCCTCACGATCGATATATGACCATCTTCTAAACCGGATTTCGACGCGCGCTGCACAAGTCGGCGTGATCGGACTGGGCTATGTCGGATTGCCGCTGGCGGTTGCGGTCGCACGCGCCGGCTTCCCGATTTCGGGCTTCGACATCGAAGCCCACAAGGTCGAGAGCCTGAACAACGGCCAATCCTACATCGAGGCGGTGGCGTCGACAGCCCTTGCCGGCCAGGTGGCGAGCGGACGGTTCCGCGCCACTGCGGATTTTGCGGAACTGGCCGTCTGCGAGGTCATCATCATCTGCGTTCCGACACCGCTGACGAAAAACCGTGAGCCGGATCTCTCCTTTGTCAGGAAAACGGCAGGCACCATTGCGAAGCATCTGCGTCCCGGCCAGCTGGTCGTGCTGGAATCGACCACCTATCCCGGCACCACCGATGACGTGATCAAGCCCATACTGGAAGAAACCGGCTTGCGGTCGAAGATAGACTTCTTCCTCGGCTTCTCGCCCGAACGCGAGGATCCCGGCAACCGCAGCTTCGAAGTCGCGACGATCCCTAAGGTCGTGGCAGGCGACGGCATTGAAGCGGCGACGCTCGTGCAGGCTTTCTACCAGGGCGTGGTCAAGACCGTCGTTCCGGTTTCCACCACGGCGACCGCCGAGGCGGTCAAGCTGACGGAAAACATCTTCCGCTCGGTCAACATAGCACTCGTCAACGAGTTGAAGGTCGTGCTCGGTGCGATGGACATCGACATCTGGGAGGTGATCGAGGCGGCAAAGAGCAAGCCCTTCGGCTACATGCCGTTCTATCCTGGCCCCGGACTTGGCGGGCACTGCGTTCCGATCGATCCCTTCTACCTGACGTGGAAGGCGCGCGAATACGAACTGCCGACCCGCTTCATCGAGCTGGCGGCAGAGATCAACACGGCCATGCCGCGTCATGTGGTCGATGAACTGGCGAAGGCGCTGGACCGGCGCTGTGGTAAGGCGCTCAGCCGCTCGCGCATTCTCATCGTCGGGCTCGCCTATAAGAAGAATGTGCCCGATATCCGCGAAAGCCCCTCATTGCGGCTCATTGAACTCATCGAGGAATGGGGCGGCAAGGCGGAGTTCCACGATCCGCATGTTACCGAGATACCGACCACGCGGGAGCATATGGCGATCAAGGGGCGCCGCTCGGTCGAATTGACCGAGGCGGCTCTGAAGGATTTCGATGCTGTCGTCGTTGCAACCGACCACGACGCGATCGACTATCAGACGATCGCCGATCACGCCCCTCTAATCGTCGACACACGCAATGTTTTTGGCCGCCTCGGGCTGGACCGAGAGACAGTGCTAAAGGCCTGACGGCATCTGAGCCGGCGAATTTCTTGTGCGGTGTCAGGATCGTGGTTGCACTCCGTCGGCTGACTCGCCACATAACGCCACCGAATACAGATGCATTTATGCCTTCCCCTTGGCCGCAAGGATAGTCATCCGGGATATTCTTCGCCGCTTTTGCCGCCGAGGCCGGCCTTGTTGACTTCGGGTGTCTTATCGTTGGGTCGTTGACGGACTGTGTTATGGCAGATCAGAGGATAATGGTTCCGTCTTCCGACGGGTTTCGAGATAGCATGAGCACATCGTACGCAGAAATTTCCACCATTCTCATGGATAAGGTTGCCGATTGGCTGAACGAATCGGCGCTGGCGGGCAACGACCTGGAAACATTGGTAAATGGCTTTTGCGAACGGCTGGCTGCTGCCGGCCTGCCGCTGAAGCGGGTGCATTTGAGCTTCTCGATGCTTCACCCGCTCTATGACGCGCTTGGCTTCACCTGGGTTCGCGGCCAGGGCATGGAAGTGGAAGGCTTCCGCAAGGAGGCCGGTGTGCCGTCTGAGAGATTCCTGACCAGCCCATACTACCATCTGCTCAGCAATAAGCTCGACCATCTGCGACGCCGGCTCGACCCGTCGGTGGTGTCGGAGTTTCCTGTTTTCGATGACCTCCGACTTATGGGCATCACCGATTACATGGCTTTCGTCCATCCCTTCAGCGGCAACGCCAGTCAGGGCATGATGGGATCTTGGTCGACCGACAGCGCCGCGGGCTTCAGCGACAGCATGATTTCGGCGCTGCTGCGCATCCAGAGCCATCTCGCTATCGCCACCAAGATGGCGGTGCTCACCAAGCTCGCCGACAACATGATGACCACCTATCTCGGCGGCGACGCTGGCAGGCGCGTTCTTGACGGCCAGATCAAGCGCGGCGAGGGCGATACAATCCGGGCCGCACTGGTCATGGGAGATATGCGCGGGTCGTCGAGGCTCGCCGAAACCTCCGGCCGCGAAGTCTATATCGATACGCTGAACCAGTTTTTCGACGCCGTTGCCGCACCTTTCAATCGCAACGGCGGGCAGATCATGAGTTTCATCGGTGATGGCTTCATTGCCGTCTACCCTTGCGAAAGGCACCGTTCGCAGTCCGAGATCGCCTGCCAGGCTGCGCTTGCGGCCGCGCACAAGGCCAGCGCGCGCATGATGGATCTCAACCTGCGCCGAAAGGAGCAGGGGTTGTCAGACATCAAATTCGGTATCGGCCTGCATGTCGGCAATGTGATGTTTGGCAATGTCGGGCTTAAAGACCGGCTCACATTCTCTGTCTTCGGCTCGGCTGTGAACGAGGTCCAGCGCCTGCAGACCCTGACCAAGAAATATCCGCACAGCGTTCTGGCCAGCAAAGACTTCGCCGGCTATTGCGGCGCCAACAGCTGGCTGACGCTCGGCCACGAGGAACTGGCTGGCATCAAGCAGAAGCTGATGGTGCTTTCACCCGATCTGTCGGGAGCCCTCGTACCCGATGAAGACGGTGCGCCGGAGCCGATTCACGACCGAAGATCGGACGCCGAGCAGGTCATGCTGCTTCATCGCGATGCCGCGCGGATGGCGGCGGGCGACCCGAGTAAGCTCCAGTAAACCGCCGCGATCTGGCCCGATCGCCTTTGGTAGCCAGTTTGGTCGTCGGTACCGCCACTGGCGACCGCTTCGAATCCAAGTTGCTCTGCGCTGACAATGCGCTAGTCTCGCTTTCTGGAGAGCTGCCAGAGTGGGGCTGGTGTGAGAATGAATTCGAGTGTCGATCTGCTGCGGATCGAAGACGTTGGCATCTCTTTTGCCATCATGGGGGGGCCGTTGCATGCCGTCAGGCGCGCAAATCTTCGCGTCCTGCCCGGTAAGGTTACCGCGCTTGTGGGCGAGTCAGGTTCCGGTAAATCGGTTCTCAGCCAAGCCGTGATGGGCATTTTGCCGAACACAGCCCATGTTCGCGGCCGGATCCTGTTCTCCGATCCTGAAAAGCCCGGCACGACGCAGGATATTCTCAAGATGTCGCGTGATGGGCCCGAAATCCGGGCGTTGAGAGGCAGCCGCATCGGCAAGATCTTTCAGGAGCCGATGACATCGCTGTCGCCGCTCCACACGATCGGCAACCAAGTCAGCGAATCCCTGCAGATTCATACGCCCATGGCTCGGGCGGAGCGCAAGGCGCGGACCGAGGAAATGCTCAGCCTCGTCGGCTTTCCCAATCCCAAGCGCGCCTATGACATGTATCCCTTCGAACTTTCTGGAGGATTGCGTCAGCGCGCCATGATCGCCATGGCGCTTATCTGCCGGCCCGCCCTGTTGATCGCCGATGAGCCGACGACGGCGTTGGACGTCACCATCCAGGCGCAAATCCTGCAATTGCTGCGCGGGCTTCAGACCAAGCTGAACATGGCGATGCTGCTGATCACGCACGACCTCGGCGTGGTCGCCAATGTCGCCGACGAGGTGGTGGTCATGTACCATGGCGAGATCATGGAGGCGGGACCTGTCGAGGCGATATTCCGCCGGCCAGGCCATCCTTACCTTAAGGGCCTGATGGCAGCCGTTCCGCATTTCGACCTGAAGCCTGGCGAAAGGCTAAAGGCGCTACGCGAGGTGCCGGTGAATGTCGGAAACCTGCTCGGCAAGCAGACCGCGCCGGCATCGGAGGGGCCGGACGACATCCTACTGTCGGTCAGGGATCTGACAAAGACCTTCACCATCCGCAAGTCCGGATGGTTCGGCGGGGATCATCAAACCTCTGTTCGCGCCGTCGACGGTGTGAGCTTCGACATCAGGCGAGGTGAATGCCTGGGTCTGGTCGGCGAAAGCGGTTCCGGCAAAACCACCGTCAGCAAGATCCTCATGCGGGCCGTCACTCCCAGCGGTGGTTCTGTGATCTTCAACAGCCGCGAGGGACCGATCGACGTCCTGGCAGGCGAGGGAGAGGCCTTGCACATGCTGCGCGCGAAAATCCAGATGGTCTTTCAGGATCCGGTTTCGTCGCTTTCACCTCGCATGACGGTGGAGAACATCTTGAGCGAGCCGCTGGAAATCCATCAGCGCGGCAATGCCGCGTCCCGGTTAGCCATGGTCAAGAACCTGATGCAGGCAATCGGGCTCGATCCGCGCTTTATCAAACGTTACCCGCACAGTTTCTCCGGCGGGCAGCGTCAGCGTATCGGCATCGCGCGCGCGCTAGCGCTGGGGCCTGAACTGCTAATCTGCGACGAGCCGGTTTCGGCGCTCGACGTCTCCGTCCAGGCGCAGATCCTGAACCTTCTGAAGGATCTGCAGAAGGAACTGGGACTGACCTACCTGTTCATATCCCACAACCTGGCGGTGGTGGACTACATGGCAGACCGCATAGCCGTGATGTGCGGCGGGCGTATCGTCGAGCTTGCGCCGCGCGAAATCCTGCTCAGGAAACCGATCCACCCCTACACGCGCTCACTGGTCGCCGCAGTGCCTTTCCCCGATCTCGACAGGCCGATGGATTTCAAGACGCTGAAGCTCAGCGGCGCTTCCGACAGTAGCGCCTGGGGACCGCAATTCCGCGACGAGGGCAGCGACGATATGCTATCGCCGCTCGATCTTGGCGGCGGCCACCTCGTGCTGGCCCGGCGTTCGGCCGATGTCAGCGAGCTGCGCCATTGATCAGCCGGCGCACCGTCCTCGGACTCTTGGCTTCGGCATTTGTGCCGAGCACGTTGCACGCCGGCGATCTGGAGCCAGAATTTCTTCAGCCGCTGCTGAAGGCCCTGGCGCTGCCGGCACTCGCCAAACGCCTGCCCAAGAGCCCGCGCGTGGTGAACCTCGCTGCAATGGGCCGGCAGCCCGGCCAGTATGGCGGCACGCTGCGCACGATCATCGGCAGCCAGAAAGATATCCGGTTGATGACCATCTACGGATATGCTCGCCTGGTCGGCTATGACGAAAAGCTCAACCTGCAACCCGACATTCTCGAAAGTTTCGACGTGGCGGACGATCGCGTCTTCACTTTCAAGATACGGGAAGGACATAAATGGTCTAACGGCAGCCTGCTGACGCCGGAGGATTTTCGCTATTGCTGGGAAGATGTCTGGCTGAACGATGAGCTTACGCAAGGCGGGCTCCCCCCGACGCTGCTGGCGGACGGCAAGCCGCCACGCTTCGAGATCGTCGATCCGCTGACGGTCCGCTATAGCTGGGATGCGCCAAATCCCGACTTCCTGCCCAAGCTCGCTGCCGCTTCGCCGCTATCGCTTGTTCTGCCGGCCGCCTATCTCAAGCAGTTCCACAAGAAATACCAGGATCCATTCCGGCTCGCCGGCCTGATGGAGGAGAACAGGGCCAAGAAATGGACGCTCCTGCATATCCGCATGTCTCGGCAGTATCGCCCGGAGAACCCGGAACTGCCGACGCTCGATCCCTGGCAGAACCGGACCAAGCCGCCGGCCGAGCAGTTTGTCTTCGAGCGAAACCCGTTCTTTCATCGAATAGACGAGAATGGCCGGCAACTGCCCTATGTTGACCGGGTAATCATGAATGTGAGCTCGTCGGCGATCATCTCCGCCAAGACCGGTGCCGGCGAGAGCGACCTGCAATGTATGGGAATTGACTTTGCCGATTACTCCTTCCTGAAGGATGCGGAGAAGCGCTACCCGGTGAAGATGCATCTGTGGAAACGCACACAGGGTTCGCGGCTGGCGCTGCTGCCCAATCTGAATTGTGCCGACCAGGTGTGGCGTGGCCTTTTTCGTGACGTGCGCATGCGTCGCGCACTTTCGCTTGCTGTGGACAGGCGCGAGATCAATTTGGCGGTGTTCTACGGATTGGCGCAGGAAAGTGCCGATACGGTCCTGCCAGAGAGCCCGCTCTACCGGCCGGAATTCGCGAAAGCCTGGGTAGCCCATGATCCCGACCAGGCCAATGCGCTGCTCGATGAGGTCGGGCTTCAGACGCGTGACGGTGACGGCTTGCGGATACTTCCCGACGGACGCCCGGCGCAAATCATCGTGGAAACGGCCGGCGAAAGCACACTGGAAACCGACGCGCTCGAACTCATCACCGATCACTGGCGCGAGATCGGCCTCGCCCTGTTCGTCCGGACTTCGCAGCGCGACATCTTCCGCAGCCGCGCGCTTGGCGGCGAGATCATGATGTCGATATGGTCGGGCATCGACAATGGCGTGCCGACCGCCGATATGAATCCGTACCAGTTGGCTCCCACCATGGACGACCAGCTGCAATGGCCGCTCTGGGGTGCTCACTACCTGTCCCATGGCACGCTCGGTGAGGCGCCCGATCTTCCGTCTGTCGTCGAGTTGATGGCTTTGCTCAAGCGCTGGAACGCTTCGACCGGAGCCGCTGAGCGCGCCGAAATCTGGAATTCAATGCTGTCGATCTACACCGATCAGGTGTTTTCGATCGGCACGGTGAACGGAACGCATCAGCCGATTCTGGCGTCCTCGCGGCTGCGCAATCTGCCTGACAAGGCGCTCTACAGCTACGACCCGACCGCCTATTTCGGTGTCTATATGATGGACACATTCTGGCTTGGAGAGTCCTGAGCGTGCTTCGATATATTGTCTGGCGCATTGCTGTGATGGTTCCGACGCTGCTGATCATATCGGCGCTGGTGTTCACGATCATCGAACTTCCCCCGGGCGACTATTTCGACAGCTATGTTTCCGAGCTTCGGGCTCAGGGCGAAGCGGTGGATTCCGATCGCATCCAGATGATGCGCAAGGAGTATGGTTTCGACAAGCCGCCGGTCATTCGCTACTTCTACTGGGTCGGCGGAATGCTGCACGGCGATTTCGGCTATTCCTTCGAATATGAGCTGCCGGTTCGCGACGTCATCGGGGACCGAATGTGGCTGACCGTGCTGGTTTCCTTCGTCACGATCATCTTCACCTGGCTCATCGCCTTTCCGATCGGCATGTACTCAGCCACCCATCAATACAGCTGGGGCGACTACGGCCTGACTTTCTTCGGCCTTCTCGGCCTTGCCATTCCGAATTTCATGCTGGCGCTGATCCTGATGTATTTCGCCAACATCTGGTTCGGCACGTCCATCGGCCATCTCATGGACCAGCAATATCTCGGCGAGCCGATGAGCTGGGCCAAGGCGAAGTCGATCCTCGCCCATCTCTGGATCCCGGTCTTGATCATCGGCACCGGTGGCACGGCAAGCATGATCCGGCGGCTGCGCGCCAATCTGCTCGATGAGCTACACAAGCAATATGTCGTGACCGCGCGCGCCAAAGGCCTTCATCCCTTCAAGGCGCTGGTCAAATATCCGCTGCGCATGGCGCTCAATTTCTTCATTTCAGACATCGGCTCTATTCTGCCGGCCATCATTTCCGGCGCCGAAATCACGGCAATCGTGCTGTCTTTGGAAACGACCGGGCCGATGCTGATCAAGGCGCTGCAAAGCCAGGACATGTATCTGGCAGGGTCGTTCCTGATGTTCCTCGCCTTCCTTACGGTCATCGGCGTCCTGATTTCCGACCTCGCGCTGGCGCTGCTTGATCCGCGAATTCGTTTGCAGGGCGGGAGCACCAAATGAATACGCAATCGCCGCTGCCCGCTCCGGGTGCTCCACTACAACACTACGTTTCCATTGCGCCCTTTGACCTGCAGTCGGTCGAGGCGATGACGCCTGAGCAGTCGAAAGTCTTCCAGGCGTCGCAGTTGCGGCTGATGTGGTGGAAATTCCGACGGCACCGGCTTGCCCTCATATCCGGCATATTCCTGGCAGCGCTTTATCTTGGGATACTGATCTGCGAGTTCCTGGCGCCCTACAATCTGCACACGCGCAACATGGACTACATCTATTCGCCGCCGCAGTGGGTGCACCTGTTCCACAACGGCCAGTTTGTCGGGCCGTTCGTGTATGGCCGCGAGATGACGCTGGATATGGACACGCTCAAGCGGAACTATATGGACAAGCAGGATGATGTTCAGCGGATCCGTTTCTTCTGCAAGGGCGACAGCTACCGGTTCTGGGGCCTGATCGAAGGCGACAGGCATCTTGTCTGTCCTGCCGAAAACGGCCAGCTCTTCCTGGCCGGCACCGACAGGCTGGGGCGCGATGTGCTCTCGCGCATCATCTACGGCGCACGCATTTCACTGACAATCGGCCTGGTCGGCATCGGTTTCAGCTTCCTGCTCGGCATCGTCATCGGCGGGCTGGCCGGCTATCATGGCGGTATGTTCGACCTGATCGTTCAACGGATAATCGAAGTTCTGCAATCTATCCCCAGCATTCCGTTATGGCTGGCTCTGGCGGCGATCATGCCGATAACCTGGAGTCCGATCCTGATCTATTTCGGCATCACCGTCATCCTCGGGCTGCTCCACTGGACCGGGCTGGCGCGGGCCGTGCGTTCAAAGCTTCTAGCCTTGCGCGAGGAGGATTACGTTCTGGCCGCGCAATTGATGGGCGCCAGCAGCAGCCGCATTATCCGGCGGCACCTCATTCCCGGCTTCATGTCGCATCTGATCGCGACGGCGACGATCTCCATACCCGGCATGATCCTGGGCGAGACGGCGCTGAGCTTCCTCGGGCTCGGCCTGAGGGCGCCGATAACCAGCTGGGGCATCCTGCTCACCGAGGCGCGCAGCGTTAGCGTGATCGCGTTCTATCCATGGCTGCTTTTGCCGATCCTCCCCGTCATTCTCGTCATCCTGGCGTTCAACTTCCTCGGCGACGGCCTGCGGGACGCCGCAGACCCCTACAAGTGACATCGTTGTATTCCGCCGCGCGGCCTGCCGACGGCTCCACCCGGAATGACGCTTGTCGGCGGCCGGTGCGTTATTGCAGGGTTCGTCATTCGCCTTTATATGCGGCAAGCCTCGATCGGGGCTGCTGGTTCAGGACATACAATCGCATATGAGTCGCCTCGACAATTTCATCAGCCGGATGACCGCACAGCGCGACATTCTCAATCAAATCTGCCCCGAGGTGGCGAAGATGGAGGGGCTTGTGCTCGAACTTGGCCTCGGCAATGGCCGGACGTTCCACCATCTGCGCGAGCGCCTGCCCGGACGCCGGATCGTGGTGTTCGACCGCGAAGTTGGCGCACACGCCAGCTCAATTCCCGAAGCTGAAAATCTCGTGCTCGGCGATATACGCGAGACGGCGAGGAGGTTCATCGGCATCGACGCCGCTCTCGTCCATGCCGACATAGGCACCGGCTATGACGATCGCGATGCAGTGACTGCCACCTGGCTTCCCGATCTGATTGCGCGCATGCTTCGCGTCGGCGGCTTCGCGGTGAGCGGCACGCCGCTCGATCACCCGCAGCTGCAACGCCTGCCGGCGCCAACTCCGGAGCCCGCCGATCGTTATTTTCTCTGCAAGCGCGTGTGAGGGTGGAGACGGGTCTTTAGGGACCAAGTCTTCAAGGGATCGTATAGACTGCTATCTCCCGCTCAATGCCGCGCAGCGAGACCTCATGAGGCACGGGCGTCAGCGCCTTCCTTTGCAACAGATCGGCGGTGAGATTGTCGTCGACCACCGCACGAGTGGCGAAGATCGCCTGTGCATTGGCAAGATTCTGGACCCGCGATGCAATGTTGACCGTCTGGCCGAAATAGTCCTGTCGCTCGTTCATAGACACGGCGATGCAGGGGCCGGAATGGATTCCGATCTTGAGCAGCAGATCCTCGCGCCCGCTCTCGTCGTTGAGCGCACGCATGGCATCGCGCATCCTGAGGGCCGCGGCAATCGCACGATCAGGCGTCGCGAAGGTCGCCATCACCGCATCGCCGATCGTCTTCACCACCGCGCCAGCCTCCGCCGCGACGATCTCGTGCAGAACCTGAAAATGCGCGCGCACGAGATCGAAGGCCGAAAGATCGCCCACCCGCTCGTAAAGCGCGGTCGATCCGCGCAGGTCGGTGAACAGGAAGGTCAGGCTGGTGATCTTCAGGCGCTGGTTGATGTCGAGCGTATCCGTGCGATAGAGATCGCGGAACGTCTGATTGGTGAGCAGGCGCTTGGCTGTGAGGAAGGGCCGGCGCCTGCCCAGCAGATCGTGCAAGCCCTGACTGGCGATGAAGACCGTCGGCAGCACGCGTGTGTCGGTCCTGTTCTCCAGCGAAATGCGCAACGGCCCGGGTTGCATCTCCAGCGTCTGGCTCTGGACATGGTCGCGGTCGAAGACCAACGAAAGGCTTCGGCGCTCCTTTGTCGGCTCACCCTTCACGTCGATGAACTGCACCGAATGGGTAACCGGCTCGAAGACGATGATGAAATCGGACGGAAGCTGTACGGTCAGAACCGCCTTTTCACCGGGCGCAAGCTCGATGTCCTCCAGCGAGATTTCTTCCATCCTTTTCGCGAAGTCTTCATCCGGCAGATCGACGCCGGACGCCCAGTAGATCTGCCGGAAATACTCCATCAACGGCAGCTCATGCGGATTGTGGGCGGCGATCCTGCGTATGCGGGGACTGACGGTGAACGTCACCTCGACCATCTCGTCGAGGGTCGGTGAATAACCCTCGGCGCACAGCGTGCAGGTGTATTCGTCCTTTTGCACCGTTTTCAGCGTGGCGTTGGTGTCGAGCACGCCGCCACAGCCGGGGCACAGAACATTCCACGAAATGTCGAAGATGCCGACCCGCGCCGCATGGAGAAAGGCGCCTATGGTGCGCTCCTCGTCGAGGCCATGCTTGCTGGCGAAGGCCGGCGCATTGATGCGGCAAAGCTCACGGTCCCCGCCTTCCGCGATGGTTCGCTGGATCGCGTCGATTGCCAGTGGATCGACATCTGGTGATTGCCGCAAAAGCGAGAACAGATCCTGAGCTTCGTTCATCGTGCAGGCTCCGAAAATGCGCCCAAGCCATGTTGACCGGACCGCTCCTTGGTCCGGCCGCTGCATTTTACTTCGAAACGGACCGTGCGACCATTCGAATAGACAAACCTGATGACGGTTCAATTCCATTCGGCAGATTTTCACCGGCCGCAAGCGGCACTATGATGGTCCACGGGCATTCACCTTGGGGACTCTCTCCCATGCCGACATCCGACAATCCGCCATTTCCCGCGGCCCTGCGCCTTTTTTCGGTGGCCGTCATCATCGTCCTGATCGTGGGCGCGGGCCTGTTTTTCGCGCCCGTGCTGGTCAAGCCGAGGTGGCCTTGGGCCGTCACCCCGTTCAATGCCCGCTTCCTCGGCGGCTTCTACACCGCCGAAATGGTCGTGATGGCGGCGCTGCTGTTCTGGAACCGCTGGTCGCCCGGCAGACTCGTGCTGGTCATGGCCTTCATCTTCACCGTCATCGTGTCGGCGGCTTCGTTCATCAATCTCGGCTATTTCAACTTCGAGCGCAAAGCGCCGTGGCTGTGGTTTTTGGTCTATCTTGGCTCGGTCGCAGTATCGGGGCTGTTCCTGTGGCAGGCCTGGGATCGTCCTTCTGCAAAGGGCGTCACCTTAAACCCGGCATGGCGCGGCTACATGCCGGTGGAATTGGCGATCCTCGGATTCTATGGCATCGGCCTGTTGGTGTTTCCCCTGACATTCAGTAGCTTCTGGCCATGGCCGATCGATGCCTTCCACGCGCAGGTCTACAGCGCCATCTTCCTCGCCGGCGCGGGGGGCATATTTCTCGCCTGGAGAAGCGCGCCGCGCGAGGAGCTGGTGGTGCTCGGCCTGGCGCAGTTTTTGGTTGGCCTGCTTGCCATCCTTGGCCTCGTCATCACCGACGCTGCGGTGCACCGGATCGACTGGACGGCGACCGGGACGTTGTGCTGGCTCGCTCTTTTCGGCTGGATCGGCATCAGCGGCGTCTTCAAACTCTACGCCGCCTCCCGGTATTTTAGCTCGCAATCGGCATCATAGCTTGCAGACACGGCTGGATTTCCAGGTGAGGTCCGGTGCATCGTGCAGGGCCGATTGCCTTCGCCGGGAACGCCATGACCAGCACGACCTCGCCATCCTCCAACAAAATCCAGCCGCAGCTCCGATCTGTCCGGCCAAGCGATGCGGAGGCACTTTGCGCTATCTTCAACATGCCGGGCTTCCGCCGGGGCACGTTCAGAATGCCTTTCGAGATGGTGGAGCAGGTGGAGCGGCGCATCGCCAAGGCCGGCCAGGAAACCACTTGGATCGTTGCGGAGGTGGACGGCAAGATCGTCGGCCATGGCAGCTTGGTCGTGCAGGGCTCGCCGCGCCGTTCGCATATCGGCGAGATCAACATCGGCCTTCACGACGCCTTTGTCGGCAAGGGGATCGGCTCCGCCATACTTGGCGCGCTGCTTGACGTGGCCGACAACTGGCGGGCCCTGAAGCGGGTCGAATTGACCGTCTATGCCGACAACGAACCGGCTATCCGTCTTTACACGAGCCACGGCTTCGAGATCGAAGGTCGGCATGTGAAGGCCGGTTTTACCGACGGGCGGTACCACGACCTCCTGAGCATGGCCCGGCTGCGGTTCTGAGATCCGCTGTTGGCCTTGGCCGTGCAGCCGATCTGACATTTTGTGCCGAGTCGGCGAACGGGTGATTGCTGATGGAGAACTCCGTGGGATACGGTCAATTTCGTCTTACACCATTTGATCGCGTTGCGTGGGCCGAGCGCGTCCAGCAAGTCTGGTTCCCTTGGCCTCTGCACCGCAAGCGGCTGACGGGAACCAATGACCGCCGTCTTTGACCCGACCCCTACGCCTCCGGTGGAAATTCTGGCTTTGCTGTCGCCACTCTGCCCGGAAGTCGTGCGTGACATCGAGCAGAACTGGAATGCACCGGTTTCCGACTACGCCCGCCATCTGTGGCGGCCGGTGGCAAGGCCCACATCCGGCCCCGCGATCGCTGCCCGCTCGATCCTGCGCGAAGTCCTGCATCAGCGCCTCGGTGTGATTATGCAGCCTGAGGAGATCGGCAAGGCCCTCGAAGAGTTCGAGCACAGACCGGTGATTCAGTCCGGCCTGCACTGCCTGCTTCTGATGGACCGGATCACCTTCGATGCCCTCCTGCTTGCTTGGCTCGGCGCGGTCGAAAACAGGCTGTCGGCCTTCGTCGGCTTCATGGGAACGACGATGACCATGGAAACAATTGGCCGGGAGGGGCCGGGATGGCTCGATGTCGGCGACGACAAGATCAACCTGTTCGGCATGGGGCGCCACAAACTGTGCCGCAAAAGTGTCTGCCTGGCCGGTCCCGTCTCCCTCAACAAGCGCGCGCTTGAAGCGGTGGGCGATGAAACGGATGCCAGCCGCTGGCTGGGCACACTGCTTGCTAGTCAAGACAAGGTGTTTGGAACCGCTGCCGATGCGCTGACAGCCTTCAACCAGGATCTGGTCGCCAATTGGGATCGATCCGGCATGGCCCTGCCGGTTTTCATCGATGATCGGCTCGCCGCGGCTGCCATGGCTCGGCATCTGGAATATGACGACAGCCTTCTGTCCAGGCTGCTCGTTGAGCCCGCAAGGCGCCAGCGTCTCGAACGTGCCTTGCAAGAGGCCGCATCGAGCCCATTTGGCAGATTCCTGCCCAATACCACGGCCTATTTCTGGGGCATCCGCGAGGAGCGCGTGCGCAAGCTCGTCCTCGAGAACGGGCACCTGGTCGAGCCCGACAGGCCGCATGGTCTTTCCATCCCGTTCGAGCGGCCGTATCTCAAGCAGGCGCTGCTGGACGGCGTGCTGCTGCCGAACTTGTTCCTGATGTTCCTCGTTCTTGCCATATTGCCGCGCGTGCGGGCTGTGGGCGGTTTGAGACAGATTGGCTATGTAGCGCTTTTCCACTCGATCCTGCTGGCTGCGCTAGACGAAAACGCGCCGGAAGAGCGCGATCTGGCTGCCGAGCTGCAGGTCCGGGAAAATGCCTGGGGAATGCGGGTCATCGATGAAAAGATCTCGGTCCGCGAGCAGCTTGCCGGCCTACCCGAGGGGGCGCTCTTCCCGGAACTACTCCGGCAATATCGTTTGCGGACATTTGCCGAGACGACCGACGACCTGAAACTCGTTCGCGAAGACGCCCGGTGGCGCAAGATCGGCCAGGCAGAGATCAAGGCGACCTGAGCCTCACTCAGCCCTTATCTCAGGCTGTTTTTCTAGGGTGCAACCGCAAGCGACGGCGATCTATCGGTGAGCCTCTGGCGTCTGATCCGGCCGCTTCCTTGAGGGTTAGCAGCAGCCAAACGGAAAAACGAAACGGTCACGAGGGTCCATCGCGATCGGCCGCAGTTCAGGCCTGACCTGACTTGGCCTCACCTGTCATTGCACGATACCGGCCTTGCGGAGCCCGTCTACGACGAGTTCGAAATCGGCAGGGTTCTTGTAGGGCAAGACTTTGCGTCGGTAGTCCAGCGAATAGTCCGGATTGACGCGCAGCACCTCCTGCCATGCCCCACGGGCCTCGTCGAAACGGCCCAGATGGCCGTAGCTGGCGGCCAGAAGCGCGCGCGAGACATCGGTGGCAGCGTTGCGAGCCAGCCGTTGCAGCAAGAGGTCAACGGCCTCTTCGTACCTTCCGAGTTGAAACGACGCCAAAGCCTGGAAATGCAGAAGCACATCCGGAAAGTATGGATTCAAGGTCTTGCCCCGGGCGAAACTCTCGAGCGCCTCTTCGGACCTGCCCGAATAGTGCAGCGCCTCGCCGAGGATCACGTGCCCTTCGGCGAAGTTCGGATTGAGGGCTATCGCGTGCTTGGCCTCGTTGATGGCCTTATCGTGCCGTCGTGTATACAGCTTGACGATAGCCAACGCCCAGTGCGCCCAGGGATCGCTCTCATCCAGCGTTACCGCTCGCGTCGCAGCCTCTTCCGCTTGCGCCATCGATTCCGGCGGCGACCCACTCCACCTGTTCAGGTAATCGAGCCCGTGCGTGAGGGCGAGGAAGGCGTGGGCAGAGGCAAATTTCGGATCAAGTTCGATGGCACGTTGCAAAAGGTCGCGGGCTGCGACGTTCGTCTCCTTCGTCAGGCGGTGCCACAGCTCTCGGCCCCGTAGGAAATAGTCATACGCCTCCGTGTTGCGCGCATACTCGGGCGCCAGCCGCTGACGGTCGCCCTCAGTCAGATTGAGCGCCAACGCACCGACGATCTGCTGCGTCACGTCGTCCTGCACGGCGAATATGTCGGTCAGGTCGCGATCGAACCGCTCGGCCCAAAGATGGCCGCCGGAGGCTGCATCGATGAGCTGCGCGGTAATGCGCACCCTGTTCCCCGACTTGCGTACGCTGCCCTCAAGTACATGCCGCACGCCGAGCTTCGAGCCCACCTCCTGCACCTGGACGTTCTGGCCCTTGAAGGTGAACGACGAATTGCGTGCGATGACGAAGAGCTGCGACAGTTTGGACAGCGCCGTGATGATGTCTTCAGAGATGCCGTCGGCGAAGTAATCCTGTTCGGCGTCACCGCTCATGTTGGCGAACGGCAGGACGGCGATCGACAATTTCGGCGGCGCTGCCGTCGCGGGCCGGCTCGGCGCGGTTTCCGGGGTCGCGGCCGCCTTGGTCCCGGCGCCGACTTGCAGCGAATAGACCCGGATCGGCTCGGCGATGTTCTTGAGCTGTGTGCTGCCGAGATCGCTGACCGAGAGGTCGAGCCTCGCCTTGACCTGGCGATAGGCATCCTCGGACAGGCAGATGGCACCGGGCGCCGCGACGCCCTCCAAACGCGAGGCGATGTTGACGCCGTCGCCCATCAGGTCGCCGTCGCTCTCTTCGACCACATCGCCCAGATGGATGCCGATCCTGAACTCGATGCGGCGGTCCTGCGGCACGCCGGCATTGCGCTCGACCATACCATTCTGAACCTCAACGGCGCAGCGCACGGCATCCACCACACTGCGGAACTCAACCAGCGCCCCATCCCCGGTGCGTTTGATCACCCGCCCGTGGTGCACTTCGATGGTCGGATCGATCAGGTCGCTGCGCAGCGCCCGCAACCTCGCCAAAGTACGATCTTCGTCCGCGCTCGCGAGCCGGCTGTATCCGACCACATCGGCAGCCAGGATTGCCGCTAGCTTACGATTCTCGCTCATGGGTCGTCTCCTCATCTCCAGGATAGCAGGAAGACGGAGGGTAAGAGGGAACTTTCGCAAGGGACGGCCAGGCAGCCGCCCGAATCGACAGCGCTCTGCCACAGAACCCACACTAATCGCTCGATGCCCATTTGCGTTGCCGCTTGCTGGTCGACGGCTATCGGTTCATCCTTGTGTGAATACCCGACCGTGAAGTGCGTAGCTAGATCACGCCGTCACGGCCCCTGGTGAGGTCTTGTTCGATGGACTGCGCGGGCTGCGGTTTCGAGGTTGAGGACGGTTACGCTTTCTGTCCGAGGTGTGGCAGGCGCCAGCCCGTGCCATGCTCCAGTTGTGGCTACGTCTGCGCACCTGATTTCGAGTTCTGTCCGAAATGTGGGACAAGCGTCGGTGCGCCGGCAAAAGCCGTCGAACGGCCTGCTCCGACACCAAGCCGGACCATTGTGCCGCCTTCTCGAACTCCGTCGCTGCTTGCAAACATCGAAAGCGAAGACGGGCTGCATCCCGTCTCTGACGCCGATCGCAGGACGGTAACGGTCTTGTTCGCCGACCTTTGCGGCTTCACCACACTCAGCGAGCAGCTCGACCCAGAGGTCATGCAAACGCTGCAGAACGAACTGTTCAAGGAATTGACAGCGGCAGTGCGAAACTTTGGTGGTTTTGTCGACAAGTTCATCGGCGATGCACTGCTTGCCTTGTTCGGTGCACCGGTCGCGCATGAGGACGATCCGGAACGCGCGCTTCGCGCCGCTCTCGACATGATGGCCCGGACGGCACGGCTCGGCGAAAGCACCTTCCACTCCGGCTCGCCTCTGTTGCTTCACATCGGCATAAACACTGGTCCGGTCGTTACTGGGGGATTGGGTATCGGTACCGCCAAATCCTATTCGGTAACCGGCGATACGGTGAATACGGCGCAACGCCTGCAATCGCTGGCCGCACCGGGTGAGGTGCTGGTTGGCGAGCTCACTCACAGGCTGACCCGGCATGCCTTTGCTTACGAGTCGCTGGGTGATGTCGTGCTTCGCGGCAAGGCTGGCAGCGTGCTCGTCCACCGACTGGATGGACCGCTTGCGGCGCCGCGTGCAGCGCGCGGGCTCGAGGCGCTCGGCCTCAGCGCGCCGATAATAGGCCGCGGTGCGGAGCTCAATAGAATGCTGGCCAGCCTTGATCAGGCGTGCGGCGGCTCGGCCCAGCTTGTCCGCCTCGTCGGAGAAGCCGGTATCGGGAAATCGCGGCTGGTGAGGGAGTTCGTCGCCCGCGTCGGCGACGAGGATCGTTTTCGCAACGTCGCCGTGCGGCAGGCCACGTGCTCGCCGCTTGGCGAACAATCATTCGGCGCTTTGGGTGCAGTGGTGCGCAGCGCTGCCGGGATGATGCAAAACGACAGTGGGGAGGAAATGCGGGGCAAGCTCGCAGACTTGCTTACCGATCTCGGCCTGCAGGGCGAGGAGGTGAAGCGGCTGATGCCTTTGCTCTACCATGTGCTTGGGCTTGGCGACCCCGACGCCACCTTGCAGTATGTCGAGCCCGAGCAACTGCGGCGGCAAATTCTCTACGCGGTCCGCACGATCATCGAACGGCGGCTTGCGTTGTCGCCGCTGTTGATTGTCGTCGAAGACCTCCACTGGGCCGACGCCGTGTCGCTCGAGGCACTGCGTTTCGTGATGGACAGGTTGGAACGCACGCGGTTGATGTTGCTGGTCACGCATCGTCCGGCGCCGCACAACAACCAGCTCGACTCAAGTCGAGTCAGTCACACGGCGCTCAGGCTTTCGCCGCTCAACGGTGATGACGGTCGTAGCCTGCTGGCGGCGCTTTTCGGCGAGAGCTGGGTAAACACCGCAGGAGGGCTTCCCGACCAGATCCTCGAGCGCGCGGGCGGCAACCCGCTTTTCATAGAGGAGATTGTTCGCGGCCTTATCGATCGCGGTATTCTGGTGCGCGAGGGCCAGCGATGGCGGACGGTGGCAGGCGAAGTCGCAACCGGCATTCCCGCCACTATCCAGGCAATGTTGCTTGCCCGCGTCGACCGGCTGCCCCAAGAGGTGCGGCGGTTGGCCCAGGAAGCCGCGGTAATCGGCCCACGCTTCGATGCCACACTTCTAAAAGCCGTGACAGCCGACCCCGGACGCCTGGAAGCCGGCTGCGAACTGCTTTGCGATGCGGAAATCATCGAGGAAGTTGCCGGATCAGGTTCGGTCTCATCGCAAAGCTACCGCTTTACGCAAACGCTGCTGCAGGACGTGATCTATCAGAATCTGCTCCTGCAACGCCGGACCGACATCCACGGGCGGGTCGGTGCCGCCTTGGAGCAACTGTGCGGCGACAAGCCGGAACGGCTCGAGGATTTGACCGTGCTCGGCCATCATTTCGCACAGAGCGCCGAGCGGGAAAGGGGCGCGCAATACCTGCAGGCGGCGGGCGATCGCGCTCGCATGATATATGCCAACGACGACGCCCTTCGTTTCTACGAGCGAGCCATGACTGCGTTGGGCGCGGTCGGGCAAACACCGCTCAAACTGGCAATTGCAGAGCGCATTGCCGATTTGAGCGGTCCGCTAGGCCGCCGCGAGATCGCGCACCAGCACTACGAGACGGTCTTGCAGGCATATCGCGAGTCGGGCGATCGCGTCGCTTCGGCGCGAGTTTTGCGCAAGATCGGTCGGCTGTTCTGGGACGTCGGCAAGCGGGACAACGCAGAATCCCGTTATGCCGAAGCGGCAGCGCTTCTCGATGGCGCGGATGCCCCGGTCGAGCAGGCGCATCTCTGGCAAGAACGTGGCCGACAGGCGTTTCGTGGCGGAGATCACGCTCTCGCGGCAAAATGGGCAGACGCGGCGCTGGATTGCGTACGTACTCTGACAGCCGAGCATGCCTCAGAGATGGGGCGTGATGCCACTCTTGTGACCGCCGAGGCACTCAATACCAAGGCTGTTGCGCTGGCTCGCCTTGGGCGAGACCATGAAGCCGTGCGTCAGATTGAGCGCAGCATCGAATTGGCCGAAGCCGCCGGTCTGCTGGGCGCGGCCTGCCGCGGCTACACCAATCTCGGCGTGCTCTACACGACCATCGATCCGGCACAGGCCATAAAGGTCTGTCGCCGCGGTCTTGAAGTGGCGCGCCATATTGGTGATTTGGGCTTCCAGGCGCGCCTCCTCGCTAACCTGGCGGTTGCTTGTTGCACTTTCACGGATCGCTGCCCAACGGAGGGCGTGCCTGCTGCCGAGAAGGCCATCGAGATCGACCGGGCGCTCGACCAGCGCGAGCACCTGCCGGTGCCGTTGATCGTGCTTGGGCAGATCCACCAGTGCAACGGTCGTCCGGAACTGGCGGTTGGCTTGTTCCAAGAAGCACTGGACGTAGCGCGCGAAACGAGTGAGCCTCAACTGCTGTTTCCGTGCTATGATGGCCTTGCAACGCTTAACCTCGACCTCGACAATCTGGCCGAGGCTGAACGCTACTTTTCCCTGGCGCAGGGAATATGCGCCCAGCACGGGCTCGACCCGGAAGCGCTTGTGGTGCTGCCTTTTCTCGATTAGCCGGGTGGGAGGTTGAAAAATGTCCGCGCGTATTGACTTGGTACCGCTTCAACCGGGCGATCGTGCGCCGAACGTGGTGCTCGACGCCATCACCCAGGAAGGCAAGATCGCGCTTGACGACTTCCGCGGACAAAAACCGGTGCTGGTCGGTCTGTTTCGAGGTCTCCATTGTGCGTTCTGCCGGCGCCATATCGCAGCCCAGGCGCGGCTTGATCCGGAACTGCGCGAAAAGGGGGTGGAAAGCCTGACGGTGGTCAACACGCCGATTGAGCGGGCGCGTCTCTATTTCCGCTACCACCCGATGCCGAATCTGCTTGCGGCTTCCGACCCCGAACGCGCTTCACATCGTGCCTTTGGACTGCCCAACCTCGAATTCACCCAAGACGAAACGAACTGGCCGTACAAGGTCTCGATGGCAGCGGCAAAGGATATGCGGGTCGACATACCAGGCGAGTTGCCCGCTCCCATGGATCCTTTTGCGGCCAGCGAATTCCTCGACAAGAAGGACCATTACGAAGTGACCGAGGCCGACGAGCAGATGATGGCAACGGGTCACGGACAACTGATCGGTCAGTTCCTGCTGGACCGGCAGGGGGTCGTCCGCTGGAGCTTCACTGAAGTCCCAGAGGGTGGGCGATACATGTTTGGGGCGCCGAACCCGCAGGAGCTGATGTCAGCCGTGTCCCAGGTCGCCCAATAGGCTTGCGACCAAGGTAGTCGGCGGACACCGACAAAAAAGCAGAAGAGGTTTGTTCACCGTTCATTCGAGCACGGCCTCGACAGTGGCAACAAAGTCGTCGAGCGAGCGATCCCCGCGAACCTCGATGCGCGGAAGGTCGATGGGGTCGCAATCGAGGTCCGCCGGCCCGTGTTTGCCGCCGAAGCCGATCCGATAGCCGCACTCTTTGGCCAGCCGGCCAAGCCGTCGGTCGGTGACAGAGAAGGGTGCCGCGAACGTCGTGGTTGGACGACCGGTCCACCGTTCGATGAACATACGAGAACGCAGGAGCTCGGCGGCCAAGTCAGAACTCGACAGACCATCGATCGCGCGATGCGTCGCCAGATGGCTTCCGAAGAACGCACCTTCGCCGGCGAGGCGTCGCACCATCCCGGCGTCCATAAGCTGCGTCGGCGGACCACTGTGGGCGTCCCACTGGGCACTTTTGCCCACCAAGTCCGTCACCAGGAATACTTCCGCGGTCAGGTCGTTCTTCCGCAAGGTCGGCCAGGCATGGTCGGCAAAGTTCTGGAAGCCGTCATCGAAAGTGATGAGCACTGGGCGGCCAACGAAAGGGTGGCGGTTGGCAATGGACCATTCCAGCTGCTCGGACATAATCGCGTGAAAGCCATTGGAACGCAGCCATGCCATCTGGCCTTCGAATGCGGCGGGCGTGCACCGAAAACGGGCGAGCGCGGCCGGACCATCATCGGCGACGCTGTGATACATAAGGACAGGGATACGCTGCCGCCGCTCGCTACGTGCGACGTCGCGGCGCAAGGCCCGTGCCCCGCCCCAAACGATATTTCGCGCGACCCCAATACCGATGGGTGCGCGGATCGGCACATGATCAATCATCGGTTCCGTCGCCACGTCGTCTGGTGACAGGCGGTGGAAGCGGTCTATGCGATAGAGCTCGGTCTGGATCGATTGCTCGAGGACGAGGCCTTCAGTCGCTGCCAGCGTCTCTGAGATCGCTTGTGCGCCGAAAGTGTTCCAGTCGAAGCCCGTCCTTTCAACATTGTCACGGAGTACGAATGCGTGTGCGCTGATGAAACTGCCGCCAGGCGCCAACGCCTCAACAAATTTCTTGGCGATACGCCGCAACTCGGCGAGATCATCCAGGTAGTAGAGCACTTCCGAACAGACGATCAGATCCATCCCACCTGGCAGCGTGTCCGCCGAGAAATCCAGCACACCGAATTCAACATTCGGCTGATCGCTGCATCGCGCGCGCGCCCGCCCGATGGCTATGGCGGAGATGTCAGTTGCGGTCAAATGGCCCACTCGCGGCGCCAGCTGCCGCGTGAAGTGGCCCTCCGCGCAGGCCAGCTCAAGCGCCCGTCCGATAGGACCGGCAGGCAGAATTTCGAGCTGCCGCTCATATTTTTCCTGCTCATAGGGTGAACTGTAGTTCCAGGGGTCCTCCGTCGCGAAATAACGATTCCAGAAAGACGTGCGATCATTGTCGTGGTCATCCGCGGCCCGTGGACGGCGCGGCACTGCAAGAGGCTCTGTAATTTCGGCGCTCGACCGAACCAGCCCCTGCGCTTCAGCGACCAATCGGGCGAGTTCGCCGAAGTGGCTGTCCGGATCAGACGGATGCTCCGCCATGGGCAAAGACGCCTCGGCTGCAGACAGGTTTGAATCGTCGGCAACGCCGCTCTGCGAGGCCAGCTTAATCCAATGGCTCCTTGTCACTTTCCCGAGCGCGCCGAACTGCACGCGGGCCCCGATCCGGCCGTCCACCATCAGATAGGCATAAATTTGGTCGATTCCTTCCGGCAATTCTATCGAGATCGGATTTCGAGCGTCGACGCGAATTCCCAGTGTCCGTGCCAGTCTGCGCGGCGCGGCGAGATCGTCGAAGTCGAGAAGCATTTGCTCAAGGTGATACTGGACGCGGCGACCCGCAGCGGGATCGTCCCAGATCTTGCCGAGTTCGATGATCAGCTCGGCGAGAGAGCCGCCGAACCTCTCCCATCTGGCAGCCAGTTGCGTTGGCACCGATAGGCTTCCTACCAAAAGGCCATCGAAGACCACCTTGGCGATCTCACGCGCCCACTTACGTCCTGCCGGGAGCGCGCGCAGGGACTGCGGGTTGATCGAGTGCGAGCCGCCGCCGCAATCCGACGCGGCGTTCCACAGTGCGAACCACGCGAGTGCCTGGGAAGCGGTGCGGCCGTTCGCCTCGATCGCTCCATTGGCGTGAGCCGATGCTGGGTGTTTGACCCTGGGATCAGGAGAAAAGCCGCGGGCGATCACGATTTCCGCATCTGCCAGCATCTGCGTCGAATTGCGGGAGAGCGAGTTGGGGCTGACGCTATAGAAAGCGAGCGGCTCGTCGACCATCACCCAACGTTTGCCTAGACGTGCGAGGCGCTGCCACAGATCCCAGTCCTCGCAGGTGCGCAGCGACACATCGAAACCGCCCAACTCGACAATTGTCTCCCGGTCGACCAGCAACGCGTGAGTGCGAATGGCACACCGGCGGGCGAAAGTTTCGAAGGGCTGGATCGCAACCTCAGTTGAGATGCTCGACGGGGTGAGTTCGCCATCGGGCATCACGCGCCGAGAACCGCAATAGGCGGCCACTGCATCGGGCGTGGTTTTCAACGCGGCCAGCATTTTCGCAAGGAAGCTGGCATCCACCCAATCGTCCGCGTCCAGAAACATGAGCCATTGGCCGCGCGCTGTCGAAATCCCGCTATTGCGCGCGCCGGCGGCGCTATACGCACAAGACCTCAACGCCCGAAATCGGGCATCGTGCTCCACATAACCGGCAATGATAGCGGGGGTGCAGTCCGTGGAGGCGTCGTCGACGATGATCGCCTCCCAATCCACTATTTCCTGATCGAGAAGGCAATCGAGCGCGCGCGCCAGCGTTACCTCCGCGTTGTGCGCAGGAACCACGATTGAAACCAAAGGATTAGACGCCACGCCGTCCTACCCGCGCCTAGTTCGAAGGTGGAACAGGATGCGTTGGTCTTTCTCGGCGCAGGCCGTCACAATCGACGCCGATCCGTCCGTCGACCCATCATCCATCACGACTATATCCAGTACCTGGTAGGTCTTCCGCCGGATGCCGGCAAGCGTTGCGCCGATGGTTTTCTTGGCATCGAACATCGGTATCACACCGCCTGCGGTAGCATTGTCCTGGATCATCGAGCTTTCGTTTTCTTCGGCAAGAGTCGGCGAATGTCAAAAACGTGCCCGGCGCAACGGTCTAGCTCGGAACGATGAAGTCTTGCACCACAACTTCGGCTTCTTCAAGGTAGGAGTAATGGGGGACATAGACGTCGTTGCCTGCCGATTTGAGGGAAGGTTAAACCACGATGCCACTCATGAATCGACGATTGGGAGCCGGGTATCTGGCGCGACCGGCACGACATTTCGGAGATCTGACGGCACTGCTGGCGGTGATTGCCGGGCCGCTCGTCCTTGGGATCGCCCTCTTGTTGGCCGGTCCGGTACAGGCACAGGCGCCGGCGGCCGTCCCGCCTGAAAAGGTCAAACAGCTGTTCGAGCTTCTCGACGATCCGTCAGTGAAGGCCTGGGTGGCCGAACAGCGAAAGCAGGGCTCCGGGCCGACGGGAGCGCCTGCCGAGGCGGGAGCTTCGCCGGCCGACATATCGTCCGACCCCGCGGCCGCACCGGGCCAGATGAATACGATGGCATCCTCGACGCTCGATCGGATCAAGCATCATATCGAAAGAATTGCGCGAACCGTGCCCTTGCTGCCAGGTCAGTTCGCGCGCGTTCGCACGGAGACCATGGACGATATGTCAAGCAAGGGCTCTGCCGGCGTATTCATGCTGATTGCGATCTTCATCGCCGCCGGCGTGGCGCTCACCTGGGCAATGTACAGGCTCACCCGTCCGTTTCGTTTTTGGATCATCGCGCAGTCGAAGGATACGCCGATTGGGCGAGCCAAGAAGATTGGCGGCCGCACGCTTTATTCCAGCCTGCTGATCGTATCGTTCGCGCTGGGCAGCGCCGGCGCGTTCATGTTGTTCGACTGGCCAATGCTTATCCGCGAGATCGTGCTGACATTTCTGATGGCTGCGGTCGTTACGGCGGGTGTGCGCATGTACCTCGCAGCCATGCTCGTCCCTTCCTTCATGAAAGTCGAGAACGCCGTCGAGGTTCGTGCTTTGCCGATCACCAACGAAACGGCCGACCATTGGTTCTATTGGCTACCCCGGATCGTCGGCGTCTTCGCCTTCTTCGGCGCGGCGTTTATCCTCTTGCCGGGTCTCGGCATCGATCGGGACGGAATGCTGGTCCTGTCAACGGGCGCCGATTTCGTACTGCTGTTGCTCTTGCTGCTTGCGGTTTGGCGTCGACCAAGAACACAGCGAGACGGTGCGCACCAAAGCGGCCACACGGCAGCGACATGGCTATTGACTGCTTATTTCGTCGTTCTGTTCCTGCTGCGCATCGCCGGCCTCAATATATTATTCTGGTTTACCTTCGCCGCATTCTTCCTGCCTTTGGCGGTCGTGCTGACGCAGCGCGGGGTCAATTTCGTCCTGCGGCCGGGTTCTGAGGATGCTGGCCGGCCTACGATCCCGGCGGTGACGATCGCTGTCATCGACCGCGGAGTCCGGATGATCTTGATCCTGGCGGCGGCTTATTTTCTCGCGCGTGTCTGGGGCCTGGACATGCAGTCGATGCGGGACAGCGATACGACGACCACGGTCGTATTGCGCGGCCTGATCAATGTCGTGGTCATTGCCCTCGCAGCCGATTTCGGCTGGTCGATCATCAAAGCTTTGATCGAACGAAAGCTGGGCATCGAAACACCGCACCCTGTGATCGGCGACGAGGACGTCCCGATCCTCGATCCGCAGCAGGCGCGGCTGCACACGCTCTTGCCTATCCTCCAGAACATTCTGCTCGCATCGATCATAGTGATGGCGGTGCTTATGATGCTCGCCTCGCTGGGTATCCAGATTGGCCCGCTGATCGCTGGCGCTGGCGTCGTCGGCGTCGCGGTGGGCTTTGGGGCACAAACCATCGTCAAGGACATCATTTCGGGCGTGTTTTTTCTGCTCGATGATGCGTTTCGTGTCGGCGAATATATTTCCTCGGGCAATTACAAGGGTACTGTGGAAAGCTTTTCGCTGCGCTCGGTGAAGTTGCGCCACCATCGTGGTCCGCTGTTCACGATACCTTTCGGTGAACTCGGGGCAGTTCAGAACCAGAGCCGTGACTGGGTTATCGACAAATTCAATATCACCGTCGGCTATGACACCGATATCGACTTCGCCCGCAAGCTAATCAAGCGGATCGGGCTCGAACTGGCGGAAGATCCCGAGTTCAAACACTGGGTGCTCGAACCGATCAAAATGCAGGGCGTACAGGAGTTCGGCGAGTACGGCATCGTATTGAGGGTCAAGGCCACAACCAGACCGGGAGGCGCCTTCAACATGAAACGCAAATTCTATGTACGTCTCCGCCAGGTCTTCAAGGAGCAGGGCATCGAACTCCCATTCCCGACCGTCCACGTCGAGGGGCTGCAGAACCCACATGGGAACGCGCCGTTGGAGATCACACCCGAGTTGAAAGTGGCCGTCGCGCAGTCGCACACCAATCGGCGCAGAAAAAAAGCCAGCACAACGGAGTAGGAAAGCTGTGACACCTGCGAGTCACAGTACAGCTTTCCGCGTATCGCCCGTGGCAGGGATACTCTTTCTTTCCGTGTCCCTCGGACCGATCATTGCCGCATTCGGTGATGTTTCGAAAGAGGCTGGAGGAGAAATGAGCCCAGTTCAAGCAGGTCGACGGCAAGTTCGTCCTGCCGGCCGCTTCAGCACCTCATGCACCCAGTTCCGGATCGAGCGCCGAGGTTGGTTCGTCGTGGACGCGGTGGGTCATGTGGACCTTGGCGAGCATCTCCAGCGCCAGCTCCTTCGCTTCCCTGGCGGGAAGCCCGCGCACCTTGCGCACGGCGATCGCGACGTTCTCCGTCACCGAAAGATGCGGCCAGAGATTGGACAGCTGGAAGACCATTCCCATTTCGGCGCGTTGCGGGGCGAACGGCGATCGTTCATCGGCCGGCCGCGGTTGACGCCGATCCGTTCGCCATCGAGATGGATTTCCCGGCGCTCGGCTCCTCAGGCAGCGCAGGCAGGTGGCCTTGCCCGAGCCCGAGGGGCCGATCAGCGCGATCTCTGGCCGGCGGCCATCTCGAAGTCGATGCCTTTCAACACTTCCATCTGCTCGTAGCTCTTGCGCAGGCCCGTCGCCAGATCGGGACGATCGACCGTATGTGTGAAGAAGAAGCGCAGCGCCGACACGATGCTGTTCATCCTCGGCACGGGAACACCGTCGTCCTGCTGCTCGATCTGGAACCGGCGCAGGTCGTCGGTGGTCGCTGTGTCTGGTGAACGCCCGAGGAACGTCGCCAGGCGTCCGATGTCGCCCAGATAGTTGCGCTGCGTCTCCCGTGAGAAACGCCGCATGTTCATGTCGTCGATCAGCCGCTGACGAAGTGGACTGATAGGTGCATCAAGAACAGGATAGGGCATGGTCAGGCTCCTTGTTGAAGAAGCCCGTGATGCTCTGCCGCTGCCGAACCACCCTCAATGCGAGAGCGACGTCCGGCTCGTGATCTCTACCTCACCCCACGCGCCCATCCCGCGCAGCGGGTTCGTTCTTCGGGCTTCAATTCGGTCATCTCGAACATTCATTGGGAGGGCAGTCCCTTGAGGCTAGCGGACGACGATTGGTGAAGCTCGGAATGCGGCGATAACGCGGTAAGCACTCGTTTTGGTCTGCCGAAATGACAAACAAGGAAGCGGTGACTTCTTCCGAATATCTGCGCCATTTCAGACTTCACAGCCAGCGAATGTCGGTTTCAGTGGCTGGCCGTCCCCGCAAACACTTTCATCATAAATCAATAACCGTCCCGGTCTAACCGGGGCGGCCTTATTGTTTGATCGATACGCGATCGAGCAAGTTAGGACGCCCAGGCGCGATGTATCGCGCTTAGGCAGCGGCAAAATCGGATTCCTGTGTCGGATGGCTCCTGCGCCAAGCCCCGGGTGAGTAGCCAGTGATCGTTCTGAAGGCACGCGTAAAATGGCTCCGATCGGCAAATCCGTTGGCAAGTGCCACTTGAGCCAGCGCGTCGCTTGTTTGAAGCAGCGCTTTTTGTGCTTCTCGTATCTTCGCGGCAAGATACCAGCGATGCGGCGACATTCCTGTAGAAGCCTTGAAAGCACGAGCAAAATAGCCCTCGGAAAGTCCGATCATATCGGCCAAGTCCTTTAAAGGGATGGCTCTGGGTAGACTCTGCTCCATGAGCACGGTCACTCGGCGGAGCCGTGCGGGGGCAAGTCCACCCCGTTTTTCCTCCTGCCCTCTCAAGCCGAACAGATTGTACGATATCGCCAGGGCGAGGCTATCTCCATAGAGGCGATCATCTGGGTGGGTGTGAATGCAGGCATCGGCCAGCAATTCAACCAGAGCCAGGAGGCGGTTGTCGTGGAACATTACACGCGGCGTAAGGCGGGATGTAAACTCGAAGGCTTCACCGAAGTGTACCGCCAGTTCAGGAAGATCGAAATCGACGACCAGCCGGCGGATGTAGTGGCACTGTCGGGTAAACTGCCAGAGAGGTAACCCCGGCTGGCACGAAGGTGAGATGTCTGACAGCCCCTCCCGCGGAGGGAGGCATGGACTGGGTCGGGCAGAAGGGCGTCAGAAGCATTTCCGCGCGGCCGCCGATCTGCTCCAGGATCGCGGTCAGTCGCGGCCGGTTTGACCCTAGGTCCTCCAGATGCCGACCGGGACCATGCAGGTGGGCGACTTCGACACTAACGCCGGTCAAGCATCGCATCTGTCTGTGCGCAACCCTTTTCTCGGCGGCTGCCATGAAGCCCGTCGTCGTTTCGCCTAAACGATCGGTCGTTTGACTGTTCACCGGTTGTCCCTCGCGGCAGCACAACGTCCCTGCAATGCCGATAGGATGCACTTCGCGGAGGTCTCGCGAAATTGGTGAAGCGGTGGAATTTCCGATACTTCCAATGGCCCGGCGTCGACTCATACTTTCGAACGAAGCCCGCAAGCGCAGCCGGGACGCCGACAGAAGCGCGAGAAGACCTTGAGCCTGTGATCTGCTAAAGCTGAACCAGACCCCGCCGGCTGGCGACGGAGATCGCTTCGGTCCGGCTTAGAACATTGAGCTTGTTGAAGATGCTGCGTAAATGCGACTTCACAGTCGTTTCGCTGATGTGCAGATTTAGGCCGATCTCCTTGTTCCCCTTGCCTTGCGCCAGCAGCGTCAGCACGTGCATCTCGCGGCCGCTGAGTTCTTCGCTGCTGACGGCAGCTACAAGCTTTGCGACCAGCAGCGACGGGATACAGATTTCGCCTGCATGAACCTTGCGAATGCAGTCGAGTAGATCTTCCCGCTGAGCGTCCTTCAGCAGGTAGCCACGGGCACCGGCTTTGATGGCGCGGGAAATCTCATGGTCCGTGTCGAAGGTCGTCAAAACGACAACGCGCGCAAAAGGATCCTGCTGCCGGATTTCGCCCATAGCCGCGACACCGTCGAGAACCGGCATACGCAGGTTGAGCAGCACGACGTCAGGATGCTGCTGCCGCCAGAAATCGACGGCATCACGGCCGGTTGCGGCTTCCGCGACGACCAGCATGTCCGGCTGACGGCCGATAATTGCCGCCAGACCTTCGCGCACTGTTACGTGGTCGTCAGCAATTAGAACCCTGATCTTGGCGGCTGGCGTGTTTTCGGGAGCAATGCTCATGACGTTCAAGCCTTCTGCGATGGCAAGGTGATGCGCACGGCCGTGCCCTTCGCCGCTGAGCTTTGAACAACGAGCCGACCGCCTATTCTTTCGACCCGCTCCCTGATTCCAAGCAAACCGTATCCATCATTCTTGCTCGAAGGATCAAAGCCGCGTCCGTCATCGGTCAGATCAAGGCAGACTTCTCCCGGTAAAAAGATCAGCTTGGCGACAACCAGTTTCGCCCGTGCATGACGCAAGGCGTTCGTAAGGATCTCCTGGCCGATACGAAACAGATTCTCTTCCGAATCGGGAGGCAGTGATCGTGGTGCGCCAAGCACCGCGAAATCCAGTTTCAGGCTCGTTCCTGCCGTCATCTTCGTGAACAGCTCCGCCAGCGCTCCGCTGAGATTGCTGTCGGCCAATGCCTGCGGACGCAACGCGTGTACTGAACGCCGGGCTTCGTTAAGACTTTCGCGAGCCAGGCGGCGGGCGCGGTCCAGATGCTCTCCAGCTTCCGCAGAAAGCCCCCGCAGGTTTGCGTCCTCGGCGGCTTCCAACTGCACGATCACGCCCGTCAGCCCTTGGGCAAGAGTGTCGTGTATGTCGCGAGCGATGCGATTGCGTTCCGCGATCACGGCCGTTTCGCGGGTCTGAGTGGAAAGGCGCGCGAACTGGATCATCAGCATCACTTGGTTGGCCAAAGCCTGAGCAAGGTCCATCTCCTCCGTGCCAAACACCCGTTTCTCGACAAAGCGAAGACCGATCGCCCCTTCAAGATGGCCAGCGACGAACATTGGCACCAGCAACACAGTGATAATGCCCATCGGCAGCAGACGATCGCGCAGAGAAAATGCCGGGACCGTGCGGATGTCTTCAATGAGGCTGGGCTTACCCGTACGAAAGACCTCCGGCCAAGGCCAGCGCTCTTCCATCGGCAGCCACTTGTCCATTCCGGCGAACCGCGGATCGGCGCTGGTTACCACCCGGCCCTCTTCGAAGGCCATCTCGATGCCTATCATTCCAGTCGCGGGATCCCGTCGCCAGACGCTGATGCTATGAGCTCCGAATTGCTCGGTGATGATGCGCAGCACGTGTTCCACCAACTTGTCGGCGACGGGTTCCATCGCCAGTGCATCGAGCGTGCTCTTGAGTGCCTCGGCCTGGCCACGCGATACATTTTCTGAAGCACTGAGCGCCTGCTCTACGCGTTTACGCTCTTCGATGTCCGTATTCGTGCCGTACCATCGAATCACGGCGCCCGACTCCTCGAGTAGCGGCGCGCAGCGCAATAAAAACCATCGATACGCGCCGTCGAACCGGCGCATCCGCGCTTCATGCTCGTCTGGACGTGCCGACTTGATGATCTCGCCCCAATGTTCGATCAGGCCGGGGAGATCCTCCGGATGGATGACGCTTACCCAGTTCCAGCCCAACCCCTCCTCCATGCTGAGCCCGGTGTAGGCACACCATTGGCTGTTCAGAAATTCGACCGAACCGTCCGCTCGGCCGAACCAGATCAATCCGGGTGTCGTATCAGTCGCCAGCCGGAAGCCCGCCTCCCACTGCCGCCGGTCCGCATGGATACGAAGTGCCTCCTTCTCTTCGGTGAGCTGAGCTGAAATCTTCCGGCTGGCATCGAGCTCGCTCCTCGCATGGGCAAGTTCTTGCTCGAGCAGTTTCAGCTTCGCGCCAGCATCGTCAACCATTCCCCCACTTCTGTCCATGACGCGCCCTCGACCGTGGGACAACAGCCTATCACCCTAGGTTTCGCTCGGAACGAAAAAATCGTCCGCGCGCAAGGGCGGCGCGAGAAAAGGGCTGCTTCCTTCAATCCAGGTCAGATTCGAGCAATCCAATAGGAGCACGGAAACCTATTGTTCCCGAGGCCAGGTCGTCAGCCGGGCCGACACAGCTCGGTTCACATGCTCAAAGCTTCGGGAGAACAACATGCTCAAGATAGTGATAGCGGCGTTAGGCGTGATGCTTCTTACGTTGCCGGCGTCGGCTCGGATTGTCCCCTTTCCGTCTGAATTTAAGGCGCAGTCGATCGACACCAACGGCACCAGCCTTTACGTCCGAGTTGGCGGCAAGGGGCCTGCGGTGCTCTTGCTGCACGGTTTTGGCGACAGCGGCGACATGTGGGCGCCGCTCGCCGCCAGGCTGATGAAGGACCATACCGTAATCGTGCCGGACTTGCGCGGCATGGGGCTCTCGGCCCATCCAGATACCGGCTACACCAAGAAAAACCAGGCGCTCGACATTGCCGGCATCCTGGATCATCTGAAGATCGACAAGGTGGATCTCGTCACCCACGATATCGGCAACATGGTCGGCTATGCCTTCGTCGCCCAGTATCGCGACCGCGTCACACGCTGGGCCGTCATCGATGCGCCGCTGCCAGGCATCGGCGATTGGGAAAACATCATCCACTTGCCGCTCTTGTGGCACTTCAACTTCCGCGGCCCCGACATGGAGCGATTGGTTGCGGGCAGAGAGCGCATCTATCTCGATCGCTGATGGAATGAGCTGTCGGCGAACCCCAAGGCCATCGATGAAGCGACCCGTAAGCATTATTCGAAGCTCTACGCCCGACCGCGTGCCATGCACGATGCCTTCGAGCAGTTCGCCGCGTTCAACCAGGATGCGGCCGACAACAAGGAATTCGTCGAAAAGGGCGGCAAGGTTGCCATGCCGGTGCTGGCGCTGGGTGCCGAAAAATCCTTCGGCGCGGGTCAGGCGGATGTTCTGCGCTTTGTCGCAACCGATGTGACCGCCGAGATCATACCCGGCTCCGGACATTGGATCATGGAGGAGAATCCCGACGCCACGATAAAGCTGGTCACGGATTTTCTCGCCAGATAGCTGCCCGGCAACATGGCCAAGTACAGCACCTGAAGGCACAGACCCATGGCAAGCCGACCCACGCGCAATCCAGTCGAGGACCACCTCTTAACACCCAGCAACTGCGCCGTCGTGATCATCGACTATCAACCGGTCCAGGTAACCTCCGTAGCGTCAATGGACCGGCGGACCCTTGTCAGCAACATTGTAGCGCTGGCGAAGACGGCGAAACTCTATGATGTACCTGTCGTGTTGACGACAGTGAACGTCAATACCGGTCGCAACCAGCCCCTCATTCACCAACTGCGCGACATCTTCCCGGCCGTTGAAGCGATCGACCGCACCGCGATCAATGCATGGGAAGACAAGGACTTTGCCGACGCTGTCAGGGCAACCGGCCGAAAGAAGCTCGTTATGGCCGCTCTCTGGACCGAGGTCTGCCTGGCCTTTCCCGCGCTCGATGCATTGCGCGACGGTTTCGAGGTTTATGCAGTGGTCGATGCCGTCGGGGGCACCTCCATGGAGGCACACCGGGCCGGGCTCGAACGCATTCTGCAAGCAGGGGCGGTGCCAGTCAGCTGGGTTCAGTTCGCCTGCGAACTGCAGCGCGACTGGCTCCGCGAAAAGACGGTTCCGGCCTTCGCGGAAATCGTCTTCGCGGTCGAAGGACATTGAGCCGATATCTTCGAAAGCCTCAGCTTCGCGCTCGACGGGAGAAGAAAATGAACCAGGAAGTCCTCAACCCCGTCGATGATCGCTTCGAGAGCCGCGGCGGTTTGAAGATAACCTTTCGGTCGTGGCGCCCATTCGCCAATCCGAACGGCGTCGTCGTTATCGTCCCCGGGTTCAATTCGCACAGCGGCTACGATGATTGGGTGGCCGAGCAGTTCATAGGCGACGGGCTGGCCGTCTATGCCGTTGACCTGCGCGGACGCGGCAGGTCGGATGGCGAGCGCTTCTATGTCGACAGTTTCGACGACTATGTGAGCGACGTCGCGGGTGTCGTGGAGATCGCCAAGTCGCGGGAGCCCGGTCTGCCGGTGTTTCTGCTCGGACACAGTGCAGGCGGTGTGGTCGCCTGCCTCTACGCGCTGAAAAACCAAGCTGGGCTGGCGGGGCTGATTTGCGAGAGCTTCGCGTTCCAGGTGCCGGCGCCCGACTTCGCCCTTGCGGTGCTCAAGGGGCTTAGCCACATCGCGCCACACGCGCATGTCTTGCACCTCAAGAACGAGGATTTTTCTCGCGATCCGGCCGTCGTTGAGGCTATGAATGCCGATCCACTCATCGCCCATGAAACCCAGCCGACCAAAACAATTGCCGAGATGGTTCGCGCCGATGAGAAGCTCAAGGAGCAGTTCCCACTGATTAAGCTGCCCTTGCTCATCCTCCACGGCACGGCCGACAAGGCGACGAAACCGAGCAGCAGCCAACTCTTCTATGACACCGCCGGCGCCGTCGACAGGACGCTGAAGCTGTATGACGGCCATTTCCATGACCTCCTCAATGACAAGGATAAAGAGGTGGTCATGGCCGACATCAAAGGTTGGGTCGACGAACGTCTTTGAAATCGATGATCAACCTCAGGCGCCGGCGATCAGCGCCCGACTGTCCGGACATGGAGATTCGTCCCTCACTCTCAAACGGTTCGGCCTGCGACAGCAGAAGTTCGAAAACCGTCACTCCCTCCCGGTCGCCGCTAACAAGGAGATCATGCGAGCGTGACAGAGCCATGATCCGCTCACGAACCTGCCGCTCGAAAGCTGTGGGATTGTGCGCAGCTTGTTGGTTTCCCTGATCATCGAGGAATGACGCAATATTGGTTTTTTGACCCGGTGGTTGACTTCGCGCATCAACATTCGAATGCGATGCTCGTGCTCCTTCGTTGCCGTGATATCCCGGGCGACTTTCGATGCGCCGATAATCTGCCCGGCATTTTGCGCACGGGCGATATCGTCAGCGAGACTGGAACAATGTGAATGCCAATTCGGCGCCGATGCCGAACGCTGTCCAAAACGACCAGGCCTCGCCGCCATGCCCGGAGGGCACCCTCAACGCCCCGAATCCAGGCCACTAGAGACTACTTGCCGTGACCTGTTGGAAATGGATCGGGTGCGGTGTGGAGCCTCGCAATGTCGTTGCCGTCCGTCGGCGGAGGCGCACCGCGGTGAGTCTCATCGTTAGAGCTCTCCTGCAGCTTCACCAGCAGGTAGCCGGGATAGCGGATGATCCGATCGAACTCTCGAGAAACGGTTTCCACGAACTTCATCACCCGGGGACTGCGGTGTCTTTGCGCTGGGTAGAGCGCATAGATGGATCGCTTCTCGGAACGCCAGTCTGGCAAGACGGGCACCAGCGCGCCTGCCGCCACTTCGTACTCAACCAAGAAATCCGGCAGGTAGCTGATCGCCGATCCTATCGCCGTGAAGTACTTCGTCATCCAATAGTCGTTGACCTTGAACTTGCCGATCGGCTTCGCCTCGGCAATGGCCTTTGTCTTTGCGAAGCCGCCATCGTTCGACCACGCTGTTGCGCATGTAAACCACGCCGTTCAGCCGCTCGATGTCGGCAATGGTTTCCGGCGTTCCGTGCCGGGCCAGAAAGTCGGGGCTGGCATACAATGCGTAGGAGATGGCGCCCAGGGTTCGACGCATCAGGACCGAGTTTGGAGGCTCGCCAACATAGATCATGCAGTCGAAATCGAAGTCCCCCACGATAAGCTTGTCGTTCGGGATGATCTTCACGTCTACATCGATGTTCGGGTTATCGCGCAGGAGGAAGTGCGCCGCAGCGCCGATGATTGCCGTCCCAAATTCGGAACTGGCAATAACACGGACACTCCCGCTGATGGACGAGTGAGCGCGCTGTGCAGCGCTGGCCGCGTTATCGCAGCTGTCGAAAATGGCCGTACAATTGTCGAGATACTCCCTCCCGGCGTCCGTAAGTTCCAGCCCTCTGCGCCTGCGCACGAACAGCTCTACCTGAAGCGCATCCTCCAATGTCTGCAAATAATGGCTGAGCGTCGACTTGGGAACGCTATAGGTGTCCGCCGCTCTCGATATGCTTCCAGCGCGGGCGATCTGAACAAAGCAGCGTATGTCCTTCAGTTCATAAGACGGATTGGCTTCCATGTTCAAAATCCCGAACGGAGGGTTCGATGATGCGATCTGTTGTCGATTAAGAGCTCAGCTTACCGTCCTCGACGCTGCCGAGAGTCAGGGATTTGGCGGCGGGAAACTGGTGCAGCGATGATCGTTTGGCAACACGGCAGATTGGCAATTTTGACGTACTGACGTGCATCTATCATGGATAGAGGATAGAGGATCGAGGCCGCCTGCTCTTCCGAATATTGCTCGTTCCAAAATCGAAAATCCGCCACTCGACCCGCGGCTGGCTCAATGTCACGCGGCTTGCTGAGATTTCACAAGTGTGAATTGGATGGGAACCAGGCACTCGCAACCAACGTTGGGTTTCAAGGCCGGTTAGGCGAATATATTTTAGGCGAAGCTAAAGGATAACCTGTGTTACAGGCTAAAATGGCATGACGTCCTCAGAATGCGATCTAGATGCTGATCCGCCTTCAGCCGACGCTGACCTGGAATCTCTTCATTCGGTGGCCGATGGCTGGGCGATAGCGACCAGGCGGGGAACGGCCGCCTATTCAATCTCACCGCCCGGACCATACACTCTTCCGGCCAGTCACCATGTCGTATATGTCGGCCTCGACTCCGCGCCCGGCACCTGCGCGAGACTGGGTGAGGGTAAGGCCGAGCGCTATGACGCGCCGGCAGGAGCCATCATCGTGAAGCCGGCGTATCTTGAAGCTCGCCTGCATTTGTCGGAGGCGCGCGAAAGTTCGATTATCGTCTACCCTGACAACAGCCTGAAGGAACTTGCGAGACAACAGTTCGGCACTGAACAGGTCGAGTTGAAACCTCCGCCCCTCGGCACGCTCGATCACACCGCCCTGCGCGTTGGGCAGTTGCTCAAAGCCGAACTTACCAAAGAGCAGGGCGCTGCCGAGTTTTACGTCGAGCGCCTCATAGCTATCCTCGGAGTTCATATCCTTCATGCCTACACGTCGCGCGACAAGGAGCCCCAGCAGTTCAAAGGCGGGCTGACGCGAAAAGCGGCGCACAATCTTGAGGACTTCCTGCAGGCTAACCTTGCTCGGAAAGTTTCGGTCGGCGAGTTGGCGACGCTTGCCAATCTTTCGCCCAAGCATTTCACCCAGGCCTTCAGCAGAACCTTTGGGAAGTCGCCGCATCGTTATCTTTTGGATCTGCGGCTGGATCACGCAACGCGGCTGCTTTCTGAGGGGGACGCGACCATCACGGATGTCGCCTATCTCAGCGGGTTCTCCAGTCAGAGCCATTTAACGGCTGCGATGAAGAAACATCGCGGGACAACGCCGACGCGCTTCCGCTCCTCGATCTGAAATCGTCGAACCGAGGCTCGCTCGTTAAAGCTATATTAGCCTTACGGAATAACAACTTGTGCTGTTGGAGTAACACTTTTATCTAAGTTGCTTTAAGGCGGCAATCGGCCGGACGTTTTTACAAAACGTCGAACTTTTCTGAAATACGCAACGCACGTTCCATGCCTTTCTCTTAAATTGTGTCCTGATTCCATCGGGACATGAACATTATTACTTACTAATACAAAGGGGGATAGATGGCTGGGTTGGCCTGCGCTGGGACGATCCACGGCCGCGTAGAATCCGGCGATGGCGCCGGCGACCGAAAGTTGAAAGCCGATACCCGACACCCCGAACGCGCATCCTCCCAGGCGCGTTCGGGCTCGCAGGGGCGGCCGGAAGGGCGGAAACGCGGACCTCTGTTCACGCAGTTCCTGCGCGGCGGCCGGATGACCAAATGGAAAGGCGAGGCGGCGAGCTATGCGCCGAGCCTTACCAATCTGGCTTCGACGGCAGCTCCGATCTTGCGGGGTGCGCTTGTGTCAGCCACGCTATTGGCCGGACTTGGCGCCGTGCCGGCGGGGGCGGCCGATCTCTATTGGGACGTCAACGGCACGGCTGTGGGACTCGGGGGTACCGGAGCCTGGAACACCTCGTCGCTGTTTTGGAATCCGAGCAGTGACGGCGTCACCGGGCCGATGGCCATCTGGAACAATGCCGCCGTGGGCGGCGACAATGCTATCTTCAACGGCATCGCCGGAACGGTGACGCTCGCGGGGCCGATGACGGCCCACAATCTGACCTTCGGTGTCGCGGGCTATACAATCGCCGGCAGCACGCTGACGCTCACCGGCACGACGCCGACGATTTCCACTGCCGGAAACACCACAATCAGTTCGGTGATCGCCGGATCGGGCTTCACCAAAGTCGGCGCGGGCGGGCTGACGCTCACGGGTGCGAATACTTTCACGGGTGACATCACCGTCTCGGCCGGAGGACTCGGGCTCGCCAGCGATGCGTCGCTCGGCGCTGCCGGCAATGGCGTATCGCTTGCGAATGGAACCTCGATCAGCTCGACCAGCGCACTTGCCGCCAACCGGGTTATTACGATTGTTAGTGGGCGTGCGTTCGCAGCTAGCGGAGCGCTCACAGCGCACTTCACCGGGGCTGGCGGGCTACAGGTTTCAGGCACAATCAGCAATGACGCCAATGACTATACGGGGGCAACGGTTTTTGGCCAGAGCACCAATGGCTTCACTTCGGTAGCAGACCTTGGCGTGGCAAGCTCGCTCGGCGCGCCAACGGATGCGGCATCGGGTACCATCACTGTAAGCGCCGGCGGCGGATTGAGCGGCAATCTGGTCTATTTCGGTGACGGCGACAGCTCCAACCGCAACTGGCGTTTCAACAACACATCCAGCGGCGGAAACACCTTCCAGAACGCCGGAACAGGCAAGCTGACGCTGACCGGCGACATTCTGGCCGGTGGTGGGTTCGGGCTCACCATGAATTTCTCCGCGGCGGCCGCCGACATGGACCTGCTGGGTGTCATCAGTTCCTCGGTCGCTCGTAACATTCAGTTCAGCGGCAACGCGGGCCATACCATCACGCTTGGCGACGCCAACACCTATACCGGACCAACCTTCATCACCACCATCACGGTCAAAGCCGCGACACTGGCGAACAGCGGCACCAGCGGCTCGTTCGGCACCGGCAATACCATTAATTTTCAAAGCGGCACGCTGAGCTATACCGGAGCAGGCTCGGCGACCGACCGCACGCTGACGATCTCAGGTCCCAGCACCATCAGCAATGACGGCACCGGCGCGCTCACATTCAGCGGCCCGGCGAGCTTCGTCGCCGGCGGCGTCGCCGACACGCTGACGCTCGGCGGCAGCTTCGCGGGGACGAGCACATTGTCAGGCGTGATCTCCGGCGCCGGCAACCTCACCATGAACGGCGCCGGCACCTGGGTGGTGAGCGGCAGCAACACCTTCACCGGCACCACCACGGTCCAGAGCGGAACGCTCACCGCCGGAAGTTCTGCTGCATTCGGGCCTTCCAATCCGCTTGTCGTCAATGGCGGCACACTGAACCTGGGCGGTTTCGACATGACCGCTCGCTCGTTGGCGGGCACCGGCGGGACTATGGATCTCGGCAGCAATAACCTGACGCTGAACGGCACATCAGGTAGCACCGCCTATGCCGGCGTCATCACCGGAGCCGGCGGCCTCACCAAGCTCGGCGCCAGCACGCAGACGCTCACCGGCGCCAACACCTATTCCGGCGCGACTACAATCGGCGGCGGCACGCTGGCGCTCGATTTCACAGCGCCCGGCGCGCCGACGAACAATATCATTTCCGCTTCCTCGGCGCTCAATATGAACGGCGGCACGCTTACCGTGAAAGGTGGCACGGGGGCGAATAGCCAAAATTTCAGCGGACTGAACGTCACGGCGGGCAACAACAGGATCACCGCGACGGCGGGCGCGGGCGGCTCGCTTGCGGTCAATCTAGGCGCAGTCAGCCGTTCCGGCGGTCTGGTCGATTTCGGCATAAGCGCGGGAACGTCCATGGCCACCAGCAATGCCGACGGCGCGCTCGGCGGCTGGGCAACCGTCAACGGCACCGACTATGCGCAAGTGTCGGGCGGCTTCATCACAGCATTCACCGCTTATGTTAATCAGGACAATGCGGCGCTGTGGGCAACCGGCAACATCCTCAGCGATGAAGGCGGCAGCGCCAATACGCCCTATTTCGGCACGGTGAATGGCAATGTCGCGCTCGGGGGCCTCAAATACACTGCGGCGGCCAATTCCACCGTCACTGTTGGCGCCGGCAATATACTCGGCGTTGACGGCACTATAATCATCTCTCCCTTAGTCGGCACCGCTAACCAGACCATCCAGGGCGGCTCCTTGACCGGAGGCGCCGGTGGCAGCGCGCTTGGAGTGCAGCAGAATAGTGGCGGCACCTTCACGGTCGCCTCCAACATTGTCGACAACGGGGGCGCGACGTCCTTCACGGTAGGCGGCACGGGAGGCTCGACCGGCACCGGTGTCGTCGCGCTGACGGGCAGCAACAGTTACACCGGTGCGACGACGGTGAGCGGTGCCACGCTCGCCGTCAACAGTATCGCCAATGGCGGGGTGGCGAGCGGCATCGGCGCCTCGTCCAACGCGCCTTCGAACCTGGTGATCGAAAACGGGACGTTGCGCTACACCGGCGCCACGGCCTCGACCGACCGCGGCTTCACCCTCGTCAACGGTGGTCCGTCTCGCATCGTCGAGGTCACCAATGCCGCCACCGACCTGACCTTCTCCGGCCAAGTGACCAGCCCGGACGATGCCGGTTTCACCAAGACCGGCGCCGGCACGCTGACGCTGACCAACGCGGGCAACGACTATGTCGGCGTCACCACCATTGCCGGCGGCACGCTGGCCGTAAGCGCGCTTGCCAATGGCGGGCAGACGAGCGGTATTGGCGCGGCGAGCAACGCTTCCTCCAATCTTCTGCTACAGAACGGTGGGAAGCTCAGCTATATCGGCGGAACCACCACCAGCGACCGCGGCTTCACGCTCGGCACCGGCGGCGGAGCCATCGACGTAGTCGGCGGCACCACGCTGACGATGAGCGGCGTAGCCACCGGGGCGGGCGGTCTCGCCAAGGGCGGCGCCGGTACCTTGGTGCTGTCGGGGACCAACAATTACACCGGCGCTACCACGGTGAGTGCCGGAATCTTGCGGGCGGGCTCGACGCGCGCCTTCGGCGGCACGGACGCGAACGGAACGGGCGCTGGGCAGATGAACGTGCTAGCCGGCGCAACGCTCGATCTCGCCGGTAACAACAATACCGTCGGCGGTCTCATCGGCGCGGGCAATGTGACACTGGGCTCCGCCACGCTCAGGATCAATAACAGCGGCAACGCCTTTTCAGGCACGATCAGCGGCACGGGCGGCGTCACGCTCGCTGCCGGTGCGCAGACTTTCAGCGGCTGTACCAACAGCTATACGGGTGCAACCACCATCAACGGCGTGCTGAGCGTCGGTTGCCTACGCAACGGCGGCCAGGCGAGCGACATCGGCGCATCGAGCAACGCATCGGCAAATCTGCAGCTCATAGGCGGCACACTGATTTACACCGGCGGTAGTGTTACCACGGATCGGGGCTTCACGCTTAACGCAGGCACCATCAATGTAGCCAATGCCGGGACCACGCTCGAGTTCAGTGGTGTGGCGACTGGGACGCAGCTTCAAAAGACCGGTCCGGGCACCTTGGTGCTCTCCGGCGCCAACACATATAATGGCGCCACCCTCGTCAATGGCGGCATCCTGCGCGCGGGATCGACCAGTGCCTTTGGCTCGAGCGGCCTGCGGATGGACACAACCGGCGCAACGCTGGACCTCAACAATCTTAACAACACAGTTCTTTATATCAGCCAGGCCAATCTGGGGATTACCGGCGGCAACATCACGCTTGGAAGCGCCAACCTGACGATCAGCGACGGGTCGAACGGAAATTACAACGGCGCTATCAGCGGCAGTGGCGGGCTCGTGAAGAACGGCGCCGGTGCGCAGTCGTTGTCCGGCAGCGCCAGCAGCTACACCGGCCCGACTGTCATCAATGGCGGTATCCTCGCCGTGGCCAGCCTTGCCAATGGGGGCACCAACAGCTCTATTGGAGCATCGAGTTCCGCGCCGAACAATCTCATCATCAATGGCGGCGTGCTGCGTTATAATGGTCCCGGTGACAGCACCGATCGGCAGTTCACGCTCGGCCCTAATGGCGGCGGTCTCGACGCGTACGCCTCCGGCCCGGGGCCGATCAATTTCACCAGCACGGCGCCCGTCACCATGTCGGGCAACGGTAACCGCACGCTGACGCTCGCGGGCCTCAGCACGGCCAACAACTCGCTTTCGGCGCGTATTGACAATCCCGCAAGCGGCACGACTTCACTCAGCAAGACCGGCACCGGCACTTGGGTGCTCAAGAACCAGACGAGCACCTATACCGGCGCCACGACGATCAGCGGCGGCGTGCTTGCCGTCGACAAGCTGGCCAATGGCGGCCAGGCGAGTTCGATCGGGCAATCATCAAACCTGGCATCGAACCTGGTGATCGGCAGCGGTTCGACGCTTCGCTATACAGGCACGGGCGATATGACCGACCGGCTGTTCACGTTACAGACGGGAGTCAGCTTCATCGAATCGTCCGGCAGCGGGGCGATCCAGTTCACCAATACCGGCTCCGCATTATACAGCGGCGCCGGGCCGCGCACGCTGGCGCTGGGGGGCACCAACACCGGCCTGAACATCATGGGCGGCACGATTATCGACCAGAACGCCGCGACCGGAAAAACGACTCTGGCCAAGAATGATAGCGGCACCTGGGTGCTAACGGGCAACAACACCTATTCCGGCAACACCGTCATCAATGATGGCAACCTGATCATCGGTAATGGCGGCACGTCGGGCAATGCCGGCACAGGCAACGTCGTTGTCGTCAACTCGACCTCGACGTTATCATTCAACCGCTCCGACAGCTTCAGCTTCACGGGCACGCTGAGCGGTGCCGGCAACATCGCCCAAATCGGCACCGGCACGACAATCCTCACTTCGGCAACAAACGCGATCGGCGGCAGCACACGGATCGACGCCGGCACATTGCAGGTGAACGGCAGCCTGACGAGCAGCGGGGGGATTACGATCAACGCTGGCACGCTGCAGAGCAACGGAGGGGGCGCCTCCATAACCACGCCGACGATCACGATGAACTCCGGCTCGAAGCTCAACGTCGGCGGCGGCACGGTCCAGGCAGCCGGTGGCACGCAGACGCTGTTCACGGGCGGGACCGGCGGCGCCACGATCAACTTCACTGGCGGCACGTTGCTCGGCAACGGCACGCTGGGCGGAGGCGGCAACATTGTCAATCTCGCCGCCGGTTCGCTCAATACCGGCGCAGCCGCATTGAATCTCGGCAGCGGCAACGACACTTTCCTGTTGAGCGGTCTTGCGACGATCGCCGGAGTCGGGGTGGACGGCGGCGGCGGCTCCGACACGCTGCAGGTGACCACAACCTTCAGCCGTACGCTCAATGGCGCTCAGATTACCGGTTTCGAAAGCTTGAACAAGCAAGGCGCCGCCACCCTCACGCTGACGGGCGATCACAGCTACACGTCCGGTACGACGATTTCGGCCGGCACGCTGCAGATCGGCAATGGCGGGGTGGCCGGCGCGCTGGCGACGCCGAATGTGACCAACAACGGCACGCTCGCCTTCAATCTGAATAACAATTATACATTCGACAGCGCCATCTCCGGCAGTGGCGTGGTCAACAAGCTCGGCACCGGCACCACCACGCTAACCGGAACCAACACCTATATCGGCGCGACGAACGTCAATGCCGGGACATTGCTGATCAACGGCAACCAGTCGGGTGCTATCGGCCAGACTACTGTCGCGAGCGGGGCGACGCTCGGCGGCACCGGCACGATCGGCGGCAGCGTCACCGTGGCCGACGGCGGCACGCTCGCTCCCGGCGGCGCGGGCAATGCGCCCGGCACGCTCACCATCGGCGGCAACCTGACGCTCAACAACACGTCGGCCGTCAACGTCAATTTCGGCCAGGCGAACGTGCCGGGCGGACCGCTCAACGATCTCATCAATGTCGGCGGCAACCTGACGCTCGACGGCACGCTCAACATCACGCAGACGCCGGGCGGCACCTTCGGGCCAGGCGTCTATCGCATCCTCAACTATGGCGGTTCGCTGACGAATAACGGACTGAACGTCACGTCACCCGATTATTTCGTGCAGACCGCGGTCGCCAACCAGGTCAACCTCGTCAATTCCGCGGGGCTGACGCTCAGCTTTTGGGACGGCAATGCCGGCCCCCATTCCAACGGTGCGGTGGATGGCGGCAGCGGCACCTGGCGGGCGGCCGGCGACCAGAACTGGACCGATGCCAGCGGCACCTTCGCCGCGCCCTTCGCCAACGCCAGCTTCGCCATCTTCCAGGGTGCCGCCGGGACCGTCACGGTCGACAACACGAATGGCCAGGTGCAGGCGGCGGGCATGCAGTTCGCCACCGGCGGCTATCTCATCCAGGGCGGCGACGTCGCTTTGGTCGGGCCGCAATCGACTATCCGCGTCGGCGACGGCACTGCAGCCGGTGCGGCCTATGTGGCGACGATCACCTCGAACCTCACCGGAAGCAGCCAGCTGCTGAAGACGGAGCTCGGCACGCTGGTGCTGTCCGGCACCAACAGCTACAGCGGCGGCACCGCGATCAATGGCGGCACGGTTCAGGTCGCGTCGGACGGCAATCTCGGCGCGGCTGCCGGCGGTCTTTCGCTGAACGGCGGCACGCTGCACACGACGGCGGATATTACTTCTGCCCGCGCCGTGACCCTCAATGTCGGCGGCGGCACCTTCGACACCGACAGCGCGACCAAGCTGACGCTGACCAACACCGTGAGCGGCGCCGGGACCTTGACCAAGGAGGGTGGCGGCACGCTGGTTCTCAGCGGCGCCAACAGCTACCAGGGCGGCACCGTCATCAATGGCGGCACGGTCCAGATCACCGCCGATGCCAATCTCGGCGACGCAGCCGGCAAGGTCACCTTCAATGGCGGCACGCTCTACCAGCAGGGCGCGGCCAGCATCGTCGCCAGCCGCGACGCGACGCTTCAGGTGGGCGGCGGGACGTTCCAGGTCGACAGCACTGTGCAGTGGGAAGGCGCGATCGACGGCGCGGGCGCGCTCACCAAGACCGGCGCTGGCGCGCTGATCCTCGGCGCCGACAACAGCTATGCCGGCGGCACGACGATTGCGAGCGGCATCCTGATGCTGGGCACCGGCGGCACCACGGGCTCCATCTTGGGCGACGTGGTCGATAACGGTACCCTCAGCTTCAACCGCTCCGACCTCTATACCTTCGGCGGCACGATCTCGGGCAACGGCGGCGTCACCCAGGACGGGACCGGCAACACCGTGCTCACGGCCGACAACACTTACGGCGGCAGCACCCTAATTGTCGGCGGCGGCGGGCTCTATATCGATGGCGACCAGAGCGCAGCGACCGGGCTGACCAACGTCAACAACGGCACACTGGGCGGCAATGGTATCATCGGCGGCGATGTGTTCGTCGATGTCGCGGGGACATTGGCTCCTGGTGCGCTTAGCCCGACGCCCGGCACGCTCACCATCCACGGCAACCTCGAACTGGCCGACGGCTCGAACCTTGATTACTCGTTCGGCCAAGCCGGCGTGGTCGGCGGCGCCTACAACGACCTCACGGTCGTCCACGGCAATCTGGCGCTCGACGGCACGATCAACGTGACGGAAGCGCCCGGCGGCAATTTCGGCCCGGGTATCTATCGCGTCATCAGCTACGACGGCGCTCTGACTGACAACGGGCTTGATACCACGTCGAGCGATCACGTGGTGCAGACCTCGGTCGCAGGCCAGGTGAACCTGGTCGACATCAGCGCGATGACCCTCAACTTCTGGGACGGCGATGCCGGGCCGAAGGCCAATGATGGCGTTGACGGCGGCAACGGCACCTGGCGGGCGGCCGGCGACGACAACTGGACCGGCTCCGACGGCGACATAAACGCCGCCTTCTCGAACGGCAGCTTCGCAATTTTCGCAGGTAGCGCTGGCACGGTGACGGTCGACAACACCAATGGCCAGGTGCAGGCCGCGGGCATGCAGTTCGCTACCGACGGCTACTTGGTCCAGGGACAAGACATCGAGCTGGTCGGGTCACAGGCCACGATCCGCGTCGGCGACGGCACCCTGCCGGGTGCAGACTACACGGCAACTATCAATTCGAATCTCACCGGTGTGAGCCAACTGGTGAAAACTGATCTCGGCACGCTGGTGCTCGGCGGCGCCAACAGCTACAGCGGCGGCACCGCCATCCATAGCGGCACGTTGCAGGTTTCGGCTGACGCCAATCTCGGCGATGCGGCGGGCGTATTGTCATTCGACAATGGCGCGACCCTGCGAAACACCGCCGCGTTCGGCTCGGCGCGTAACGTCACGCTCAATGCCGGCGGCGGCACGTTCCAGACCGATGCCGATCTCACGCTTTCCGGCGTGGTCGGCGGCACGGGCGGCTTCACCAAGCGGGGCGGGGCGGCGCTGACGCTGACCGGCGCCAGCGCCTATGCCGGGCCGACCACGGTGACGGCAGGCGGGCTCTATATCGACGGCGACAACAGCCTGGCCACAGGGATTACTTCGGTCGGTATCGGCGCCACGCTTGGCGGCAAGGGCATTATCGGCGGCAACGTGGTGGTCGCCGACGGCGCGACACTCTCGCCGGGATCGGCCGATGGCACGCCGGGAACGCTGGCGATCGCCGGCGATCTGACGCTCTCCGGCGGCTCGATCCTCAACTACAGCTTCGGCCAGGCGAATATCGCCGGCGGGGCTCTCAACGATCTGACCACCGTCGGCGGCGATCTCGTGCTCGACGGCACGCTCAATGTCACTGTCTCGCCGGGTGGAACCTTCGGCCCCGGTATCTACCGCGTGTTCGATTACAGCGGGACCTTGACCAATAACGGGCTGTCCGTCGGCTCCATCCCGTCCTCGAACTACTTCGTGCAGACGTCCGTCGATCATCAGGTGAACCTGGTCAACGCAAACGGACTGAACCTGAACTATTGGGACGGCGATGCCGGTCCGAAGTTCGACGGCACGATCAATGGCGGCAACGGCACCTGGCAGAGCTCTTCGGGCAACGACAACTGGACCGAAGACACCGGGTCGATCAACGCAGCCTATTCGGACAGCGCCTTCGCCATCTTCGCCGGCCAGGCCGGCACGGTGACGGTGGACAACGGGCTCGGCCAGGTAACGGCCGCCGGCATGCAGTTCTCGACCGACGGTTATGTCATCCAGGGCGGCGATATCGGCCTTCTCGGGCCGCAGTCGACGATCCGGGTCGGCGACGGCACCAACGCGGGTGCGGGCTATACGGCAACGATCGCCTCGGCGTTCACCGGCAGTGCCCAGCTGGTGAAGACGGATGCCGGAACGCTGGTGCTGACCGGCACCAATAGCTACACCGGCGGCACCGCGATCAATGGCGGCACGCTGCGGATCTCGGCCGATGCCAACCTCGGCGATGCGGCGCGCGGGCTCTCCTTCAACGGCGGCACGCTCAACTCCACCGCCAGCTTCGCCAGCGATCGCGCCATCGACGTTCTCGGCCAAGGCACTATCTCGACCGACGCCGGTACCACCTTGACCCTGAACGGAGCATTGACCGGATCGGGCGCATTCAACAAAGCGGGAGATGGAACGCTTGTCCTGACGTCCGCTGGCTCGACCTTCTCGGGATCCACCTCCGTCCAGCAGGGCACGCTCGCGGCGGGCGCTGCGGACGTGCTGAGCCCCTTGTCCGCCTTCACCGTCGCCTCCAGTGGCACGCTTGACCTTGCCGGCTTCGACCAGACGGTGGCCTCGCTCAACAGCAGCGGGGCGGTGCGGCTTGGCGCTGCGGCGCCGGGAACAGTGCTCACCGTGAGCGGCGACTATGTCGGCAATGGCGGCAAGATCCTCATCAACGCCGCGCTCGACGGCGATGCTTCTGCGACCGACAGGCTGGTCGTGCATGGCAACACCTCCGGCACCGGCATCTTGGCGGTCAGCAATGTCGGCGGCGCGGGCGCGCAGACCAGCGAAGGCATCAAGATCGTCGACATCGACGGCAGCTCGGCCGGCACCTTCACGCTTGCCGGCGACTATGTCTTTGAGGGTGACCAGGCGGTGGTCGGCGGCGCCTACGCCTACCGGCTCTACAAGAACGGCGTCAGCACGCCGGCCGATGGCGACTGGTATCTGCGCTCCACCCTGATCAACCAGACCGGTCCGCTCTATGCGCCCAGCACGCCGCTCTACGAGGCCTATGCAGGCGTGCTGCAGAGCTTCAACGAACTGGGCACGCTGCAGCAGCGCATCGGCAATCGGGCCTGGGGCGAGGGCGCGACGCCGCAGGGCGCGGACGTGCCCGGCCAGGGACCTGTCGACGGCAAGGCCATCTGGGCGCGTATCGATGCCGCCCATGGCAAGTTCGAGCCCAAGACCTCGACCACCGGCACCGACTACGACGTGACGACCTGGAAGCTCAATGCCGGCGTCGACGGCCTGCTGCATGAGAGCGAGGCCGGCATCCTGCTGGGCGGCATCACCGTTCACTACGGCACCGTCTCGTCGGACGTGTCATCGAGCTTCGGCACCGGCTCGATCTCGGCCACCGGCTACGGCGTCGGCGGCACGCTGACCTGGCTCGGCAACAGCGGCTTCTATGTCGATAGCCAGGCCCAGGCGACCTGGTATGACAGCGACATCAACTCGGCCGTGCTGGGCAAGCTTGCCGACGGCAACAAGGGGTTCGGCTATGCGCTTAGCATCGAGAGCGGCCAGAAGATCGCGCTGCGCTCCAACTGGTCGCTGACCCCGCAGGCGCAGCTTTCCTACTCGGCCGTCGACTTCGACAATTTCACCGATCCGTTCGGCACGATCGTGTCGCCCGGCAGCGGCGACAGCCTGATCGGCCGCCTCGGCATCTCGGCCGACTACGAGGACCAGTGGGCCGACAGCGCCGGGCAGGTGAGCCGGGCGCATGTCTACGGCATCGCCAACCTCTACTACGACTTCCTTGACGGAACCGATGTCGATGTCTCGGGCGTGAAGCTTTCCAGCCAGAACCAGAAGGTCTGGGGCGGCGTCGGCCTCGGCGGCTCGCTCGACTTCGGCGACGGCAAATACTCGGTCTATGGCGAGGCGCTGGCCAAGACCAGCCTGGCGAGCTTCGGCGGCAGCAATGTCGTCAGCGGCAAGCTCGGCTTCAGCGTGCACTGGTAGCGGCGTCAACGAGGCTGGACAATCGGAATGCGGGCAGATGTGCGCACTCTCTCCGTTCGCCTCTTGGGCGTGATGAATTTCTTGAAGATGGAAACGAGATGAAACGAATTGGATATGCCACGCTGATCGCCGCAAGCCTGCTCTCCCTTGCGGCCGCATTCGCGCAAGACACCGCAGCTCTCCCTGGCGGTGCGACTTCGCTCAGGGAAGGGCATGGCGACTGGACCGTCTCCTGCAATCTCGCCAGCCAGAACGGCGCCGCCGTTAAGGTCTGCGCGCTGTCGCAGGAGCAGACCGACAGCCAGTCGCGCCAGCGCGTGCTGGCGATGGAACTGCGCCCGGCCGGCGAGGCCGTCCAGGGCACGCTCGTGCTGCCGTTCGGACTGTCGCTGGACCAAGGGGTAACCCTTCAGGTCGATGACGGCCCGGCCCTGCCGCCACTGCGCTTCCGAACCTGCCTTCCCGGTGGCTGTCTCGTGGACATCAGCCTCGACTCCGAGACCTTAGCTTCCCTGCGCGACGGCAAAAGCCTCAAGATCAAGGTGGTCGCCGACGGCGGCAAGGAGACCAACCTGGCGCTCTCGCTGAACGGCTTTCCCAGCGCAGTGGACAGGACCATGGCGCTGTTGAAGTGACACCGTGGGCCGGTTCGCAATGAGGCGGTTATGCCGAGATTCACTTGGGCTCAAATTACGCCAAGTGTGTTAATCAGAAACTGGCTTGCGGCCGCCGCATGCAAGGTCGGTTTTCTGTCCAATTATCCCAAAAGCGGACATACCGCGTTCGGTCTCATTTCGGCCGTTTTTAATTGGCTGCTGAGGCCGTGGCCGGTCGGTGGTGGCGTCTTGGCCAAAGGAAAGAATCGCGGCAGGTGAGAGCCCTAGCTTTGAGTATTCGGCCACATGGGATTGTACTGCAAGCACGCGGCGAGTTGGCGGACCGAGCGTCTTTCGATTCGACGCCTATCACATTGAAAACATTTTGCTTTTTACACTGCGTGTTACGCAGTTTGTTACACAGCTACGGTGACGGGTCTCGATCGTTCAAAGTCGCTGCTTCCGTGCTCAAGATCTTACGAGACCGACGGCTTGGCGGGACGGTTTGTCGGGGGTAGGCCCACCGCCGACATTCACGATCAGCCAAGTATTCGCGATCTGAATGTAGCCCGGCGCGCCACTGCTATCTCCCAGGCTCAGAATGCGGCCTCCGAAGACCTTCTCGTAAAACCGCGCCGAACGACCGATGTCGGCCACTGTCAAAAAATGCGCGACGGTAAAGCCCTTTTGCGGGGGCATTGCATAGATTTGATCCGCTACGATTGCTTGGGTCATCGGGGACTCCTATTGAGACAAAGTTCAAATCTTCGCGACCTTACTTGGCTGCCAATCCTGCGCGGGGTCTCCTTTGCAGGTCGGCAGTTGTGAGCAACTCGCGGCAAGGGGACGTTGCAGTGCCGACCGAAGCACCTACCAAGTCGCGGCCCTTCAGACCACGGATCACGGCAATACGCGGCCGCTATTCCAGGGCGGAATTTTCACACGGGATCATTTCTCCTCCTGGGTGACCTGCAGTAGAGAACCGGAGACAGCCGAAATGATCGTTCTGACGGCTAGCCACAGGATAAGCAGGTTGACGCCAACAAAGACCGGAAGAGCAAGGACCGTCGCAACATTCGTGTCGCCTCGAACGGCCAGCTTTTCAATTGACGTTGCCAACGCTGTGGCCCCGAAGCTGACACTCCAAAGTCCGGCCGAGAAGCGTCGTACGACCCGTGAGAGAATGGCGCCAACGACAATTGCTTGCAGAAGCGCGTAACCCACGAGGGAGTGGATGAAGACGTCCCCAGCGGTACCCGACAAATCAGCGTAGGCCAGTGAGCACACCGCCGGCGGCGCCAGTTGGACACCCATCGTCGATCGGATCTGGCCGGCTAGCGGCTCACCAAAATAGAGCCGGCCAAACAATAGCGACTCGGTCGCCAGCCATGAGAAGAGTCCCGCTCCTAACGCCAGCTCGGCCCAGTCAAACCAGCCAAATGTCGACAAGCCAATGCTCAGGACAAAGGAGGCCGCGGCAACCGGCAAATATAGGGCGGGGGTCGCGTCGGACAGGGAAATCGTTCCCCGCCAGATCTTTTGGGTCCGCCAGATGCCGTAGCTTGTTGCGAGCACACCTCCCGTAGAAAGCAGCACGACTGCCCCGACCTTGCTGTAGGGCATGATGCTCACTGCCGTGAGCATCATCCCGACGCCCGCCAGACCAGGGAAGCAATTCTGAACGGGATTGGCGAGCTCTGCCCGCATCGCCAATGGAGCCAGCGACAACTTCAGAATGTAGAGTGTCAGAAGGACTGCCCACAGGCACGCGGCAAGCAACATCAACGCCACAACAATCCCCTCTGGAGCCGCCCAGAGCTGATGCGCCAACTGCCACGAACCAGCGAAGGAACTTGTCCCCAGGCCGATCGCAAAGAACGAAGCGGGAAACCGCGCTATCAGAGATTTTTCCATGGGCGGAGTGATCATCCCCCCGTGCGCGGATGCCACCGCTTCGTCCAACGCCAACCCACTTAGTGGTGTGATGCCTTCAGATATGGACGGCTTTTCCATTGTTGCTCCTCACGGTTTCCGGCTCGGGTGAGAGGGGATTGGCACAGCACACCTGCGCCGGACGCTTCACGATTGGGCTGCGCGCAGTGTCTCGTCAGCTTGTGGCGGGCAATCGCAATGTCACGGTTGTGCCCATCCCGAGCACGCTCTCAATATGCACGCTTCCTCCGGACTCTTCGGCGAAACGTTTCACCATCGGCAGGCCAACACCACCAAAGCCTCCGCCCTTTGTCGTGAAGAAGGGATCAAACGCCCGGACCACTGTCTCGCCGGTCATTCCAATTCCGGTGTCCCGAATGCGAATGGCGACCTGACGAAGGCTTTCCGGGGCAAAGGCGTCGACTGAGATCAAACCGCCGTCAGGCATTGCGTCACGAGCGTTGAACACAAGGTTCAGGACCGCGTTCTGCAAGCCTGCCCGATCGCACCTTACCAAGGGGAGGTTGGAATCTACCCGAAACTCAAAACGAACGTTTTCATATCGAGCGCTTCGGACGAGAGATTCAATCTCGACCAGGCAGACGCTTATGTTCGCCTGCTCGACATTGCCCTGAATCTCCCGGGCCGTCTTGATCGTCTGCCTGACAAGGCCGCCCGCTCGATCCAATGCGGTTCTGGCGCCGGCAATTACAATATCAATTCCCGGAACCGCTGAGATGCTGGGCTCGCGAGCCAGATGGTTCAACGCAGAGGAAGCCACCTGGATGAGATTGCCGAGGTCATGGACCACCCCCGCCGTGGATAACTGCGAAGGCACGCGACCCCCATGAACGACGCCTGGGCTGAGAGATATGTCATCGTCCATCTCTGGTCCTGACATTCCATTCCTCCGTTTGCCCGCTCCACAGTCTTGCGTCAGTCCCAGCACACAGCCCGACCTGCGCTGCAATCCACCAATGAATTTGAGGCCAGGAGGGCTCTTGCTTGGCCCGGCTTCAAAGAACTCCCGCGTACAGGCCCGCCCCGACAGCGACGCAGAGCGCGCCGCCCGCGCGGCTCAAGGGAACTGACGCTGAGCGCTGCAAGGCGAGCGCCAATCCGACTCCGATTGCTTGCAAGGCCGCGGTGGCAGACGCAAATCCGGCGACGAATTCAGCCCCGCTCACGGCCTCGGGCAGCTCAGCCCCATGGGCGTGACCATGCAGCAGCGCAAAAAGACCAATGATGGCAGCTCCGACCCAAACCGGCGGATTTACTGCCAACGCCGCCATGAGCCCCAGCACGACCACCGAAGCCAGGATGCCCGGCTCCACCAGCGGCACCGCGATGTGCGCCAGGCCGAGAGCACCGCCAATCAACATCACCGCGAGGAAGGTTGACGGCCATACCCAGGTCGCACGGTTCCCCTTGGCGGCAGCCCACATCCCGACGGCCATCATGGCCGTGATGTGATCGAGGCCAGTGAGGGGATGGCTGAACCCTGCGTTAAAGGAAACGACAGAACCAGCGCCGGGGTGGGCAAAGGCCGGCGTTTCCAAGGCCACCATTATAGCTATCGAAATCGGGATCAATCGCATGTCTATCTCCTCAGTGAAGCACACGGGTCGGCTGTCGGCCCGTCAGTAGGCCGAACAAACCCAAGGCGCATTGCCAACTGTCAAAGGTGCGGGTTGTGCGGCGACCCCAGATAGGGGAACTCTGCAAGCAGGTCGCGGTGCGGCCCTACTCCATCCCCCGGGACCTTGCCGTTCGTGAAAATGGCCATAAAGACATCGGCGGCATCGTCAGTCAGGCTTCTGCCGTTTTCCGGGAATGACGCAGGTCGTCCAGGGTCATAAACGAGAATGTCCGGAAGCAGCGTTCTTGCCACGCGCTCTGCTTCATCGGGCCGGTATCCTCCCGAGTGCTCAAGCGTGTGCGCGAACGTCTTGATGAACTGGTTGTCGTCCGCCGGCTCGGCAGAGAGATAGTCCTCTCTCTGCTCGCCGGGCAGGAACACTGCCTGCTGGGGTCGAGCACCACGTTCAACCTGCATCCAACGGTCGCCCTGTCTGTCCAAAATGCGGGCCCACAGACCAATGGGCTTGGAACCCAGCGCGGAATTGGCTACTTCCAGCACGATGCTGCAGATATCCTTGTCGGCAAAGAAATCAGCCCCCGTGAACTGCAAATCGGCGACGGCCCCGAGAGTATCGAAGAAAAACGGTTCGCTTCGCCAACCCGCGAAGAAACGGTAATCGCCTGCTTCCGTCACCTCGGCATCGCTTCCTGTCGAGACTGGTGCCGCCATAACGATGACCTCCCCGCCGTCGTCGACCCCAGCCGCCAAGGCGCCTTCCACACGACGCATGGAGGCGATCTGCCTTCCTTCCGATAAGGACGCAAAATTTATTCGATACGCGACATCGGCGACCGCATCGCCGTTTGTGTCGATCTTCAGCTCGTACACCGCGTCGGGGGCGAATGGCTCCGCGGTTGTGGAATGAGGATCAATCACCGTCGAGGATGGATGCACATTCATGATGAGGATCGACTTGCTCGCGTCTCCTGGTTTGGGGAAGGCATAAATGTCAGTGAGGTCCAAACGTGCGTCTCCGCGGGGAAAGCCAAAGTCAGGACCTGAATAATGATGGGACATAATCACATTCTCCAAACGGTAAACCAAAGCGGAAGCCGAAGGCTACATTTATCCGGAGAAACGAGGGTACCATCTGTAAACCGTGACCAAGACAACATCCATCGGCAACTTCAACGGGACAAACTGTGGCAGCGCCACGAGACAGAATATATTGAACGATGGTATCTCCAATACTTTGGTCTCGGTCGCATCGGTAGGCCCGCGATGGTACTTACGGTGGTAGTCATCCGAAGGCATCCTCGGTGAATGTTGGCGGGCGGTGCAGCCCGCGATTGCCGACGGAGAAGGAGGGAGCATGGCTCGCTTGCTATCGGTCAATGTGGGATTGCCGCGCGGCGTTCCATGGCAAGGCAAGATCGTCGACACCGCCGTTTGGAAAGCGCCAGTCGAAGGCTCCTGCCAGGTGCGACGGCTCAACATCGACGGCGACCGGCAAGGAGATGTCGCGGGGCACGGTGGCGAACAACGCGCCGTGCTGGTTTATCAAATCGACTCTTATCGGTTCTGGCAAAGAGAGCTAGGTCGCAACGACTTCGTTTACGGTCAATTTGGCGAGAATTTCACGGTCGATGGCTTGTCAGATCATGAGGTTTGCATTGGCGATCGCTACCGCATCGGCAGTGCGCTGTTGGAAGTGACGCAGCCGCGCGTCACCTGTTACCGTGTTGGCATCCGTATGAATGAGCCGCGTATGGCCGCGCTGTTGGTCGCGCATGGCAGGCCTGGTTTTTATCTGCGCGTACTGGAAGAAGGCCAGGTTCAGGCGGGAGATGAAATCACTCGGGTGGAAATCGGCCCAGAGGCGATGACGGTCTCCGAGGTGGACGCGCTGCTTTACACGCCCAGCCATCCGCGGAGCCAGCTTGAGCGCGCACTGCGCATTTCCGCGCTGAGCCCCGGTTGGCAGGGATCATTCCGGGCACTTCTCGCACAAGCCGAGAAGGGAACCACGACGGGAAATGCCGGTCTGGACCCTGTCTCCGGACCGCCACCGGCATGGCTGGGGTTCCGGCGGCTGAAGGTAGCTCGCAAGGTCCACGAAAGCCGGACTGTGGTGTCGTTGGTCCTCGAGCCTACGGATGATTCTCATCTGTACGCCGCGATCCCCGGCCAGTTTGTCGTGCTACGCCTCGCGGTTTCGTCCGATAGCCCAGCTCTTATGCGCAGTTATTCTTTGTCGAGCGCACCAGGGGATCGATGCTATCGGATAAGCGTAAAGCGGGAACCGCATGGCGAGGCGAGCGCCTTTATAGACGAGAGCGTCCAGGTTGGAGATTTCCTGGACGTCAGCGCGCCACGCGGCAATTTCATCCTCGGGGACGAGGATCGCCCGATAGTGCTGCTGAGCGCCGGCGTGGGCGTTACGCCTGTGATGTCGATGCTTCACGCATTGGCAGCCCGAGAGTCGACGCAAGAAGTTTGGTGGTTCCATGGGGCTCGTTGCGGCCGCGAGCATCCTTTCGCCGAAGAGGCCCGAAACCTGCTCGAGGTGTTGACCCGCAGCCATTCCCACATACGCTACAGCGCGCCCGATCGCGACGACAGGTTAGGCGTCGATTTCGATGCTATCGGGCGCTTGGATGTCCGCGCGCTCCAAGAGCTGGGTGTGCCGCCAGACGCCGACTTCTATATCTGCGGACCATCGGCATTCATGAGTGGCATGACTGCGGGTCTTGCCGCATGGGCCATCGCCCCAGCCAGAATCCATACGGAACTGTTTGGTCCCGGTCCTTCGACCACGCCTGGGATAGCCGGCGCTACACAGCGATCGCCGCATCCGCCCGTTCAACCTTCCAGCGCAGGCCCCCTCGTTTCGTTTGCCCGGAGCGGCTTGAGCGTCCGTTGGGGGCCACGATTTCAGAGCTTACTTGAACTTGCCGAAGCGTGCGACGTGCCCACGCGATGGTCATGCCGAACTGGCGTCTGCCATACTTGCGAGACGGGACTTGTCACTGGGACTGTCACCTATAGCCCCGAGCCAATCGATCCGCCGGCGACGGCCAATACGCTGATTTGTTGCTCGCGCCCCGATGGGGACGTCGTTCTCGACCTTTGAACTGCCGGGGTATTGCCAGACCGGAGCTATGGATCCCAGGAGCGGAAATCTCCGCGCGCGCGGTCGCTATGTCGGCAGCGGACGACCGGTCTGCTCCGCCACCATGAACTGCGCGTACCAGTCGGGCCAGTTGTCGTCACGCTGGCCACCAGCCCGCCTTTCATGCTCGCCATGTGCCGAAGCCGCCCGCCCCAACGCAGCGGCAAGCTCAGAGGAACTCGAGAATGTCGTGTCCTGCGCGGCCTCTCGACCTGGCAACCGGTGCGTGATCTCCTGCAGTAGCCATCCATTGCCATCGGGATCACTGAATGTGGCAAAAGACGAATAGCTGCGTCCCTCGGGATCTCGGCCGCTGATAGGGGGTTGGCCGGGGCCGGCCCGATGAAACACCCCGCTAGCGTCGACACCACGCGCCACGAGTTCAGCGCGTGCCGCTTCGATGTCGGAGACGACAAGGTAAATTACCTTCGTGGATCCAGGCTCGGCCGAAGTCAGGCCTTTGCCGAACTGCAAGGAGCATGCTGAGTCCGGAGGCGTGAATTGAACAACGCGGAACGCATTGCCGACGACGAAGTCCGCGTCCAGCCTCCAGCCCAGACGGCTGTAAAAACTCTTGGCGCGATCGACGTCGGAGACAGCAATGACGATGGCCTCCACCTTCATCTCGATGCTGGCCGTTTTCGCAGATTCAGTCGCAGTTGCAACGCTCATTGCATCGTTACTCATGTCGAACTCCTTGGGTTGAGCCTTCGGGCGCTATAGACGTGCGGCAACGAAGACCGGTCAGCTGCATCAACCGAGCCATGGCGCCGCCGAATGACATCCTCCGGCCGTCACGCCCGCTTTGCCCCGCGGACGCAGGCAACGCCAGTTCGAAATACTGGTCGCGCCTCCACGCTTGCGTCGTGCCTGGAAGCGCGCCGACGATACCAACACTTGCAGTCGCGGTAATCAGCTCGCGCTCGGAGGGAGTCAGCGATCTTGCTCCTGTCACCTCACGCTCCATCGGCTCGGTTGAGACACCATCCAATCCCGATGGAGATAAGTCCATTGCATGTTGGTATCGGCAACTGCCGGCGACGCCGATCGCAATCGAATCCTGGAAGTTCGTAGTCGGAGAAGCGGCTTGGACATTCGGCGCTTCCAAAAAAAAGGTTGGCAGTTGTCCGGCAAATCATTCCAAAGTATCGGCGATACCATCGAACAATGGCAAGCTTGCTGAGACGCGGATACCTAATACCCGCATCTGGATTTCCTCCAGTGTATCGGTGGTCGGAACGTAATGTCGTTGCCGATGTTGTGCGAGGCACAATCAACAGGGGAAGGAGTTTGTCGTGAATATTAGAGGCGTATGTCTAGGAGTGGCGTTTTCTTTTTCGGCGTTTGGCGGGATTGCGGTTGCGGGGGCTCTTGACGTCATTGACCCAATCAACCAGCAGCACCCATTTTACACCGGTTCCGTCAGGGAAACGGGACACACGAGTCCCGTCGTGAGATCGCGGTTCAGGGCGGCGCTGGCCACTCTCCCGAGCACGAAGCGCAAGGCGATGATGAGGGAGTGCCAGGATGCCGCAATGACGAAGCCCTACGCGGAGTTCTGCGCGGACTTGAATGCGTTCGCCGGCTCGTGATCTTCCAAGCCAGGGCGCGATCCCTGTCCGAGCCGAACAATGGCGGGCCGAGTGCCCGCCATTGTTTGCGCGGAGAGTTCCGTCCGTGACATTGGGGACGGGCCTGTCTACCTCGCCAGCTGGCCTAAACGGGGGGAGTGATTTCCAACGTGCCACTTGAAGCGAACGCTTCCCCATCCGGCAATCCTCCCGTCTTGCGGACCTGAAGCGTGATTTGGCGCAGACAGGTTGGCTAGTGAGCGCCGCTGAGCCGTGCAGCCATGTTCACCAGGTCCGCGAGCGAGCGAGCTCTCATCTTACGCATGGCCTGACCGCGGTGTGCTTTCACGGTTATTTCGCTGATGCCCAACTCAAACCCGACCTGCTTGTTCAACAGACCGGAGACGACCAGTGCCATAACCTCCTGTTCGCGACGGCTGAGCGACGCATGCCGACCCCTGAGCTCGTGCAGTTCCGAACCGGCAGCGAGTGCAGTCTTGCTCCATTCCAGCGCTGACTGAACCGCCGCCAGGAGCTCTTCGTCACCAAATGGTTTTGTTAGGAACTCCACCGCACCGGCTTTCATTGCCTTTACGCTCATCGGCACGTCGGCATAACCTGTGACAAAGATGATCGGCATGTCGGGGCGACCGACGGACAAATGCCTTTGCAGGTCAAGCCCGCTGAGATTCGGGAGATTGATGTCAAGAATCAAACAGTTTGGAACCAGCGCCGGGGGACAGTTGAGAAATTGCTCCGCCGAGGCGAACGTCTCTGGCCGCCAGCCTGCGGAGCCGATCAGCAACTCAAGCGATTCACGCACCGAGATGTCGTCGTCGACGACGAACACGACAGGCGTTCCTTGCGACATGGATGCCGACCTTGCCCCAACGCCCAGTTCAGTCGCCAAATCTGGATGCATAGCAGACTATCCTTCTCGCACATCGTTAACAACCGCCACGTTTAAGGTGCACGTAGTGCCGAGCTAAGCGCCGCCTGAAGGGCTCGGTCACTGAAAGGCTTGAACAGACACTCAACCGCACCCTGCTCCATCAGACGCGGCCGGACCGTGCTATCCTTCCGCGCTGTTATGTAGACAATCGGAATCAGCTGTCCGCGACGCGCCAGCTCAAGTTGCAATTCAGGCCCCGTCATCCCGGGCATGGCTACGTCAAGAATCAGGCACCTGGTCTCATCAATGCTATCCGATATGAGAAACTCATTTGCTGAAGAGAACGTCTTCACGCTGAAGCCGAATTCCTTGAGCAAATCTGGTAAAGATTCGCGCACCGACCGGTCATCATCGACCACAGAAATTAGTACATGCGCAGTCTTCATCTAACCCCCACTGATTTTTTATCATTATGGGTCACATTCATATCTTGCTTCGGCAGGGCCTCGGAAAACTCGGGCACGGAAAACGAAAACGTAACCCCTGGCCCATCATTTGCGGCTGCCCACAGACGCCCACAGTGACTGTCGATAATGGATCGACTGATGGACAATCCTATTCCCATGCCATCGTTCTTGGTGGTGTAGAAAGCTTCGAAGAGACGGTCGGGGCCGTCTGGACCGAATCCACTGCCAGCGTCCTGTACCGACAGCCGCACGTGGCCGTTCACCTCCGGCTCGGTCCTGATCACAACCTGCCTGAGACGATCTTCGACCTCGCTCATGGCGTCGGCGGCGTTGCGCAACAAGTTCATGATCACCTGCTGGAGTTGAACTCGATCGCCCGCGACATGCGGCAGCCCTTCGGCCAGTTGGGATTGCAGAACTACGCGACCGTCACGAATGTCTGCTGACGACAGCGCAAGGACCTCGCGCACAGCCTCATTCAGATCCACAGCCTCTATTATCGGAGCCCTCTTGCTAAAAAGTGCGCGCAACCGAGCGATTACATCCGCCGCCAGGTTGCCGTCGCGTATTGTACGACGCGCCGTCTCGAGCGCGCCGTCGATATTCGGCGGATTGGCAGCCAGCATGCGCAGGCACGTGCTAGCATTGGTGACAATGCCGGATAGCGGCTGATTGACTTCGTGCGCGATCGACGCTGTCAAGGTTCCAAGGCTTGAAACCTTGGATACGTATGCAAGTTCAGTCCGGGCCTTCCCAAGCGCTTCCTCTGCGCGTCTGTGCTCTGTCACGTCTTGAACCGCGGCGAGGCACTCCAGCCGATCGTCCTGGCGACGCACGACGCGGCCGAAGGTGCGCAGGAATTTGACGCTGTCGTCCGGCATTCGTATTCGGATCTCGTAGCCCAGATTACCCTCACCGGCGCGAACCCGTGCCATTTGCGTTGATAGGGATGGAATGTCGTCCGGATGGATTCGATCGAGAATTTGGTTCATCGTCACTGGATGCGCAGGGTCAAACTCGAAAATGCGATAGAGCTCCTCGGAAAACGCGATTTCATCCGTATCCACACGCCATGAAAACGCTCCGGTCGAACTCAGACGCTGAGCTTCGGAAAGCAATGTTTCGGTTCGCCTGAGTGCGGCCTCGGTGAGCGAGCGCTCGATGGCAATGCTGGCTATCTGCGTGGCATGCGCAATTAGATCCTGCTGGTGTGGTGATGGCGACGAGGGCTTTCGCTGAATGATGCAGAAGGTGGCCAGCACCCGCCCTTCCTTGGAACAGACCGGCGTGCTCCAGACCGATCTATATCCGTGTCGCAGCACATGGGACCTGACTGGCGAGTTATACCAGCGAGGATCCCGCTCAATGTCCTCTGTAACGACCTGTACTTTTTCAACGGCCGCTATGCCGCATGGCAGCAAATCACCGCTTAGAGGCGTACCCGCGATTGGATCGCTGTAGGCTGAAGGCAGGGAAGGAGCCACGGCGTAGGCAATTGTCAGGCTATCCTGATCGAACATGTGAACATCACAGAAACAGTCAGGGGCAGCCTCTTCGACGAACGTGCACAAGGCGTTTAGAACATCACGCAGTGAACTGCCCGACGCGATCATCTCCAACAGTCGCTTTTCACCCGCCAGAAAGGCTTCTGCCTGTTTGCGACCATCAATATCGTGGCTTACGCCATACCAGCGCACCACTTTACCGGCGTCGTCCCGGATCGGTATGCGACGCGCCATGTGCCAGCGATACGCACCATCGGCCGCCTGCACTCGGTACTCTAGTTCAAACGGTTCTCCGGTCGCGATACATTCGTGCCATTTGTTCTCTTCGAATTCGACGTCCTCTGGATGGATTCTATTTCTCCAACCACCATTTGCGATATCTTCGGAAGAAAGCCCGGTGAAATCGCGTCCTCGCTTGTTGCTGGAAATTTGTGAGCCATCGGCGCCGAAAGCTCCAACCAGCGCCGGGATACCGTCGACCATCCTTTGAAGCTCGCGCTCAGCATCGATGACTTTCTCCTCGGCGCGCTTGCGTTCGTCGATGTCGGTATTGGCACCGTACCATTTGATAATGTTGCCGTATTGGTCTCTCGACGGGTTGGCGCGGATCAGAAACCAGCGATAGGTTCCGTCAGATCGACGCACTCGTGCTTCGGCTTCGCCTGGTACACCCGCGATCATCAACGCCTTCCATTTGGCGGTCAGTTCATCCAGGTCATCGGGATGGATTATGGCGGTCCATCCCCAGCCATGCGACTGCTCGGCAGACAGACCGGCGTAGTCAAGGTAATGCTGGCTGAAAAACTCGACATGGCCATCGGGACGGGTCGACCAAGCGAAGGCCGGAATGGTATCGACAATCAGCTGGAGATCGTGCCGGCTCGTCGCAAGAGCTTCCTTGCTTTCTCGCAGGGCTTCTTCTGTCCGCCGCCGTTCTTCAATTTCCTGCATCAGAGTTCTATTCGCGGCGACGAGTTCGCTCGTTCGCTCAGTAACCCGCTGGTCGAGCTCTTTGGCAAGGCGGTTCTGATCTCTTGCCTTGCGTGCCCCCTGGAGCGCCACGCTCGCCTGGTTGGCAGCAACACTCAAAAGTAGTTGATCGGACTGGCTGGGAAAATCGGACCTGGCTGAACCCACAACCAGGACTCCAGCTTCCCCCTCGATCCCCAGTCGCGCCACCGCCAGAAAAACGCCACCCGCTTCGACATCCATTCTGGCGCTAGACGGCCAATTCGATTCCGTATCTCCAAGCAGATGGTCGAGCGCTTTGCCTATCTCGCTTACCCCCAATGCAAAGGCCTGGCCGACCCGAACGATTTCATTCGGGCGTTCGCCATCGAACAGCCGTGCATAAACGAAATCAACGGGCAACATCGCGCTTAGCACATCAAGCAATGTGCTTGCGATGTGCTTGGGATCTCCGCCTACCCAGATCGCAGGGAGAGCTAGCAGGCTCACCAAGTCGTTCATCAAGCGCTTGAGCCGTTGATCCCAGGGGGTCTCGAGCGGCGGTTCCACGCTAAAGCTCCGTCTCGCTGCGCGGCATCTGTCCGGCTCTTCGTTGGCGAAGCTCGCGGAGGAACTCCTCCGGGGGTACGAAGAATGGATTCTGCTGCAGTATGCCGCCTATGACGATCATGGGATGTGTCCGCATGATATCGACGACCGTGTCGCCACCGAACTTCGCCAGATCGTACACACAGATGACCGCGTCCTCGTGACGGGACCACACCCCATTCACCCGCGCTTCGAACTCTACCAGATCGTCGATGTGCGATCTGACCTCGCAAGCCCAGTCCATGTGGCAGACAATGCGACTAAGTGGAAAATCGCCTCTGACATTGCCGCTGGCCAGCTGTTCGAATACCTCCAACATCCGATCCTGATCGAAACGACCATCCCGAAGGTAGGCTCCGGTATTGGTGCGAAATTCAAGCTGGCCGCTTTGTTCCGCCGCCGTGGTATCGACGCCCGCAGCTGCCAGGCGATGCAAATGCTTGCAGCGCTCGCCCGGATTGACGACGTGGATGACTTTGTCACCGCGCTCGAAGCCATCCCTCAGGAAGGGAAGCAAGACCCGAGACGCCTCGTCGTCGCCGTTAAAGAATGCGCAGGCGTGCCGCATTTCGCCCAGTTCGGATCCCGCGAAGGGAATGGCTGGCGTCTTCTTATGCATGTTTGCCTCACGGGACGTGAGCTTCGCCCCATCCCACCATGCACGCGGCCAATACCAAGGTCTATTATGCGTTGGTGTCGGTTTTGATGAGGGACATCGGGTTGCGACGGTGTCTCCAGCCGTAGCGGTCGGAACCCGCACCGGGGTACTCATTGTTCCATGGTGTTGCCGATACCTTGGAATAATGGATTTTGATTGTTCTTCCGCTCTTTGTTGTCCCCGGGTCTCAATTTAGCGGATTTTTTCGAAATGCGCTCAGACATCGTTCCAGGGTCCAATTTCCCGGATTACGAGTTACCGGATCACACGGCGGTACGGCGAAAGCTTTCCGATCTGCAGGGGGAAGACCCAATGGTGGTGGTTCTCGGCAGAGGCGGGTTTTGTCCTCGGGACCGTCGGCAGACTGACGGGCTCGTACGGCTCTATGGTGAAATGGAAGTCGGATATTGCAGGCTCGTGACCATCACGACGGACAATCTTCTCGAAACGAACGAGTATCGATTGGGGGCTGGCGCCCATTGGCCTTTTCTTTCCGACCCGCGGCGCATCATCCAAAAGGACCTTGATATCGCGGAGTACACGGACCCCCTGCACAATCCTATGATTCCTCACGTGGTCGTCTTGGAGCCTGGCCTGGTCGTCTACAAGATCTACAATGGCTACTGGTTCTTTGGTCGACCCACATTGGAAGAGCTGCGTCAGGATATGCGCGCGGTGACTATGAAATCTCGGATGGACTGGGACATTTCGAGATCCGAACTCAGGTCGGCGTGGCAAATGGGCCAAACGGAGCTTTTCTATCCCTACCGGAAGCCAAGTTCGAAGATTGCGGCAGAGCATTGAATTGCGTTGAAGGGGAGGCAGCGTGCTTTTGCATGCGGGCGTCGGGCGACGGTTCTCAGGCCTTCGCCGGGCAGCGGCCGGTACATGCGGGACGAAAGCCGCCACCTACGGAGGTCGCGCCCATCCGCCTCGCGGTAGGAGTTCGGAAATAGAATTACCGCAATGGCGCGGTGGCTGATTGGAGGGCCCGGATCACGTTGCGCTCACGTCGGTGATGGCCCGGGCAAAGGCCTCCGGCGCTTCCTGAGGCAGGTTGTGACCTATGCCGCCACTGATCAGCCGGTGCTCATATTTGCCGGAGAACATCCGTGCGTAGGCGCCGGGCTCTGCATGGGGGGCGCCGTTCGCATCGCCCTCCAGCGTTATCGTGGGCACAGTGATCATCGGTGCTTTGGCCAGCCGCTGCTCCAACGCATCATATTGCGTCTCGCCTTCGGCGAGACCTAGGCGCCAACGGTAGTTATGGATAACGATCGCGACGTGATCGGGATTGTCGAACGCACCAGCGCTGCGCTCGAAGGTGGGGTCGTCGAACTTCCATTGCGGCGATGCAAGCTGCCAGATCAGCCTGGCAAAATCGCGCGTGTATTTTTCATAACCGGCGCGACCGCGCTCGGTGGCAAAGTAGTACTGATACCACCACGGCAGCTCGGCCTTCGGCGGCAACGGGACCTCGCCGACCAGTGGGTTGCCGATCAGGTATCCGCTCACCGAGACCATAGCTTTGCAACGCTCTGGCCAGAGCGCGGCGACGATGTTGGCTGTCCGGGCGCCCCAGTCGCAGCCGCCGATGGTGGCTCTCTCGATCCCCAGCGCATCCATCAAAGCTATGATGTCGGATGCAATCGCCGACTGCTGGGCGTTACGCGTCGTGTCGCCCGACAGGAACCGCGTCGTGCCGTAGCCGCGCAGGTAAGGCACTATCACCCGATGGCCCCGCGATGCCAGAACAGGTGCGACGTCCGCGTAGGTCTGGATATCGTAGGGCCAGCCATGCAGCAGGATCACCGGCGGACCTTTCGCTGGGCCCAACTCCGCATAGCCGACATTCAGGACACCGGCCTCGATCTGCTTGGGTGCACCAAGCGAGTTCAATGCCCCCATCGCGATTGCCGCCCCCTGGTTGGCTTCGCTGGAAGCCGCCGTTGCCGTCTCGGTGATGCCAAACTCGGCGAATGCAAGCCCCATTGCCGCGGCCCCAATAAGGCGGCGACGGCGCTCATCGATCCTGTTCATCGCCTTCTCCTGCTTGGTTCGCGCCGTCACAGGCGCGCGGACTCACTCTCGGCGGACCGACCTGTCGGTCCGCCCGCCGTTTGAAATGTGGACGACCTGATGGCTGCCCTTCGGCTTCAGATGGACTGGCGCAGCGGGCGGAAGGCGTCTCTGAGCTCTGCGCTAAACACCGTCGGCTGTTCCCAGGCCGCGAAGTGCCCGCCCTTGGCGAGCCGGTTGTAGTGGATCAGCTTCGGATAGGCTTTTTCAGCCCAGCTTTGTGGCGCCTGATAAATCTCGTCCGGGAAGGCGCTCACGGCAACTGGGATTTTGATGCCGCGCGGATCGAAGAATCCGCCCGTTGGGAAATGTGCATTGTCCCAGTAGAGGCGGCCCGAGGAGATCGCCGTGTTAGTCAGCCAGTACAGCGTGACATTGTCGACGATGTCATCCTTCGTCAGCCCTTCGGCGCTGCCATCAAAGACGCGCGTGATGAGCCTGTAACTGCGAATGTCGTGGTCAAGCATCCAGGCGGCCAGCCCGACGGGCGAATCCGCGATGGCGTACAGCGTCTGCGGGCGATTGTTCATCTCAATCGCATAGCCCAGCCCGTTCTTGTTGAAGTCGTCGAGCTGGTCGTAAGCACGCTTCTCGTCCGGCGATAGGTCGGCCGGCGCCGGGCCGCCTGCCGCCAGCGACTTGGAAATGTCGGCCGGGACCGTTGCCGCCATGTTGGTGTGGATGCCAAGCAACCCTGGAGGTTGCTGCAGAGCCATCTGCTCGGATACGGCATTGCCCCAATCACCGCCCTGCGCCACGTATTTCGCGTAGCCGAGGCGCTGCATCAGCGTTGCCCATGCCTTGGCGATGCGGACGGGGGTCCATCCCGGTGCGGTCGGCTTGCCCGAGAAGCCGTATCCTGGGAGCGAGGGGATCACTACGTGAAACGCATCGCCTTCGGTTCCGCCATGGGTAGTCGGATCGGCAAGCGGCTCGATGATCTTCAGCTGTTCTATGATCGAGCCAGGCCAGCCATGCGTGACGATGATTGGCAGCGCGTTCTGGTGCCTGGAACGCACGTGAATGAAGTGGATGTCCAGCCCATCGATCTCCGTGATGAACTGCGGCAGCGCGTTGAGCCGGGCCTCCACCTTGCGCCAGTCGTAATTCTTCGCCCAGTGCTGCGCGAGTTTCTGGATCGTCGCCAGCTGCACGCCCTGCGTATCATCCGCAACGATCTCTTTGTCCGGCCAACGGGTCGCCCCCACGCGCCGGCGCAGATCATCGAGGTCGCTGTCTGGGAAGTTGACAGTGAAGGGGCGGATCGTCCCTTCCGCGGCTTGAAGTGTTCCGGGAAGCATGTTGGCAGCCCCGGCGGCAGCCGCGGCGGCAAGTAGCTCGCGTCGTGTCATAAGGTCCTCCTGTCCAAATTGGTTTTTTCGAATGCTCCTAACAGATCAACTGTCGGTGAAGGCGAATCCATCACACAATGGTATCGCCGATACTTTTGTATTGCTGGACTGCGGGGCGTCTGCTGTCCTTCGTAAGGACAACACCAGCAGCGAGGCCCCATGCGAGCTCTCGCTTGCCACCTGACCCGCATCGGTATGACCTGGCCGGGTCAGGTCGCACCAGGGACCGCCATGCGGGAGTAGCTGGCGGGTAGGCAGCGGACCGCTCCCACAGACGTCTTGCGGCCCGGATGGCCAAAAGGAACTCCTCGCCAGGCTGATGTGGACGCGGTGATGGCAACGGCCCGTTCGGCATAGTGGAAGTGACAAATCTCGTTGTGTCGATCACCTCTGTGTCCCGACGCGCGACAAGTATGTCTGACCGACGCATCAGGTGGAATCCGCATTCAGTTGCGACGGCAATTCCTTCGATCGCTCGATCGAGAAATGCAGGCCGGCGAATGATCCGGACTCAGTGAACCACCACTCGACCGACCCGCCGAGTTCTGCTGCCAACATTCGGACCCGCCGCCGCTCGGGGCACTCCTGGGAGCCCAGCCCCGTCGAGCGGCTGCCTTTGACCAGGCAGCGCACATTGCCGCCCCATCCACTCAAAATAATCTCGACAGCCTCTCGCCGGCCCTTCAGATTGTGGTGCGCTGCGCTGCGGACCAGCTCGGATACGATCAGTCCTACCTGCTGGCAACAGGCAGCGTGCAACCGTATCTCGTCCGTCTTGACGCTGAGCCGAACCTCCAGCTCCTCCGCTAGCGCAGCACATATACTTCCCACGTGAATACCAAGGTCGTTGCTTCCGTCGCTAGCCGGGACCATTGGAGCTCGGCTGGCCGTAGCTTTCGCGCGTATCCGATCCCCCGCCACTCTCAGCGCAAGGGCGGCAAACGCGTGCCCGCGCAACGCCGTCGCTCGCAAATGACGATGTGTGGTGCGCGTATTGGTCGTGACAAAGAGCATGACTTGATCCTCCGCAAGGTCTGCGTCACCACGAAATTGTCGCGCGACGCGACCCAAAGCCAGAGCAGAAGTTGTCCTGCTGATCTATTGCTCCAAGGTATCGCCGACACCTAAGGCGATTACGCTTTGGCCGGAACATCTCGGGCATCTTCACGGCGGGTTTCGCGAGATAACTTCTCAGGCACTATATCGTTGACACGAAAGTATCGGCGATACTTAGGTCCAATCGAAGTTCAGCAATTTGAGCAGTAACTGAGTGACGTTCCCAGTTTGTGTTCCAAAGGAGGCCTCAATGGACGCCAAGACAGTTGCACCACAGATCCGATTGGTCCGAAACACTCCGGTCTACTGGCGCGTCACCTTCAACAACGCTCCGCTGAATGTCATGGGACCGGAGATGGTACGGCAATTCCAGGCGACGATCGCCGCCATCGAGGCCGATGAGAGCGTTAGGGTCGTGGTCTTCGACAGCGCGGTGGAAGACTTTTTCCTGAACCATTCAGACTTCATGGCCCCTCTTGAAGAGATGACGTCTATGCCACCCGGACCGACGGGCCTGCCGCCGTGGCCGGATTTCCTCGTACGCCTCACACGGGCCCCTGTGGTTTCGATCGCGCTGATCCGTGGCCGCGCGACTGGCAATGGCAGCGAGCTGCTGCTTTCCTGCGACATGAGCTTCGCCGGCAAGGAAAAGACGATCATTTCCCAGTGGGAAGTCGGGGTGGGCATGGTTGCCGGCGGCGGGCCAATGGCGCGGCTGCCCAGCCTTATCGGGCGCAACCGGGCCATGGAAGTGCTGTTGAGCTCGGAGGACCTTTCCGCCGACCAAGCCGAGGCCTACGGCTACATCAACAGGGCGCTTCCCGACGCCGAGCTCGACGACTATGTCGAAGCGCTCGCTACCCGCATTTCCGGCTTCGACAAGTGGGCCATCGGCCAGACCAAGCGGCTGGTGAATGCCAGCTTGCCGCCGGATGTCGAACTTGGCGCCGGATGGGACGCGTGCATCGCCTCGCTCGGGCGGCCCGCTGCCCAAGATGGCATCAAAGCCCTGACTGCGAAGGGCTTCCAAAAGCCCGGCGATGTGGAGACCCGGCTCGGGTTTCACCTGGGCGAACTGGCTCGGTAGGCAACCGGCAAAACCTTCAGGAAGGATGATTCTCATGGATCTGCTTATGACAGCCAAGAAGCTGGCCGAGCGCGTAGAAGCCGAAGCAATCAAAGCCAAGATTCCGGTAGCCGTCTGTATTGTCGACGTCCACGGCAACCTGGTGCTCCAGCATCGCATGAACGGCGCTCCGGTGTTCTCGCTCGAGATATCGGAGCGGAAGGCCTACACCTCCGCCCTCGTTGGCATGCGCACAGTCGATCTATTGAAACTGGTGCAGCCTGGTCAATCGCTCTACGTACTCCCTTCGGTGGGCGGCGGTCGCTTCTGCCCCATGGGTGGCGGCGTCCCGCTGACCGAGGATGGCCAGGTCTACGCCGGCATCGGCGTCAGCGGCGGGACGGCCGAGGAAGACGTGGCAATCGTCGAAGCTGCTCTGCAGGAGCGCGCCAAGGTGGCTGCTTGATCGGAGCGGATTGCGTCTGGTTCTCAGTTCGGACCAGACGCGGTTGTGTGTAAAGCTGCACATCCGCAGTTGGCGAGGGCGCGGTTTTCAATCACCCAGCCGTGTGACGATGAGGCTTGCACGGAATTTGCAGCCTGCGCTTTGTCGAAGAGGCAAGCATGAGCCGAGCCCGCAAGATCGCAATCGCCGTGGTGGCCTTTACGGTGGTGTCGTTGTCAGCACTCTGGGGCTGGCAATGGTTCACGATAGGCCGCTTCGAGGAAACGACCGACAACGCCTATCTGCGTGGAGACATCACCAGCATCGCGCCCAAGCTTGCCGGGTACGTGGTGGAGGTCGATGTAGACGACAACGCGAGCGTTTCAAAAAACGCTGTCCTGTTTCGGATAGACGATAGCGACTACAGGGCGAAGGTGGAGCAAGCAAAGGCCAACGTGGCCGCCCGCATGGCGGACGTCGGCAATACCATGGCAACGGCCGCCTTGCAGAAGGCTTTGATAGCTCAGGCCGAAGCGCAAAAACAGTCGGCCGCAGCTGACCTGCAGCTAGCTCGCGCCAACCTGGACCGCTACATCACTCTGCAGAAGAATGGGACCGCGAGCGACCAGAAACTGCAGGATGCGCAGGCTGCGTACGACAAGGCAAGGGCATCGGTGGACGGCGCAGCGGCGAATCTATCGGCACAAGGGCTAAAGCTGGACGTCCTGGATGCTCAGTTAGCCGGTGCGCAGGCAGCCCTGTCACAGAGTCGGGCTGCGCTTGACCTGGCGACCTTTGACCTTGCCAATACGGTTGTAAGGGCCCCGGTCGACGGAATTGTCGGCAATCGTCAGATCCGTGTCGGCCGCTATGTCACTGCCGGTACCGTCGCGTTGGACATCGTTCCGGTGGAAGGCGTCTGGATTGTCGCCAATTTCAAGGAAACGCAGTTGGAGCAGGTGCAGGTAGGCCAAAAGGTTCGCGTGACGGTCGATGAATATCCGGGACTGAAAATAGACGGTGTGGTCGACAGTTTCGCTCCCGCCAGCGGCGCGGCATTCAGCTTACTGCCGCCAGACAACGCGACTGGAAACTTTATCCGTGTCGTCCAGCGCGTGCCGGTCAAAATCAGGATGACGCACAATCCACTGCCTGGTCGCTTGGTGCCGGGCCTCTCGGCCCGAGTTGCCATAGCCGTTGGCACCAGGAATGGGGCGTCCATAGCACTGGACACGCAGACAGGTGGAACTGGGAACGGGCACTTGCTGCAGTGACCCCCGTCGTCGAAAGGCATTCATCCGTGCGGCACCGTCTTGATGCACCGCTGCGAGCATGGCTGGTAGCAGCGGGGGTTGTGCTGGCCGCGTTCATGGATGCCGTCGCATCCACTGCCCTGTCGATCGGCCGGATCGACATACTCGGCGATACGCACGCGACGCCAGATGAACTCGCGATGCTTGATGTTGTTTTCGTCGCGGCGAAGCTGTTGGCTTTCCTCGTCGCTCCGCTTTTTGTCAGGGCGATCAGACCAACCGCCTGTCTGCGCGCAGGTGCCGTCATGCTTCTTCTTGCCTCCGCCGCAATGACGCTCTCGACGGACCTTGTCTGGATTTGCATTTGCCGCGTCGTCCAGGGGCTGGCCGGCGGCACAATTCTCGTTGCCGGTCAGACCTTGCTTTTTTTTCGCTTTCCGCATCGACACCAGCCCCTCGTTCAGGCCGTTTTTGCCATTGGCGCCGTGATGGCTCCAACGACCGTCACCCCGGCTCTGCAGGGTTGGTTCGTGGATCATCTCACCTGGGACTGGATATTTCTCAGCAACATAGCGCTGGGACTTGCTTCCCTTGTACTGCTGGCGGCTGATGGCGACGCGGTCTATCGGCGGGATGCCGGATTTCCTGCCCGTAGGATCCTGTTGCTCGGCATGGGGGCCGCACTTTTGACCTACGTCCTGCTGCAGGGCAGCAGATTCAACTGGTTCGATGACACGGGCATTACCGTCCTTGCCACGATCGGCGTGGCGTCTGCCGCCCTTCTGATCGTCGGGGAAACCGGTTTCCGTTCACATGCCTCTCTGTTGCCGATCTCGCCGTTTGGCGATCCGGACTTTCGCTTTGGTCTGCTCACCAGCCTTGTGGCGGGCTTCGCCCTCTCCGGCAGTGCCTATCTCATTCCGGCTTTTGCCCTGAACGTCCTTGATTTCACCGCCACGGATGCCGGCCTGCTTCTGCTGCCCAGCGGAGCCACGCTTGCGCTGGGACTCCTGGTGTCCGGCCTTGTCATTGAAAAGGCCGGAATACGCGCCATCATGCTTGCTCCATTCGGCATTTTGCTGTTCGCCGCAGCGATGTGGCTCCTATCGGGGTCAACCGGCGCCAGCGGGTTCTCGGACCTGGCGCTGCCGCTGCTGCTGCGCGGGTTCGGCTTGGGCCTTCTGTTCATGGCGTCGACGCTTGTCACGCTCCAGGGGCTTGCGGCCGATGCGCTTCCATTCGGCATAGGTCTGTTCAACTTCGGCAAGCAGTTCGGCGGTTTGGGCGGTACGGCCTTTCTGCAAACATATGTTGATCACCAGAATGTTTATAACAGGACGATACTGGCTACCCACCTCGTCGACGGCGATCCCGCGGCGGACCAGCTCTTGAGAGCTGTCGCAAGCACTCTGACGTCAAACGGTGTCGACCGGGCTGCGGCGGCAAAGGCCGCGCTCTCGCTGTTGCGGCGCGCCCTCGACAAGCAGGTTTCCATAATTTCCTTCGACGAAGCTTTCTTTGGGCTTGTCTTGCTGTTCGCGGTCGCTGCGCCGTGCCTGATTGTGATCAAGCAATTGATCGGTCGTGCAACACCTGCGTCGACCAGAAGTCGTCTTGGTCCTTAGGTTCGCCAGACCATATGAGACAATAAAAAAAGAACCGACGTCAGCTGCTAAGATATTGATGTTCCGTAGAAGATTTTGACCCTCCGGGTCCAGCGATCACTTGGCACCAGTTTCTTCCTTCCGTTAGTCAGATATCACTGCCATTTGGAGCGGGATTGGGCGACACCGTGGACAGGTGGATAGGCCGTTTCGCAGGATTGTCGCCTTTGGCCCGGGCTGAGACCCTCGTCTCGGACGGGCCTGCCGCCCTGGCTGGATTTTCTTGTCCTACTCACACGCGCCGATCGCGTCTGTCGCCCTTATCCGCGGATCGCGCTGCCGGCTAGACTAGGAAGCGGGATCACGCTTTCCTGCGACATGGCTTTCGCTAACGGGGTGCAAGCAATAATTTCGCAATTGGGGGGTGGCGCAGGTAGAGGTGCGGACGGCGGACCGATGACCTGCCTGCTCACCTCATTGCCGCAAATCCACTACGGAGGATCCATCGGCCTCCGAGGACGTCTCAATAGAATCGAGGCGATGCGCGAAGTCCCCACCGTAACCAGTATCACGAGGGCTAGCACGCCCCGGCGAGGCTTCGATCTGCCTATCGTTTGCGGCGGGGTGGCGATGGGTGGCGGATCAATTGCACCGGCCCTTACACGGGCCGGTTTTAGCGGCTGAGCAGCCAAATCATTAACGAGCGTCAGACCGCGCGGAAAGAACTGATTGTCGTGCTGGCCGCGCCCGATGTTGATGATCGCGGCACCCTCGAGGCGTTTTTCCAGCATCGCTAGGACCCGCCGCAGTGCGGGTCCGTCGAATACGTCCATCGCCTCGTCTATGATCACCCATTTCGGCTGCCGCAGGACGAGCCTGGCCACGCCCAGCAAGCGCTGTTCGTCATCTCCCAATTCACGGTCCCAGTGCCCGACGCGGTCGAGCGACGAAGACAGCCGCTCAAGACCTACCTCGGCCAGCACGACGGCAATCTCGGTATCACCCGCTGGCGCATGCCCGTTCGCGTGATTGAGTACGTCGCGCAAAGTGCCGGCCGGCAAATAAGGCACGCGGGGAACGAATACAATTGATTCTCCCGCGGGCAGCCCGATTTTCCCGCTGCCCCAAGGCCAGAGCCCGGCAATGGCACGGAAGAAGAGCGTTTTGCTGGCGCCCGGCTCGCCGGTGATCATCACTCTTTCGCCGGCGCGGATTTCAACACAATCTTGGGAGAGTTTTGTGCAGCCTCCCGGCGAGGCCACTTGGAGCCTCTCGAACGTCAGACTGCCATTGGTATTTTGATCGAATGAGATACGCCTTTCGGTATCGTGCAGCACGTCCGTCTCATATATTGCGATATGAAAGTCGGCGACGCGCATGAGCGTGGCGCGCCAATCGGCAATGCTGCCGATGTTGTCTATAAACCAGCGAAGTGAGGAGTGGACCTGATTGAAAGCGCCAACCGCCATCATCAGCCCGCCGAAGCTGATATCACCCGAAAAATAGATCGGTGAGGCGACCAGGATTGGGGCCACCACGGTCATCCAACCATAAGTATCGGTGACCCAGGACAAGCCGATCTGCGCAGCGTAGATGCGCCGCATGGCGCTGAGCACGGTGCAGAGGTCAAGCTCAAGGCGGCGCCTGGCATCGGCTTCGCCATGGTAAATGGCCACGGCATCAATATTCTCGTTGACGCGGACGATCGCGGCGCGCAGTTCAGCTTCCTGTGCGTAGCGGTCGCTGTTCAGGCGGATGAGGGGTCGCCCGACCAGCCAGCTCAACCAGGATGCGGTGCCCGCATAGAGGAACGCCGCCCAGACCATGTAGCCTGGTATTGTTATCGTCCAGCCGTTCACGTGAAAGGCGAAGCCCGAAGACAGTTTCCATAACACGCCGACGAAGGAAGCTAGCAGGATCAGGGATTCCAATAACCCGACGCCGAGGTCGGTCGACAGGTCGGACACATGCGCCGCATCCTGTTGCATGCGCTGATCGGGATTGACGCCGATGGCACCGGCATTGGCCAGCCGGAAGGCGCGCGCTGGCCGCATCCACTGATTGATAAGGTCGAGCGTCAGCGCCTCGCGCAACTTCAGCCGGATCATCTGGTTGAGCCAGGTTTGGCTGATATTGAGAACCAGCAGTCCGCCGGCAATCATCGCAAAGATGAGGAGCTGATGGACGAAGGCTTCCATGTCCCGGCGCGCCAGAGAGTCATAGAAGGGCTGGCTCCAGTGGTTGAGCACAACTTGGCCGATCGCCGTCGCAACAATAACAACCATGATGCCTACCGATGCCCAGAGCAGCCACTCGCGAACCGGCGATCCCGCAAGCGCCCGTCCGATCGTCGCCATCTGATCACGCAGGCTGCTGGTTTCGACCGCTACGGTGGCCGGCTGAAGGGTGGCCTGATTGTGCATTTGGTCCGCCATACCGAGACCCTTGCCTTCAAGTCGATGGAACCCGATCAAGAAAGAGACGACAGTCGATCCCGAGCAGTTCGCCGCCCGTACTGGAGACACCCAGATTACTCCAGCGACATTTCCGGCCCGATCCCAAGCATTCTCTTTGGAGACGATTTCACTCACCTCCCGCCTAATCCGGCGGTAGGACCCAATCGCACCATGCATCGACAGCGCCGGCATGAAGCGTCACAACATACGCGCGGAACCCACGGCACGCGCTGGCAGAAATGCTTCGGCGTCTCCAACACCTTTAGAAAACAACCAGCCACAGCGACCCATGTGCTCGCCTAAGCGATGGATACACGGTGCCTGTACAACCCAACGAGGTCCATAGCACCTTGGTGTCGGCGATAGATTAGCGCGGTGCAGGCGCGTTCACACCTTCGTCTGATTGGATCAGGACGCGCCTTGATCCACATTCTCGTCACCGAGCCCGCGCGAAATCCGGACACGTCTCAATACTAAGGTCAACCTAAACCCATGTCGCCAGAGCCACACTAGACCCCGTCGGCGCGCGTCGTGGCCGGGACCGGAGACTTGAAAACTCTCTCGATAGGAGTCGCGTATGTCCCGAGTACGAGTTGAAAACGAAGTCTATATGATGCCGCCCCATCGCGGCTTTACCGTCGCGCATTTTCTGACAGTCGCCGACATCGAACGCTCCGCACGATTTTATGAGACGGTCTTTGGAGGCCACATCCTGAGCCTGGGCGACAGCAGTGGCGCGCCGGGATACATCCAGATCGCCAACACGTGGCTCATCGTCAATATCGGGGGCGGCCCCACACCTGATAAGCCGTCGGTGACGCTCAGGGTTCCCCCAGATCCAAACTCGGTCAGCAGCTTCATGAACATTCGCGTTGCTGATGTCCGTGGCTGCTTCGAATGCTGGCGAGCTCGGGGCGCCGAATTCATCACAGAGCCGATGGAAAAGTACGGCGAGACCCGCTGCTACATTCGGGATCCAGACGGTTACATCATCGAAGTGGGCCAAAGTAAGTCGGCTGTCGTTTACGGTTAGCACCGGGGGACGCAAGGTCCACCGTGATCCGGTTTTCACTGAATATTCTTTGGCGATGAATGCGAGTGCCTGAATGCCGTCGATTAAGGCAGCGGCCCCAACCGAAATAGCCGCGATCAAAGTTTGGTGCCAAGGCTTGGAGCAGAGCGGCCTTTCATGACTGGAGTCGATGTGGAATGCACCGTAGTTTTGGGTCGAGTCGATTGCTTCATTTGCTGCAGCTTAGAGCGCAATCGCCGTTGCCCTCTTCGTGCGAGAGGCAATTCGGGCGGGGCCTTCTATGGGCTGGCCTGGGCTTGGCCCCGATGCTGAGTTGCTGCTCATCACGAAAATTGGCGGACGTTACGGGAAATACTTTCTGTAGATCTTCTGGAAGGCCTCGGTCCGCTTGAACTGCTTGAGAGCGAGCGAGAAGGCGTCGATCAAAACGGGCGAAACGCGCCCCTTGGTGAAACAGACATAAACATCTTCGTCCGCCACGCTACGGGACAACAGTGGCTCGATCCTTCCAGATAATCCTAATTTTGTAGTCTCACTCATCCCGTAGGTGAGACTCGCGACCGCGTAATCGACGCGGCCGGCTGCCCAACATGCGCAGACTAACCGCGGTGCCGTCTGTCGCGACCATGTTGTTATGCTTGCGCAAGAAATTCCATAGCTCAGGCGACACGGTCGGTTGTGCGAGGGGGCCAGAGACTGGTTCGCGAACAGCGACGTCGTGTCCAATGAGATCGTCCATCGACGAAAACTTTAGCTTCCCGATGTCGGCCCTGCGCACGAACAAGACCCACCTATCCCGGACCAGCGGTTCGTCAGGAAAAGAGCAGAACCGCTCGCCTTCGCCGGTTCGTAACGTGGCCAGCATTCCATCGCGCTCACCGCGGATGACCATCATCCAAGCCCGCTTCGCCGGGAAGAACTCGAAGGAGACGTCCTGCCCCAAGCCGGTGAAGACCTGCCTGACGACTTCAACCGCTAGTCCTGGCGAGCTTCCATCGGTTATGCCCTCGGTGGGACCCAAAAAATCATCGTTGACGAACCGCAAACGCTCCGCCGAGAAGGCTGGTCCGTTGATGACCCACGCAAGAATTATAGTCCTGCAAAGCAAGCGCCCAAAGTCTGCAGATCTCGCCATTTGCGGGTGTCCCTTGCATCCCACATTTGGCCGATAGTGCAGGAACTCGTTTTATGCGATGGTACAGGTCTCGATCTCGCGCGAGCCGAGCCTAGCAGCCATGTCAACATGGGTTGTGCGAGCTTGCGTCGCGAGGGCGGGTTTTGCAATCTGAATCGACATACGTGAGTACGGACGTTGGCAAATTCGATCGCGAATGGCCGGAGCTGAGACGCAGCGCGTCTGCTTGGCGCTTGTTCCCACATCTTCTTCGGGGCATTGGAGGGCGTCTCCTTGTTAGTGTCTTCATCTTCAGCTCGGTGATCACGCTGCTTCTCACATTGACGCAGCTTTATCTCGATTACCGCGGCGACGTCCAAGCAATAGACAAAAAGATGGCGGAGATTGACAGCAGCTACCGGCAAAGTCTTAGCGAGGGACTTTGGGAGATGGATGGTCGGCAACTTCAGTTGCAGGTCGAGGGGATCCTTCGCTTGCCCAATATCCGCTACGTTGAACTGCGTGAGATCACCGATCAAGCTGCCCCTCTCGTCGTAACTGCAGGGACCCACCAGGCTAATCCGCCAGAGCGGCACGAACTTAGAATTTATTATTCCAAACGCGATACCAAACAACTACTTGGCATTCTCGTGGTCGAAGCCACATACGATCAGATCTATCGCCAGCTTCTCAATACTGCTGCGACAATCATGATCGGTCAGGCGATAAAGACGTTCATGGTTTCGTTTTTCATCCTGCTTACTGTCCACCGGCTGATCACACGTCACCTCACAGCGATGGGAACAGCGCTCAGGGGATATGATTTTCGCGGCCCGCAGGCGCCGCTCCAACTCAAGCGGCGCCCACCTCGGCCAAGCGACGAACTCGACTTTCTCGTCCGGGCATTCAACCACATGTGGAAAGGGCTACGAGATGCGTATGACGAACTACAGCTCCAAGTTGGATTGCTGCAGCGACTTCCGGTGTCTGCTTGGACGCTCAAACCCGATGGAACGCCGGATTTCGTGAACCAAGTCTGGCTCGATTTTGCCGGTCAGACCCTGGATTATGTCCGCTCGCATCCCGAGGCCTGGATGAGCGTGATCCACCCCGATGATCGTGCGATGGCAGTCAAGACCTTTTGGCATGGCGTAAGTTCGGGGCAGGATTTCGCAATGGAGGCCCGGTCTCTCCGCGCTCGCGACGGGACATATCGATGGCATCTCCAACAGGCCGTGGTCTTGCGAGATTCTGAGCAGAAACTCCTCAGATTCGTCGGAACGACAACCGACATCGATGACCTGAAGCGGGCCGAAGAAGCCTTGCGACAATCGCAGAGCGATCTTGCCCGCATTAATCGGGTGACAACCATGGGAGAGTTGGCAGCCTCCCTCGCGCATGAAGTCAGTCAACCGCTCACCGGTGCCCTCACCAATGCCAACGTCTGCCTGCAAGAACTCGATCGCGCCCGACCTGACCTAGACCAGTTGCATACGGCCGTCAGCAGAATCGTAAGAGATGCGCAACGTGCCGCCGAGATTCTGAGACGGATACGCTCACAATTCGAAAGGGGGAGCCTGGATCGGGAGGTTCTTGATGTGAATGAGATCAATCGAGGAACCGTGGCCCTCTTGCGCGACCAGGCAGCGAGATACAACATATCGGTACGAACGGAGCTGGCGACCGATCTTCCTCAGATCGCCGGAGATCGCGTGCAACTGCAGCAGGTCGCGATGAACCTGATTGTCAACAGCATCGAGGCGATGAAGGACGTCCAAGGAAAACGAGAGGTCGTCGTTAAGTCACAGGGGATCGAAAACGACATTCTTGTTTCGGTAAGCGATACCGGCCCAGGGTTCCCGCGGGACCTAGCCGAACAAATATTCGACCCGTTCTTTACAACGAAACCAGGCGGGACAGGTATGGGACTTCGCGTCGCCCGTTCAATCATTGAGGCGCATGGCGGGCGCATGTGGGCGGTCGGATCCCACGGTAACGGCGCAACTTTTCACTTCAGCCTACCCGCGGCGAGCGGAAACGCTGCCGAAGATAGCCCATAACGAAGGCAGAGGAGCATCGACTTACCGTAGCGCCCAAGCCCGCCGTGACGCCGCTGGCACCGTCCACTGTCGCCCCAGCGCCTGCGTTCACCCCGTTGGAGCCAGCCAACGAAGCACTATCCTCGGCGTTGACCCCACTCGATCCGCCAACGGAGGCACCGAGATCGGCGTTAATCCCGTCGAGGCCGCCTAACGAAGCACCAGCTCCGGCGTTGATGCCACTTGATCCGCCAATGGACGCACCGAGCCCGGCGTTCACCCCGTTGGAGCCGCCCAAGGAAGCTCCAGCCCCGGCATTAACGCCGCCACTGCCAGCGACAGATGCGCCGGCGCCAATTCCGGCTGCATTTGCCGACGCGCATATAACCGCGATGACTGCACCGCCCGCCAATGTTTTAGTAGGTTTCCGAAGATGCTGGCCATGACACTCTCCTGTGGTTGCTTACGAACTTGCAACAAGCCATTTGCCCGTTACTCAAATTAGTACGATCTAAGGGACGGAGGGTTTCCCCACAGGAGAATGGGCGGCGGGGTATGGTTTCTTACCGGCTAAGAATATACGTCGGATTTTAACGTCTTTGTCGTACTTCCATTTGGCTCGGCGCGTGGCCGGGAAGGTTCGTAGTTCTGATAGCTGTGGTGACGAACCAAACACAGCGGCTTAACGGCGGGCAGATCAAGCGTTCTCAAGCCTGCGAGTCCGAACGCGAACGGGGCTTTCATGTGCTCCATCGTCAGCGAACCGCGCGCTGCATGTGGTGAAGACGCTACGTTCAACCCACGTAGATCGAAATGCAAAGATATTCTGGAACGTCGCACTGCGGACCTCACTCGAGGCCTCACCGCGTCGAGCGGATATGTTTGTGAACCGCCGGGTCGGGTCTGTGGAGCCGCACCCGGTTCCGGCCGGATTGCTTGGCCAGATAGAGTGCGGCGTCCGCTTGACGCTGTAACTGCTCCGGTGAAATGGCCTCGTCAGCAGTCTGAACTGCCACGCCAATGCTGAGTGTGACGCTGCGCGAGACGCGGGATCCGGGGTTGGGCAAAGCGGCGGCCTCAATGCTCCTACGAACCCGCTCAGCTACAGAGACGGCCTCTTCCTCGGTTACCCCGGGCAGGAGCACGAGGAACTCTTCGCCACCGTAGCGAGCCACGCAATCACGATCGCGCCTGATGTTCTCCTGAATAATATTGGCGACCTCCACCAGACAGCGATCACCCTCGGAATGGCCGAGGTGATCGTTCAGCTTCTTGAAGTGATCAATGTCGCACATCAGCATTGCCGCACCGTCGAGGCAACGTTTGTCATTTCCCCACAGGTGGTCAAGCGTCTCAGTCATCCAGCGCCGGTTGGCGATGCCCGTGAGCGGATCGGTCTTCGCCAGCAATTCCAGTCGATCGTTCGCTTTAGCCAATTCGGCGACCCTGCGCCGGTCGCGTAGCTCGAACAGGAAACTCTTCTGAGCGAGAATTGTGATGATGCGCCGTGCTGCGACCGTCGCGAAGATACCGCTGGCGAAGAACAGCGTTCCAGCGACGGCGCTCCCATGCTCGATGGCCGGATTCTGCACCTGAAATACCAGATACAGTCCGAGCGCCAGCGCGGCAATCGCGACCGTCCAGGCTAGCGGGATGCCGAAGATGATGATGGCTGTGATGGCCACGAACAGCATGACGTTCAATTGCCGTTCATAGAACTCACCGCCAGCGCTTACGCCGACCAACGCAACCGACAACAAAATCAGGAACATACCTACAATCAGTGAAGCCCCTTCGAACCAGGAGGGGCGCGGCTTTCGCCATGCTAGAACCACTGCGACGACGACGGGCGGGATGATAGCTCCAGGCAGAAGCAAAGATTGCGCGATTGCGTTTGGGAGCATCAGCATGTTGAGCGCCAGCGTCAGCAGATCCAACAAGGCCACCCAGATCATCCAGGCACGAATGATCTTCGCCGTTTGCGGCCAGACTCGTGCTCGAAACAGACGCTTGATTTCACCTTTGAGGCGGATATCGCGCGTTCGGCGCGCCAGAAGCCGGTCAACTTCAGCAGTTAGGGCAGGGTCATCCTGCGCATCGAGGTGCATGAGGTCTGACACAGTCGAGAGGCCTTGCGCTTTCTCCTAATCATCCGTTCGAACCCCACCCTGAGGTCCCGCAAATTCCCAGCCTGTCAAATTATCCTGAAGATTTCATTTCTAGCCATGACGTATTCCAAGAACCTGGGTGGCCAGAATTCTCCGGGTGCCATCGCGGATCGGCTTTGAAAAAATACTGATTGCTTTTTGTTCCGCCGAGGTAGAAAAAATTCGGGTGCTTGGGTTTGGGATTTCAGTGGTGGGGATTCCCATTGGTGATCGGCCGCGTGGTCAAACTGTGGAGTTGGTTCGACAACTGCTCGCCAACGTCCGGCCCGGCGATACGATCTCCATTAAGGACACTATTTGGACCATCCGCGAGCGTGATCCCCACCTAATTGAGAGGGATTGCGAGCTAGTGGACCTGATAGTCTCCGACGCGGTATGTCTTGGCGCTTTCGTCGCATTCGACTGCCATGAGTGATGCGACCACCACGGCGTCCTTTTCCAGCCGGTCTCGGTAAATAATCAGCACGCGGGCGTCCGCTGTGAGACAATGTGCAGCCGCTAAAAATCTGCTCGAATAGTCTAAGCGCGGACCGAAATGGCCCGTGGCCGTGAGGGCATGTCTCGCCGAATTAAGCTCTGATGAGGTAGCGCGGTCATCGTGGGCCGCAGCCACGGAGGGAATCTTGCTGGAACGAAACCAATTGCCCAATCCGGTATGTCTCGTTGGTCCTCCAATAAAAAGCCATTGCGCCTTGAACCGAACTCTTTCCTCGATGGAGCGACTTACCTCGAGGTGGGCTTAGCATCAGCGGAACCATTGGGCGATTGAACCCTTCTCCTGAAAAGGAGAGTGTTCGTGAAAGACGCCGAAATCGATTTAACGGAAGCGGGCTGGTTGCTGGCCGTTCCAGTATCCCTCGCGGTGGTCATTTTGGTGGCCGGGTTGGTGTTGAGTTGATGGCCCACAAAGCTCGACCACACACTCCTAACCTGACGACGCTCGCTGGCCGTCAGAGGAACCAAAGCCGCGCTTGTGCAGCAGTTCAGGACCACGGTGGGCGCTACCGGCGTGCGTTTCGGCATTCTTCGGATCGGGCATCAGCTTCGCTGCAGAACCAGCGCTCCCCGCTGCCAGTGGAGATCGCCGTTCGATCATGAAACTGGGAGATGTCGTGCTCGGCCTCAGCCGCTGGGAACTTCAACACCGGCGCTGGTTAGAAAGCAAACAGGTGCCAAGAAATGCCGCGCGGGCTACGTCAGAACGATCGAGTTGCCGAGTTGCTGAGGGGCCAGTTCTCCAACGAGGCGGTCCGGAGACATTTGCTAAGCCTGCCAATCTTTCGCGTTGAAAGGTGGCTTCCTGGTCGAGTTCAAAGACTCCTACATCGTCTAGCACGGAAAGACGGCAGCGGGCCAAGGACGTAAGCTGAGGGCCCTCGTCTCGCAATCGGACGAACACCGATAGACGCACCCAATTCAGTTCCGCGCAACATCCGCCGATTGCGTGCGTTCTTTAGACTGAAGAGCTGCGGCCGATCTGCCGTCGGCCTCATGCGCTGACCAGTCGGAGGCGACCAAAATGTCCAGTTTCAAAGACGCCCTTGAGCGGGGCTAGGCTAGGCGCCATAGCCTGGTTCCCGACGGCTGAATCCATAGCTGCAGCCCGCCGCCATCGGACAGTTTTTGGAGCTTGGACGCGGGCCGGGCGTTGCGGCATTTCACGTCGGAGAGAGCCATTGTGGGACCTCCTGTTTTGGCGCTTCGATACCAACAGGGTCTCAGATACCAACAAAAATACCAACACCTCGCCCCGTTGGACGAAATCTGCCGAACTGCGATGAAATTCGTTCAAGCACACTCATCGTGCCGAAAAGAGGAGCAAATTCAGTGCCTTGCGGAGACTTGAGCGTTGAAGCTTTGGCGAGAGGGAATGTCGGGAGAAGTGCCCCTCCCGAGAGATGGGTGACAGTTCATTCTGGATAGATGGGTTACACTTTTGGCCCTTTGCAAGGAGAGCAAGGTGCCTTGGAAGGAGTGTAACGTCATGGACGAGCGGCTTAAGTTCGTGGCCCGTCTGCTGGACGGAGAGAAGATGGCGGTCCTTTGCCGGGAATTCGATATCTCGCGCAAGACCGGCTACAAGATCCTCGCGCGCTACAATGATAGCGGCCTTGAGGGGCTGACGGATCGGTCACGCCGACCCTATCGCCACGCCAATCAGCTTCCGTTTCAAATCGAGAAGTTGATTGTGCGCCTGAAGCAGGACAAGCCGACTTGGGGTGCGCCTAAGATACGCGAGCGGCTGGCCCGGCTCTATCCGGATGTGCACAGGCCTGCGATCTCGACGGTGCATGCGGTGCTCGACCGGCACGGTATGGTCGAGCACCGCAAGCGACGGCGCAACAAGGCGACGGGGACGCCACTTTCAAGCAGCTGTCGACCCAATGATCTGTGGTGCGCCGACTACAAGGGCGAGTTCATGCTCACCGATCGGCGCTATTGCTATCCGCTGACGATCACTGACTTCGCCAGCCGCTATCTCATTGCCTGCGAGGCGCTGTCGACCACCAAGGAAGCCTATGCCTTCACCATGTTCGAGAGCGTTTTCAAGGAGTTCGGTCTGCCCCGCGCCATCAGGACCGACAATGGCGTTCCCTTCGCCAGCCCCAACGCGCTCTTCAACCTCAGCAAGCTGTCGGTCTGGTGGCTGCGCCTGGGCATCGACATCGAGCGCATCCAGCCGGGCTGCCCACAGCAGAATGGGCGCCACGAGCGCATGCACCTCACCCTGAAGAAGGAAGCCACCAAACCGGCTGGCGCCAATTTCCTTCAGCAACAGGCTAGGTTCGATGACTTCATCGACGAGTTCAACTCAGAGCGCCCGCATCAGGCGCTCGGCATGGACTGCCCGGCAGAGCGCTACACGCCCTCAACGCGCCCCTACACTGGCTTGCCAGAGCTCGACTATCCGTTTCACGATAAGGCCGTCACCGTCACCACCTGCGGTCGCATCTGCTACAATCGCAAGAAGATCAACCTTAGCCTCGTCTTTGCCGGCCAGACCGTCGGCATCAAACAGATCGAAGACCATATCTGGCTTGCCAGCTTCATGGACTATGATTTGGGGTACTTTGATGATGAGACATTCAGGCTCGAACCACTCCACAACCCCTTCGGGCCAAAAGTGTTACCCATGTCTCCGGTATAAACCGTAACCTATGTGTCCGGAACGGACCAAGAGGGAATGGTGCCCAGAGGCGGATTCGAACCACCGACACGCGGATTTTCAGTCCGCTGCTCTACCAACTGAGCTATCTGGGCCTGTGCCGGCTAACGGGATGCGCCCGCCGGGTTTCACGAAGGCGCCAGGCGGCGCCCCTTGAAAGCGCGTGGGTTATAGCACGGGAATCTTGCCTGTCCAGCGCCTAGGTGTTGATTTCGTCAGGAAAGAAAAATCGCTGGAAAACAACCGGTCGCCGGCTGCGCTTACGGCTCGTCCTTGGGCGTCGGGCTGTCGTCTTCTTCCTCTTCGCCGTCGCGGCCGGGAATGACATAGGCGCCCTTCAGCCAGCGGTTGAGGTCGATGTCCTTGCAGCGCGCCGAGCAGAACGGATAATGCTCGCGCACCGACGGTTTGCCGCATTCGGGGCAGGGCCGTTTCGGCCTCAGCGGCGTTACCTTGTCGCCCGAGCTCATGTGTAGACTATGCTCATGAGCGCGCGGCGTGCCAGTGCTGGTGCGCCTTGAAGCCTTCGCCGGAAAGCAGCGCCACGCTCTCGTAGAGCGGCAGGCCGACCACGTTGGTGTAGGAGCCGACCAGCTTGACGACGAAGGAACCGGCCAGGCCCTGCACGGCGTAGCCACCGGCCTTGCCCCGCCACTCGCCCGACGCGACATAGGCGTCGATCTCCTCGCGCGGCAGCCGCTTGAAGCGCACCCTTGTCTCGACCAGCCGCTGGCGCAGCTTGCCGCCGGGCGTGATCAGGCAGATGCCGGAATAGACCCGGTGCGAGCGGCCGGAAAGCAGGCCGAGGCAATTGACGGCGTCGTCGATCGTCTCGGCCTTGGGCAGGATGCGCCGTCCGACCGCCACCACCGTGTCGGCGGCGAGGATGAAGGCTGGCGCATAGTCCTCCTCGCTCTTCAGCGAGGCCAGCGCCTTCTCGGCCTTGTCCTTGCAAAGGCGCTTGGCTAGCGAGCGCGGATGCTCGGCGCGCAGCGGCGTCTCGTCGACATCGGCGGGCAGCACCCGGTCCGGCTCGATGCCGGCCTGCTGCAAGAGTTCGATGCGGCGCGGCGAACCAGAGGCAAGCACCAGCTTCTGCAGAATGCTCATGGGGGCATGATGCCGAAAAGTGTGAAGCGGTTTTCGGACGACATCATGCTCCACTCTCTGATTTGGAGCCGGATGATTTCGGGTCGAACAGACCTGAAATCATCCAGCTCTGGGTCCGCGCTAGATGGTTACTTGAAGCGATAGGTGATGCGGCCCTTGGTCAGGTCGTAGGGCGTCATCTCGACCAGGACCTTGTCGCCGGTCAGCACGCGAATGCGGTTCTTGCGCATGCGGCCGGCCGTGTGGGCGATGATTTCGTGTTCGTTTTCGAGCTTCACCCGGAACATCGCATTGGGCAGCAGTTCGGTGACCACACCTGGAAACTCGAGGACTTCTTCCTTCGGCATTCGATACCTTTGCTTGGATGGCGGTTCCGGCGCCTAGAGCATGATGCCGAAAAGTGTCAAGCGGTTTCGGGCGACATCGTGCTCTAGTTCTTTGATCCGGAGTCGGGTGATTTCCGGCCGAACCGACCGGAAATCATCCGACTCCGGCCGGAATTTGCGGCGGAACCTATATGATAATCGCCCGCTTGTGAACATGCTTAATCGGCCGCGTTTTTTGCCTCAGGAAGCAGAAAACGTCGGCTTATGCGCGCTTTCAGCCGCTCGCGCACATCGCGATAGGCGGCCATGATGTGCTCTCGCGTGCCGCCTGTGTCGGTGGGGTCGGGCATCGGCCAGTATTCGACCTCGACGGCCAGCGAGCGCGTCAGCTCGAGCGCCGCATGATGCGCCTCCGGCGCCAGCGTCACGATCAGGTCGAAATAATCGTCCTCCATATCGGCCAGCGTCCTGGGTTGGCGCTCGCCAAGCGACAGGCCTTCTTCGGCGAGCACCGCATCGACGAATGGGTCGCGCTCGCCGGCGCGCACACCGGCCGAAGCGACGAAGGTGGTGGCGGGAAGCATGCGGCGCGCCATTTGCTCCGCGATCGGTGAGCGCACGGCGTTCATGCCGCATAAAAACAGGATCGAATGGGGCAGGGCGGCCACTAGAGCATGATCCCAAAAAGTGGGAACCGGTTTTTGGAAAAAATCATACTCCAACAAAGAACTGGATCAGGACGGTGTTTCAACGAAACATCATCCTGATCTAGCCCCGCCAGTGCAGCACGCAGACCAGCGTGAACAGCCGGCGCGCCGTGTCGAAGTCGATCTCGATCTTGCCGGCTAGCCGGTCCATCAGCGTCTGCGAGCCTTCATTGTGCAGGCCGCGCCGGCCCATGTCGATCGCCTCGATATGGCTCGGCGTCGAGGAGCGGATGGCTTCGTAGTAGCTTTCGCAGATCAGGTAGTAGTCCTTGACGATCCGTCTCAGCGGCGTCAGCGACAGGATGTGGGTGACCACCTCGGCGCCGTTCTCGCGGCAGACGCCGAAGACCAGGCGGGACTCGGCCAGTGAAAGCTTAAGCTTGTAAGGACCCGCGCCGTCATCATTGACCGGCCGAAAACGGTTCTCCTCGATGAGGTCGAAGATCGCCACGGCCCGCTCGTGCTCGACGTCGGGCGTCGAACGTCCGATCGATTCGTCGAGCTCGACGTCGATCAGCCTGTCGCGGGTCTGGTCGCGGCCGGACATCGTTACATGTTCAACCTGATCGCGACGGAGCGGGCATGGGCATCGAGCCCTTCGGCCTTGGCGAGCGCGATCGCGGCGGGCGCCAGCGCCTTGAGCTGCTCCGGGCCGAGCTTCAGGATCGAGCTGCGCTTGACGAAATCGAGCACGGACAGACCCGACGAGAAACGCGCCGACCGCGCCGTCGGCAAGACGTGGTTGGAGCCGCCGACATAATCGCCGATGACTTCCGGCGTATGGCGGCCGATAAACACGGCGCCCGCGTTGCGCATCCTGGAAAGGAATGCCTCGGCGTCGTCGAAGGCGAGCTCGACATGCTCGGCCGCGATCCTGTCGACCAGCGGCAGAGAGGCCTCGAGCGTCGGCACCAGGATCACCGCGCCGAAATCGCGCCAGCTGGCCCCGGCCGTCTCGCCGCGCGGCAGAACTTTCAGCTGGCGCTCGACCGCCTGCTCGACCGCCTTGCCGAATTCCGGCTCGTCGGTGATCAGGATCGACTGCGCCGAAACATCATGCTCGGCTTGCGCCAAAAGGTCGGCCGCGATCCAGTCCGGATCGTTGTCGGCATCGGCCACCACCAGCACTTCCGACGGCCCGGCGATCATGTCGATGCCGACCGTGCCGAACACCTGGCGCTTGGCCGCCGCGACATAGGCGTTGCCCGGACCGACGATCTTGGCGACCGGCCTGATCGTCTCGGTGCCGTAGGCAAGCGCTGCAACGGCCTGCGCGCCGCCGACGCGGTAGATCTCCGAAACGCCGGCAAGGTCGGCTGCCACCAGCACCAGCGGATTGATGACGCCGCCCGAGGCCGGCACGACGATGACGATGCGCTCGACGCCGGCGACCCTGGCCGGCACCGCGTTCATCAGCACCGAGCTTGGATAGCTCGCCGTGCCGCCCGGCACGTAAAGGCCGACGGCTTCGATCGCCGTCCAGCGCGAGCCGAGCTCGACGCCTGCGGCATCCGTATAGCGATCGTCCGTCGGCTTCTGTCGCTCGTGATGCGAGCGGATGCGGTCGCGCGCGAATTTGAGCGCCTCGACGGTCGCCGGATCGGCCGCTTCATAGGCCTTGGCGATGTCGTCCTTCGACACCGCGATGCCGAGCGTGTTGAGATCGGCTTTGTCGAACTTCAGCGTGTAATCGACAAGCGCCTTGTCGCCTTCGGCGCGCACGCGGGCGATGATGTCGCGCACCACGGCCTCGACATCGGCCGACACCTCGCGCTTGGTGGTGAGGAAGGCCGAAAAACGCTGTTCGAAATCGGCGTCCTGCTGTCGGAGCGTTATCGCCATCGCGCTTCAGCCTCTGTGCAGGGGGCGCGAGGTGGCTTCCCAGGAGCCGCCGATATCGGCAAGCCTGGCCTCGATGCATTCGACGTCAAGCATAATGGTGCCGCCGCCCGAAAAGATCAGCTCGACGATGCCGGCCGGCTTGCTGATGGCGATGAAGCTGACCGCCAGCAGCGACAGCACCTCGGCCGGCTTGTCGCGCGCAATGCCGTTGGTCTTGGCGCCGAGCACGCGGTCGAAATGCAGAACGCTCTGCCGGCGTTCGTTGTGCTGGCGGAACAAGCCGGATTTCGCTTCCCAGACGAAGCGGTTCATGGTCAGCACGAAGCGCTTGGCCGCCGGCAGATATTCGAGGTCGGAGACCTTCATCACGGCGTCCTGGACATGCGCCGAGACGATGCTCAGATCCTGGTCGTCGAGCGCGATGAGCTTGAGAGCTGCCATGCGGAATGCGCACCCTGAACGTTGACAATTCAACGTTCTGTTATGCGGTCTTTCCGCTCGGCGCAACCGCTGGGAAAGAATGCTGCGAAGCGTCAGCCCGAAATGCGCTCGATCACCGCGCCGCAACCGGAGAGCTTCTCTTCCAGCCTCTCGAAGCCGCGATCAAGGTGATAGACGCGGTTGACCGTGGTCTCGCCTTCGGCGGCCAGGCCGGCGATCACCAGCGACACCGAGGCGCGCAGGTCGGTCGCCATGACGGGCGCGCCCTTCAGCCTGGCGACGCCGTCGACGATCGCTGTCTGGCCGGAAAGCGTGATGTGGGCGCCCAGCCGTGCCAGCTCCTGCACATGCATGAAGCGGTTCTCGAAGATCGTTTCGGTGATGCGCGATTTGCCCTTGGCCATCGTCATCAAACCCATGAACTGCGCCTGCAGGTCGGTCGGGAAGGCGGGGAAGGGGGCGGTGGTCACGTCGACCGGCGCAATGCCTGAGCCGTTGCGCTTGACGCGGATGCCCTCATTGGTCGGCGTGATCTCGGCCCCGGTCTCGACAAGCACGTCGAGCGCGGTCTGCAGCAGATCGGGCCGGGCGCCGGCGAGCATCACGTCGCCGCCGGTCATGGCGACGGCCATGGCATAGGTGCCGGTCTCGATGCGGTCGGGGATGACGCGCACGCGCGCCCCCGACAGCGCCTCGACGCCATGAATGGTGATGGTCGAGGTGCCGGCGCCATGGATCTTGGCGCCCATGGCGATCAGGCATTCGGCGAGATTGACGATTTCCGGCTCGCAGGCGGCGTTCTCCAGCACCGTCTCGCCCTTGGCGAGCGAGGCCGCCATCATCAGCACATGGGTGGCGCCGACCGAGACCTTCGGGAACACGTAGCGATTGCCGATGAGGCGGCCATTCTGGGTCTTGGCGATGACATAGCCATTGTCGACGTCGAGCTCTGCGCCGAGAGCCTGCAGGCCCTCGAGGAACAGGTCGACCGGGCGCGTGCCGATGGCGCAGCCGCCGGGCAGCGACACCTTGGCCTCGCCCATGCGGGCAAGCAACGGCCCGATCACCCAGAAGGAAGCGCGCATCTTCGAGACCAGCTCGTAGGGAGCGGTGGTGTCGACGATGTTGCGGGCGGAAAAATTGATGGTGCGCGAATAGCCTTCCTGCTGCTTTTCGCGCCGGCCGTTGACGGAATAATCGACGCCGTGATTGCCGAGGATGCGGATCAGCTGCTCGACATCGGCAAGATGCGGCACGTTTTCCAGCGTCAGCGTGTCGTCGGTGAGCAGTGAGGCGATCATCAGCGGCAATGCCGCGTTCTTGGCGCCCGAGATCGGAATGGTGCCGGCAAGCTCGTTGCCGCCGACAATTCTGATGCGATCCATGAGAAAATGTCCCCTCGGCCCGAACAGGCCGCTTCAATCGGTTTGAGTGTGCCCGGCTTAGACTATTGGTCGGCTTGGTTCAAGAAATACGATTTTCCTAAAACCGGACCGACTGTGGCCGGCCAGTATGGCTGATTTGGTCAGTCCTTGTGCATTTTTCCTGCAGCCGGCAACTCTTCCGGCCGATCGTTGGGATCGGCAGCGCGCTGTTCGTCAGCGTCACCGGCGCGTTGCTTGTGAACGTCGCCAGTGCGGTGCTTGTCACGGTCGCGGGCGCGCTGCTTGTTAGCGTCGCCAACCCGTCGCGAACGTGCCTGCATCTTGCGCTTCTGCAAATTGGCGCGCAGCGCCTCGGCCAGCCGGTCCTTGCGCTCGCCGCCGCCTTTTTTCGGTGGATTTGCCTTGTCGTCCATCGTCCATTCCTGACCGGCGGTCAGCCGGCCGCGATTCCGCATGGCTAGCATTTTCGCGCGGCCATGTCATGAAAGCGGGCCGAAAGTCGGGTTCATCCTGTGGATCAGCCGCCCATGCCGCCCCAAACCGCATAATTGCCGGCGGGAATCACATGCGACGCTTTGGGTTTTTCTTGGCCTTGCGCTTACCGGTTCGATATGGCAGAAGCGCCGCCATCGCAGGCTGCGGTAGCTCAGTGGTAGAGCACTCCCTTGGTAAGGGAGAGGTCGAGAGTTCAATCCTCTCTCGCAGCACCAGCCTATCCCTTTGAATTTGCTGAAGCTCTTGAGAGCTAAAGGTCTGCGTCTGTCTTTCGCGCCGATTTCAACACATGACTATCGTCAAAGTCCGCGAGCACGGGGGGTAAGCGATAGCCTCACCCGTCGCGATGTTCATCCGCCGGACGCCGAAAGGTTCCGCTCCGCGACATAGTCGAGCGAGAAAATGCCGGCGCCGCGCGTCAGCACGAGAAGCAGCAACGAGGCCCACAACAGGTGCTCGGCCCAGTTCTCGGGATAGACGAAGAGCTGGATGACGGAGACGACGCCGAGCAGCATCAGGGCCGCCAGGCGCGAGAACAGTCCAAAAAAGATCAACACCGAGCCTGTGATTTCGGCCGTTGTCGCCAATGGCGCCGCGATCGAAGGATCGATGAACGGCAGGTTGTATTCGTTTGCGAACAACTGCAGCGTCACTGGCCACGAGGCGAGCTTGCTCTGGGCCGATTGCCAGAAGACATGCGCCACCGCCACGCGCGCAGCGAGTTGGACCAGCGAAAATGGAATATGTTCGGGCAGCTTGATGGCGCGCCTGTAGAGGCCGACAAGGCCGGCCGGCATGGACGAGGAATGTTCTGATGCTGCGCTCATGACTGTCTCCATGTGTTTGAGAGGAAATTCGCGGCGACGCGCACATTGGTGACGAGACCGTCGCCGAACAGACGCATAAGGGCGGAAACCAGATCGAAGGCAGGGTCGAGGGCCAACGCACGGCCGGTGGCATGCTCAAGGCCGAGACCATGCTTCAGCGAATGCCAGAAGGCGAGGCTCGCACGGTCGAGCAGAGCAAGTCGCACGTTATCCCCTGACCGCCACAACGCCACGCGTTCGGGGCGCCTTGTCCAGGCGCTGTTCTGGTCGACGGGTCCTTCCTGCTGATGCGCGGTCCATACCGAAAGGATCGACCAGTGCGAAATGATCAGCCGCAGCGAAGGCTGCAACACGATATCTGGCGACGGGCCGAGCTCGGTGTTGTCGCATTCGGCGAGGCTGCGGGGCTGCGACGAAGGTGCATCGAGCGCCTCGGCTATGGCCCATTCGAGCCGCGCCGTTTCGGCAACGATCGGCATGTCGGACAGCGTGTCGGTTGATTTGAGGAAGCGCGGGAAGCCGGCGCCATAGCGCGCCAGCCGCGATTCCGTCGGCGGATGGCGTCGAATGAACTCGCTCGCCGCGTAGCGGAAGAAACGTTCGTCGACCAGGCGAACCGTGACCGGAAAAACCGCCATCAGCACCGCTGTCAGCGAGCTGCGGGTGTTGTTCTGGTAGATGCGCAGGCGGGCTAGCGGATCGGCCTTTCCCGCGGTCAGCAATCTCGCGGCGATCGTTGGATCCTTGGCCAGCACCGAGCGCGCCGTCGTGGTCTGCAGGTGCTCAAGCGGCAGCATGGTATTCCTCCTCGAGCGGAGGCAGCGCCAGGGAGACGGATGGCCTCGCGGTTCTGGCAGCCGCGAACGCCGCAAGGACGGGCATGCTGGTTGTCGTTTCGGCTTCGATCGGCAGGCGGATCGGCATCGCTCGGGCTTCTGCCGTTTGCTCGCGCCGCACCGCCTGCTTGCGGCTGAACATGATCGATGCGGTCAGCATGTCGGCCCACATCGCTTCGCCCAGCAGCACGTCGAGAACGGGAACGTCGGTATCCCACTCGATCAATGTCGGGCGCGGCCCAAGCCGATCCACGGCATGCCGGTAGAGCGCCCAGACGACCGGCGGCACGCGCGAGCCATGATCGTCGATCAGCACGGTGTCGGTTCCGACCTGGTTGGTCGCATGGCCGGCGAGATGGATCTCGCCGATAGCCTCTTCCGGCAGGGCGTCGATGAATGCCTTGGCGTCATATTGCAGGTTGTGCGCGGAGACCTGGACATTGTTGACGTCGAGCAGTAGGCCGCAGCCAGTTCGCGCCACGAGCGCCGCCAGGAACTCGGCCTCGTTCATCGAGGAGTCCGCGAATGCCAGGTAGGCCGACAGGTTCTCGATCAGCACGCGTCGCTTCAGCGTGTCCTGAACCGTCTCGACGTTGCGGGCAACGATCGCCAGCGCCTCTTCGTCATAGCGCAACGGCAGAAGATCGTTGAGATAGGCCCCGTCGGCGACGCTCCAGGCAAGGTGCTCGGAAACCAGATCGGGCTGAAAGCGCTCGCAGACCTTGCGCAGCCTTTCGAGATGGTCGCGATCCAGGCCTTGCGCGCTGCCCAGCGATAGACCGACGCCATGCACGGACAGCGGGTAGGTCTGGCGCAGTCTTTCCAGCGCCTGGACGCCCGCGCCGTCGCCCATGTAGTTCTCGGCGTGGACCTCGAGCCAGCCTGCGGACGGGCGCCGCGTCAGCATCTCCGCGATGTGGGGCGAGCGAAGACCGATGCCCGCCGATGCGGGGATTGCGAGTGGCGAAAACATATTGGACATCGGTCTCCTCCTTCTGGTCTGATTGCTCGAGGTGGAAAGTCGGCTAGGCCTTGGGCTTGTCGCTGCCCCCGGAAATCTTCGCGCAGCTGCCGGCCGGCACGTAGAGCCAGGAGTCTGGCTGGTTGTCGGCGGTGGAAGTGCCGGCGCATGAATGCGTCGCGGTCTGGCAGTCGTTCTGGCCTGCCTTGACGACGCCGTAGCACTTCTCGAAGGCGAAGCCGGGCTTGGCGGCGGGACCGCTATATGCCGCCGTGGCGGCGAGCGAGGTGGCGGCCGCGAGGGCCGAACCGATAAGGGTCTTGGTGTTGATCACAGGCTTGTCTCCTGGTTGGCGTTTCGACGGAAAGACCGGCCCTGAGGCCCGTCTGCAGATCAGTTTCCACGATCGCCATGCCGAGCTGAAATGCTGTCTCGGCATGGAATTGATAAGCGGGCCACGATATGCCGAGGGCGGCGCGAAAAGGCCCTCCGGCCGGGAACCGGAGGGCCTGGCGCCTGCATTCGGGAGTATGCGAAGCAGGCGCGGCTAGGCGGGAGGAAAGCGCCTAGATGTATTGGGTTCTGCAGTCGTTAGCCGGGCGCTCGTCGGTGCTGGAAAGATCAGCGGCAAGCCAGTCTTCGGCACATTGCCGTCCCCTGTCGCGAATGTCAGTCAGCTCGCCCCAGTCGATCCAGGGCCTCACAAGCAACGGAGCTCCAGCCCGATAGTGGCTGTCGAAGATGCTTTGAACCGGGGCGCATCCGGTCACGCATTGGGTGGCGCCGGGGCTGCGATCCGGACAGCGCGCCATGAATATCGACGGCTTGCCGCTGACCACCACACGATGGCAGGCTCCGATCGATGCCGCAGGCGGCAGTTGCGAGATGTCGCCGTCGCCCCAATAGAGATCGCCGTCAATCTCAATGGCCGGCGAAAGGAACGGAACAGTGGCTGCCGCCACGATCGCGTTTACCGACAACTGTTCGTCCGAGAATATCTTCACCGCATCTGTGCGGGCATTGACGGCCACGACGCGCAGCTTCACCGGGCAGTCTTCGTCGCGGATAGGCTGAAGGTCGATCGACTGTTCCAGCATCGATCTAAGCAGGCTCGTTTCATCGATGGCGAACATCGAGGCATGGCTGACGCGCCGCCAGAAATTGGCGAGCGCCGTCCGCGCGCCGCGCCTTCCGCCGACGGTCAGCCCATAAGCAAAGACCGCCGCCTGCATCGCTGCAAAGCCCGACGCGGTAACGCCGCTCACGCTGCAGTTCGGCTCGTCCAGCAGCCGATCGAGCACACCCCAGACGAAAGCGGCATGCGCGTCGTTTGCCAGCACGATGTCGATCGTCCGGCCATCGACATTAGGATCCGTCACTGACGTGATAAGATCCGTCGCTGACGTGATCGATTGGACTGTGCTCACTGCGGACTGGGCAAGCATGGCCTGGTCTCCATCCCAAGGTCGCCAGCAAGGGCGATTGGAGAGAGACTGCCGCATCTTCTTGTTCAGCCGAAATGCCAAGGTGGCATGAAGTCCATAGGCAGATTGCATTGGCTGCCGGCCCCCGCGCGCGACAATCTTCATCCCGATCAGGCTGGCGCCGTTGCCGGAGCCGCGCCTGGAAGGGAGATGAATGATGAGAAGACAACTTGCCTGTGTGGCTGTGCTTGCCGTTTGTCTTGGCGTGAGCCCGGCGTCCGCCGACCCGTTCAGCGACCTCGCTGCATTCCCGACCTTCTATGCAGACTCCACGATGAAGACGATGAAACCGATGGCCGGGTTTAAGAAGGCCTGGTTTGCTCTGTCAAAGCATGACCGGGTCAAGATGACGAAGGCGTGCAACGACCCGGCGCAACGCAAACCCCACGCACAATACTGCGCCAACGTGCTTGTTTTGGGCGGAGCCAATTAGCGGCGCACGCCCGGAATGCAGAACCGGCATAAACCCCATTCGCAGATGGCATTGGCGAATTGAGCGCCGGATGAAGCAAGGTCCACCTCGGCAAGCGGGAACAATAGAGTTCCAAAATGCTGCCGGTCATCAACGCAGTCGTCAAAGGGGCGATTGCACAACTCCGGAGAAGGATCCCACCATGAATATCAAAGCCATCTGCATCGGCGCATTTGCACTTTCCATGCTCGGCAGCGCTGCGTTCGCCGGCGCGCTCGACGAGCCGTCCAACATGCAGCCCTTCTTCACCGACGCCAGCATGAAGACGATGAAGCCCAAGGCTGAATTCAAGGCCGCCTGGGACGCGATGTCGAAGGACAAGCAGGGTGCGATGATGAAGGAGTGCCAGGATGCGGCGATGAGCAAGCCGCACGCCGAATTCTGCGCCAACCTCCAGGCGCTCGGCGGCGCCAACTGAGCGCTCGACAACCGTTTCGGGCAACATCGGACGGCGGCATGATGGCGAGCAGCTTGCTCGCCATCATGCTTTTGAGAAAGCGAGAGCATTCGCCGGAAGCTCATCATGACCGATTGCTATCGACTTTATACCCCCCGTGCATTGGCGTGATGGAATGCATTGCGGCAGGGTTCGAGCCTGCAGATGCAGTTGAGGGACGACCCGCATGGACATTCATCACATCCGCTATTTCCTGGCCGTCTGCGAAACCCGGAATTTCACGCGCGCAGGCGAGAAGTGCAACGTTACCCAGCCGGCGCTCTCGCGCGCCATCCAGCAGCTCGAGGATGAGGTCGGCGGACTGTTGTTTCGCCGCGAGCGGAATCTGACGCACCTCACCGATTTGGGCGCTTTGCTCCGCCCCAGATTTCAGCAGATTCTCGATGAGGTGACCGGCGTTCGCCAGGAGGCGTCGAGGTTTCTTTGCCTGGAGAATGCAAATCTCAAGGTTGGGGTGATGTGCACGATCGGTCCGCGGCGATTCACTGGGCTGCTGACGGACTTCAACCGACGCCAGCAGGGCATCCAGCTGCAGCTTGTCGAGGGGGTCCCGGCATCCCTGTCGCAGTTGCTGGAAGCGGGTGAGATCGATGTCGCCATCATGGCGTCGAGCAACAGCTTTCCGGAGAGGTTCGATGTCACGCCCCTCTACCGCGAGCGGTTCGTGCTCGCGTTTCCCAACGGGCATCGGCTGGCCCGAAACGACAATGTCGCCATCTCGGAGCTCGACGGCGAGAACTATCTCAGGCGCCTGAACTGCGAGTATCGCGACTATCTTGCGGGCCTTTGCAATGAACGTGGCGTGAAGCTCAGGATCTCCTACGCCAGCGAACGCGAAGACTGGATTCAAAACATGGTCTCCGGCGGGCTGGGCATCTGCTTCATCCCGGAGTTCAGCGCCGTCATCCCGGGATTGCAGGTCAGGCCCGTCATAGATCCGGAGGTTTGGCGAGAGGTATCGCTTGTCGTCGTGGCCGGGCGCCGGTTCTCGCCGGCCACATCAACCTTCGTCAACAGCGTGAAGGCGCACAGCTGGCCGGAAAGCGGCATCGATCTGGTTAGGAAAACGGCTGCATAGCAAGTCGAAGAAAAGAACCGACGCCATGGTCTGTCGTGGCGCGGATTGCTGCGCCGGTATGATGAACCACGATAGTTTTCAGGTATCGATTTAAGAGCCAGTCAGCATTTCTCTTTGGAGGAGCCTCCGGTCACTCTCCTCGTCATGCCCCGCCTCCCGCGATTGGGCACCGACAAAGGAGAAAGACGAGATGGCTACCAAGAAACTCAACCTTGCCTTCGCGCTGGGCATGCTGTCCGCGACCGCTGCATTTTCCGCGGCCCCGGCTTTCGCAGGCGACTGCCCTGCCGGCCAGGCCGCCACGACTGATATTCAGGAACATCCCAGCAAGCCGGTCGGCGTGACCGACACGGTGCTTTCCGCAATCGATCTGAGCAGCAAGGGCGAGGCCTGGAAAGGCAACATGCTGCGCCTTCGCAAGCTCGTCGTTCAGCCCGGCGGTGTCGTGCCGTGGCATGAGCACAATGTCCGCCCTGCCAACATTATAGTCGTCGAAGGCTCGATCACTGAATACGCCAGCACCTGCAAGGTCGGCATCGAGCATCCGGCCGGCGACGCGACCGCCGAGTTCGGCCAACTCGCCCACTGGTGGAAGAACAACGGCAAGGTTCCGGCCGTCCTCTATTCCGCCGACGTCCTGCCGCCGGCGATGCATGAAGACCACATGATGTAAGCCGCTCGTCGCGGTGAAGATATCCCGGCATCAGAAACCAAAAGCCCGTCCTCGGGCGATTGCCTGAGGACGTGGCAACGGAGCCTGTCATGACGACCAGTGAGCATTCCGAACCGACGCGGCTTCGCATGGCGGCCGCGGATAGCTGGCGCTTCGGCCTGATCGCGCTGATTGCGTTCCTGACGCTTGTCGATCTGTTCGCCACCCAAGCCATCCTGCCGTCGCTGGTGGTGAAATTCGGCGTCAGCCGCGCCACCATGGGCTTTGCCGTCAACGCCAGCACCTTCGGCATGGCGGTGGCCGGGATTGCCGTCGCTCTCTTTGGGCGCGGCATCGACCGCCGCAACGGCATCTGGATCAGCCTGGCCATCCTGGCGATCCCGACGGCGCTGCTGTCGCAGACGGACAATATTGTGGTCTTCGCGCTGCTGCGCGTGGTGCAAGGCCTTTGCATGTCGACTGCGTTCACGCTCACCATGGCCTACCTGGCGGAGCATTTTTCGGCGCGGCAGACGACGAGCGCGCTTGCGGCCTATGTGACGGGGAATGTTGCCAGCAACTTTTTCGGCCGGTTGATGTCGGCGGCCGTCGCCGACACGTTCGGCATCTCCACCAACTTTCTGACCTTCGCCGCGCTTAATCTGCTCGGCGCCACCCTTGTCTGGTTCACGTTGCAAAAGACCTCGGCAATGATGCGCGCCGACGCCGAAGGTCAGCCCGCCCGCGGCGCCTGGAAAGCCCCGTTGCGGAACGCCGAGCTGCGTGCCTGCTTCGCGATCGGCTTTTTGATCCTGTTCGTCTTTATCGGCACGTTCACCTATGTGAATTTTCAGCTTGTCGCGGTGCCGCTTTCGCTGACCCCCATGGCGCTTGGCGCAGTCTATTTCGTCTTCTTGCCATCGATGCTGACCACTCCGCTCGCCGGGCGCGTGGCCTCAGGCCTGGGCCCGAAAATGGGGGTGGGCGCGACGCTTGGGCTGGCGATCATCGGTTTGCTTCTGCTGCTCGCACCCAGCCTTCCGGTCGTCCTCGCCGGGATGGCGCTGGTCGCCGTCGGCACCTTCCTGGCTCAAGCGATAGCCACGGGACATGTCAGCCGGACCGCGTCGCGCGATCGCGCCGCCGCGAGCGGCATCTATCTCGCGTCCTACTACGCGGGCGGGCTCGCCGGCAGCTTCCTCATCGGACAGATCTACGACCGTGTCGGCTGGACCGCATGCGTGATCGTGCTGGCCGCGGTTCTCGCCAGTGCGATCGCGATCGCGCGCGTGCTGCAAACGCCGAAGGCCTGAGACCTGAAATCGAAACTTAGTTGTCCAACCAAGGAGACCGACATGACCAACCATCTTAAAGCTCTGTTTGCAGGCGCAGCCATGCTGATGGCTGCTGCCCTCCCGGCTACGGCTTCGGACGGCGTCGTCACAGTCAAGAGCGACTATTCCGTCGCCGAAACCGTCGCCCGTATCAAGAAGGACGTGCTCAAGAAAGGCATCAAGTTCTTCGGCGTCATCGACCAGGCACAGCTTGGCAAGAATGCGGGCAACGATGTCAGGCCGTCGCGGCTCGTCATGTTCGGCAATCCGGCGCTCGGCACCACCTTCATCACCTCCAATCCCGAAGCCGGGCTCGACTGGCCTGTGAGAGTGTTGGTTTACCAGAGCGCCGACGGCTCGGTTTACGCCGCCTACAGCGATTTCGACTGGATCGCCAAGCGGCACGGCATCACCGACCGCACCGCGCAGTTCAAGATGGCGACGGAAGTCATCCAGTCGGTGACCTCAACCGTCAAGAGGAACTGAATGCGGAAAAGCATTGCCCGGCATGCAAAGCACGCTGCCTTGCCTGGCGACCCTATTCGGCGGCGGACAACGCTTTAGCCCGCTCGCCAAACCATTTCTTCTGCGTGGCCTCTCGCACCAATGCGCCGACCGCGGGCGAATGCCTGCGGCCGCGCACCGTGACGAGATTGACCTCCCGCCAGAATTCCGGCTCCGTGATCGGCAGAGGCACCACGCCAGGATGCTTGGCGGTATGCTCGGGCATGAAGCCGAAGCCGAGCCCGGCGGCGATCATCGCCAATGTCCAGTCGTCACGATCGCTCCAGTATACCGGGCTGACCGTGACGCCTTGTTCGGCAAGGATGGCATCCGCGTAGCCGGCGAACTCGCAATTGTTGCGGTGGATATAGCTTTCGTTGCTCATATCCTTCACCCGCACCGCGCGCTGATTGGCAAGGCGATGGGTCAGGTGAACAGCCATAACCATCTGCTCCTGGAAAAGCGGCAGGGCGTGCACTTCTTCGTCGGGGGCGTCTGAAGGCAACGCATAGATGGCAGCCTCGAGCTCACCCCCGATCAGCCTTCTCCTGAGGCTTACCGCGTCCGCATCGCAAAGATGCAACTCGACGCCAGGGTGGTGCGCGCGCACGGCCGCGATGAGCTCGATGATCTCGTCCGGAGCGATGGTGCTCATGATGCCGACCTTGAGCGGCATCTTCTTCAGGCTCACATATTGCTCGGCAATCTGCTTTGCCTGGCGAGAGTTCTCGAAGACTCCCTCGAGATAGGTCTCAACCATGCGGCCGAGCTCGGTGAGGTGAGTGAAACGGCGCTCACGGTGGAAAAGCGGCCCGCCGAATTCATCTTCCAGGAGTTTGATGGCGCGCGACAGCGCCGGCTGCGTGACATTGCACTGCTCGGCCGCCCGCGTGAAATTCAGTTCCTTGGCGACGGCCAAGAAGTATCGGACCTGGCTGATCTCCACTGCACGCTCCCTCACTGGACGTGCATACGGCACGGCCCGGGTGCCATGCAATCTTACTAGCTGCCCTGACGTCAAACAACCCGAGCGGTCGATCGACCTCCACAGCCGACGATCTGACCGTCAGCTATCGAATCCATGTCTCAACGGCATTTCCGCAGCTTGCGGCGGTTCACCATACTCATCGTCAGATCCAGAGCCGGCCCGCACCCCGTCGCTCATAGCGCAATCGGAAGGACAAGACGATGCTCAAAGGCAAGACAGCGCTCATCACCGGTTCGACCAGCGGCATCGGGCAAGGCATTGCCGAAGCCTTCGCGGCCGAGGGCTGCAACATCGTTCTGAACGGCTTTGGCGACGCCGCCGAGATCGAACGCCTGCGGGCCAAGCTTGCGGCCGATCATCAGGTCGCCGTTCGATACGACAATGCCGACATGAGCAAGGGCGACGCCATCACGGCGATGATGGACAAGGCCATCGCCGAGTTCGGCGCCGTCGACATACTGGTCAACAACGCCGGCATTCAGCATGTCGCGCCGATCGATGACTTCCCGATCGAGAAATGGGAAGCGGTGGTGGCGATCGATCTCATGTCTTCGTTCTATACGATCCGGCGCGCCTTGCAGGCGATGAAGGCGCGCAAATGGGGTCGCATCATCAACGTGGCCTCGGCGCACGCGCTCGTCGCATCGCCTTATAAATCCGCCTATGTCGCTGCCAAGCACGGTGTCGCCGGCCTGACCAAGGCAGTCGCGTTGGAGGTTGCCGAACAGGGCATCACGGTCAACGCCGTTTGCCCCGGCTACGTGCTCACGCCGCTGGTCGAGAAGCAGATACCGGATACCGCCAAGGCGCGCGGCATCACCGAGCAGCAGGTGATCAAGGATGTTCTGCTGGCAGCGCAGCCGACCAAGCAGTTCGTCACGGTCGAGCAGGTTGCCGCGCTCTGCCTGTTCCTGGCGTCGGACGACGCGGCCTCGATCACCGGTGCCGTCATGCCGATCGAAGGCGGCTGGACCGCTCACTAGACCCGCACGAGGAGCGAAGGCGATGAACAAGATCACGCAAAACCTGTCCGCCCCGCAAGCAGGACCGGCGATCGGCCATCAGGGCGAAGTCAAGCGTCAGACCGTTCTTGTCCTTCAAGGCGGCGGCGCGCTCGGCGCCTACCAGGCCGGCGTCTACCAGGCGCTGGTCGAGGGCGGCATCGAACCGGACTGGGTCATCGGCACGTCCATCGGCGCCATCAACGCCGCGCTGATTGCTGGAAACGAGCCCGGCGTGCGTCTGGCCAGGCTGCAGGAATTCTGGGACGGCGTCAGCCGCAGCAGTCCATTCGACGAGTTTTTCCGGATGATGGTTCCAAGCAACATTTTTGCCAATATGGGCACGGTGATGCGCGGCATCCCGGGGTTCTTCGAGCCGAACCCAAGCGCCATGTTCGGAGTCAACCGCGAGGTCGGTGTCGAGAACGCATCCTATTACACTACGGATCCGCTCAAGAGGACGCTCAGCAATCTGATCGACTTCGACTATCTCAACGGGCGCCACACGCGGCTGACGGTCGGCGCGGTCAACGTCAACACCAGCGAGCTCAAATATTTCGACACGCGCGAGATGATCCTGTCGGCGGCGCATGTCATGGCGTCGGGTGCCTTGCCGCCGGCGTTTCCAGCAGTCTGCATCGACGGCGAGCCCTATTGGGACGGCGGCATCTATTCGAACACGCCCATTGAGGTCGTGCTGGACGAGCGCCCTCGGCGTGACGCGCTGATCTTTGCCGTCAACATGTGGCAGCCCCGCGCCAACGAGCCGAAATCGATCTGGCAGGTCATGGGGCGACAGAAGGACCTTCAATATGCCAGCCGCGGCCGGAGCCACGTTGCACGGCAGGAGCAACTGCATCGGTTGCGGCATGTCGTGCGCGAATTGGGAAGGCTCGTGCCGGAGGAGCGTCGCGAGGATCCGATGTTCAAGGAGCTCGCCTCCTATGGCTGCCCGTCGGTCATGCATCTCGTTCGCCTGCTTTCGCCGCGACTGGACGGCGAGGACCACACCAAGGACATCGACTTCACCCGCTCGGGCATACGCACGCGCTGGCAGGCAGGATACGAGCATGGGCAGCGCGTCCTCGCTGACAAGCCCTGGGAATGCGAGGTCGACATGCTGCAAGGCATCGTGATCCACGAATCCCAAGAGTGACGTGCCGCGCCGAGCAAGATACGGAGACCACCGATGCAGATTGTCACCCCCGGCATGCGGTTGATCCCGGAAGCTGTGCTCGCCAACAATGCTGCGCTGTTCCGCACGATCCCGGAGACTCGCACGCACGCGGACAAGTCATTGCACCGCGTGATCATTGTAGGCGGCGGCGCGGGCGGCCTGGAACTGGCGACGCGCCTCGGCCGCAAGTTCGGCAGCCGGCGGCTTTCCGTCACGCTTGTCGACCGAAACCGCACCCATATCTGGAAGCCGCTGTTGCATGAGGTGGCATCCGGCGCCTTGAGTGCATCGCGCGACGCGGTCGAATACATCGCCCATGCCAGCCGCCACGGCTACCGATACCGCATTGGCGAGGTCGTCGGCATCGATCGTGCCAAACGCCAGGTTTTCGTTGCGCCCAGCTTCGACGATGACGGTCGCCAGGTCATCCCGCCGCGCGTTCTGGGCTACGACACGCTGGTCATGGCCGTTGGCAGCGTGACCAATGACTTCGGCACGCGGGGCGCCGCGCGCCATGCGATTTCGCTCGATACCGCGGAACAGGCGGCCCGCTTCAACAAGCGCATGATCGACGCCTGCCTGCGCGCCAATGCGCAGTATGAGCAGCTTTCACCTGGTCAGCTCCATTGCGTCATTGTCGGCGCCGGCGCCACCGGCGTCGAGCTGGCAGCGGAACTTCACAAGTCGATGCGCGAGATTGCGTCGCATAATCTCGACAACATCGATTTCGAAAGGCTGATCCGCATCACCATCGTCGAAGCCGGACCGAGAATCCTGCCTGCGCTGCCTGAGCAGATGGCGCGCGCCACGGCACGCTTGCTGATCAAGCTGGGCGTGCAGATACGCTGCGGGATCAAGGTCACTGAAGTGACCGAAGACGGTATACGGCTCGGCGACAAGCTCTTTGTGCCTGCCGAACTGGTCGTCTGGGCGGCCGGTATCAAGGCGCCGGATTTCCTGAAGGGTCTCGAAGGTCTCGAAACCGATCGCATCAACCGCCTGATCGTCGATGAAACCTTGCGCACGGTCGCAGACGAGAATGTGTTCGCGATTGGCGACTGCGCGAACTGCGTTCTCCCGGGCGAAGAAAACGCCTTGCCGCCGCGTGCCCAGACAGCCCATCAGCAGGCAGGCCACATGGCCAAGGTGATTGCGGCGCGTCTCGCGGGGCGGGCCCCGCCGGCGTATCGCTACCGCGACTATGGTTCCCTCGTCTCACTCGCCGACTACGGTACGTTCGGCAGCCTGATCGGGGGACTGAAGATCGAAGGTCTCATTGCAAGGCTCGTCTACCGCACGCTGCACAAGATGCATCTCAAGGCGGTGCACGGCCTGGCGCAGACAACGCTGGCTTCGATCGGCGAGATGATCGTCAGGCGCGCCAGACCGCGCATCAAGCTTCATTAGAGCGGCGGAGGCGATGCGATGGAAAAGTATGATGTCGTGATCCTGGGCGGCGGCAATGCCGGAATGGGCGTGACGGTGGCGACGCACGCCGCCGGACTTTCCGTCGCCATGGTAGAGGCTCGCGATCTTGGCGGCACCTGTCCCAATCGCGGCTGCACTCCGAAGAAGGTGCTGGTCGCGGCAGCCCACGCGCTCGACGAGATCGCGAGGGCCGGCGATCATGCAATAAGGATCGAACCGCCGCGGCTAGATTGGCGAGGCTTGATCGAGCGGGAAAAGGACATCATCAGGGATATCCCGTCCCGATTGTCCGGTTTGATGGCCAAGCGAGGCGTCGACGTCATCTACGGCGAGGCCGCATTTGTCGCCAGCAACGCCATCCGCGTCGGCGGTCGAGAATTCGAGGCCAGGAACATCGTCATCGCCACCGGCTCGAAGCCGCGCCCAATGCCGATTCCGGGCTCGGAATTCCTGACGACATCGGACGATGTGCTGAGCGATCCGACGCTGCCTCGCGCCGTGGTGTTCATTGGCGGTGGCGTTATCGCTTTCGAGCTGGGTCACGTCTATGCGCGCGCCGGCGTCGAAGTCACGATCCTAGAGGCGCTGCCGCAGCTTCTGGGAAGCTTCGACGTGGATGCCGTTGCTCAGCTCCTTGGCGAGAGCGAGCGCCTGGGTATCAGCATCCATACCAAGGCCTGGGTCAAGAAGATCGAGGAGGTCGACGGGCGACTGCGGGTGAGCTTCGCGAAGGATGGCGCCGAATACCGGGTGGACGCAGATCGGGCCGTCAATTGCGCCGGGCGCGTTGCCAATGTCGAGGGCCTCGATCTCGGCGCCGGCGTCATCGTGCATCGCGAAGGCCGCATCGAGATCGACGATCATCTGAGGTCCCGTTCCAACCCGGACGTCTATGTCTGCGGCGACGCGGTCTGGAATTCTCCGCAGCTTTCGCCGATAGCGACCTACGAGGGCGGCATCGTCGGCCGCAATATCGTCGACGGCCCGAAACATCGGCCCGACTACAGTCACATACCTGCCTCGCTCTACAGCATTCCGGCCGTGGCAACCGTCGGTTTGACCGAGGCCAAGGCGAGGGAACGCGGCTTCATCATCAAAGTCCGCTCGAACGACATGCAAGGCTGGCTTTCGGCCAGGACTTACGCCGAGCCGGTAGCATGGTCGAAGATCATCGTCGAGGAAACGACAGACAGGATCCTTGGGGCTCACCTGGTCGGCCATGCCGGCGAAGAGCTGATCCACATATTTGCGCTCGCGATGAAGCACGGCATCACGGCACGAGAGCTGTCTGAGATGGTCTGCGCTTTCCCGACCTTCGCAGCGGATATCAGGAACATGATGTAACGCGTCGCCTCGGTCAGCGAAGAAGACACAGATCTGGCATGTGTCGATGCAGGTGGGGCATCAAATCCATGCAGGAAAAACATGGCAACTGCCGAGGGGTTACGGTGATAGGCTGTGTGCGAGGTATGAAAGTGCAGACATGGCCGCCGACGACCAGGCAATGACATTCGAGCAGTCCGTCCAGGCAGCCATCGACCTTGATGCGCCTCTCAATGAACGGCTGGCGGTGGTTGCCGCGGCGGTCCGCCGCCTAAACTCGGAGTTCGCGGACGCTGTAGATCGGCTGGTGGAACGCCTGGAGAAGCAGGGTGCCGGAGCGGCGGCGCCAAAGCCCGGCGATGTCATGCCGCCATTCCTGCTGCCTGACGACGAAGGCAGGCTGGTTGGCTTGGCCGACATCCTGCTCCAAGGGCCCGCTGTGATCACCTTCCAGCGCGGGCATTGGTGCCCTTACTGCCGTTTGAACGCGATCGGCATCGTCGAAGCGCAGCAGGAGATCGCGGCATTGGCCGGGCAAATCGTGGCGATCATGCCCGAGCGAGGCAAATTCGCCAGGGCGATGAAGGCCGCGGTTGGCGCAAGCTTCCCCTTCCTGACCGATATGGACAATGGCTACGCCCTGTCTCTTAACCTGGCAATATGGATCGGAACCGAAATGGAGCGGTTGATGGGCGTTGCCTATGACCTCCCAAGCTACCAGGGCAACTCCAGCTGGTTCCTGCCGATCCCGGCCACATTCGTCGTCGGAACCGACGGGATCATCACCGACCGCTTCGTCGATCCGGACTACCGCCGTCGCATGGACATCGACGACCTGATCGCGGCGCTCAGGCGGGCTCGCTGACGCCAAAGGATGACCAGTCGGCCGCTCGCAAGAGATTGAGCAGCGTCGTCGCGACAGGTGCGCGCTGCCTGCCGGCGACCGCATAAACCGAAACGATCCGCGAGACGTCCAGATCGCGAAGTTTGAGCCGGCGGATGTTCGAGGATCGCGGTGCCGTAAGCGAGACAAAGCCAACTCCGGCATTGGCCTCAAGCAGCGCAAGGAGATCCTGATCGGTCTCGACTTCATGCGCGGTCCGGGGTGTATACCCTTTTGCGGAAAGACAACGCGCTAGTTCCTCGCTCGTCTCCCAATCGATCCGGCTGAGCACAGGTTCGGCGGCGAGCTGAGCCAGCGCGACATCAGCCTCATTTCGCCGGGCGAGCGGGTGATCTGAATTTACCGCGAGTTCGATCCCTTCCTGGAACAGAGGCCACACGTCCAGGCGGTCCCAAGCCTGTCCAAGGGGGCCGGCAATCGCCAACTCTACTTCACCGCCCTTTAGCGCCTCGATCACAGCCGCCGGCGAGCCACGGTGGATTTTGAGATGCACACCGGGATAAGCCCGAAAGAGCTCGGTGAACGGCGAAACCAGCAGCGCAATGTTGATACTATTCGAAATGGTCACATTGAGCGGCGCAACGTCACTGCTTTGCACAGCCTTGGCCAATGACTTGGCGGAAGTGGCCGCGTCATAGCATTGTTGCAGCAAGGGCAGCATCCGCCGTCCAAGTTCCGTCAGGTGCGAGTGCTGACGCTCTCGCCGGAGGAGCTCGCCACCGAGTTCTTCTTCAAGCGTCTTGATCGCGCGCGTAAGCGCCGGCTGAGTGACGTTGCATTCCTCGGCCGCTCTGGTGAAGTTCAACGTGTTGGACAGGGCCAAGAAATAGCGGACCTGCTGCATCTCCATGAATTTTCGCCCCCTTCAGCGAAATTCGATTTCTTCAGGAACAGCTAATTCGCGGCCATGCTAGCGGAAATCCAAGCAAGGTCGAGGGGTGATTTGCTGGGGTTTGCCCGCAAGACAATTGTCCAGCAGGTTCACCTTGTCGATCGTCACAATGCTGGAAAACATAGTGTAAAATATTGTTTTTATTGAATTAGCGGAAGTTCAATCCTCTCGCAGCACCGGCTTTCCGAAACATCTGGTGGGCGTGTCGGGCGATCGCGCCGGCTCAGTTGGTGACATGCGACAGCCGCAGGCCGGCTTCGTCCGGGATCTCGGCCATGCCTTCCTCCGCGAAGCGGAACATGTCCTCGAAATCCAGCTCCCGCTCGAAAATGACGCCGCCGACTTTGATCGCAAGCACGTCCTTGTCGCCTTTGGGCGCGAAGTAGATCTCGCCGACCGTGCCGCGAATGCGCTCGCCGATGTCCTTGGCGTCCTCTTCGCTCGCGCCCGGCAGGAAGACGCCGAACATCGAGGTTCCGATCCGGCCGATCAGATCGTCCTTGCGCACCGCGGATCGGATGGCCGATGCGATCAGCCGCAAGGCCTCGTCGCCCCATTCGAGACCGAAGCGCAGGTTGATCGATGCCAGATGTTCCGGATGGATGACCAGAAAGGCGCCGGAGCGCGGACCGGCCGGTCTCTGCGCCCTCCGGTCGACCATCGAGGTGAACACCTTGCCGTTCAGGCAGCCGGTCAGCTGGTCGTAGGTGCCGGATCTGGTGAGTTCCTGCCGGTAGCGGCGGATCTCCACCTGTTGCCAGCCGAGCAGGGCAAACAACGGCAGACCGATGACGATCGGCACGATGATTGCCGTAATTGCCCCGCGGCCGAATGGCGTCAGGCTGTCGCTGAAAAGCAGCAGGTAGTTCAACCCGAGCGAAAGCGCGACGCAGGCGGCGGTGCCAAGCGCGGCCAGCAAGATGAGGTGCTTCCACGTTTGAACCGGCGCGGTCGGTGTTTTCGCAGTCAAGGGCCAATCTCCTGTTCGACGCATGGCATACAGGAGGTCCGTTACGATTTCGGTGTCAGGGAAACGTACAATTTGATGCAAGTCGGCATGTTCTCCATGGCAAGCGCCGGATCCGGCACACCGGCGGCCGCGGTCGGTGGCTGACGACCTGCCAGGTCGTCGGCCCAGTACAGGTTTTAGAAGTGCTGAACTCCCCTGACCATTCTGCTTTCACGCAAGTCCGCGAGGAAACCGGCCGCCGGCTTTGCGCGGCAGCACTATTGCGGTGGGCCGAAAATGCCCATCCGGGCGGTTCTCGCCACCACCTCCGCCTTGCCGTAAATGCCTGTGGGAGCGGCCATCGCCCAGCCGTTGGAAACCAGCCAGGCGCCGACATCCTGCGTGCCGAGCGCGCAGGGCGCGGCGATGGCAAAACGGTCGATGTCCGGCGGCAGGAGGCATTTCAGGGCTCGTCCGCGCAGCCAAGCGTTGAAGGCGGCCCGCGCCCGCTGGCCGCAGGGCCAGGCGGTGTCGTCGAACATGCAGGTCCTGTCGGGGCCTATGTCGACCGTCCCGCTGATGGCGACGGTGCGTCCCATGGCTTCGACGACCGCCGAGGAGGTCGCGACGGGACGGAAAAGCAGCGTCTCGCGCCAATCCTGCGGCATCGGCGTCTGCGGCCGCGGCGCAAGTCCGAGCTCGCTAAGCGGAGGACGCGGTTCGATGCGCTCGATCCCGGATGGGTCGAGCGGCGGCGGCGCAATGAGGTCCTCGGCGATCTTGCGCGTCGGCCGGCCTGGCCGCGCGTCATGGATCGGGCCATGAAAGGCCGGCTTCAGGTCGCCGGCGTCCTGAGCCGGTGCGATCGAAGCGGGCGGCAGCAGGCGGCCACCCTCGACGATCAGCACCATGCCTGCGAGCAGACCGAGACCGCCGAGCGCGGACGCCAGCAGCGGGCGGCCGGACGGGCTCACCTGGTTCACGCGTGGACCCTCGCGGGATCGTGCCGATAGCCGGCGGTGCAGCCTGAGCCCGACCCGTTAGCTCCTGTCGACATGGCGTCACCCCCGACCGCTGAATCGGACCATACATTAGATGTGAGCGACATTCCTTGAAAAGCAAGGCGTTGCGTTAAGTCTCGCGCAACCAATGCGGCCTAGAATCGGCCATCGGATGTCGAGGGGATGACATGATGCGCAAGCCGATACTGCTTTTTGCCTTTCCGGCCCTGGTGCTCATTTTGCTGGCGGCGGAGCGAGCGGCGGCGCTGCTTCTCGGCTTCTATCCGGCGAGCCCCGCTGCGTGGCATGCCTGGCTCGAGCTGCGGCCGTTCTCGACCATGTTCTGGCAGCAGGTGCACGTCTATCTCGGCGGATCGATGGCGCTCGATGCGGCCATCATTGTCTTCGCGGCGGGCGCCTGCTGGATGGCAAGCTGCTCAAAATGGTCCGGCGGTTTCTTCATCGCCAATCATGCTGCAATCATTTTCGCCGCGTCCATGATGGCGCTGAGCAGCCACGCGGAAACGGCGAGCACGATCGCCGCCTTCGTCACGCCCCATGGCCTTCAGTTCTCGGTGATGGTCGACCTAAGCTTGCAGAACTGCCTGGTGCTGTGCCTCGGTCTCGCGGCATGCGCCTACTGCCATGTCGCGTTTCTGCGCGAGGCAAAGCTGCGTGCCGAAGCCCGCGCTGTCCGCATGCTTGCGCTGCAGCGCGATCTGTAACCTGCCGGTCTAGGCGAAGACCGCCTGCTCAGTTGATCTTCTTGTAATAGACCTTGCCGTCGGGCTGCTGGATGCGCTGGTAGGACGGGTTGGGCCCCGGAGGCGCGACCTTGCGCTTGAACGCGGGCTGTCCGTCTCCGGCGCCAGCGTCTCCGTCGGCCGCAGACGCATCCGCCACCGTGGTGTTGTCGAGCAGGGCAGGCTCGGCCGCGCCGGGCGCCGGCTCGCTGGCGGCGACGGGCTGGCCTTGCTCAAGCTTGGCGATATTGCCATTGATCCGGCCGAAATTCGCCTGCAACTGATGGTCCAGCGTCTCGAACCGGCTCTGGAAACCGTTATTGACGGTGTCGATACGGGCGCCGATCCGCTGCTCGAACTGACCGAGCTGTTCCAGCCGCGCCTCCATCGTCTTCAAGTCGCTGACGCCGCGATAGAGATAGACCGCGGCTGTCACATTGACGACGGTGACGAGCAACGCACCCACCGCCACGACGCCGATCAGCCTGGCCCGGCTGGGCTTTCCCGGAGCGGCTTCCCTATGACCGAGTTCGATTGCCGGGACGTCCGGCTCGCTGATCATCGTCATTCAACCACCACCTTTGCGCCCACCGCGACGCGTTTGAAGAGATCGATCACATCGGTGTTCGTCAGCCGGAAGCATCCGGACGTGCCGTCGAAACCGACGCCCTTGGGATCGTTGGTGCCATGGATGCGATAGAGCGTGTCGCGCCCGTCGCGCGACAGATAAAGCGCCCTGGCGCCGAGCGGATTGTAGGGACCGGCCGGCACCATCGCCGGCAGCTCCGGCCGGCGCGCGCGCATTTCCCTGGGCGGGCGCCATTCCGGCCATTCGGTCTTGGAAGCGATTTTGACCGTTCCGGTCCAGCCGAAGCCGTCGCGGCCGACGCTGATCTGGTAGCGCAGCGCATGCCCCGCTGCCGTCACCAGATAGAGCGCCTTCTCGTTTTTGCGGATGACGATCGTGCCGGCCTGCTCACGGGTCTCGAAGGCGACCGCCTTGCGCAGGCTGGGGCCCATGGCCGGCAGCGGCGGCAGGCCCGATCCGGCTTGCGCCAAACCGCAGGCCGACGCCAGCGCGATGCCGATCAGGCCGGCCGCGGCAAGACGCCCGACGATGCGAAGTCTAGCGCTGGGCATTGTCCAGCCGCTCCTTGAACATGCGTTTCAAGTCCTTGTTGAAGCGCGCGCGTCCGTCCACCTCGGAAGGCAGGATGGCGCGGTTCAGCGCGTCGGCCAGAAGCGCGTTGTCCAGCGCCAGCGACTTGATGTGCGGCGCCTTGAAGATCTTCTCCAGCTCGCTGCGCGAGAAGTGGTTGCCGAACCATTTGCGCTTGTGCTTGTTGGCCACCAGCGTGATGCTGACCTTGTTGCCGCGCAATTCGCGGATCTTCTTGTAGAGCCGCTTGCCTTGCCTCAGCGAAGCGACGTTGAGCTCGAAGACGATGAAGATCTCGTCGCTCGTGCGCAGCACCGAATCGTGCCACGGCGTCTCGATGTTGGGCAGGTCGATGACGATGTCGTCGAAGCGGTAGGCGACGAGATCGAGCAGCCTGAAGACGAAGTCGGAGCCGCGCGGCTCGAACGGCAGTTGCGGCCGCTCGAAGGAATAGAGCGTCAGGCCGGAAGGCCGCGACAATTTGATGACGTCCATCAGCTCGACATCGAGCCGGTCCGGCTGGCCGATGATGCCGGAGAGGTCGAACTGGTTGAACTGGTTGAGATAGGCGCCGCAATTGGCGCTCTGGAAGTCGAGATCGACGAGGCAGGTCGCGGCCGCCCGCTCGGCCGATTTCGAGGCGAGATACTCGGCCGCCGAGATCGCCAGCGTGGTGGCGCCGGCGCCGCCGCTGGCGGCAATGAAGGTGACGATGCGGCTCTTGGTGCCCTGGCTGCCGGTGTCGTGGAAGGTGACGGCGTTGAGCAGCTCCTTGGCGTCGAGCGGCTTGTGCAGCCAGTCGGACGCGTTCATTCGCACCAGAACGCGCGTCTGCTCGGAGGTGAGCTCGTCGGAGATCGCGATCAGCGGCACCGACGCCCAGGCCGCACGCGCCTCGACGATTGCCGGATTGCCGAGCAGCTCGCCATTGGCCAGATCGAGAATGATGATGCCGGGCCGGCTGTCGACAGGCGGCCCTTTGAGGAACTCGGCCGCATCCGAGACCTTGACGTCGTAGATCGCCAGCGCATCGAGCCGCGTGGTGACATCGCGCTTGAAATTCGCATCGCCGGAAAACAGCGCCACCTGCTTGCGTTTTGTGGGGAGGACTCTGGTGTCGATGGCGTTCATGGCCATGTGCTCTTCATGTCTTCGCCCGTAGCCGTGCTCAGCATCGAGGGCATGGTGATGTTGTTGAAGCCGAGCAGTCCGCCCAGGAAGAAGAATTGAAAGGTGACATTCTGCAGGCTGACACTGATGGTCGGCACGGATCCGCCGGCGCGAGTGTAATAGCCGAGACCGGTCGCCGTGTATTTGACGACGACGTTGGCTGGTTGCAGCCTTGGAAAGAAATGACACATGCCTGGCCGCTGCCCTGCGGCCAGCGCTGGGCAGGTTCCAGTGCCGCTGGCATCGCCGCGGAAGATGCGATTGAAGTTCGCCAGGGTAAACGTGCCCGCCACACATCCCGCGCCGGTGCATGTGCAGGTGCTGGTCGCGCCATTGCAGGTATAGTTGTAGTTACCAACAGGGATCGGGTCACCGGGTGAGGTCGCGAGTCCGGCGGTGGTGATCTCAGGCGCCACCGGGGCTGAAATAGAAGCCAAGCGAGCGCCTGCTTCAACGGCCTTTGTGGCGGCGTTCCATTGGTACAATGCATAGCCGAAGTCAACGAAACCAAGAGTAAGCGTGAACAGCAATGTCATGACGATGGTGAACTCCACCATTGCCGCGCCGGCTTCGTCTTTTCTGAACGTAACGAGGCTCTGCATTTTCAGGACCCGATGTAACGTTCTTGATGGGCAGCGGAAAGGGTGATCGGTCCTAACCCGAGATAGTTCAGCAAAGAAACACCGGTATAGCTGAAAGAAGTAGAGAGCTGCACCACCCTAACGTTCGAAGTCGAACTGCTGTAGTTCTGCAACCCGTTGGTGTCTGTTGTCACAGGAATGACAAGATAGTTGAGATTGACGGTAACCGTTGACGGCAACCAACCCGAAACCCTGCCGGAGACATTGCAGTTGCCGCCGCAATCATAGGTTCCCGTGGCGGCGATGTTGCGTGCGTATGTAGCACAGTTCACCGACGGATTGAGCGTCTGATTGCAGCGCGCCGCGAAGCGAGCCCCATCGTTGAGTCCGGCTTCAATCAGCAATTTCTTGTGGAGAAGATTGCCAAATTCGAACACGCCGGCCGAAAGGCTGATCATGAGCGGCGTGATCAGCGTCATCTCGACGAGAGCTGTGCCCTTCTCCTCAAGGCCGAACCTGCGCAGAACTAGGCCCAAGGCGGCAAGCATCGCATCACCTATAAAGCTGTACTTCGGTCCGCACCACCGAAGACAGGGTGCCGCGGCCAAGCGTGCCGTTGATGTCCACGATCTCCGCCATGACGGCGCCGCTGTCGATCGGCTGGGTCAAGAATAGGCTCGCAAAGCCCATCGCCGGCACGGCGCCGCTTTGTCCGTTGAGCTGATTGAGAACGGCTTGCGAGCTGCAATCCACGATTGCTGCCTGGAACAGACGCCGGCTGGCGCTGCCCGTTGTCGAGGCACAGGACGGCGTGCCCGTCTCTCCGCCTTTTGATGCGGTGCCTACAAGATTATGAGAAGGATCATTTTCGTATTTGTAGAGATCGTAGCGTGATGGCGGGTTGGTGTTGCTGTAGGCGTTGTTGTTGGCGTCCTTGAAGCCAGCAAGGCCGGCAGCCAGATTGTTGGCGCTGACATAGCCGTTATAATCCCACAACCCGTTGCCGATCTGCCCGTTGAACTGCAGGTCGGGAGTCAGTCCGCGGAACTTTGTAGTATCGGTCTGCAAGGTGCTGTTGCAGCCGCCCGTCGTTTTGTAGCCTTTTCGCACATTGGGCGCGGGCGGCCACCGGCTGTCGTTTTTCGATGGGAAGCTGTTAGCGCCGTTCGGAAACAGGTCGAAGCGGGTGTTGAACGCATTGGTAACCTTGGTCGTCAAGTTGCCGGTCTGCGTATAGATGAGCCTAGTGTTCACGCATTCAGGCACTTGACCGATGGCAACATCGTTTGCCAGGTCGCTTTCGCCGTAGCCGTGGCCGTCGCTTGGCCGCAGAAAACCGAAATTACCCGGGCCCCATGAGGAGCCGCCCACAACAAGCTTGAGGCTCTTCTTCAAAAGGCTTGCCGAGTTCGCGATCTGGTTTAGATCCTGACCGGGGAAAGGATTGCAGATGAACACCGGCACCATCGAGCACACCGTGGTGCCGGCGTTTCCAGCTACCGCAGTCGATCCGATGCTCATGCCGTTGCTGGCATTGCTTCCGGTCAGGAACGATGCTGGAAAAATGGTCGCAAACCCGACTGGCTTGACGGTGACCTGGACAAAGCGCGCTGCAGCCGGATCGGTTGTTACGCTCGCATCGAGAATAGGATCGCTGTCATTGGCTGGTATGCCGCTCAGGTAGCGCCACGTAATGCTGCTGGTGTCAGTGTTTGTAGCAGTCAATGTCTGCTGAGTGTTTTGGGTGGAGAAGCGATAAGTATTCTGAACGAGATTGAGAATGGCGCGGTTAGCGCGAGTTAGCGCATCCACTCGCCCATCGAGTTCCGCAGCTCCAGCCAGCGCGAACGCATCGGCGCCCTTCTGCAGATCGTTGTGCAAGCTGTTGGCCCGACTCATGTCGATGACCAGGAGCGCAAAGCCGATAAGCACTGGCAGCATGATAGTGACGAGGATCATCGCTATGCCGCGCTGATCGTCCCGGAATTCACGAATGGTCCTCAACATGATCTACTCTCTGTTCCATTCGTGCCAGGCGTCCTCGCGCGCCCGGCGCCGCATCCTTCTGCTCAATTCACTGCGTCGTGCCAGTCGGGCCGACATTGACCGTCATGTTTGTCGCCGGCGCGGTCGTGCTTGGCGGCAGCTTGTATTTCTGCACGACAGCGACGGACCGCGCGCCGTCGCCTTCGATCTTGGTATTGTTGGAAGCCGGGTTATACGGATCGACCGTCTGCAGCAGCTGATTGGCCTTCTGCGAGTCGCCGGCAGCCAGCGTCATCGTGTCGTAATTGTTCAGATAGTCGGCCGCGCAGCCCGCAAGCAGGCCGGTGGCGAGAAGGACGAGCAGGAGCTTATTTCTTGACATAGACCAGCTTGTCCTTCGATTTCACATCCAGCATGTGGCCATAGGGCCCGGTGACGCCTTCGCCATGCTCGTACATGCGGATCATGTCCTTGTTGACTTCGAGCTGGCCGAGCAGCATGAGCTCCGGATCGTTGGCCGGTCTCGTCTTGTCGAAAGGCGTCGCCAGTTGCTCGCCAGGCCTCACCGGCCGCACGAGATGCGGGGTGACGATGACGACCAGCTCGGTCTCTTCCTTCTGCGTGCTCGAATTGTGAAACAGCGCGCCGATGATCGGCACCTGGCCGAGCCACGGCACCTGGTCCTGCAGCCTGGTGTTCTTGCTGGAAAGCAGGCCCCCGACCGCGAAGCTCTGGCCGTCGCGCAAATCGACCACTGTTGCCAACTTCCGGTTGGTGAAAATAGGGTCGCCCGCAGGCGTAAAGCCGGTGAGGTCGCTGACCTCCGGCGCGAGCTTGATGTGGATCTTGCCATCGTCGAGAACGACCGGCGTGAAGTTCAGGTTGACACCGAATTGCTTGAACTGGATTTCGATTTCGCCCTGGCTGTTGACGCTGCGGATCGGCACTTCGCCGCCGGCGTTGAAGCTAGCTGTCTCGCCGGAAACCGTGGTGAGGTTTGGTTCGGCCAGCAGGCGCACAACGCCTTTCGACTCCAACGCTTCAATGATGAGATCGACCTTGACGTTGCTGTCGATCACGCGGGTAATCAATGCTCCAAATGGGCTCGCTGTGGACAGCAGCCCGCTGACAAGGTCGCCAGACCCAAGCACGACTTTGTCCTTATCAACTGCCGCAACGCCCGTGCCCGTTAGCGTCGTGCCGCGGCTGTTCGTGCTCCTGATGGACACCCCGAGATCGCGGCCTGCATTCCGCTTGGCCTCCAGGATGCGCACCGAAAGATTGACCTGTTCGCTGTCGTCAATGGTGACGGCATTGATGATGGAGTCTGGCCCGTATTGCTGGGTGACTTCTACAATGGATGCCAACGTTGCGGCATCCTTGACATGGCCCGAAAGTCTGACCTTGCCGTTGATGGAACCGATCTCGATCCGAGCCTTGGGTGCCACCTGGCGAATGGCTACCGCCATGTCGCTGACATCCTGGCCGACCTCGATCTGGATGGCGCCCAGCGAGCGCTTGTCCTCGGAAAACAGATTGACGGTGGTGGTGCCGACGCTCTTGCCGATGATGTAGAGCGTCTTGTCGGTCATTGGCTGCGCGTCGGCGATCTTCTCGTCGCCGACCACGATGTCGCCCAAAGTGGCGTTCACCTGGATCGTGGCGGATTGGGAAACGGGGACGAACACGCGATGCAGCGACGGGCTCGACACGTCGATGAAGCGGTCAGCCGCCGCAGCCGGATGGCCGGAGATCGCCGATACGCCCAACACGGATAGCGCGGCCGCCGCCATCCTTACCCAAAACCCCTTCATTCCCCGTCTCCCCACTCGCTGCTCCAGGGCAGCCTCCGCCGCGCCGACCCTCGTCAGTCTTGTCGCGGCACTTCGTATGATTCCAGCTTGACGCCCCGGAACACTCCGACCGTTGCCAGCTTGGGCGGCTCCGGTTGAACGTATTTGACGACTTCCTTCACCGGTTGCGGCGCCGTGGCGACTGCCGGAGCGGGCTTTGCCTTGCTCAACTGATCGAGTTGACTGCCGACACGTTCCACCGCCTTGGCGAGGCCGTCAATCCTTTGGTCGGCCTGTTTGCGCGCCGCTTCCTCCGCAGCCTGCCTATCCAGCTCGGCCTGGCGCTTGGCGACATCCTCAGGCGTGTCGGCGGTTAGATCCGCCAGCGTGACCCTCTCATTCGCCTCACCCTTGCTGCCTGCAGCCTGGCGCAAAGCCAATGACAATTGGCCGGCGCCCGCCGCGAGTGTCAGCTTCTGCGCGTCCTTGGTGCTGACTTCGACCGTGACGGCTTTCACGACCTGCGGGGCATCCTTGCTCTCGTCGGCGACCTGATCGACGGCAAGCACCTTCACGCTCTGCAGCAGCACGTCGACGAAGCTTCTGTCGGCGCCGTCGTCGCCTCGAACGTTCCGTGTCAACAAAACGTCGACCCTGTCGCCAGGAAAGACAAATCCTGCGACGCCGAGCACGTCGTTCACGCGGATGGAAACTGCTTTCATGCCCTCGGCGAGCACTGCCGACAGCGTGGCCCGCTGGCCCGGCCCGGTGATCTTGGCGGCGAGAATAGGTTCATTGGCGCTGATCGATTGCAGCGCCTGGCGCGATCCGTTGCCGGCCATCGCTTCCTTGATTGTCTTGAATGCGCCTGCTGGCACGGCTCCCGCCGGCCATGCAATTTCGCGCAAGTTGTCGGTGCTCAGCGCGTCGCCGAATTTCAGCGGCATGGCTGCAACGACAACGGTGCTTGCTTGCACGCCGTTCGACTGCGCCATTGCGTTGCGCTGACCGGCCAGCCAGATGTTGATCAGCACGACCGCCAGGACGCCGAATATACCGGCGAGCACGATCATAATGAGTGTATTGGCGCGCATTTACCCAAGCCCCAGCCCAACTACGGTTTGTACCAGGCCCAGGTAATTTGGGCCTGGTACAAATCTTCAAGCCGGAGAGGCCCGGACACAACGCTCTCCAGCAGTTTGTTCAACCCGCCGCCGCCGCCGTGCAGCCAGCGCCTGTCCTACCCAAGGCGGTGCAGAGGGTTTGCCAAGCGTCGGTCACATAGGCACCTACGCCAACGATCAACGTGATCGCTGCTGCCGTGATGATACCGATCAGAATCGAATATTCGACCATAGCAGCGCCGTTTTCTTCGTCGCGGAACTGCCGGGCCATCGTCATGAGCTTCTTCATGCCAATTTCTCCCTTTGGAGGTTTGAACCCGACGAGACAGAGCCAAGGATGAACCCCATACCCAAGCATCCCCCGTCACGTTCAATCCTAGGTCGCGCGAAAAAGCAGTGTCAAACGGATTAACAGTCCCTTAACCTTTCAATACTCGTTCAAACGCTTTTTGAATTTTCACAACAGCTTGATTCGCCTCGTTTTTCAAGTGATCTTAACCATTCGTTCACAATTCCGCCGCAGCCATACCCCTCGGTTGCCACATTAGAAATAATGCATATCTCAGTATATCTAGCGGCTTATCGACCAATGTCGCATGCATATTGACAAAGGTCGTAGGACTTTAGTCGGTGCACGGAACGCAGGGGAAAATAAAACGATTTCCCCGTTCCTCATCTCTTAACTATGTCGCAAGTAATATACGCTCTGTGGCTTGCAGGCCGCTTGTGCCTCTCGTGGTTAACGCTTAGTTTCCATTTGGGGAAAAGATAAGGGGGTAAGCGGCATGTTGGGTCGCTTCATCAAAGGGCCGAACGAACAGAAGATGCCACTGGCGCCAGTCGTCATCGCGTCGAATGGGGCGGCTACCGCTCCCGCGGTCGAAGCCGAGCCACAGGGCGATGATTTTCTGACTCTTAAAGTCGAGCTGCATCGTCATCTCATCGACCGCTTTAACCTGACGGCGCTGGAAAGCGCGTCGAAGGACGAGATCCTCAATGAGATTCGGCCGATCGTGCGCGAGTTCGTGCGCGGCCGGAACGTACCGTTGAACGCCCGCGAGCTCGATCAGCTGACCAGCGACACCGCCGACGAGATGCTGGGGCTCGGTCCGATCGAGCCCCTGCTCAAGGACGACTCGATTACCGACATCATGATCAACACCCATGAGCGTGTCTTCATCGAGCGTCGCGGCATGATCGAGGAAACCGCTATCCGGTTCCGCGACGAGGTGCATCTGCTGAGGATCATCAACAAGATCGTCTCGGCCATTGGTCGCCGCGTGGATGAATCCGCGCCGATGGCGGATGCGCGCCTGGCGGACGGCTCGCGCGTCAACATCGCCGTGCGGCCGGTTTCGATCGACGGCCCGCTGGTCTCGATACGCAAATTCTCGAAGAACCCTTATTCATTGGAACGCCTGATGGCGTTCAATTCGATCCGCCAGCCGATGATCGACATGCTCAGGATCGCGGTGCAGGCGCGCAAGTCGATCCTGGTTTCCGGCGGCACCGGCAGCGGCAAGACGACGCTGCTCAACGCGCTGTCGAGCTACATCCCGGCCAGGGAGCGCCTAGTCACCATCGAGGACGCGGCTGAGCTACAACTGCAGCAGCCGCATGTCGGCCGGCTGGAAACGCGTCCTCCCAATGTCGAGGGCAAGGGTGAGATCCGCCAGCGCGAGCTGGTCAAGAACGCGCTGCGCATGCGCCCCGACCGCATCATCGTCGGCGAAGTGCGCGGCGAGGAAGCCTTCGACATGTTGCAGGCCATGAACACCGGCCACGAAGGCTCGATGACAACCATCCACGCCAACACGCCGCGCGACGCCATTTCGCGCCTGGAGCAGATGGTCGGCATGGCCGGTCTGCCTATGACGCATGATTCGATCCGTGCCCAGATCGCCTCGGCCATCGACATTATTGTCCAGACCCAGCGCCTTGCCGATGGCGGCCGGCGTGTCGTCTCCATCGCGGAGATCACCGGCATGGAAGGCAATGTCGTGCAGCTGCAGGAAATCTATCATTTCGTCAGGCGCGATGTTGTCGCCGATGGGACGATCATCGGCGATTTCCGCGCCACCGGCGTGCGCCCGCGCTTTGCCCCTGAGGCCGCCACGCTCGGCCTTCATTTTGCCAAGGATGCGTTCAATCCCCAGGTTGCCTTGTGATGCTGACCGGACAGGCACTGCTCTATTTCATCTACGCGGTCGCGGCGGCCTCCGTCATTCTTGTCGGCGAAGCCTTCTATCTTTCGCTTGCCGGTCGGCGCTCGCGCCGGGTCGCGGTCAATCACCGGCTTCGCCGCCTCTCCGATGACGCGCCGGCGGAACGTACCCTGCAACGTTTGCTGCGCGAGCGCGGCCTGACCGATTCAGGAGATTTCATCTCCGGTTTTGTCTGGTTGAACCGGCTATACACTCAGTCGGGTATCACCGGCAACCCGATGACCTTTGCGGCGTCTTTCCTTCTTGCCGGTTTGGCACTGGCGTTGCTTCTTTGGTTCCTGATCAATCTTTCGGCACTGGAGGCGCTCCTCGTCTTCCTGGTAGTGGGCTTTTTGTTGCCGCTTCTCATCCTGCGTCGCGCCTGCAAAAAGCGAATCCTGAAATTCGCCAGGCAATTGCCCGATGCGCTCGACATGATCGTCCGTTCGCTTCGCGCCGGCCACCCGGCCTCCGTCGCGATCGGCCTCGTCGCCCGCGAAATGCCTGATCCGCTCGGCACGGAATTCGGCATCGTCTCTGACGAGATCACCTTCGGGCTGAGTATGGAGCAAGCGGTGCGGAAACTGTCGGAGCGGGTCGGCTTCGAGGGACTTCATCTGCTGTCTGTCTCGCTCTCGATCCAGGCCAAGACGGGCGGCAACCTCACAGAGATCCTTGCGAACCTCTCGTCTGTACTGCGCGAACGGCAGAAGTTGAGATTAAAAATCAGGGCGCTTTCGGCCGAAGGCCGCGCATCCGCGTGGATTATCTCGCTGTTTCCTGTCGTGATGTTCCTGATACTGCAACTTATTGCGCCGTCATACTACGGGCAGATTTGGGGGAATCCAGTCGTATTTCCGGTTTTTCTGACTTTTGGACTATGGGCCATTTTAGGTGACTTTATCATGTATCGCATGGTCACTTTCGACTTCTAGGAGCGAGCCATCAGCCTGCTATCGAACACCGACTACCTGACCTTTCTGCTCTCCCTCGCCGTCTTCGCGGCGGCGGTGGCGTTATTCCTGTTCGCCGCGTTGGTGTTCATGCCCGCGATGCAAACGCGCAGGCTGGTGACAGGAAGTCTCGTCGGCGACGGGCCCGTGGATCGGCGCTCGATCCTGGGACAAGACCATCTTGCCAAGGTCGCCGCCCAAAAGCCGGTCGATGCCTATTTCAAGTCGATCGAGAAGGAACGCAAGGAGCCGAACGCTCTGGAGGCAAAGCTCTTTCGTGCCGGCTTTTATCACGCGAGCGCGCCTCTCATCTACACACTTTGCCGGCTGGGCGCCGTCGCCATAGGCTTTCTGCTTATGTACGCCCTCCTGTCGAAGGTATTGCCGCCGAAATTGCCAGGCTTCTTCGCTTTCGGGGGGGCGAGCCTGATCGGCCTCGGCTGCATCGTTATCCCAGCCATCATGCTCGATCGTTTCGAAAACGCCCAGAAGCAGGTCTATCGTCGCGCCTTTCCCGATTTCATGGACATGATGATCACCTGCGCCGATGCTGGCATGAGCCTGGAGGCGGCGGTCGAACGAGTCAGCCAGGAAATGGCCGGAACGCACAAATGGCTCGGCATCCAGCTCTCGATCATGAATCTGCAGTTGCGAGCGGGCAAGCCACTGCGCGAGACCTTGCGCGAACTCTCCGATCGCATCGGTCTCGACGAAGCAAAGGCATTGGCTGTGCTGTTCCGCCAATCGGAAGAGCTGGGCACCAGTCTCACTGACGCCCTGCGCGTCTACAGCGCCGAGATGCGCGGTCAGCGCATATTGCAGGCCGAAGAGCGCGCCAACGCCTTGCCCGTTAAGATGATGATACCGCTTGGCCTCTGCATTTTCCCGGTGGTGATGATGGTCGTCATGTTGCCGGTGATCATCCGCATGAAGGGCATTTTCTTCTAGTCGGTCATATGTTTCTCTTCTAAAATAGAGTCGGGGACTCGTGGGAACACACAATGATAAAGCGCCTCGCAGTCGCGACCAGCCTGCTGCTGATCTTCCTGGCCGGTTGCCAGACCCACGATTCCACCGGCGGCGTCGTGCGCACCAATGAGCCCGCCAAAGGCGACTACACCGCCTTCGGCGACACCTTCGACGGGCTGAAGACGATCAGCGACGTCGACTACTACGCGTCGGACCAGGCGATCACCGAGGCCAAGACCCAGTTCCGTTCCGAAAATTACGGCAATGCCGGCGCCTTGTTCTATAAGGCAACCCGGCTCGCGCCGAATGACGGCGTCGCCTGGCTTGGTCTCGCCGCCTCGTGCGATCGCATCCGCCGTTTCGATCTTGCCGACATGGCCTATGGCCGGGCCTACCGGCTGCTTGGCGCAACGCCGGAATATTACAACAATCTCGGCTATTCCTATCTGCTGCGCGGCAAGCTGCAGGACGCGCGTAGCAACTTTCTCAAAGCCTATGAACTGGCGCCCAATGATCCGACAGTGGCCAACAATCTGAAGCTGCTGTCATCCAGCGTGCGGAACATTGAGCGGTCATGAGTCTTTTGCTCGCCGCGTCGCTTGTGTTCAAGGCGTTGGCAATCCTGCTTTTGGCAAGAATTGCCTGGACTGATTTCACCACGCAGAAGATTACTAACCGCGCCGTGCTGCTGTTGCTCTGTCTCGGGCTCGGGGCGCTGCAGTTCCAGTCCTTGCAAACCCACTCGTGGCTGGAAATGGGCATCAGCGCTTTTGGCGGCGTCGCGCTGTTTCTTGCACTCTTTCCGTTCTGGCTCTTGCACAAGGTCGGCGCCGGCGACGTGAAGCTGATGAGCGTCACGCCGTTTCTGATTGGCGGCAGCAATCTCGCTGTCTTTTCTGTGTTGCTGCTGGTTTTCGCTGTCGCTACGGCTGCCGTGGTCAAGAATCCCTTTTTGCTGCCGGCCGGGATGTTTCGCCATTATGTCCAGCACATGGGCCGCAAAGGCATCGTGCCGTTTGGTGTGCCGATCTCCGGGGCCGCCATCTGCGCGATAGGGTTGCAGATGTATCACGCGCTAGTGGTGGCAACCAGTTCCGGAATATTGGAGCAGCTTAACTGAATCGCGCTTGGCGACTTTGCTGTATGAAGCGCAGGCCATCCGGCCGCATTCATAGGCAACATCGCCCAAATTGCAAACGTAGCGCTGTGCGGATTAAGCGCGATCAGCGTGAGTACCGAAATGGTCGCCATGGTCGGAGCCAGGATTCGAAGCAGGGAAAGACCGTTCGGCATTCCTCGAGGATAGGCTGACAAGGTTAATTAGAGGTGCATGCGGAAAAGCCATTAACTCTCTGGAAACCATTTCCTTGTCCCGACGATGAAGTGCTGCTTGAATGGCCTCTTGGGGAGGGGCGACAGGAATGTTAAATGAGGACTTCTTTGGGCGTATCGCCGTCATTGTCGTCATGACGTTCTTGGCGACGTCCAGCGCGATTCCGCTGTTCCTTTATTTCCGCCACGACACTTCGGCAATCACTCTGGCAGTGGTTACTCAACTCGCATCGACAGTGTTTCTGTTGCTGCAACTGATCATGACGATCAGCCGGCTTCCGGCGCAGGCAACTGCGCGAGGAATCGAACCGAGGGTTACTTCGGTGGCCGGAACGTTCCTGATACTGCTGGCAATGGTTCTGACACGTCCTGTGGAAAGTGGAGCTGCGCAAGTAACCGCTCTTTGCTTAATTTTCATTGGCACGTCGAGTTCAATTTTCTGTCTTAATTGGCTCGGGCGGTCCTTTTCTCTCATGGCTACGGCTCGCCGCCTGGTTACCACCGGCCCATATTCCGTTGTCCGCCATCCGCTTTACATCTGCGAGGCTGTTTTCGTGATCGGGATGATCGTTTCGCATTTTTCGGAGCTAATGGTTGCCTTGGGCATACTGCAGTTCTCGTTGCAGTACCGCCGCGCTAGAAACGAAGAAGCGATCCTGCGGCAGACGTTTCCCGAATATGATGACTATGCCCGGCGGGTGCCAATGCTGTTGCCGCGGCTATTTTCTGCTCCCCATGCTGTATCTTCTCGAGATAACTGACCCACGACGCCCCCTAAAACCCCGACGTCGACTTCTCCACCAGCTTAAGCTGACCCTTCTCCACCCTGAAAAAAGGCATCGACCTCTGGCTCGAGCCGTCGGCGCGGAAGCGGAACAGGCCGGTTGAGCCGCGGAAGCCGCGGGTGTTTTCCAGCACCTGCTTGCTGAAGCCGTCCGGGCCGGCGGAGCTCGCGATGCCCGCGCTCAGCGCCACCACGTCGTAGGCATAGGCCACGTTGACGTCCGGCTGGTAGTTGTAGGTCGCCTTGAAGCGGTCGGCGATCGGGCCGATCTCGCTCTGGTCGAGCGTCGCGACATAGGCGCCTTCGTAGAGCGGATCCATCGGGTGCTCGAGCCAACGGTCGGTGCCGACCAGCGTCACCGCCTTGCCCGGAATGCCTTTGGCCTTCAGCGCCGCGAGCACGGCGACAGGGCTGCCGTCGCCGCAGGCGACGACCACGGCGTCAGGCGCCTCGACCAGCGAGCCCATGTCGGACACCACCTTGGCGCCGCCGTCGCTCGCCGAATAGGGCAGGGTCACCGCAAGCGTGGCGCCATAGATGCTGAGCGCGTTGGCCACCCGGGATTCAATCGGGCCCGAGTCCGCGCCCGATGGCACCAGCAGCACGAATTTCCTGGCGCCCTTGGCGGCGACCGCCGCCGCGCCCGCCGCAGCGCTATCGGCTTCGCCGAGCCGCACGGAATAGACGCCGGGGCCGCCGGCGAAATTGTCGGCCAGCGCCAGCACCGGCGGCCGCTTGGAGCCGGAGAGCTTGGCAAGGTGCTGAGCGGCCGCAAGCTCGGACGGCCCGATGACCGCCTTCGCCGTGCCCGAGGTGATCGCCTTCACCGCGAGCTCCTTCGCGTAGCCGCTGTCGCCGCGCGTGTCCTCGATCGTCAGCGTCAGAAGCTTGTCGCCGAGATCGGCCATTGCGAGGCGCGCGCCGTCATACATTTTCCGGCCGGTCTCGCCCGTGCTTCCGGGCGCCGAAAGCGGCAGCAGCATGGCCACCTTGGTCGGCCCCGTGCCGAGCGTCAGCTGGGCCTTGGCGGCGGCGGCCGAGGCCGGGCCGGCCGAGGTCGCGCTGGCCAAGGCCGCACTGCCCAAGGCCTGGCCGCTTGCCTGCTGGGCGGGCGCCGCGGGCGCGCCCGCCTGGCCGGCGGGTGCCGCTATCGCCGACGGATCGAGCACGTCCGACGCGCCGCTCTTGGACTGGCATGCGCACAGCGTCGCGACGAGCCCGAGAGCGAGAGCCCCCAATGCATGTCGCCCAAAAGTGGTCCCGGTTTTGGGGAGACGACATGCATCTGACAAAGACCTGAAGCGCGCCGCAACGATTCGTTTCGGCGCGGCGCGCTTCAGGTCCGGATCGTGCCGCTCACATTTCATTTGATGCTTCCATCCCATCTGCCGCCAGTATTCGCCCCGGTCCGCCTTCACTTCTCTTAACGTTTGCCTGCCCGGCCGTCCCGCGATTCTTGCATCATGGCTTCAGCCGTCGAACAGCCGCGCTCTCAGCGCCTGTATCGTCCTTGCTTGCGCCGGGCTGCGATAGTCGGCGCATTTCATGTAGCGCGGCCCCGGCACGAACGATCGTCGCACGCAGACGCGTTTCTCCTCGCCGGCGGCGGGCAAGCCGACAATCGAGATGTCGGAGAAGCCGATCGTCGAGACGTCGGAGAATCCGATCGTCGCCACCGGCAGCGGCCCGGTCGCGTCGAGGCCTTCCCGTGCCAGGATCGCGCGTGCGCGCCGGCAGTAGTCGACAGAGCGGACAGAGAAGCGGGTCTCGCCGTGTCCGGCCCGGTATTTCATCACGGTGGTGCAAAGATCGCCCGCGGCGAGCCTGTTTGCCTGCGCCAGATATCTGACGCCGAGCGCGATGTTGGTGGCCGGCTCGCCGAGCTCCTCGAGCGAGCCGCGAAAGCCGAGCATCCGCGCCGTTGCCGGCATGACCTGCATCAGGCCGATCTCGCCGTCGGCGCCGCGCACGCCGGGATCGAAGCCGCTTTCGATCTCCATCACCGCATGCGCCAGCACCGGCTCGAGGCCGTAGAGCGACGCATGGCAGGTGGCGAATGCCTTGAATGTCGCGCGCGTCCGCTCGGGCGCCGCGTCGCAGCGCACAGGCTGCGTCCCCGACGGTTGCGGTCGTTCCAGCCAGTTGGCGTGGACAGGTGTTTGCCCCAGGCCGAGCAAGGCGACCGCCAGGGCAACTCCAAGAACACTGCGCAGCGGTTTTCCGCTCGCACTTGCGTCAAGACAAAGAGATGGACCGTTTCGCCGTTTCGGTGAAACGGCGGACCGGTCCAGCGCGATCGCCTTCGCCGGTTCTCCGTCGGCCACCATTGCAGCCAGCCGGCGTCCGCTTGCCCGTCAGCTCAGTGCATGTACTCGACCATGCGGTCGTGGAAGCACTCGCATTTGTTGAGCGTGTCTTCGTCCTTGTAGTTCGTCTTGAGGTAGCCATAGGCCATGCCGCAGGCGACCTTGGCTTCCGAAGCCCAGACGAAGGCGGGACGCGACGAGTTGATCCATTCCGGGCTGTTGGCGACGGCGACCGATTCGTCCATCAGCTTCACCACATGCTCCTTGAGCTCGACCATGTTGTCGGTCAGCACCAAGTCCGACGTGCCCACAGTGCGGCAATAATTCACCGCCGGCTCGCCGATGATGTCAGCGGCGAACCCAGTCGACCCTGCCACCAACAGCGCCGCGGCCGAAGCCAGCAATCTTACGGAATGTTTCATGTAAACCCCTCTCCGAATTGCGAATTCATGCTTTGCTGATGTTTAGCATGGAAGCGTGGTAGCGCATAAGTGCTAAATGGTGGCCGTGTGCTGTGCGTGGTTCGTGTCGTCGTAAAGGATGTTGATCGTTCCGGCGGCAGGTCCGTTCGTCAGCTGGGCCACATCTACGAAGTTGGTGCCGCCGGCCGTGCCGTTGGTGTCGACACTCAGCGTCTTTGTGCCAGCGTCATAATGCACGTAGTCGGCGATGTTGCCTCCCGGTGCTGTCTCGAACAGCGAAGACAAGTCGATCTTGTCGCCTTCGGCGCCACTGTAATCGGTGATGAGATCCTTGATGTCGAGGTGGTCGAGCCTGAACGTATCGGCGCCGGTGCCGCCTGTCAGCGCGTCCTGGCCAGCGCCGCCGACGAGGAGATCGTTGCCGGACCCGCCATTGAGCGTATCGTTGCCGGCGCCGCCGACGAGCGTGTCGTTGCCGCCCGCTCCACTCAAATTGTCGACTCCGGCTCCACCATACAGCATGTTCCCGACATCGTTGCCGGTGATGGTGTCGTCGAAAGCAGACCCGATGATATCGGGCGCCGCCGCCGTCGACGTGTAGATATGCGAAGCGCCGGCGGCGTCCGCCGAGTGATCCGCAATCGGGTTCCCGCTCAGCGTCACGCCGATCAGACTTGTCGCCAGGTCACCGTCCGCGTCCACGATCTGGATCGGCAGATTGAAGTTGACGGGGTTGGTGCTCTGAACGGCTGCGCCGAACCCGGTGATGGCGAAGTCGTCGCCGCTCGTGTTCAACAATTCCAGACTGTTGTAGCCGTCGGCCGTGAACGTTGAGACGGAAACATGGTCGTCCATTATACCTGTTATCTGAGCGGCATAATGAACTGCGGCGGTGGGATCCACATCGACGAAGTGAACCGTGTAGGTTCTGTCCGTCAGCCCACCCGGACTGCCAACCGTGTATGTCGTTGCGTTGGTGCCGATGGTCGCGAAATCGACGATCTGCGTCTGCCCGTCATACGCGATCGCGACCGACGTGACCGAATCGAGCGCACCATCCCCAACGACCTTGTTGTTGTCGGTACCCGTCGTGGCGTTGTCGTCCTTCGCCGTGATTTGAAGAACGGTGTTGGTGTTTCCGTCGCCAAAGGTGAAAGTGGCGCCGTTGGCGGTATAGTGGTTATCGAACACGTGGTCGCGGTTGGCGAGGACGCCATATCCGCCGGCTCCCATCGTGTTGCCGGTCAAATCCTGGACAAAGTCCACCCGGATGCCTTCGCCCGCACCGATGTTCTGCCCGCCGGCGCCGCCGCCGACGCCGAAGGAGTTCGCGTTCCCGTTGATGGTCGTGCCGGTGCCGAAAGGCGTGAAAAGCACGTCCTGCGAATTATCGTCGACCGGGGCACCGGAGTTCTTCTGACCATTGGGCACGAAGCCGGCCCAGGCGCCGTTACCGCCGTCGAAATCATACGTCCCGTTAGAGAACGTCACTTGCGTCAGGCTGTCGACCGTTCCATTCATGTCAACGGAATAGCTGGCACTCTGGGGGTCGAGGGTGACGGTGAACACCGCCAGGCCGTTAGCATTTCCGTACAGGGTATGACCGTCCGCAGATACATCGTAGATGATGTGGGCGCCGCCCGAAGTCAGGCCGCTGTCCGCGCCATCGAGAGACGCCGCGAAAATCGCCGTGCCGGCACCATCCGCTCCGTAGTTGTTGGACAGCGAGTGGTCTACATCCAGAGCAAACGTAACCGGAGCGCCCGCGCTATTCGACAGCACCGCGTAGTCCGGCGAGACTGCTGTCGGGCCGTCATCGAGGAAGGTGACCGCGCCGCCGATGTCGATGGCGCCGGTCGAGGCGCTGTCGCCGTCGGCATCCGTCACCGTCGCCGTCACGGCGATCTTGCCCGCCAGATTGAGCGCGTCGTTGTAGGCGGCGGCCGTCGAGCCGTCGACCAGATGTTCCAGCGCGACGTTCTGCACCACCGTCAGCTTGCCGTCCGAGGCGACCGACACCGTGAAGGCGGTGTGGGTGCCGCCGGCATCGCTGTACTGGCCCTGCACCGTGGCGCCGACCTGGACCAGCGTGATGGCATGGTCGCCCTGCGCCGTCGCCAGGCCGGAGGCCGCGTTCGTCACCGATAGCGCATAGGCCGTCGTGCCGGCGCCGTCGGCACCGTAGGCCGAGGTCAGCGTCACGATCGCCGCAGCGCTCGTCGCCGTCATGATCGCCGGGTTCAGCACGCCGTCCGTCGTCGGAC